>JBEKCA010000025.1:0-44021 GCA_050015115.1 Occallatibacter sp.
CGACCGCTACATCGAAAACCACAACCACGACCCAAAACCCTTCATCTGGCATAAAACCGCAGACCAGATCCTCGACTCCGTCGCGCGATTTTGCAGACGAATTAATGACTCAGGACACTAGATGGTACTCGCAGACGTCGCAGCGCAATGATCGGAACACTCCACGAGTTTCCGACCGAATCATCTGCGCAAAAGGCCGTCGCCGCGCTTCGGGCAAACGTCAACGCAGAAACCCCTCGCACTCAGATCGACGCGATTAGCTTTCAAACGCTAACGCAACACTACCGCGAAAAGGAATTGTGCGAGGGCGCGGGAAAGACATTTGCTACCATTCGGACGAATGAAGGCTATCTTGACCGTTGGATTCTTCCACGGTGGTCTTCCTACCGATTAAAGGATGTGAAAGCAGTCATTGTCGAGGAGTGGCTGCGTTCGCTTCCGCTGGCAAATGGCAGCAAAGCAAAAATTCGCAATCTCATGCACACAATCTTCAATCACGCAGTTCGCTGGGAGTGGCACGACCGAAACCCGATTACGCAGGTGCGTCAGAGCGCAAAGCGGCTGAAGGTTCCGGTGGTGTTGAACATCGAGCAGCTTAAATCGCTTGTCCTGCATCTCAAGGAGCCTGGCAAGACGGCCGTGCTCCTGGATATTCTCACTGGGCTGCGAGTGAGCGAACTCCTGGCGCTGAAATGGTCGGATGTGGATTTCGAGAACCTCGAATTGCACGTCACCCGTTCCATTGCCGTTCAGCATGTAGGCCCGTGCAAAACGGAAGCATCACAGAAGCCGGTTCCGCTCGACCCCGAACTGGCTGAAGTTCTGCTGATGTGGCGTAGGCGGTCGCCTTACCCGATGGATGACGACTGGGTATTTGCCAGTCCCGCTAGCGGGGGAGAACTGCCGTACTGGTCCTTTTCTATTTTCCGCGTGTACATCCGGCCTGCGCTCAAGGCAGCGGAGATTACGGGAAAGGTCGGCTGGCACACGTTCCGGCACTCGTTCGCAACGATTCTGAAGTCGAATGGAGAGGATGTGAAAACCGTGCAGGAGCTTCTGCGGCACGCAAATATCTCCGTGACGATGAATGTCTATGCGCAGGCGGTGACAGACATCAAGCGCACGGCGCAAAGCAAAATTGCGAGACTGGTTTTCAACTCTAGAAAGCCTCCAGAGGATGAATAATGTCCTTAATGGACCTTTTTGGACCGGCGGCGAAGTTGGGGATTCTATCTAAGTTATTGATATGATTGGCGTCCCCGACGGGATTTGAACCCGTGTTATCGCCGTGAAAGCGTCGCCTGAAATCGCAACACTAACGAACGGCTGAGAATCAGAATGCATCGGAAAAAATCGCAGCAACCGCAACGAACAGCGTTTCTGCTCCGCAGTTGTCCGCAGGATCTGAACCCAAACGCAGCGGCCACAATCTGGACCGCGCAGAGCGGCGCAACCAAACTCCACAGGACGCTTATGACGATTACCTTGTGTTTTCAGGTTCTTGCCGCCCAACAAAAATCAAGAGAGTAACGCCTTGATGTCAAGTTTTATTGCAACAAAACTTGACGCTAGAGCACGAATGGAAGATACTGGCGCGGCGAGAACACATAACGCAGAGTGCTTGTAACGGTACAGATATACTTGACACATCCAAAACAAATAGGAGCTGAAAATACAATGACAGACGCAGTGTTATCTAATTCGATTTCCTTTGCATCAGGCATTCTCGGTGCGATTCTCGGTGCGTTGGTCGCCGGGTTCTTCACAGTTTGGGCTGTTAGAAAGTCATCTCAGGACTTGGAGGCGAACGAGATCAGAAGACAGAAAATCGAGTGCATCATCGCTCTCACTGGTCTCAGGTGGGTGATTAGCAACGGCCCAGCTCAACCGAATGAATATAAAGCAAAACTGATGTACGAAATGAACAAGATTCCATCACTCTGGGCTGATGATCCAGAAGTGATGAAGAACCTCCGAGACTTTTCCGCCGATCGCACGAATCCACGGTTTGTCCTGCTCTTGCGGAATCTTGGCACCACAACGAAGCTCTCAACTGGAAAGCTAAGCGACGCAGATTACTGCAATACCTTCCTGGTGCAATGACGGACAACTGATACTTGAAGATGGCTCCATTGAAGGCCGTGAACCAAGCCGGACGGTCCCTGCAATCGCCTGCACCAGCGGAGCGGTCTCTCGGGTCGCGCCTGTCTGGTAACATGAGGCATATTTCTTCAGCCCACCAGATGGTGATTGTGGACAGAAAGACCGAGGGTGAATGTCTGCCCCTTTTACGATTCGCATTTTTGTGCCCGATGGTGACCCTGAAGGCGTCCGCCTCATTGACCGCATGAATTGGACCGGGCTGGGGATTGCTTTTCCCCGCTCCAAATGGACAGAGGTTCGCCAGCGCCCCGAGTTCATCCGGGCTGGCGTTTACATTCTCGTTGGCTATCAGGAACAGGACGATTTGCCCACGATCTATGTCGGACAAGCCGACGGCGTGCGAGATCGCATCGACTCCCACTACAAGAACAAGGACTTTTGGGACTGGGGAATCACCTTTGTCTCAAATAGCGGCGGCCTCAATCGCGCCCATGTCACTTGGCTGGAATGCGCGCTGGTGAAGCGGGCAACCGAAGCGCACCGTTGCCGCCTTGATAATGGAAATGCGCCCCAGGAGCCGGGCCTCACCGAAGCCGAGAAAGCCGATACGCAAGCCTTCCTGAACGAGATTCTTCAGATTCTCCCGTTGGTTGGACTGCGGGCCTTCGAGGTCCCAAAAGCGGTGGCAACACCCAAGACCTCAACCGTCGCGCCCCCGGTGAAGCTGTTGTCTCAGGAACCGGATACCATCATCGTCCCTGCACAGAAAGAGGGCTTTGAGAAGGAGTTTCTAGGCAATAGTTGCTGGTTTGCAATCCGCATCTCAGGCGGAAAGCTGGACAAAATCAAGTACATTGCGGCCTATCAAACCTATCCGGTATCGGCCATTACTCACGTCGCCCCGGTTGACCACATTGAACCCTACGGCGAAGGCGGCAAATACAAGCTGGTGTTTTCGGCCAAAGCGACGGCCTTAGAACCAGCAATTCCCTTTGGAGACGCGCAACGGGGCACATTGCAGGGTATACGGTACGTCACGCTTGCCCGATTGAAGACGGCGAAGAAAGTCTCGGACCTAACCGGCAAAGTGCAAGGCTGAAATGCGGTCCCTGCTATTTTTGTGAAGCGGCGGCGCGCTCATGGTTCAAGGCCAGCAAGCGCTCCAGGAGTTCCGCATCCGTAAGTGTGACGGGCCAGCCATAGGCCGCAAATACCGCCGCGTCCAACTTTTGATGCGCCTCCGCAAGCCAACTGGGGCGGGCATTGTAGAGATTTGTAAGCGTCCGTTTTTTCAATTCCTCTGCGCTGGCATTCGGCGGATTGAGCCAGGCGTCCCGCTTCGCTACCAGTTCGCGGGCGGCCTTTGCGATGGCCTCCACCAGCGGAGAGTCTTTCGGCTCATTGCTCGGTGGCCAGGGGAATGGGTAGGTTCCAAACGTAGAGGTGGGCGTATACCGTGGCCGGTCCTCAAGTGCTGTTCCCATATGCAGTGCCCAGACCTGATGCAAGCGCGAATGCAACACGCCGAAAAAGTAGTCATCGTCACGGGTGAAAACAAAAAGCTGGTGGTCCGGCAGGACTTCCGGCTGGAGCCACACGAAAACACGATGCTTTGCAAGGCTCGGGGTCACGATGTAGCGCCTCAAACCTGCGAGCGCCTTACGCATATCCGGCCTTGCCTCACCGTGTAACCACCATTTCAATCGGTAGGATTCGCGGTTATTCTCGCAACGTGTTGGGTAGACGTTTTGCCGGAGAAACTCAAAGGGTGATTCATAGAGAGCGGCTTCCGCCTCCGGCATTGATGCTCCAAAGTCAATGATGAACATGCCCCGAGGTCTGCGCGTGAGGTCCAATCCGTTAACCCAAGGTCTCACCACATCGGAATTGGAGCGCCCGTTCGGATTCTGCGGGGCAGCGAGCATCTTCGCCGCTACGTCCGGCACAATGTCGAAGGCACCAATTTTTGTCGTGCCCATGAAGCAGAGTCCGGCATTTTCGGCCAGAATCTCAGCCGTTGTAGTATCGCTTCCGCTGGTGAGGTCGGCATGGATGCGTGGAACTATCTTTCCATCAAGGCGGCACTCTGGCTCTGAACCATTATCGAAACCAACGATGGAGACATGGACGTTCGCGCCGTCCAATACCCAATCGCGGTCGCTCCAGGCCATGAAGATGCCGCCGCTTTCAAGAATCCGCTCCAGAACTGTGCGGTTTGCGCCTCCCCGTATGCCCTGCGTGGCAAGTAGACCGGCGCGGCGCGCTTTTCCCGCTTCGACTTGTTCCCGTGCCCTTTCAAACCAGTACGTCACCAGATCGGCCTCTTGCGAGACGCGGCCAGCATAGACACTGAAGAGTTGACCCAAATAGTTGTCGCCTAGCTCTGTGCGCAGTCTCTTTCCCCCAAGAAAAGGTGGGTTCCCAATGATGAATTCCGCGTCCGGCCATGCGGGTTCTACCGGCTTGCCGTCCGCATCATGGTCAAGAATCGCGTCCCGGTGCTGAATGTTGCCGAGTACGCGCAAGATCGGCTCTATAGGCCATCCAATGCCCTTGTCATTGAGCCATTGCAGGTAGCCTATCCAAACCACCACAGACGCCAGTTCGTGAGCGTAGACGTTCGTTTCCAGTCCATAAAGCTGCGATGGGTGAACCTGATGCGGCAAGAGCGTGGGGAGTCCATGGTCTGCGCTGAAAAGATAGACCTCATGCCACAGGTCAAGCATCCGGCGCAAGGCAAGGTAAAGGAAGTTGCCGCTTCCACAAGCCGGGTCAAGGATGCGAACGGCGGAGAGTTCCGCCAGCCACGCATAGAGCTTGTCTTGCATTTGCGCTCGGAGCTTGTTATAGGCCGCGCCTTTCGGGAGCTTGTCTGCGGCCTCCGCCAGCGCCAGGGCCTCCGCCTTCACCGCTTGCCAGCGGGCTTGTAATGGCTCTATGACTACCGGCTCCACAATCAGCAGAATGTCTTGCTTGCTGGTGTAGTGTGCTCCGAGTTGGGACCGTTTGCCGGGGTCCAAGCTGCGCTCAAAAAGCGTTCCGAAGATGGCCGGTTCAACCGTTGACCAATCCAGCGCAGAGGCAGCACGGAGAGTGCTCATATCGGCGGAGGTCAGATCGAAGACTTCATCGTCGCCAAAAAGACCGCCGTTGAAATGGTGAATCTCATGCGCGCCAAAGATGTTTCCAGGAGTGGCCATGGCTGCGAAGAGTTGGCGCAGCATACGGGTAAAGACAGCGGGCTTGGCGCGGTTGCGCTCAATCATCTCCCGGAAAAGGTGGTCCGGCAGAAGGCCTATGCTGTCGGCAAATAGGCAGAACAACAGACGCATGAGGAAGTGGGCAACGGCTTGCGGCTCCGCTTTGCCGCGCTGGGCAAGATTGCTTTGTTCCAGACTGGTGGCCAGCTTGGCAAACTCCGTGGCCGCCGCTTCTGTGACGAATGCGGCGGCGCGCTCGGGGCGAAGTTGCTCCGGCGCGGTGAAAGTGTCTCTCAAGACTTCCAGCGGAGGCAGGGCGCAATCGACGGTGGGCGCATTCGAGAGCAGATCGTCCAAGCTGAATTTGTAGATGTGCGGGCGCATCCCGGTGAAGTTGGTATGCACCTCGAAGCGGTCTTGATCGCAGACCACCAGCAAAGGAGGATTTTCCAGGTCTTCCCGGTAGTCATTCAATTGCAGGTAAGCGGCTTTCAAGTCCCGGTGCTTGCCCTTGTACTCCCAACCAAAGTGGCCACGCTTCCACACGTCGGCAAAGCCCTTGCCGCCCCGCACGGTGGAGACGTGCTTCTCAAAGGTGAAGGCGTCTCCGGTTTGATCGGCGGCGGCGGGGTGCGGCTGGTGTAGCACTTCGCAGAGGTCGATGAAGTGTGACTGCGCGGCGGCGCGCTCGGTAAGCGTGCTGGCCTTCCAGCGGTTGACGAATTCAGCGAGCGAAAGCGGCATTGGCTTCTCTTGGTTGAATTCCAATTCTTACAGAGTGCGGTGGGTTTGGGGAATGCTCGTGCGGATTCCCCTTCGTCGCCTCGCCTCCGGTTTCGTCCCGCGATAGCTCGGGAACCGCTTCAAAATCTCTTCCTCGTCATTGCCGGTCATCTCCATCCAACCCGGTGACCACTGCCAAAATCGCTCAATCTCAGTGGCCCTGCGCTGCCGTTGCCGTGCCGTCTCAGCCGACCGGTTACGCTTGTCCTGCTGGCGTTCGATTTCGCCTGCAACCTCGTCAGACCGGGGAAAGTACGACGATTACCTCTAATTGTCAATCTCTTTCCGCACAACAGAAATGTATAAACTGATGCTTTTATGTCAAGTTTTCTAGCAAAAAAACTTGACACAATAGCACGAATGAAAGACACTGGTGCGGTGAGAACACTGAGAAGACAGCCAACCGGATCAACCCAGGTCATGGGCCTTGTCCGTCGCCGAATCGAGCGTGCGGGTGAACGACTTTGGCGGCTTGAAGATTTCGATGACCTCCCATTTTCGGCGGTCGCGCAATCGCTGTCACGTCTCAAGCGGGAAGGGGCTATCGAACGTCTCAGCAAAGGCGTCTACTATAGTGCCCGGCCAACGACGTTTGGGAAGAGTTTGCCAAGTCCGACTGCAATCCAGAAACTCGCATCCCGACGCAAGACAGTCTATCCTGCGGGAATCGCCGCCGCGAATCTTCTCAGCTTCACCACACAAACAGCACGGCGCAATGAGGTCTCTACCAGTGCGCTCAGCCTGCCCCGGAAGCTCATTGGGAGCGAAACCGTGGTTCACACGCGCCGACCGGAGGCGTGGGGAAAACTGTCTGAGACCGATGCCGCGCTGCTCGACTTCTTGAGACGGGGGGCAAAGAGTAGCGAACTCTCCCCAGCAGAAACCATCGAGCGCACCGTGGCGCTGTTGTCTGAAAGTGGCTGCTTTGAGCGTCTCCTCAAAGTGGCCGACTCTGAACCCCCAAGGGTCCGCGCGATTCTTGGAGCTATAGGCGAACAACTCGGCAAGAAGTCTGCCGTGATCCAGCGGCTACGGGCTTCTCTGAATCCATTTTCCAAGTTCGACTTCGGACTTTTGACCGGCCTACCCGGCGCGCGCCGCTGGCAGGCCAAAGGCATCGCCGAGAAGAAATAGAACCTGAGCGAGCACGACGAGAGTTCGATCCCATGCGGGTCGGAAGCGCTGGTGGAGGACTGAAATGAAGCTGTATGAACATCCCGATTTCGAGCAGGCGATTCTCAGGGCCGCGGAGCATTTTGGGGAGCGCGGATTGCGCCCCGCGGTCATTGAGAAGGATTACTACGTCACAGAGGCCCTACGGATCATCTCCGTCACCGCTGGCGACCAAGTGATCTTCAAAGGCGGCACGAGCCTGTCGAAAGGCTGGAACCTGATTCAAAGATTTTCAGAAGATATCGATATTTTTCTCGATCCGCTCGCATTCAAACCAGCTCTGGGAAAGAATGGCATTGATCGCGAACTCAAGAAACTGCGTGATGCTGTCGGAGCGCATCCTGCGCTCGCATTTGTCGAGAAGGAGAGCCAAACGATTGGCGGATTCGGGCGAAACGACCGCTTCTCCTATGCGCAGCGTTTCGGCGGGTCGGGCGAAGTCGCCGGTCGTGTTTTTCTCGAAGCCGGCACGGCAAGTGGCCGCGAACCCACCAGTGTTGTTGAGCTGCGTTCCTATATCGGACAATTCCTGGAAGAAACCGGCGCCTCGCTCGGCGCAGAGGATGAGCGACGATTCCCCTTGCGGCTATTGTACTTCCGGCGGACGTTCGTCGAAAAGATGTTCGCCATCCACGCCAAGGTGGAATTGCTCAAGCGCGACCGGCAGCCGATTGGAACGTACGCCCGGCACTATTACGATCTGTTCCAACTTGCCAGGCAGGGCGAAGTGATCGCCATGCTGAAGTCTGCCGAATACGCTGCAATCAAAGCGGACTACGATCAAATCAGCCGCAGCCATTTTTCGAGAAGCTATTTTCACCCCAACGACATGAGCTTTGCCAAGAGCGATGCGCTCTTCCCACCTAGGGAACTGGCCGCGACCATCGCAGCGGAATATGAAGGGCAGTGCAAGGTGCTTTGTTACCGCAAGTATCCCTCGTGGGAAGAGATCCAGGCTCGCCTCCTGGAGCTACGACCTCTCCTATAGCAACTTAAACGCCGAGCATGTGCGCCCATGTCGCGCCTACCAGATGCACGACACCGGCTGCCTATCATCAGCTCAATCTCATTTTGCAGGATCAGAGAGGACATCGGACACCTTGTTCTTGAGTTCCTGTGGTGTTCTCGCAAGAGCCAATTCCCGAAATCTTGCGGCCTCGTCCGTTTTGTTCTGCTGAATCATTACTAAGCAGACTACTGTGTAGGACTCCCAGCGGGAATCGTCGATCACCTGAGCCGATGCGGCTTCGGCAACCGCTTCTTTGTAGAACTTTGCGGATAGCAGAGCGCGGGCGCGGGTTATCGTCGCATCGTATTGCCGTTGCTGAATTGGAATAGGGTGCGCGGCCCGATCCGCAATCAGAGCAAGCTCGCGTTGCGCCCGCTTAGCATAGGTGCCGTCGGGAGCAATCGTCATATATCTCTGGAAATCTGTTCTTGCTTCTGTCCATTCGCCGGCGGCTTCGGCCAGCACGCCGAGATTGAACCAGGCTGGAGGATAATGTGGGTCGATCTGAATAACTCGCCGATACCCGGCACGCGCCTTATCGCGATCCATGTCTTTCAACAGTTGAACTGAAGTTGAGGCAAAGAAATCATGGGCACGATTGAATTCTTGCTGCGTGCTCACTGGCGGAGGCGAGGGCTGCGCAGCACAAGTAATGCTCAAGGCAAGAAGAGCGAACACGTATTGTGCAAGTCGATGCATATTATTGAGTCCCTATCTGATCCGATGCCATGCCGACTACACCCATGCCTTGCTGTTCTACAGCATTCATGCATCCGGCGGCGGCAGCATCGCCGCCAGCAGGGTAGGGAGCAGCGCCTTTGAGCATGGATACTCCGCAGCTATGCACGACAGACTGGACCGGATCAGCGTTCGGATCCTGGCTGAACCCAAGGCTCTGCGCGATCGACTGTAGAGGATGACTCTTGAGCAGGTCTCCGGCAGAATTCGTCCAGCTAATCGCTGTCTCTTTCATGCCCTGCCAGAGACTAGCTGCGCTGGGGTCGATTGGCTTGTCGTCGAGTAGATCGTCGAGGGTGCCTATCTGAGAAGCGTCCGGCGGTGGGTCCTGCACCTGCGCGTAGGCGGAGATGAACTGCGGGTTTTGCGTAACGGAGGAGATCAGCGGATCGGGCTCGGCTTGCTGCCGCGCCTGAGCCGTCATCTGTGCCCTCATCTGCGCCATTTGGTCAGAGGGATCAGCTGAGGCGGTTTGCGGCTGAACTGTTCCCGAGTCCGTGCTTGCTTGAGCATACAATTGAGCGCGCAATTTGGCCTCGTCGTCTCCCCGGTCGGCGGGATTGGCAGGCATCGATGCGCCTGAGGGGTCCGCCAGGAATGCGGCTCTTTCGCGCGCACGCTCATCTTCCGCTGCGCTCTCAGCCTCCATTTGAGCCACCTCTCGCTCCAGCTTGCGCTGAAGCTCTTCTGCCTCCCGCTCGCGCTTCGCGTCACGCGCGGCAGACCACTGGCCAAGTAGATCGCCGATTTCATTTGCCAACTGCTGGGTTTGATTGCTGGCGCCGATGGAACCACTCCTCGTAGAGTTTGTTCCTCCACTAGGGGCAGAACTGGGGCAGGCCGTGGAGCAGGACGGCCCCGACCCACAGGAACCGCCGCCTGAGTACTGCGAGGAGAGGCAGCGGTTGTAATTCGCATATTGCCTCATGCAGGAAGCGCCTGGCTCCGAGCATTTCGCTGCCGCCTGGTCATACAGACTTGCAGCTTGCTGATAGTAGCTCGCGCTTTGCGCGTTCGCCAAAGACATAATGTAGGCGAGCATAGCGGACGCGAATGCAAATCGTATCTTGGAGTTCATGTCCAACCCCTTTTCAGAATGGGCTGACGGACTTAGGGCCGCCGCAGAGCAATGCCGCGTGCATCAGAGCGAGTGCAATCCGCTTAGACGTCTCCTGATCTTTTACAGATAAAGTTTCGCTGCTTTCACTGATTGGCTGTTGACTGCACTTCTTGTCTCCGCTATCGCAAGTAAATGTCCTCACGTCCTCCATGCGGAACATATCGCCCTCAAGATTGTTCCACATTGGATACCAATTACCGTACTTTGCCAACCTAGCCCTTTTCTCTTTATCATAGACAAAGCGCGTCCCGGTTATCGCTGTAGAATCGTTCGACCCCTGCAGGGAGATCACGAATCCCATAGGGGATTTTCGGTGGTTGACGCCTTTGACTATAATAGTTAGTGGATCAATCCTGGATAAATCAATCAGTATCGTTTCACGCGTTGTGTATCTCTCTGCCGCATCTTCTAGCGCCTTACCGATGCTGAGTTGGCAACGTGCAGGGGATGACGCTGAATAGGTCATATCTGCAAACACGCGGTAGGGGAGGTCCTGCGGCAGAGTAAGAGAAACGTGGTCATCATCGTTGAAGGAGTTCACTAGGAAAGTCCTTGTATCCTCCCATGTGGCTGCCTTATTATCTTCTCCCAACTGCGGACTCCACTGGACGCCAGTGTAGTGATAAACGTAGGTTTGAGCACTTAATGTTGCAAAGGCAGAGAGCATCGTCAATAGCACGCCGACTATTTTCTTCATTTGATACTCCTCGGCCGGGTTGGCCTGTTAACTTCAATCAGGGGCTGACAAAGGGCGCTCCAGGTTTGCACGCGAGAGCTGATTGGAGGGCGATCTAAGTCATTTCGTCCCTCCACACAATAGTGCTGCTTGCATAGATGCGTTTGCAAAGCGATGTGCAACATCAACATTCACGAAGAGCTCGTAATTTTGCTCGCCAGCCTTTACCTCTTTGCTGCAGGATGACTCTCCCGTGGCGCACTCGATGTTACTTAGAATGCTCCGGCTAACTATTGGGAAAAGTTCGGCCTCGGGGAGTTCGCCGTGCCGCGTGTAGATTGCGGTATCACCAAGGCTCTTGCTTGGCAGGCTCTTGAAGACCACTACATAAAGCGATCTATCTTTATTCCATTGAACCGCAACGCTCGATGGGTCTACTTGCCGGAAGTCGATTGACTCCAATGCGCTGTAGGAGATTCCATTTTTGTAATCGAAGGACCGCTCTTGCAACATACATGATGCGGGCGAGGTCATTTCGTACTCTAGGTGGACGGCAAGACCTTTGACATCCGGCGTATTCCCAACGCCATAATTGTCGCCGTAGTCCAGGACGGAGCCAATGAGAACTGGACGAAGATCGTCCCAGTGCAAGGGCGCACCGACTCCGCGTTCTGGGTGCCAATCGTCAAGTTGTTGGCCGAACGCTACAATCGTTGAAAGTCCACACATGAAATAAAGTGCTGCAACGATTGCCTTTCGCATCTCTACTCCTCCTCAGAAGGGACTTACTGACTTCGCTCCCCCGCACAGTAGGGCGCTATGCATCAATGCACGGGCGAACCGTTTGGCCATTTCCTGATCTCTAAAATGGATACCCCAGTCGGCAGTTGCTCCGTTTTCTTCAGTGCAATTCTTAGCATGGGGATTGCAGGGGACTGTTGCGCCATCGCCTTTGCTGAGATTCATTCCCTTAAAGTCCCTATAGACTGCCGCCCGATAAAGGATAACCATAAGCTGATTTGTTCCCGAGAAGCTTACGTAAAATTCGTCTGTTTGGGGCTTTACCGATATTGAAAGCGGGTCAATGCGGCTAAGAAGGACGAGAGCATTGAAAGAGTCAGGTGGGTTGCCATTCTCGAAGTTGAAATGTTGGAAGAAGTGGAGACTGCACCCTTGAGGCGCTTCAGCATCCCAAATTCGTTGGTTTGGGGCTGAGGAAAACTGCACAACGGGAGAGTTCAATACCCCCACCATGAAGGCACTCGTATCCGCAAGCGTAGCGGCCTTGTTGTCCTCAGCAAATCCCGGCCGCCACTCAGCGGGCTGCTGTGCCATTGCAATTGTTCCTGACGTGAGCACAAGGCAAAGAAATACAAAGTGTTTCATCATCGATTCTGACCTTTCAAAATGGACTAACTGCCTTCTTGCCGCCGCAGACAAGAGCCTCATGCATCATCGCGCGCGCGATCCGATGTGCGATCTCTAAATCGGAAACAAGAAACTCGGTATCCGTGACAGAGGTTTCAGTGGTTTTGCACGAGAGAGCGTCAGGGGGATGAGTGGAGCACGGCACGGTCAACCCAAGCCCCTGAATCAGATGGAGAGTCACATCCAGATTATCTTGGTCATTGGGAATCTTTCCTTCGTAGGTTGCTGAGACCTTGCTACCGATGGCTTGGCCTGAGGTCCCCGCAATTCTGACGGTCCACATTTGCTGCGTTGGTTTAACTTCAATCTCCAGCGGATCAATCCGGCCAAAATCTATCTGTCTGTTCTCCAGACGGATTGTCCAAAAATGCATCTTTGCGCCCACCCTTTGGAGGCTTACCCCATTTCCGTCGAAAATGGCTAGACTAATGGTGGGCTGATTAGGCATTTCTAACATGTGCTGCATGGGGCGTTGGAATTGAGCCAACGCCACATTGCTGATGGCGAGTTTACATTCGGCGTCGCTGTTCACGGACAGCGTTCTAAGGCTATCGCCTTTCGTCAACATCTGAGTTATGAAAGTCACCGTATCAGCTTGCGTTGCTGCCTTATTGTCCTCTGAGATATTGGGTCGCCATTCGGTAGGCTGCTGCGCCAGCGCAATGGTTCCCATCGTGATCACAAGGCAAAGGAATGCAAGTCGTTTCATTGTTGTTTTCCGTCCTTTTGGAATGTACTGCCCCCGCTCCACCACGAAGAGGGGATGAAGCAAAAATCTGATTTTTCGGCACTGCGCATGAGAGGCCCCACAGGGGATGTGATCGCGGGGAATGTAATCACAGAGGAACTTCTGCGATTCTTGAGGATAGCGGATACCGCGCGGTTCGCGCATATCCCAAATGGGATATGCGCGCGAATATTTATGAATTGGGTGAGCCGGGCGCAGGCGGGTGCGGCAAAGCCATCAGGAGGAGCATCGGGGCGCTTTGACGCGCGGTTGAGGTGTTGCTCAATATGTTTTCAACTGCCGCCGGAGCCTACATCAACTTGAGTGAAATCTTTATTTTGCTATACTCGGCCTGTGCCGACGTTCAATACTCCTGACGGGGTTTGCCTTCACTTCAAAGACTGGGGTGAGGGGCAGCCTGTGGTTTTTCTGCACGCGTATGCCCTGCAATCTGACGCATGGGCCTATCAGATGGCGTTTCTCATGCAGCATGGCTTTCGCTGTATTGCCTACGACCGCCGAGGGCACGGTCGGTCAGACTGTCCAGGCAGCGGGTATGATTCCGACACTCTCGCCGTTGATCTCGCTGCCCTGCTCAACCATCTCGACCTTAGCGATGCCGTGCTTGTCGGTCATTCCATGGGCGCGGGCGAGATTGCCCGATACCTCTCCGAATCTGGGAGCGCGAGAACCGCGGGAGCTGTCCTCGTCGCACCAAACACGCCATTCATGATCAGGACCGACGACAATCCTATGGGTCTTGATCCATCGATCCTCGACCAGCTCGATAAAGCGATCTCTGCGGACTATCCAAATGCGTTGAGATTGATGGCTGACAGTTTGTGGGGAGATGATGAAAAAGTGTCGCCCGACATGAAGGAATGGGTCTACCAGCTCGGCCTGCAAACCTCCCTCATCGCTGCGCGAGGCTGCCTACAAACGGCTTGGCGGTCCGACTTTCGTGCGGATCTTGCTGCAATTGACGTTCCAACCCTTGTCATTCAAGGAGACTGTGACAAGATATTGCCGTTACATCTGAGCGGCCACCCGACGGCAGAGGCGATTCCTGGGGCGCGACTGGAAATCTACGAAACCGCAGGACATGCCCTTCCCCTGAGCCAACGGGACAAGCTGAATCAGGACTTGCTCGACTTTCTGACTTCTCGCATCTGAAGGCAGATTGCGCTAAGTCAATCTGATCGGCAACGTCAAAGCCATGATCTTGTTGATTTTGGCGACGGATTACGCTATTCTAGCCTCCCCATGATCCAACCCGTTGGGAGGCCACGGATTGGTCGCAGAAGAAGACATCTCTCGCCTGCTTCTCCTCCTTTACGAAGGGGCGACAACTCCTGCGCGCTTTCAAGTCTTCTTGAATGAACTGGCGCAGGTGGTCAACGCCAAGGGGGCGATTGTCCGTGAGCACACATTTCGAGTAGATACGACTCTCCAGCTCCAAACTTGGAATTTTTCGGAGACAGTTGGTTACCCAGCAGAAGCTATTAGCGCATACAGAAAATATTTCTGGAAAAAGGATATGTATCTGCAGCGGGTTATAGATCGCTTTCGCAGTGCGGATTGCGGCGTAAGTCAATCCATCATCTCCGAGTCCGAGAATAAACGCACAGAGGTATATGCGGGCTATTTGCAACCCTTCGACATAGGCCCAATGATATGGGTGAAGCTGGCAGAGCGCACTGGCTGCCATGCATCCATCAGCATGGTTCGCTCGAACGCGGCACCATACTTCGACGAGGCTGAACTCAAACTTCTCACAGCTCTTACACCTCACTTGCGGCAGGCGCTCCGACTGTCAAAATCGTTCCATGATCTTCAAACGGCAAACGCAATGCTGAGCCACGGCGCCGATGGTATGGAAATCGCCATTTGCATGGTGCGACAGGACAGAACCGTTCTCCGGATGACGCAAGGAGCGGATCGGTTGCTTGCGGCACAGGACGGAATCTGGGAGAACAATGGCCGGCTGAAGGTCGACTCCGATCGTGAACAGAGATCGCTCGACGCCTTGATCGCGGGAGCCTGCCAGACCGGCGCTGGCCATGGCATGGAGCAAGCGGTGCGTGTTCGGTCGCAAGCGGCAGGTAAGGCCACCATCAGCAGTTGGACCGCCCAAGCTGGCGGGGCGCTGCTCATTACGCGCAAACCGCCGCTCCGCCCCTTGCAGGTTGTCGTTTCTCCCTTCTGCCCTGGTTCGCTCATGAACGAACCGCAAGCCACGGCCATCATTCAATTCAGCGACCCGTCCGCCGTTCCACGCTCACGAGCCGCCGCACTCCGCGCGCTCTATGCACTCACTCCGGCGGAGGCCCGCCTCGCCGACCTGCTGCTCCAGGGCCTGGACGTTAGCCAAGTCGCCGAACAGATGCACACAACGATCTCAACGACTCGCCTCCAACTCAAGCGCGTGCAGGCTAAAACCGAAACCCATCGCCAATCGGAATTGATGCGCCTGATGTTGTCGCTGCCGGGGCGATAGCCCGATTGTAGATCGTACGCTTAGATCAACCTGCGGAATGATATTCACTGCAACGGGAACGATTTGCTGTATAGGTTGCTCGAAGCGGATGTGAGTACGGTTTGGTTGAATGTTTGTGTCGTATGGCTTCCGTCGTCATAATACACATCAACAGTTGGGATAACGACCCAAGTGTCATTTCCAACGGCTACTATTCCCAGAATATAGGTGCAACCGGCCAACGATCCTTTCGCGAAAGGTTGAGGGTCTAAAATATCCCGTGATGTGGTCGAATTATTATCCCAGTGGTCCATGTCATGATTTTGATTGCAACAGTTCAGTTGCGCTACTACTAGGCCATTGCAAACGAAGCTTGCTCGCATTTCGGTGTTCCAATCTTTGTCATCGGAAGTTGTGTTGAATGTAAGGGTGATTTTGATCGCCTTCTGGGCGACCGCATTGAATGTTGAAGAAAAGAGAAGCAGGGCGGCGGTTAGCATTGCTTTGTTCATAAGGCCTCCTTGAGTCCATCACTCTTCGTGGGATTTGGTCACCATGACCCGATCACAATACAGGTTATTCTTGTCTGGGTGTTCTGGGCGACGCACCTCGGGACTGCCTCCGACTTTGCATCAACTTCAGAAGAGCTGAAGACGATGCCATTGACATACCAATAGGTTCCGTCGTCCGAATCAGTCTTGAGTTGCACTGCCAAAGCACCGTGGGGCTGGCCACAGGAACTCTTCACAACCACGTCAGAACTGGCAGGGTCGTTTTTCAGCGGCTCGTCACCTCTTTTCTGGGTGGCATACTTTCGCGCCTCCAATACGGCCGCTTCGACGGTCGGCTGGCCGGAAGCCCAACCGTAGAAATAATGAGTTCCCTGGGTAGTGTTGTAGGACTCCTGCTGAACCACTGCTGCGCAATTCCCCTGACTGTATGCGCGCGGAACCGTTATTGAAGCTATGACAAGTACAGAAGTACACAAAAGGTCGATCCGAAATGTTTTCAAGCTCAATTCTCCTTTGATCAAACAATGGAATTCTCTAACATCCTGGTTGTTTCGTTGTTCAATGAACTGAAAGTCGTGGCGTTCTCACTTAACGCTTAGCGGAATCGCTGTCAATGCTATTGCACCGACAGCGGGATGATTGTAGAGGCAGTAACCGTGCCGCTCGTTGCCGTTACTGTGACACTGTAGCTGCCGGCCGTTGTCCCAGGATTCGCAGGTGGTGTGGTGCCACCACCTGCGGGTGAGCCGCCTCCGCCACAGCCCACAAGCGCGCTTGTCGCGACAATGCATAGAAGAACAAGCAATGCCATTCCACGCCAGCGTCGCCGAGGCACCAGTCCAAGAAACAGAAATGCTGCCATAATGCCGCCCGCGCTTTTCCAGTTGCCACCAAGCCGCGCTGAACCGCTCGCAGCGGTCGTTGAGACCGTCAAAGTGCTAGAGACCGCTGCGCTTCCTGTTATGCTCGCTTGCGCTGGACTGAAACTACAGGTTGGAGCATCCGTTGCGCTTCCTTGGCCTTGGTACAGCACACTGCACGTTAGGTTAACGGTCCCAGTAAATCCCCCCACGGGCGTTAATTGAATTGTTGCTGTGCTTGTTCCGCCCGGAGAACTGATTGCCATACCAGTTGAGGTAGTCGAAACAGTAACGGGAGTTCCAGTGCCACTTGTAGTTCCCGTGCCGCTCAAGGCCACAGTCTGCGGCGATCCCGTGGCGTTGTCTGTGATCGTAAGCAAACCAGTTTGGCTCCCCGCCGCCGTCGGAGAGAAGGTCACCGAAATGGTGCAGGTTGCTCCAGTAGCAACGCTGCTCCCGCATGTTTGCGTTTCGGCGAAGTCACCCGATGCGCTGATGGAGGTGATGGAGAGCGCTGCCGTTCCAGAGTTCGTGAGCGTGATGGTCTGCGCCATGCTCGTTGAACCAGTTGTTTGCGTTGCGAAGGTAAGGCTCGTCGGCGAGAGCGTCACGGCCGGAGTGGTCACCGTGACCGAACTCGTTCCCGTCGAGATATCGTAGGTCGAGGAACTTGAGGAATCAGGCGTGTAAGTGGCCGTCAGGGTGTCAACCCCAGTCGCCAGCGAATCGGCGGGAATATCGATGGTTACGCTGCCCGCGCTGAGCGTCTCTGCCCCGGAGGTATAGCCGCCGCCGGTCAGTGTGACCGAGCCCGTCGGGGTCGGACTGCCGCTTGCACCGTTGACCGCGACCGTCACAGTTAACGCCTGCGCCGTTGTAATACTCGATGAAGATGGCGTGACCGTTACCGTGGGTGCTAAAAGCCCGTTACTCAGGTTCAGCTTCGCGATGAATGGGCTTGCATAATATTGAGGTAGGGTCGTTTGGTATGCGCCCGCTGTTATGGGAAAGTTAGATGATGATGCGATGCCTATTACATAGGCATTGTCCGAACCGTCGAGAGCAATGCCGATGCCATAATCACCCGTATCCGCGCCGCTGCTGCCGCTGCCGCCAAGATAAGTCGAATACTGCAGTGCGGTACCACTTGCATTCAGCTTGGCGACAAAGGCGTTGTCTTGTTTTAATGTGGCAGCGTTGTTCACAGTCTGAAATGCGCCCGCCGTCACGGGAAAATTTGTTGAATAAGCGTACCCGGTCACATAGGCGTTTCCCGAGCCATCCACAGCGATGCCAGTGCCGTAATCACCCGCATACGAAGCAAGTCCGTTATCGTTACCACCGAGATATGTCGAATACAGCAGTCCCGTACCAGCTGAGTTCAGCTTGGTGATAAAGGCGTTGCTGCCATTTGCTGCGGCAGCGTTGTTCACGGTCTGGAATGCGCCAACCGTTACTGGAAAGTTTGTTGAACGAGCCTTTCCGGTCACATAAGCATTGCCTGATCCGTCCACTGCGATGCCCGTACCATAATCCACTGACTGACCAGAGAAGCTGGCGCTGCCACCAAGAAAAGTCGAATAGAGCAGTGCGGTACCGGCTGCGTTCAGCTTGGTAACAAAGGAGATGCTGTCATGTAGTGCTGCAGCGTTGTTTACACTCTGGAACGCGCTCGATGTCACCGGGAAATCGGCTGATGCGGTATATCCTGTCACATAGGCGTTCCCTGAAGAATCCACCGCAATGCTATTGCCCACATCACCCACACTAGAAGTTGGATCACCACTCCCTCCCAGATAGCTGGAATACACGAGTGCCGTTCCAGACGGATTGAGCTTCGTGACAAAGGCGTTGCTGGGAACCAAGTATTCAGGTAAAACCCATCCAGGCACATGATTCACGGTTTGAAATGCTCCCGAAGTTACGGGGAAATCAAGCGAATTCACAGTTCCCGTCACATAGACGTTGCCAGTGTTATCGACCGCGATGCTGGTGGTATAGTCGCCAGCGGTACTATAGGGAGGACAAGGGCTCGCGCAGGTCGCGTTGAAGGGAAAACTGATGCCGCTACCACCTAAGTACGTGGAGTAGATAAGGGCCGTGCCCGTCGGGTTGAGTTTGGTAACAAATGCGTTCGGAACATTGATGACATTTGTCGAATTATTTATGTCCAGGTGCCCTGCTTTGTTCACGGTCTGGAAGGCCCCCGCTGTTACCGGAAAATTAGTCGAATTCGCCATACCGGTCACATAAGCGTTGCCAGCGTTATCCACAGCAATGCTTGTACCTTGATCCCAATAGCTACCGCCAAGATAGGTCGAGTAGATCAATGCGGTGCCTGTTGGGTTGAGTTTGGTAACATAGGCATTTGTTGCGCCATAGCAAGATGGAAGTGGGCAGGCTTCACCGTGGTTCACGGTCTGGAAAGCGCCCGTCGTCACGGGGACGCCCCCGCTGAGCCCTCCTGTGGAGCCGAGGTTCGACGCGCCGGTCAGATACACATTACCCAGGCCATCCACCGCAATGGCACTCGCAGATATTCCGGTTCCGAAGTAGGTTGAGTAAACCAGAACGGGGTCGATCACCAGCGGCTTCATGTGGTCATACTGGCCCAAGGCGAAGCCAACTGCGTTTTTTGCCCGCAACGAGAAGTGCCCTTCAACCGGCTGGCGATGGCCGTTCTTGACCTGATAGATGACAGGCTTGCGAAAAGCTATCTCTCCATTCGTCGCTGCAATCGTCAGATTCCCATCGGCGGTCAGTTTGAGTTTCTTCGCCCCTGCAAATTGCAGGCGGATTGGCTTTGGATTGGCCCCCGCCGCTAAAACGAAGTCATATTCCAACTGCTGCTGGTTGCCGTAGTAGATCAGGTCGATGCCCGGATAAACGCCCGTGTATTGAACCTTCGCGTAGGTCGGCAGGTCACTGAGCCAGTTGACTGGATCATCGCCAATGAAGTAATTGGTCTTGCCCGCCAGTCGATCGACGCCGGTTACGTGTATATTGTGGCTTGCTCCAGCCAACTCCATTCGCACCACGTCAGTCTTGCCGGTCTGGGGAACTGAATCGGTTTTCAGTCCATTTACGACTGCCCGGCCGGCTTTTGCATCGGCGGCATCCTGTTCTGTCAGCGCCAACACCGCGGATGAATTCGTCAGAAAAAGCGAGTAACCGCCGCCCCGTGACTGAAACTTTACCTGCGGATCGCTTTGCCCATAGTTGGCTTCAAAGCTCAAAGGCAGCTTGCCGTAGTTCTCGGCCATAACGGAATGGTCTGGGACGGATGATTGCTGGCTCTGCGCACAGGGTGTTACCAGTACCAACTCCATGGTCCCTGCCAGAGTTGCGAGGAGAACGCGAATCGTAAATGCGATGCTCATTTTCCACTTGTAGCGGAACAAAGTGAACTTTCGAAGCGCACAGAGACGCAAGGGACTAGTTATGTTCATCGGAAAGACCTCCAAGGCAAAAACAAACAAGACACGACAGGGAAGAAAGTTGTTGCGCAATTCGCAATGTACCGCGAAGCACGTGCCGCCTAGATAAGCGAAATCCAAACGCAAAAGAGGACAAAGATTACACTATCCACGGAGTTGAACCGTGAAGATTACTGTGAAGCCTTAAAGCGAATTCAATGCCTACGCAAGTAGATCTCACAGGGGAATGTGATCTCACGCGACAGTATTGGAAGTGGTGAGGCCATTTTCCGCATCACTGCCCGAAGGCTACCGCGCGCGAGCATTTTGCGCATATCCCAAATGGGATATGCATGCAAATATTTATTAATTGGGCGAGAGCGGTGCAGGATGTTGCGGTAGAGTCGCCAGGAGGCGCATCAGGTCGCTTTGTCGCGCGGTTGAGGTCTTGCTAAGTATGCTCTTCAGTTGGTTCCGCGTGGTTCCCGTGGAGACGCGGCGCAAAGAGGCGATCTCTTGAATCGAATAACCCATCAGGAGCCCGTTGGCGACTTCGGTCTCAGCGGATGTGAGCGCGTACAGTGTGCGAAGTACACTGTCCGGAAACGAAGATGTCCTTTCCGGATCGGTGACGAGCAGGAGAAGGTCTGCGCCGCAACGGCTGCGGTGGGCGTGCGGCAGCTGTGTGGCCAGCAACTGGAGTGGTTGCCGACCGTCGGTACGCGGAAGGGAAAGAGCATGAGCCGGGAATGGAAGTTCTGGTGTAGAGTTGGGTGTCGCTGCTTTGAGGAATGTGGTGCGCAGGGTTTCACGCGACTGATCATGAGCGGCAACAAGAGCGCCGTCTCGGAGCGTGAGAGAACTTCGGTCGGAAACGAGCGCATCGGCAGCAGCGTTGTGATGAACGACGCGCCCATGCCGAGTAAGGAGGAACGTGGCCGTGGAACTTGCGTCGGCCATTGCTTCAGCGCCCGCCAGACGCTGCTGCGTAACGCCTAGAACCTGACGAATTTCAAGCGCCTTCTGGATATGCGGAAATAGCAAATTCAAAAGGTGATTACAGTCCTCGTCCATGGAGCCTTGGTCAATGGTGCGCCAGATGGTGATGAGTTCTATCCGCCGCACCGTAAGCGTGAGCAGAATCATGGTGGCAAAGCGGCAACGATTTGGCGCAAGAAGGTCGCGATACAGATCGGTTCGAAGCAGGCCTTCGTTGGGTAGCAGTTCGTCCCCCTGAACCACTCTGGGAGTGGGGTTCCGCAAGCATGGTGTCCGAAAGGGATCGCTGTGAACGTAGCGTTCGTTATAGGCCAGAACGTCCACGCGAGCATCAGGCGAGCTGCCTCCCTGAGCGCGGCATGAGAGTCCGAATCGGCTGTCAGCGCAAAGAAAGACGGCAAGAGCGGAATCTGTGTGTTTACTGAGAAGCACGAGGAAGCGCTCCCACTGCTCCTGATCGAGCGGGGCCGAATAGAGAACCTCCAGCAACTCAGAGAATGCCTCAAGCGAAACCATAGGCGACGCCCTGGATTACATTCCGGCAATCGTTTGCTGTCCTCAACTACAAAGGTCTGCGGACCGCGCAAGCGCCGAAACACGAATGGCTGCAAGCCTACCACTGGCTGACAATCTCAGCATCTCGATCTATGCCGCCATAGAGTAGGAAAAGCGAAAAAGGCAAAATTTTGGAGGTCAGCATCTGATGGCCTCCCTGTGGAGAAAGAGAAAGGGGGCCTAGCGTTCTCGAATTGTAGCGCCCGGTCAGCCAAAATTGCAAGAATTTTTCACGATAAGTGAATGGTATCTACCATATGGGACATGCGAAGAGAGGCAGTTTCAATCTCTAATGTGGACAGAGGCTCAGACTCCGTGTCTTGAGGTCGCGCCAAGGAGATTGGACCTGAAACCTGGAATGGAAGAAATCCGTTCTATGTGCTTTCCCAAGTCGAAGGTAGCTCCGAGGTCCTCCGGTAAGCAACTGTCTTCAGATTGGAAGTTGAGTTCCGTCAGTCCCTACTTAACTCCAACTTCAGCAATTCGTTCGAAATGTCGGTTTGAGAAGTGACTGCGTGGCACTCAGATGCGCATTGAGCGCTTCAACAGCCGATTGTCATGACGACACCTTCGGCGATCTCAATCGTTGCAGACTGCATCACTGTACGACAGGCTGCACCGATTGGCCACATGCGCAGACAGAGTAGACAAAACAAGAAAGTCGCCTTGGTGATGCGGCATGCACTCGTTCGACTCGGCATGTCGAGGATTCGAAGATACGGCGCAATCCAAGCCGTTGTGTCTTGAATCGTGCCGATAGAGGCTGTTTTGTCGAGGTGTCGATGCGTATTCCGCGGATCACGATCGACATGATGGTGGCAGTAGTGACGCTTGCTCAAAAGAGGACTATGGTGGGAGCGGCCAAAGCTCTTGGCATCAGCCCATCCGCAGTCCAAAAGCGCATACATGCCGTCAACAGAGTTCTCAGCAGGCCGTTGTTTATGAGGATAGACAATGGCATGGCGCTTACGCAGGCCGGTGAGAGGTTTTATCCCGATGCCGTTAAGGCATTGGAGGAGACATTGCTCGCAGAGGACAAGGCGCTGTCCTTGTTGGAACTCGAATCAGGGCGTTTGCTTGTCGGCCATTCCACATACCTGCCACCTCGGGTGTTGACCGCGATTCTGAAGCTTCGCCTCGATGATTCCCCGGGCATTCAGATCGAACACATTCCCTTGCTGACTTCGACAGCCGTCCAGCGTGTGGCCGACGGAACGATCCATGCCGGCCTTGGATTCCTTCCGGTCACTGAACCGGACCTGATTTCGTATGTGCTGTTTGAGGAGCCGGTAGTCGTCTGTATGCCAAGTACGCACCCTCTGGCGGCGAAGCCATGGATTCGTCCCCAGGATATCGATGGGGAGCCGGTCATCGCCGTCGCGCGCGAAATTCTACCGGGGATGCATCGCGAGATTGAGGAGTTCTTTGCTGGATTCGGCGTCTCTCTCGGAATCGTGGCCGATGCCTTTGCCTCGCCAGAGGCCGTGACCATGGTAGAGCACAAGATGGGTCTCTGCATGGTAGCGGCTTCGGCGGTTTCAAGGCCTTCCGTTGTAGGAAGGCCGCTGACGCCTCGAACACTCATCAGGAAGTGTGGGTTGTTCGTCCGGGAAGAGAACCGGCATCCGACACTCAAGGCTTTTGTGGACAAGATCCTTCATGAAATGAGCGGATTACGCTAGGAAGGGGAATCAATGCAGAAAATGACTCACGGACTTCTTGTAGATTTGGGCAAGTTGCAGCAGTTCCATCACATCCACACTTCGTTCGCCGCTTTCGCATTTCGAGAGAAAGGTATGCGGCCTGCCCATGAGGGCGGACACTTCCCGTTGGGTAAGATTTGCCTCTTGACGGGCAGCGATCAACCGTTCTAGAAAGCCATCATAGGCTCGCTGGAATGGCGCGTTTCTGGCTCGCCTCGATTTCCGAGTTGTCTCCGGCTTCTGTTCCCCCACAGATGACAGTGTTGTAAACTTCGGAGCTATTCCCTAAATAAGGGACACGGAATTTGCGTTATTCTGTCGTTATCCGAACGCTTCGAGCGCTGTGGAGGGTACTGTGAGCCGTCCGTTTATGGAACTGCCAGAGGCTGCCGACAAGGTTATTCGATGTCTTCGCGTATATGACGATCCGCCCTACGGGCGCGAGGTCCATATCGAATTCGACGATGGAACACAGATTTCAATCGACTTGGCCGTAGAGACCGCAGTTCATGCAAAACACTATCGAGACAACCAAGGGAACCTGGAAATGCTGCATGAACATCGTGACCGGGTTTCCGTTGAAGGCTGAGTCTGGCCGGCCGAATTCGCGCGATGAATTTCCCGAATCCGGTCGTTTTCACGTTCGCGTCACAGTCATAACGCTCTCTATAGAACGCCGCCCCTCGTAACGTGAAATGTAGATCACGAGGTCGAGACTTCGCCTTGCCTCGGCGGCTACTGTGTCGAAAGAAAGCGCTCCGCCCGCTCGTAGCGCGAGCGTGGCAAGCCGGTGCAGAGCCTCTTCCGTACTGCTCGCGTGAATCGTGGCCAGGGTGCCGCGGTGTCCAGTGTTCATGGCGTCGAGTAGCGTCCGGGCTTCCGGCCCGCGTACTTCGCCGACGACAATGCGATCAGGCCGGTGGCGCAGAACTGCCTTCAGCAAGTCGTCGAAGGTTACCTTGCCGCGATGTGTGTCGGTCTGGGACTCGGTAGAGACGATATGAGGTTTGCGGATGTGAAGTTCCGCAGTGTCTTCGATCATCAGGATGCGTTCGTCTTCGGGGATTGCGTCTGCCAGCACATTGAGCAACGTGGTTTTGCCGCTGCCCGTGCCGCCTGCGACTAGGATGTTCTGGCCCGCTCGTACGGCACCCGTAAGTGTCGCCGCCTGTTCTTCCGTCAGCATCTTGCTCTGAACCAGATCGGAAATCGTAAAGTTTCGAGACGTGAACTTACGGATGGTTACCACGGGCCGGGGATTGACGATCGGCGGAATCATCGCCGCCATGCGGCTGCCATCGGGCAGGCGCAGATTCATAATCGGCGAGTCTGCGTCGAGTTTCTTACCGAAGCGATTGGCAATGACTTCAAGGCCGGTCTGAAGAGCGCCATCGTCGAAGCGAATGCCGGGCAGCAGTTGGACTCGTCCACCTTCTTCGATCCACACCGACGAATCCGGGTTCACCATGATCTCGGAGACGGTCTCCGATTCGAGCAGATGCTTGATGGGTTTCAGAAAGGGAATAATGACGTCAAAGCTCATCCACCTAACCTTTCTGGATCGAACTCGATCTTTTCCTGTTCGAACCAACTCATCGAGACGGGCAAAAAGTCGGGCTTCAAATAGCAGTAGGTCGGCGGCAACGGAGTGATGCCGTCATAGACCACGGCCACGGCCTGCGCGTTTTTGAGATCGAGAAAGACCTTCTCTTCGAACAGTGGCTCCTTATGCTTCTGATACTGTTTGGAGGCGGAGACAGAACCCTTGCTGGACGACGTGCGGCCACTGAGCCATCCGACGTTGGCATTACTGCTCGACTCCGAGACGGTATAGCTAATGCGGGTCTTGTCCGCCTTGCCGCAGAGTTCCGACGCATATCGGGCCGTGTCCGGGTCGGTGGTGGTCAGAAACACCTTCGTACGAAACGCCTGAAGCAATGTCTTCACGCCTTCGTTGGGGAGTGCGTCTTTCAGTGACGAGATGCTTTGCGTCGCGACAATGGGGATGCACCGGGGCTGGCGGGAGATCGACAGAAAGCGTTCATCGCCAGTCGGATTGTTGCCGCCCACCGTGGCGAAGTTCTGATACTCGTCGCAGAGAAAAACGGTCGGACGGAAGTGCTGTTTGGGGTTGGCCTCCATCTTCGGGATGCGCAGCAGCACGGCCCGCTGATAGTCCACCTTCATCATGGTGCCGATCACCTTGGCGACTGCCGGATTGAGCGCCACGGGAAAGTCCAGGCCCACGATCTTACCCTGCTCGATCAACTCCTCAAACGGACGGAGCACTTGACCGTGCGGGTCCGATGGGCAAGCCTCACCCACGTAGAGTTCCTTCGGCGGGCAGAAGACGCGGCGCACATCCGGGTCGGTTTCAAATAGCGACAGGAAGACCTCGATACCCTGGACGATGCTGGTCTTAACTTCGGAACGGAAAAACTTCCAATGCTCCCAGTACCAATAATGAACGCTCTGCCAGCGGTCCTGCAGCGCCGCGTCGTAGGACTTGCGGCTGTACACAGTCGCTTCGCAGGCCGTGTGCTCTACGAGCAGTCGCTCCAGTTCGTGGCTCCACGGGGCCATATATTGGTTGGTCGTCGCATTCAACTCGAAGCTGAACGATGCCAGCAACGGAGCATTGGCCTGATACGTTTCCTGGCTGAGCCCGACATAAGAGGCGCGGCTGAAGCGCGCTCCGATCTCAATCAGCATATCCTCCAGCTTCCCCGCGCTGATGACCGTGCGAAACACGTCGAGCAAGGTCACGTACCCATCACGGACGCGATGCAGGGTAATGACGTACCTCACCAGGTCGGTGTAGGACTGCTGCCAAAACGGCTCCTTGCCGGCACCCCAAATGGAAACAATGACCGAAGCGATATTGAATGCCTGCGCATAGGGGTCCAGCGAGTTGTTCAGCGGGTTGTAGCGCATCGGCCCGTCGAGCGATACATCAACAAAATCATCGGCCCGGCCACAATCCTGCAACAGCGATTTGAGATGGCCGCACAGATCGCCCTTGACCTCAAGAACGACACCGGAGAGTTTCTTCTCCGGGTCCGCGGCGCGGTAGCCGAAGAGCTGCCGCATGGCCGGCAGAACGAGCGCCCGGGTCTTTCCCGATCCCGTGGAACCGATGATGGCCGTGCCCGTGTAAAGACCGCGCTCCGGCACGGAGAGCCAACGCGGAGCTGCGGAGGGCAAAGGCGTGAGTTGATGATGAACCTCGCCCAGCACCAGGCTCAGCCGCTGCCGGTCGATTGGATCAGGATAAGCAGGCAGCACCCCGGCAACTGCCTCTGTGCGCCGCCGGTACACATGCACGTAGAGCAGCGAGAAGATCATGGAGCAGAGCAGGAAGGGCGTGGTGAACAGAAAGAGTTCATAGCCGTGAGAGGCCACGCTATATAAGGTCGGCCGCTCCAACGATACCAACCGCAGCAACGGGTCACCTTCGGGCCAGGGGAAGTCTGCACGCAGAACGATCCCGGTTGTCGCCGCCAACCCAACCGAAAGCACAAAGCGGTGCTCCACCAGCGTGTTCACAAGATCGCGGATGTACATCGAGAGTCGATTCACTAATCCGCCTCCGTGTCACCGGCAACGGACTTCCGGTACAGCTCGAACTCATCGCTCTGGCTGAGCGCGAAGCGCAACAGGCGGTTCACAACGTAGCTGGTGTCGTTCTCCGACCACCGGCACATGAGTTCGAGATCGTCGGCAACGGTCCCATCGATGGTTGTCTTGAGGGCTACGCGCCGTACCTTGCTGGCACCCTTTTCAATGCGAAGTCTGGTCATGGTTGGTACTCCTCCTGTCCCGAATTCAGTCCACTGTAAGTACTGGGCCTGGCCGAGGGCGGGAACGACCAAGCGAAAGCGGAAGCCCGTCAGGGCGGGGTCGTTCCCGCCCTCGGCCCTATCTATCCTTGGCCCGCCCTTTCCGCTATTTCGTTGTTGAATAGGGCGATCTGCACATCCCGTTTGCCGGTTTCGTGGCCCGCACTATGGCCCGCACCGAAACTTAGCAATCTGGGGTAGCTGGCCTCGATCAATTCAGTTCGGAAGCCAACCTCTGTGCCGTTTGCATGGAAAAGTTTGCGGACTTTCCCGGCATCCATTGCACCGTTGTTCCATGAAGTGACGACGCCGATGTGGACGGGATCGCGGTAAATGCATTCGCCTTCCTGCAACAGGCGGTGCTCTTCCGGGGTAATCGAATGGCGCTCAACATGGAATTTATGGTTGACCGTTAACCATCGAATCAGGTGCTCGATGCCCATGGGACACGCGGGAGTTGTGCGCCCGCGTGACGAGAAGCGCCGTTCGAACAGGCGCGTTGCGTCCTGGAAATGCTTTGACCCGCGCGCAGCGTACACGACCTCTGAGTGAGGGAGCGCGCAGACGAGAGCTTTATACGCCGTCAGAAATCTCTCAAATTTCGAGAGCGATCTATAGCCTTGGTCGATAAATACAAACCGAATGATTCGGCTCTCACCATCGCGGGCGATTGAAACCGGCACAGGCTCACCGAACGATGAAGCTCGACGAATCGCGTCCTCCCCTGCCTTGGCCTGCAAGAAATACCGGCGCTTTGTGTCATCAGTCTCCAGAAATTCATCGGCTGCCACATGGCGGAGCACATAATCGAGCAGCATCAGGCGGCGCAGAATCTCCCCGCCACTTTTCACGCGGCGGTTCTGCGAGTCGGGATCGTCGAGCATCCGATACAGGCTCTTGCCGCAGAGGTGATAGATAAAATGCCGTCCGTCTACATCCATTGCTCGGATGAGACCGTGACCAATCGCCTTGCGCAGAAAGTAGGTAGAGATCGAGCCGCGCTCCCGGCGAACGAATTCGCAGAACTGCCGCCGGAGGAAGTACCCGGAGTGGACCGCCACTGCATAAAGGAATGCGGCCTCCCGGTCCGAGTAACCCAGGAGCCTGAGCGCATCGATGGTGTCGTAGCTCATAAGTCCATCACCCAATCGAGTGCGCGGTGTTCATCCTCGATCTTGGCGAGCCGGGAGCGATCCGATGCGGAGGCATACATGCGGAAGCCCGCCTGGGCCTTCCCCCGCATGTGTCCGGGGCGATAGGCGGCCGTCACCACCTCGATGTCTGAAAACGCAGCCCGCGGCCCTATTTCTCGATCGTCTTTCCGAGGGAGGTCGTAATGAATCCGCGCGTCGGGGATCTCGATCCGATTGTTGATGTAGGGCAGGTCGAATTGCTCCGCAGCTTCCCGGCGAATCTCCGCGAGATCGCGCTCGGAGTCCGCCTTGCGCGCCTCGTGGACGGCGCGGTATACCTTCGCCTTCAATTCAAAATCCAGCTCCACACGGAGGTTGGCGCCACCGGCGCGCTCGATCTTTTCCGCTTCCTTCAGATACGCGCGGTAAATCTGCGTATCGTGTTCGACCTCGCGGGGCTTCACCATGCCGTGATAGAGCCGCTGTTCGGTGGGGAATGCACTCACCTCCCGCGCCAGATGCTCACCCTGTTTCGTAAGGGAAACAACCTCGATCTCCCGCTGGCGGGACCAGCGCCCGTCATTCCTGGCCGCCACAGAATCGACAGTCAGCACGCCCTTTTCGCGCAGAAAATGCAGGTCGGCTTCGAGCGCCCGCTTGTCGCCGCCGTAGATGGTGCGGGCAACGTCATCGACCGAAAGCACGCGGAACCGTCCTGCTTCGGCGATCAGCTTCTGTTCTTCAGGGCGCAAGCGGAGGCCGCGAATGTCATCCGCGATGCCGTCGCGGGTTCTCCGAGGCCGCTGCTCCGGTTCCACCTTCCGGCTGTCCGGAGGCTCCGGGGTCCGCAACCGTTCGCGCCCTGGACGTGGGAGGGCAGGCGAAACGCGCCGCGCGTCTTTGGTTTGGCGAAGCTGTTCCAGCCGCCGCGTCAGTGGCGACTCCGGAACCTCCGGCCCGCGCTCGACAGCGGGCGGATGAATCTCCACCTCGCGACGGCGGGGAATCTCGGGCGTGATCTCGAGCTTCATGATTCCGTTCCCTCCGCCGTATGCTCAGGCGATTCGCCGGCGGATTTCTTTTGGCCAACGATGACCCGCGTGTCGTAGCCGGCTGGATCGCCAAACTTGTCCATCTCCCGTTGGGCCACATCGCGCATCTTGCGAATGCGTTCAATCAGGTCCGGTGTGCGGTCTTCGTATTGTTCCTGAACATTCATTGGTTTAGTTTTCTTCTTCCTCGCCATACTGCGCGAGAATCTCATCCGACAATTCGCTATGCCCGGTATGGATCTCGCGGTCGAGGTGCCGAAGCTTGCGGCCGGTATCGCGCAGGAAGAATTTGCGTTCGAACCAGATAGTGAGCCCAAGGATGTTGGCGAAGAGCAGCGCACAGCAAACTGCGATCTGCTGCGCATAATGGTGAACGATGAGGCTGCGCCACGGCACAAGGAAGCGTAACTCGTGCATTGCCCCGAAACCCAGCGCAAGAAAGATGAGAGTCGCGACAAAGACGGCATTGGCAATCATGGCCGGTCAATTCCCGAAAGCCTGGTCTTCGTGAACGTAGCTAACGACGAGGCCGAGCGGATTGGTGAGAAGCATCTGGTTGGGAACTTCATCACGAAAGCCATAAACCATGTTGGCGGTCCATCGTTCGCGGCGCTGTTCTTGCTGGTCGCCAAGTGAGCGGAAGACCTTCTCAAACTCCACGTGCGCACGGTACGGGGCCTGGCGCGTGTCTTCAAGGACCACCGCTTTGATCTCGATGTCCACGTTGGGCGCGCTGGGGTCGAGCAGAAAGGTCTCCAGTGTCTTCGCCTTGTTCACGCGCGCAAGCGTCGCGGACTGCAAATCGTTCGAGAGGAAATTCAGGGACTCTGAAAAGTCCCGTTGCAGCGTGGCATGATTGCGCCCGTAGTAGAGTTCGGTCCAGCGGGCGAGATAATATTTACTGACTCTCTCGACGGGGATTTTGGCGAAGTCGTCGTAGTTCATCACCTGGCCGCGGCCAATGTCCGAAATCGAGATGACGAGCGGCTTCAGCCGCGAGGCCGCAGCTTGCGCGCGGTAGAGGAGCGCAAGCAATGCGAGCACGACTACGGAGAGAACGAGGATCGTCACTTTCAAATAGGTATTGGTGACTACCGGCTCCGCATACAGTTCCAGGAATTTCTGTCCGGCATCGGTGACCGGCAATGTCTCCTTGTTTCGCATCGTTAACCTCCCAACGGGTGAACCCATGTCCCGGCGCGTCCGCTCAGGATAGACATGGTGAGTTCAGGAATCTTGACCAGACCGAAGATGCAGACTCCGAGCGTCACGAACAAGGCCGGCAGAATCGTGAAGGCGTTGGACAAGGTGATCGGCCCAATCACGCCCAGCATCGCCAGGAGGACTTTGGAGAAAACAAAGATGAAGGCGGCGGCTACGACCTGATAGAAGCTGAAACCAATGAACGCCTTGAGCCATCCCCAGAACAGGAAATCGAGTTTGGGCACGATGAAAAACGGAATGAAGATCGGACCGAGCAGGACACACACTGCCGCGGCCACATAGCCATACGCGACCACAGCGAAAGCGACAGCCTCCATGGCCACCAACGCAAGCGAGACGACAAGGTAGGTCAGCTCTTCATGGATGCTGAAGACGCCGGGCGGCGAGCCGAGTTGCTCCTCGGCCTTCGTGATGGCATCGGCGACGCTCTGTGTCTGATTCGATTCGATCTCTGAAGACAGGTGCAAGGCTTCCTGAGTGATGAGGTCGCTGAAGCTATAGCTGGTTCCGGGGATCGGCGAGGAGTAATAGGTCAGCATCCCCAGACCGAATGCAATCATGAGAATCAGGTCGGCGAACTTGGCGAAATGAAATCCGCCGCCGTGGCCTTGCGAGGCCGACAGAGCGGATTTCACTCCGAACCAGACGATCAGGATCACGGCGAGCGAACGGAACATATCCAATCCCGCGGACTCGATCGATGCGCTGTTGGTGCTCAGCAGTTGTGAGATCGCCTGAGCGATAAACGTGAACGGGTTCTGTGCCATCAGTGACTCCCGCTGATGCTCAGCGAAATGTTGTGGATCGAATCGCTAACGCCGTTGGTCACGTTCTGCATGGTCTGAGGAAAGTTCTGTTGGAAGTAAATGGCGTTGTTGATGGCCCGGTTCTCAGCGTCGATCTGCTGCTTCTGCGCAATGAGTTGTTGCTGCACCGACGCGGCAAGGATCTGATTGGTGTCCTGCTGCGAATGAATCTGGAGCAGCGTCGCCGAATTGATTTTGCCGAGCAGCGCATTTTGCGATTGCTGGCTGGGATCGGTTGAAAAAGTATCCGATTCGAGATTCGCCAGTTTCGTTGCAAATGCCTGCGCGTCGGAACGGATGGTCCCGAGTATCGCGAGCGTGCTGGTGGCCGTCGTCTGCGCCAACTCTGAGGTGGCGTATTGATTTGCGACGGTGGCCTGAGTCCGGGAATCAAGAGACGAATAGCCTCCCGATGGAAACTGTTGCACCTGCACAAAGGCGCTGTTATAACCCTGCTGCGCCTGGGGGAGACCGCCGAAGTTCAGCGCATTTACGAGCGGCGATGTGTTGCCGTAAGTGTTCGGCGGCGCGGCCAGACTGGACCATTGCGCCCAGTCCGCCTTATACCGGGCAGCCAGATTCTGCGGCATCCGCGACATCTGGTAAGCAAGGTTGTACGTCGTTACGATCTGGCTCCGGGTCTGGACGGCAGTCGTGTAAATCTGCTGTTCCGTCTGGAGGTGCTGTTGCCAGTTCTGTAATTCCTGAGCCCATTTCTGGAGCTGGTTCTCTCCCAGCGTGATTTGCTGCAAGGCGTGGGCGCTCTGGGTCGGGTCGTACACGATGCCCGAACCGAACTGGGCGTGCGCGGCCCGCGCACCAAGCAAGGCTGCAAGCGAGAAAATGAGGCAAAGAATCTTCTGTGATTTCATGGCGTGTTCCTGTCTGCCGCTTACCTGCGGCGGGGTTGTGGTTTGGTGTGGGAGAGCGAATCGCGGAGCTGCTGCTCCCCGCTTGGCCTGGGCTTAGCCGGAGAGGGCTTTGCAGGCGGCGCTTGCGAGGCGCAGCCTGCGAGTAACAGGCAACCGAGAATCAGAATCAATGCGCGCCGCATCAGAGGTCACCCGGAACCATGTGGTTCTCGTAGGCCGGCAACAGCATGTCCTGGGTGATGTAGACCTTGATGCGGTGGCCCTCGCGGATGGTGATGGTGGGCGGAATGTTGATGAATTTATCGAGCACATTTGCGCCGGAAGCGGCAAGGCTGGAGGCCATGCCCTGCCGGTACATGTCGGAACCGCTTGCCGAATAGCCGCCGTTGGTCGTGGCCTCGGCGGCGCCGGAGATGATCCCCAGTGCAATCGACGCCCCGAAGATTTGCATGTAATGGTTGTTGACCTTATCTTTCAGGCCAGTTTCGCCCACCTGGTCGAGGCCGTGAAACTGGTCGAGATCGACGGAGTATCCATCGGGCATCAGCAAGCGATGAAAGACCACGGCAAGGCGCTTTTGGCCAAAGCCGGAGACCTTCTGCGCATCGCCGAGAATGAACGTGCCCTCCGGGATCAGGACGTGCTGCCGATCCTGGCTGTAGACAGGATTGGTCACCATGACCTTGACCGGCCCGGCAAACTCGCCGTCCAGGCGATTCACCAGGGCCGTGTCAATGGTTGTTCCCTCGAAGAGCACATAGGGCTGGCCGTGTGCGGAGTTGACGTTGACTTCTGGCGCGCGTTTGCCGCCAGGAGCAGCGACCTGGGTAGCAGGAGCTTGCGAGGGCAAGCCCACGGGGCGAGTCTGGGTTGCATTACTGTCGGGATTGGATCCGACAACCGCATCAGCGGAGTCCTCATGCGGGGCCGAAAGGCGCGTTGCGCCGTCCTCGGCAGAGACGAGATTCGAGGCAAAGCGCGCTTTGAAGGCCAGCGCCTTTTCCGCATCGGCCACCGGATCGCGTGGCGCTTCGGTGGTGGTCGCAGGTGCCGACTGCGCAGCAGGAGCCATGCCGCCAATCTGCGCAGCATTCGTTGCGGTTGCGGCAGTTGTAGGCGATGCTGACGTACCGGCTCTTTGTGCCAACGCTTGCTGTTGACTCTGGCGCTGATCCGCGCTCAAGTCCTGTTCCAACTCCTGAATCTTGCGCTGGTTGGCATCCGTGGAGGCGGCGATAGGCGAAGATGCCGCTTCTTTGGACGCTGGCTTCGGATGGTTTTTCGAGAACATCACCGCGAGCAGGATGAGCACCGCGAGGCCGGCGACAACATACCCCTGCGCCTGCTTGGGAACCACACCTTCTGGCAGGGTGCGCTTGTCATGAACTGTTGGGGTGGGTGCCGGTGGCTGCGGCTCTGATGCGGACACCGCGTTGGTTTGTTTTTCCTCTGCCATCGGTTATTGTCCCTTCCGCTGGAACTCCAGCCGGTGCTTGCCGATTTCGAGATACCCCTTGTCAATCACCTTGGGGAGGATGTACGTGCCATCCTTCAACTGAAAGCTGATAAGGTCGGGCTTGCCGTCCTTCTCCTCATAGATGGCGAACTTCTCCGCTGCCGACGACTTGATGTAAGTGAAGCGGTCATCGTGGTAGATGGCGGTTACATCGAAGGGCGATTCGCTTTTGTAGTTGTAATCAAATTTCAGCCCTTGCGTGGGGTAGTCGGCGCGGAACTCTTCGACGGCAGCAACGGCGTGCTGTTGTGCAAGCTGCGCCTGGGCGCGCGCGGCATCGACTTCCGATGCGGAAACCAGCTTCGCCGCGCCGTTGGCGGCGGCAAGCGAGGACGGGTCGGACGGCTCGATGACGACCTTCAGGTCGGGATCGGCCGTTTCAACATCGTCCAAGGCGAAAGAGTACACATTGCCCTTGTCGGTGATGAGATTCAGATTGCTGTGGGTGTTCTCTTTCGCGGGATGCAGAAAGCAGTAGTTACCCACGGCGTCGATAATCCAGAAGTCCTTGTCGCCTGTGGCGACTTCCAGAATCTTTTCAGTGAGTGGTAATTGAATCAGCGTGGTGTAGCGCATCTTGGCGCGCACACTCACGATGTCGTTGGCGTGGTACTTGACCACGCGGGCGGTCTGCTGGCCGTGAGCTACTGTGGCTACCAGGCCAAGTACGAGCGGAATGATGGGTGAACGGTGCATGGGGCTCCTTATCGGTTGAGTGGGTTGGGGTAGTCCTGGGCAAGTTGGATCAAGCCTTGCTCCGGCCCGAATCGGGCGAAGTAATTCTGCCTGCGCAGGTTGTCACGGGCATTGTTGGTGGCAATCCAATAAGTCAACGGATCTACTTCGAGCACGAGCTTCTTGGTCCCGCGCGGCTGGATGACCAGCAGTTCGCGCTTGGGGACCAGCGATTCCAGCAATTCAAGCTGGGTGTCGTTCAACTGGAAAATGTCGGCGTACAGCTTGCGGTCGATGTTGGGATTTGCGAGAAAGATTTTGGTGGGGCAGGATTCGTTGACGATATGCAGCATGTCGGAAGCGGCTAGTTCCACCACCGATTGGGTGGCAAGGATCATGGCGGCGTTTTTCTTACGCCAAGTCTTCTCCGCCCGGATGATCCAATCTCGAATCGTTTTGTTCTTGAGAAAGATCCAAGCTTCATCAATAACAAACACTTTGAATATGGCGGTGTTCGCGGGCTTTTCGATCTCCGAAGATGCCCGCTGCAAGACATAAAAGAGCAGCGGTTCCAATATGTCGGGATAGTCCGACCAACCATCGAAGTTGAAAGTCTGGAAGCGTGAGAACGTGAGCGTGTCGGTTGCGTTGTCAAAGAGGTAGCCGAACTGCCCTGCCTGAGTCCAGCGGTGCAATCGCTCCCCAAGTGGCCCGAGGATGGAGGCGAAATTTGTGAGCGTACGAATTTCGGAGGGTAATTTGTAAGCCCGCTCAATGGCCGCAAACAATGCCTTTTCGTCATCGGGCGTCAGCTCGTACCGGCCTCCGGCCTCGACGAGCACCCGCAGGAACAAGTACAGGAAATTCATGTTCTCAGGCGTCGGCTCCAGGGAGAACGGATTGATGGTGAAGCCTGGACTCTTGAGGCCGACGTTGAGGTAGATCCCCCCAAAGGCGCGGGTCAGCGATTCGTAGCTTCCGCCCAGATCGAAAATGAAAGTCAGCGGGTCGTACTTCTGAACCGACTGGATGGTGAACGACATGCTGAAGGATTTTCCACTGCCAGTTGCCCCAAGCATCAGCGCGTGGCCCACGTCGCCCGCGTGGAGATTGAAGTAATACGGTGTCCCGTGCGTCGATTCGAGCGCGGCGAGATATTCCCGCTCCAGATGCGGGTTCCATGTCGATCCGGTATCGACGGTAAACAGAAACGACAGGTCGGCATAATTCGAGTTCAACGCCCACTGTTTGCGGAGATTGAATTGACGGTTGCCGGGGATGGTGGCGAAGAACGCATTCAGCAGGTTGTAGCATTCTTCGTACAACAAGCCGTCATGCTGGGTGAATAGCTTCTGAAACTCCGCGACGGCGTGCTCTACCTTCATGCGATCTTCGTCATAAATGACAACCGACAGCGTGAACTCCCCAAAGTTTTTGCCCTCCATCCCAAGTGCGGTGAGCGCCGCTCCCAACTCCGCGACAGCGGCCTCCTTGGAATCGTCCACCAGTTCGTCGCGCGGCCCGGTGTTCTGCCGGTCCTGTAAATTCGAGACAAAGCTGGTTTTGGAATTATGGTGATGCCGGCGTCTGGACGCAATCTCTTTGCGAGCCTTTGCATTGTCCACGGGATGCCATTCGGTGACGACATGGAAGTTGGCCGGGATGTCGAAGAGACCCTGCAAGAGCAGAGGACGTGTCTCGCTCGGCAACTCTTTCAGGGTAAGAACGCGGACATAATCATCATCCACGCGCAGATAACCGCGGTGGGCTTCCAGCTCCGAATCGCATATTTGCCAGTCGAGATGGCGCGCGCCGCATAGTGGCGCGTCCTGAATTTTTGAGGGGCGGAAGTTTACGAGACGCCGGTCAAGCCGGAAGGTCTTCTCCGCCCCTAGCAGCTCGACCGTGGTAAGGTCGCTGAGCTGCCCACTCAAACTCTGTACTTTTTGTTGCAGTCGCAGCCGGTCGCGCTCGATCTGCTCGTAGAGCAGCACGCGTTCCTTGCTGCCGGAGAACAGGGCATGCAAGTCGCGTAGCGACGAGCGCGGCTGCTTCGGCAGCGCGGCGAGCGCGTGCAGCAGGCCGGTCTTGGCGTAGCTGCCGTCGATCATGACCACCCAGTAAACCTCAATCGAGTACAACCGGTCGGACTTCGATTGGAGGAATGCCGCGCGTTGTTCCACGGAGGCCCGCACCAGCGGGTTGTCATATTCGGCATGGGGAATCGCGGGCCGGTTGCGTTTGAATAGAATCTGATAAAGGCGCGTGCGCTCATCCAAGCTGCGGAAGGCTGTCTCCAACCGCTTTACTGCGTAATCTCGCCCTGCACGGTCCAGGCTCTCGTAATCCATGCCGCCGATTTTGAGGACCGAGCCAAGATCGCCTGATTTGGTCAGAAAGCAGTGCTCGTCCCAGAAGCCGTACAGATTGATCTGTGCCGGGAACGAGCCAGCTTCTTTCCAATCCTTCGTGATTTGCTCAACTTTATACATTGCGGTTCCTGATGGTGATTTCCGTCGGTTCCCATTTCATCGGGTCGTAGCGCCGGCGGAATTTGCCGGAGTTCATCAGCACCCGCAAGATTTCGACATCGTGCTTGGTGGCGATCCGCGCGACGATCACGCCAACGATGAAAAAGCCAATGCCGCCCACGAGTGAGTGCATGAGCGAGAAGATCGCGCCGCCTGTAATCAGCGCCACAAAGAACAACCGTCGTTCCGCACCCAGAATGGTCAGCGGGCGGTTCATCGCTTTGTAAACCCGGCTTGTACGCGCATCGCCGTGCCGTGAACCGCCCTCTGCCATTGCTAACCTCCTCTCTGCCTGTCAAGCGTGGGTTGTGGTTGGTCCTGCCGCCATCGTTTACGGGAAAAGCCAGGACATGAAGTTCACGGCTCCGATCGCCATTCCCACGCCGAAAACAATCCCGGCGATGGTCTTTTTCGCCTGGCCCTCTCCGTAAGCGAACATCAGACCGCCGATGACGATGGCGACCAGCGAGAGGCCAGTGGCGATGGTGCCGGTAAACGCGGTCTTCAATACATTCACCGCGTTGTCCCACGGATCGCTGCCGGTGCCGCTCTGCGCATAGACCGGCAGCGCCGCAAGGAACATGAGGGAAGGTATGGCCCATCTCCGGGAACGCAGGTCGAGCCACCGGAGGCCGGGCCGTGGGATGGGAAGGGTTCGCTTCATTACATAGGCTCCTTTCATTTGCTTCCCGGCGAGTGAATCCCCCCCGGCGAGCAACGTCATGGAGCGAAAGTAAGCCTCGAAAGACGAGGCGAGCCGGAATCTTTTTCCGCGTCAGAGCCAAAAATTCCACGTCCGATCAGCGAGCCGGTGGGATAATGCGCGGCACACGCCGCGCCAGACCGACGGGTAAGATCCGCGATGGAGAACAACAATGGAAACGGTGGGAGACGGTCAATCCTGGGGGAAAAGTATGTCTGCTTACATATTGGCTTATAGGAGGATGATTTTTGCCGATATAACAGAAGCGCTCTTGCCTTCTCATTTACCTGTCGCTTGAGATTGCAGCCCAATTGGAAATGGGGGTGTGCCTACGCCTTGAGAGAGTGCAGACTGATCTACCGGAGGTTTCAGTTAGATGACGGTGCAAAATGCAGTGGTTTCTGGACTAGAGTCCAACCTGATGGTGGCGTCTGCCGCTGTCCTTGCAATGGTTATTTTCCTTAGCAAAGAGATCGGGGTAAATCTCTTTGCGCATAGGGAGGCGACGGAATTCGCAAAATTGGCACGCCGCTATCCTTTAGTGAGGAAATGTATTGAAACCGAGGCGCCGAATCTCTTGCATTCCTGGAATTCTCTGGTCCACCATAGCGAACTCACAAAAATTCGGAAAAACAGCAAGTTATCACGGGGATCATTATCGAAACGTAGAAAGGCGAATAACCGTGCTTTAAGGAATTCGGGAAGATCGGTTGAGTCCTTCCTGAGGGGATACGCTGCTTCATATGGGTCAACAGCTGCGCTGGGCCAATTGAATGCCCTCAATACAAGATGGCAAACATGGCGTGGTGTCATTACGGCCACGATGCTTTCCGTGATTGGACTGTGCCTGGTTGTGCCGGTTATGACACAAAACCCTGTATGGGCGCACGATCCAGTCGTGACAAATCTTGCAACGATTGCGCTATTTCTGGAGATAGTTTTCCTTGCTTTCGTGTTTGTATCATTCGAAGCCACTTATAAAAGCAGTTGTCTCGCACTATTCTCCCTTATCTCAATTCTCTATAGCGAGAAAGCATTTGCGGGACATGAACCACCGGTCAATGAAACTGGACTCAATGTGAAGTGATGGTGCCAATTTGGCACCAGCCCGGCGGGTGGGACCAACAGAGACCGCCAGCGCAGCGGGCGCACGGCAAAGGGTGGGAATCGACGGGCTGGAAACGCTGCGCAATTCCCTAGGACTTAGTGCTATACTTTGAGGCGTGGGTCAATCTGCCAAGCTGAAGCTCTCGGTCTTGAAAAGCAAGGCCTTTGCCCGATTCGCCCGCAAGGCAAGGATCAGCGATGCGGACCTATGGGCGTCTGCGCAACTTGTAAACCATGGCGTAATGGATGCCGATCTTGGCGGCGGGGTTATCAAGCAGCGAATCGCGCGGGCTGGAGAAGGCAAGTCCGGAGGATCGAGGTCGATCATTCTCTTCCGGGCCGGTAGCCGGGCGGTCTTTGTATACGGCTTCGAGAAGAAGGAACGCGCCAATATCAGGCCGGACGAGTTGGAAGCATTTCGGGAACTGGCAAAGGTGGTCCTGAGCTATTCGGAAAGCGAACTCGCGCAACGAGTCAAAGACGGGGCTTTTATTGAAGTGAGGGAGCCGGAGGAGGAGTCGAGCAATGGCTAAGAATTACCGCACGAAGATCATGGCCGCCATTCACGAAACTGCGGCGGATCTCTACTCCGTCGGCGGGATGGACCAGAGGACAATGCGCAAGTTCGACAAGCTGTGCCTGACTCCGATCAAGGAGATGACGCCGCGCAAAATCCGTTCTGTGCGGCTGCGGGAAAAGGCCAGCCAGACAGTCTTTGCCGCCTACCTGAATGTGACGCCGAGCCTCGTGAGCAAATGGGAGCGGGGAGAAAAACACCCGCGCGGCGCATCCCTCAAGCTCCTTACGTTAGTAGATAAAAAGGGTCTTGAGGAAGTCGCCTAAAGTCACGCACATTCTGCTATTAGCATTCCTTAAGGCATAAGTGAGACGCCCGGTGGTGTGCCGAGCGCCTCTTGTAAGAGTGAACTAGGAATTACGCCGCTGCCTGTGCTTTTGCTGCGGCCTTCCTCACGGGCTGCTTTTGCTTCGCCTGAGCCTTCTTCTGTTTGGCCGCAAACTCCGCTTCCACGGCAGTGCGCACCTTTGCCACATCCACGCGATGCCGTTTGGCTGCGGTGACAAGCATATCGGCAACTTCTTGCGGAGTCGCCTCCACACTGGCAAGCAACACGATCTCGACGATGAGTTTGGAGAGTCCGCGCTCGTCCAGTTGGCGCAGCAACCGTTGCAGTCCCTTCTGTACCTGTGGGAAAGTAACTTCGTTGCTTGTTCCATCCACCATCTTGTGACGCCGCGCCAGTGCCTCGCGGCGCAACGGTTCCGTCTTTTCGAGCATAGCGTCGGCAAGGAATACAAGGTCGCCGCGCTCCATCGGAGAACCCACCTTCCTGAGCACTTCGGCGAGAATGCGGTTCCGGACGGTGATTTCGAGTTTGCGTTTTTCAAGCTCCCTGCGCCGCTGCTCCCGTTCTCGCGCCAGTCGTGCCGGGTCGGGCGTCTTGCTGGCGCGGTCGGCAAAATGGACCGGGCAGTTGGTATCTGCACATACCTTGACTGTGTGGCCCCTCTCTGCGCCATCTACGACAATCGCCTCGGCCATCTGCTTGCATGGCTTCTGGTTTGCGGAAAGCGGTTGCTTGGCCTTCGCGGGCTTGGCAAGGTTGAGAGGAACGTAACGGTTGCGGCCCAGCACCGGGCTATCGCCGCGCGTTCCGTATCCCGTGGTGATCTGTACCAGTTTCGGTTTCTCGGCAATTTGCCGCTCCACGTGTTTTGCGAGTTTGTTGTTGTAGCAGCCCCCATCCGAGCAATCGTCATGGACTGCCGTTCCAAAAAGTAGCGAATTGAATCCGGTCCGCTTGGGGCATTCGGCACAACTACCGGCTTCGGGCACAAGCGTTGCATCGCTCTTGTCGAACGGCACGTTATCGAGCGAGAGCAAAATGTTTTGCTCGATCCACGCTGTGAGTTCCCGCACCGGCAGTAACACGTGAGTTTCTTTGCCGCCATTCCATACCGAACGGAACGCGGCATCGAAGGCTTTCTCCTGTTGGTCCTGCGGCAGTTTGGCGATTTCGAGCGCATGGCCTACGCCGATGCGGTCGGCCAGAAACGCCTCGGCAATCGACGGGTGAAGCTCCGTCAAGCGCATCCTCTGCGTGATGTATGACTGCGATTTTCCAAGCCGCGCGGACAGGCTGGCAACGTCATACTGCGCTCCTTCAAGTTGCGAGATTCCTTTGAGGGCGATTGCTTCCTCGTAGGGGTGTACATCTTCGCGCAAAAGGTTCTCGGTCAACTGACTTTCGCGCACGGCGGCATCGGAGAGCAGAACCACCCGCACCGGGACATCGCTCAGTTCGGCGAGTTTGGCGGCGCGGAGTCTGCGCGCCCCGGCTACCACTTCATACTGCTCGTCGTCTATCGACCGCACAAGCAAGGGCTGCAACACACCCTGGCTTTTGAAACTCTCGGCCAGCTCATTCAGGCCGCGCTCGTCAAAACGGCGGCGCGGGTTGGTGGGGGATTCCTGCAACTGCGCAAGCGGCAGGTTGCGATATTCGCTGTTGGTAGCTGCGACTGCTTTGGACATGATGATTCTCCATTTCGTTTGTTGATGGGTGGAGGTCATGCGGACAGGCACCGTGGTCCACGGCACGCTGCTTTTGGCGTGCTGGGGTAGAGACACACCTCACCTGTCCGCGCATATTAGCGGTGGTGATGGAAGCGGCGGTTAGGCCGCTTCCGTGGTGGCTGTCTGAGTTGGGGAGCGCCGCACCCGCTTGTGTTCGGATGCTGGCTCCTCTACTTCCTGCGAAACTGATTCCTCCGCCGTGATTGCGGCAAGGATGACGGCTGAGGTCTGCTGCACGGCTTCAAGACTCTCCATCAGCAATGCGGCGTTGCCGTGATAAAGCTGAATGTAGCTCGCGCTCTGCTCAGACTTGAGTCCGATCCCCTGCGCAACTACAAAGGCCACGGCCTCGGCTTCGGTCTCGCGCACGGTTTTGGTTGTGGCCGTGCGGCGCTCACTGTGCTTTAGCATCAGATGAGCTAACTCATGGACCAAAGTTGTGAAGGTTTCCGCGTCCGCTTGTCCCGGCAGGAGACGAATCGTATTCCCGAAAGCCGCGCCCAGAGCGGGTGCGATACTCTCGTCGTATTCGAGCGTGATGCCCTGCGCGTTCACGTACTCGCGCAAGCGGTCGAGGTAAGCGCCTACGTTGCCGGTGATCTGCTCCAGTTGGGGCAGCGGTGCGCCTTCCGTTTGCTCCTCAGCCCACACATAGACTTTTCTGAAACCTAGCAGCAAGGGCCTATCGTTACTGGCTGCTTCGCTGTTGCGCTCTTTCTCTTCGCGTGGCTTGCCAACCATCGGCGCAAGAATGGCAATGCCTTTTTCGCCACGTTTGACCCTGCGTCCAAGCTGGTTCCACGTCCACATTCCGGCTACGTTTTGGGCTCCGGGCCGTTGTCTCGCAATGGCTAAAATATTGCCAAGCGAATAGTTTCTGAACTGCGCCATCGCGTTGAGAAAGGCGGTCAGTGCTTCACTGTGTCCGGCCTCTAATTGCTCGATGAGATATTGCACGTTTTCGCGCACAAGCTGCTGTGCGGTTTGAGGCTTCCGATTTTTACTGTCGGAAGCCGTGTTGCTGGCGATGCCGTTGGTTGAGCCATTGCTGGCGGTGAAGGCTGCGCCGTTGTTGTTGCTGTGATATTCCATTGTTTTGCTCCTCGTCTGCCCGGTGGGCGTTTTTTGTTTCTCACAGCACAGTGAGACAAAAAACGACCCCGCCGGCAGACGGGGCAGAACGAGCAGAGCGATGGTGGCAGGCCGGAGAGGCAGGCGCGGCAAGTGCCAAACACGCGTGATCGTTTGGCGCGCAGCCGGCGCTCGTCCGAACGGCCGAAAAAGGCTTGCTCTTTAAGCCGTCCATCGGAGCGCCGCGAAGTGGACAAAGGTCGCGCACAGCGCCTCCTTGCGCTTTTCCATTTCCTTCCAGGAAATCTCGCGGAAAAAGTTTCCGTGCTGAGAGCCGTCTTCATACCTAATCTCCAAACACGGACGGCGTCAGACAAACTTTGCCAAAGAGGAACACTATGCAACCTCCTGTCGATTCGTATCCCGATGCGCTGCGACACCACACAGGTGGCAGTTCGTTGGACAATTCCGAAACATTCGTGACCGCCGTGAAGGCAGGTCAAGTGCTGGAACTTCACCCGGCGACTGTGCAGAGGCTGGCTCGTCAAGGAGATCTTCCCGCACATCCGGTCAGTATCGGAAAGCGGAAACACTGGAGATTCCTGCTTTCTGAGCTCCACAAGTGGCTTCGGTCCAGGACCGGCAAGACGGGTATTTCAGCATGACGATCTATCTTCCATTTGGTGCATTTTGGGGGTACATTCTGAATACCGATGCATTCTGCGCCCTCAGCGGAAGGAGGATTTTATGAGGAAGGCGCGGAAACAGAATGGCTCTCTTTATATGGATGTGAACGGGAGCAAAACCCCGGTCTGGATGTTCAGTTGGCAGCATGTTCTTCCAACCGGGCGTCGTGTCCGTCGAAAGAGACAAGTAGGCACCCTTGACCAATTCAAGACAGAGGCCGCAGCGGAACGCGCGGTGCGAAGTTGGCGGCTGGCCATCAACTCCACTCAGGCACACGCATTCTCTGGAATCACGATGAAGGATCTGATCGAACACTTTCGGCTCAAGGAACTGGCAGGCAAAGGCGAGGATCGACGCGCCTGGTCTACCCGTCACCGTTACGAATGCTACCTCAAAAGTTGGATTGAGCCGAGGTGGGGCAAAGAGGAATTGGCAGCCATCAAAACGCCGATAGTTGAAGAATGGTTGGAACAGCTCATTCCGCTCGAACGGAAGCACCACAAACTGAAGAGCGGACAAGCGGCTAAGAGAGATTCCAAACCTCTTGCTCCGGCTACCAAGGCCAAGATCCGCAATCTGATGAGTGTGCTCTTTAATCACGCTATCCGATGGGAATTCACGGACAGGAATCCGATCAGAGGGTTGACTCGCGGTTCCGGCGTTCGTCAGAGTTCCAAGCGGGAGAAGGTTCCTGACATCCTGGAAGTCGCCGAGATGCAGGCCATTATTGC
>JBEKCA010000026.1:0-43876 GCA_050015115.1 Occallatibacter sp.
CTCCACCCGAGGGTCTGTCAATTCGGCAAAATACTTCAAGGGGCTGTCCATTTCCCCTTGTTACAGCTCGATTGCGGTTTGCATATAGCAAATGCGGTTCATTTATATGCGTCGGCCCTGGTCCTGGACTATATTCAAAAGCATCCTGGTACGCCGGATGATAAGTTACCCGGCAGCCTTGTCTGGTTTCATGGGTCTGCCAGCCACAGCCAGGCTGTATGGGATGCGGCGAGGAGTAGCGGCGTCACGAGCCTGATGCCCAGGGAAGAGGTTGAGCAGTATGAAGACACCTACAACCAGTTGAAGAAGATTGATGACGCGCGGGCGTTTGCGTGGGAGGGGATGATTGATGCGGCAAGGTATGAATTGACGGGCATCGGGCTGTCGCGCCTAAGTCCTGCGCAGATCGGCGAGATAACCACTTTGACGCAGATCGCACTCACCAGACATTGGCTGGAGGGTGTCGCACTCGAAAACACCGCTCGGAAATTCAGCGATTTCCCGCGCTCGATCACCTCAGAAGAGCTCTCTCAGGTCCGTCACCGAAAAAGTGTGAGTGAAGCGATGCAGGATCCTTCCTTTGCCTTGACCATCTCGCGAATGAAGGCGGCGGGATATGAGCCGTAGGACGCTACTCAGTCCACCGGACTTCCTATGGCGGGACTCCAGCCAACTGATGGGCCGCAGGACGTTGATTTGGTGACAGAATTCGCTATACGTCGAAATGTCGAATCGGCCAGCAGTTCAAACACTGGCCGATTCGTCAATTGGCACTTACTTCTTCATCCAGATCTCTACCCGCCGGTTCATCTCGCGGCCATCGGCTGTGTCGTTGGAGGCAACGGGAAGATCCGAGCCAAATCCCTTGACGACCGCCGGCCGGATGCCCCGTTGGATAAATTCCTTCTCGACAAGCTTTGCCCGGTCCAATGAGGCAGTCTGGCTGTCTTCTGAACTTCCCGTATTGTCGGTGAAGCCGAAGAGCAGAATCTTGCTCCTTGCGCCTCCCTCATCGGCGACCATCGCAACAACCCGGTCGAGATCAGCCTGCGCCTTGCTGTCCTTCTCAGGGTCACTGGTGTTGAACCGAATGTCCAGTGAGAGACGCTCTGCATCCTGCGTCAGTTGCTTGTACTCGTCGGGCGCGGTCTTCGAAACCGGCTCGGGAGCGGCCATCACATTCTGCGCGACAAAACCATTGGCCGCGACCACCTCTTGCCCCTGCGCGGAGGTAGCGAAATCAACGAATCTCTCGATGAATGCGTTCTCTGAACTGGCGGGAGTGTAAATATAGAGCCGCCTCGAAAGAGGGTAATCCTCCGTAGCGACCGTCAGCCGCGTCGGCTTCAGAGCGCTCGTGCCCTTATCCGATATGGCAACTGATTTTGCAGTGTGGATAAACGGAAGGCTGATGAATCCGATGGCGTTTGGGTCGCCCGATACAGCCTGGGAGAGCTCATCGCTGTCCTCGTAGATGTGAGCCGTGCGGGCCAACTGCGATCCGCCAAGCACTTGGCTCTTGAATGAGTCGAAGATCCCGGATTGATTGTCTCGGGCGTAAACCTGGATCGCGCCATGAGAGGATCCGAGTTTCGACCAGTCGGTAATCTCCCCGGCGAAGATGCGCTTGATAGTGTCTTTGCGAAGCTCATTCAGCGGATTGGATGGATTAACGATGACCGCGATGCCATCAAGCCCCAGCACATGCTCGATCGTTCCTGAGTGGTCTGAAGACGATTTGGAATCCGAGGATTTGGATCTCTGCGAAGCGATTCCGATGTCGCAGCGGTTTTCGGCCAGCGCCGTGAAAGCGCTTCCGGGACCATGAGCTGAAACCTCGATCGCCGAGGGAGTTCCGTCGCCCGGCAGCACGCCCTGAATGATCTCTTCCTGAGCATTCGCTCCAAAGATAATCTGAACATCTTTCGCGCCTTCCGCCTTCAAAAAGGCCTCTGCCAAGACCGGCGCGAGACTGTCAGGCATGCTGTTGGAGTCGGCCAGGCGGAGGATCGTCGTTGGAGCGCTATTCATCTCCGCAGCATTGGCCGCCGCCGGGGCGTTGATCCACTTCTTCTCGAGCGCAAAACCCACGACAACAAAAAGAATGAAGGTAAAGGATACTGCCAAAACAAGCTTGCTAACTATATCCCGAGACGGCGTGACGACTTCGCTGAGCTTCTTGTCGCAGAGCGGGCAATAAGTCAACGACCGCTTCTCATGAGAAAAGTCCTCATGAGTATTGGCGAGCACGCACTTGCCATAATTTGTGCAGATCTTCTTATTCATTGTCTCCATTCTCCTGGTAACGACTTTCTGCTGCGGAGTGGATCAATTTTTGACCCCAAACAGACACTTTTGATTAGAGGGAGGGCCACTCCTAATAATCTACGACTAAGCGTTACTGAAGTGTAGGCCTTCACGCTCATATCGCCAGTACTTTGGTAATTTTAGTGTTCAATGGTGATGCGGATCACAAGAAGGCGGGTCTTGCTGGACGCTCAGTAATTTGCAATTGGCGGATGGAGACGGAGGATCATGGACCGCATGAAACGAAATTGGTGGAGGGGAGAGGGATTCAAAGTATGATCGTGCAATTCAACCAGAGTCTTGCGGCGGTCTGTTCCGAGTGGCACGGCGGGCACATCCTTCAACTGCTATCTCTTGCGTATATTCTGAGTTGCGAATATATTGGACAACATGCAGGAGTTGTTGCGCACATACAAGGCCAATGTCTTTCGCGCGCTCTCCCATCCCACCCGCATTGCCATTCTTGAGGTTCTGCGCGACAAGGAACTCCCCGCGCGTACCATTCAAGAGATGCTCGGCCTTGAACAAGCAAATCTCTCGCAGCATTTGGCGATCTTGCGGAGCTATCAGATTGTCGTGAACCGCAAAGACGGTAACCAGGTCTTCTATTCCATACGAAATCCGGTGTTGGTCCAGGTCCTGGACATCATGCGCCAGTACATTCAAAGCAGCCTCGCCGACGCCGTTCAGATGCTCGGAGAAGCTGAACTTGAGGCCTCTCCCCGATGATCGCTGGGCTATTCCTGAGCGGGATTTTTGTTTGGCTGGCGGGAGCCACGGCCAGTCTGGCCCTGTGGCGCAATCCGGCCGCCGCGCGCCGCGTGGCCTGCGGAGCGGCTCTGACAGGCTCGTTGCTCGATCTGGCTGGCTCGGCATCGGCGATCTTCAGCCGCGGTCCTGCGTTGATCGACCTTCCCTTCGGCAATCCGATCTTTTCATGGTCCGTCAGAATCGACCCGCTCTCGGCCTTTTTCAATGTGACGCTCGCGGTGCTGGCCGCGGCCGTGTCGCTCTATTCGTTCGGCTATCTACGGGAGATGGAAGGCCGCCGCAACCTGGGCGCTTTTGGATTCTTTTTCAACCTTCTGCTGATGAGCCTGGCGCTGGTCTTCACCGCGTCCAATGTCTTCTTCTTCCTTGTGGCGTGGGAGGTGATGGGGCTCTCGGCTTTCTGCCTGGTCAGCTTCGAGCACGAAAAGAATGAGACGCGTAAGGCCGGTGTACTCTTCCTCGTCATGTCTCATGCAGGCACCGGTCTGCTACTGATCGCTTTCCTGATCCTCTCATCCGCGTTTGGCAGTTTGGAATTCTCCAGTTTTCATGAGTTGGCTACCAGTCTTTCGCCGACTCGGCAGGGCGCGGTCTTTCTTCTTTTTCTCTTTGGCTTTGGCGTGAAGGCGGGGCTGGTTCCGGTCCACATTTGGCTTCCCGAGGCGCATCCGGTTGCGCCCAGCAACGTTTCGGCTCTCATGTCGGGCATCGTCATCAAGACCGGCATCTATGGCATGGCGAGAGTCTTCTTCGATTTCTACGGACCGCCTCCGATTTGGATGGGGACCGTCGTACTTGCGCTGGGTTTGGTTTCCGCATTGCTCGGAGTCCTCTACGCGCTGATGGAGCACGACCTCAAGCGGTTGCTCGCCTGGCACAGCATCGAGAACATCGGCATCATCCTCATGGGCTTCGGCGCGGCACTGATGTTTCGCGCGCTCAATCAGCCGAATCTAGCCGCCCTTGCCCTGATCGCAGGACTCTATCACACCTTTAATCATGCAACGTTCAAGGGGCTACTCTTCCTCGGCGCAGGCTCCGTGGTGCAGGCAACGCACACGCGCAACATGGAGAAGATGGGCGGGTTGATCCGGCTCATGCCGGTGACGGCCATCTGCTTCCTTGTAGGTGCCGTGGCCATCTCCGGGCTGCCGCCGCTCAATGGATTCGTCAGCGAGTGGCTGACTTATCAGGCATTGCTGGCAGGCTTCGGCACCACGCAGAGCCTCACGCGATTGATGTTTCCTATTGCCGGTTCTTTGCTGGCATTGACAGCAGCCCTGGCGGCTGCATGCTTCGTCAAAGCTTTCGCAATTCCGTTTTTAGCGCTGCCGCGTAGCGAGCAAGCTGCGGATGCCAAGGAAGCCACACCTTCGATGCTTGCCGGGATGGCGATTCTTGCAGTGGGATGCGTCGCGCTTGGCCTGGGCGCAACGTGGTTCGTGCGAGTCTTCGATCCCATAACGCAAACGACAATTGGCGTGAGCGCAAGCTCGGCGATGGTCACGGCTCGGGGACTGGCGCTCTCGCCGGGAACGCCTCATGGCGGAACGATTTCGACAATCGGAATGGCATTGCTCTTTGTATTTGCTGGCGCGGCGTTTGCGATTCCGCTGGCGATTCGCTGGAAGCATCGTAGCGTCAAAGGGCCGGCATGGGATTGCGGCCTCCCCGGCTTGACCTCCGACAACGAATATACGGCCACCGCCTTTTCAAAACCGCTGCGGATGATCTTCTCCGCTCTCTATCGTCCGCGTCGCGAAATCCAGGCTGAGTACGAAGTATCGCCCTACTATCCCAGCGCCATCCGCTTCGAGAGCGAGATCGAACCTGCGTTTGAAAAGCATCTCTACGGGCCGCTGCGCCAGCGGATCATGGCCGCAGCCAAACGTATGCGAGCCATTCAGGCCGGCAGCATCAATGCCTATCTCGCCTACATCTTTATCACGCTGATCCTGCTGCTGTTGTTTGGAGTGCGCGGATGATCGAGCGAATCCTTGAATCCGTAGCGCAGTTCTTCCTGCTGCTGGCACTCGCGCCGCTGGTCACGGGAGTGATTCGCGCGCTCAAGGCGCGTCTGCAAACGCGTCGAGGCCCCAGCATCTTTCAGCCGTACAGAGACCTCCTTAAGCTCTTTCGCAAAGGCATGGTACTTCCCGAAACCGCATCGTGGATCTTCGCTGCAACCCCGTGGATCGTCTTCTTCAGCACCGTCCTCGCCGGGCTCATGATTCCCATGGTCGCCGCCGATGCACCGCTCGGACTTTTCGGCGGCGCGCTTGCCGTGATCTATCTTCTTGGCCTGGGACGATTTTTTCTGGCGCTCAGCGGCCTCGATACCGGCGGCTCATTCGGCGGCCTCGGCAGCAGCCGGGAGATGACCATCTCAGCTCTTGCGGAACCGGCCATGATGCTGGCCATTTTCACGGTTGCAATCGGTGCCGGTTCCACGGGCCTGACTGAGATCGCCGGGGCCGCTATTGGCCAAACCTGGCGTTTTCTTGCCCCCGCTCAGATGTTTGCGTTCGCCGCGCTCGCCGTTGTGCTCATCGCCGAGACAGGCCGGATTCCCGTCGACAACCCGGCCACTCATCTTGAACTGACGATGATCCACGAGGCCATGATCCTGGAATACTCCGGCCCCTATCTGGCTCTCGTTGAATGGGCAGCCTCCATCAAGCAACTCGTCTTGATGACTCTGTTGATCAACTGCTTCTGGCCGGTGGGCCTGCAGCCGACGTGGTTCGGTTTCGGCGCGCTCATTGGCATCGGCTGGCTGCTCGCCAAGCTGCTTCTTTTAAGTTGTGCAATCGTTCTACTCGAAACCGTCAACGCTAAAATGCGGCTCTTCCGAGTGCCGGAACTGCTCGCCGTAGCCTTCACATTGGGATCGCTCGCTCTGGTTTCCACTTTCCTCTTCTAATGCTTATGAAACCGTTTCTCGATATGCAATTCGGCGAACGAATCATCACTCTGATGGCGGCGCTGGTGCTGGTCCTTCAAATCGCCGTGGTAGCTCAGCGCTGGATCGTCACTCACATCCGCATCTTCGCGATTCAGTCGTTCCTCCTCGCCATGATTGCCGCGACCATCGCCTGGTTCAACCACGCGCCGCATATCTATATGGCCGCTGGCCTCACCCTCGTCGTGAAGGTAATCCTGGTGCCCATTCTCTTTGAACGCCTCGTCGTGCGCATGGATATTCGCGAAGAAATCAAGCCGATCATTAACGTGCCGCTCTCCGTGGTGATCTCCGGTGCCCTGACCCTGTTGGGCTATGTTGTGGCGGAGTCATTCTATAAGCCGGACGAACCCGGCCTTGGCCACAACGAGCTTGCCGTAGCCATTTCTCTCTTCTTGATCGGCTTCTTCACCATGATCAACCGGCGCAAGGCGCTGACGCAGGTGCTGGCACTGCTGTCGCTCGAGAACGGCCTCTTCCTCGCGGCTATTTCGCTCACCTATGGAATGCCACTCATTGTGGAACTGGGAATTCTCTTTGATGTGTTGGTGGCGGCCATGGTGCTGGGCATTCTCGTCTACCGCATCCGCGAGACATTTGAGTCAATGGATGTGAGCCTGCTGCGGAGGTTGCGAGGATAGGATGCTTCTGATCGCTCTATTGCTGATCCCCGTTGCTACCGCCGTCGCGTCGTATTTCGCGCGCCGTCGCGAGGTGATGGAGCGAGTGAACCTGGCCGGCTTCAGCCTGGTCTTTCTTATTGCCCTTGTGCTGGGCGCTCAGGTACTGGGCCGCGGCACGGTTTCGCTGGCCAACGGCTTCTTCTACGCCGACGCGCTGAGCGCGCTGGTGATTCTTCTCACCGCATTGGTCGCATTGGCTTGCGCGACTTACTCGATCGGCTACCTGCGCGATGACGAGCAGAGCGGAGAACTTGGCGACGACGCAAGCGGCAAAGAGCAGCTCACACAGCTTCGTATGTATTACACGCTCACGCCGTTGTTCGTTTTTTCCATGATGTTCATGGCGGTCGCCAACAATCTTGGTGTGATGTGGGCGGCGATTGAGGCCACGACGCTGGTCTCGGTTTTTCTGGTCACCTTCTACGGCAAGGTCACCTCGCTTGAGGCAGCATGGAAGTACGCCATCATCGGCGGCGTGGGGCTATCGATGGCGCTCTTTGGAACACTCGTTACGTATTACGCGAGCCATCGCCTTGCGGGCTCTGATGCCCTGGCGGGATTGAACTGGTCCGTGCTGGCGCAGCACGCCGAGTTGCTCGACAAGACCTCGATGCGCCTAGCGTTTGTGCTGATACTTATGGGCTACGGAACCAAGGCCGGCCTCGCGCCGATGCACACGTGGAAACCCGATGCCTATGGCGAGGCCCCTGTGCCCTCGGCCGCGATTCTCTCTACTGCGATGCTCAACTGCGCCCTCTACGGCCTCATCCGCTTCTACATCCTTACCAGCCGCTCTCTCGGCTCGGAGTACCCAGGGCGCTTGCTGCTGCTCTTCGGATTGCTCTCGATGGGCATCTCCGTTCCGTTCATCCTGGTGCAAAGAAACTATCGCCGCCTGCTGGCCTATCACACCATCGATCACTCCGGTATCATGGTCACGGCGCTGGGCATCGGCGGCCCGCTCGGAGCCCTGGGTCTGATGCTGCACATGACCTTTCACACCGTGGCGAAGTCGCTGCTCTTCCTTTGTGCGGGCAATGTGCGGCAGCACTTCAAGACCGACCTCTTCTCTGAGATCAAGGGCAGTGTCATCCGCGTCATGCCGCTCACCGGCGTCATCTTCCTCATGTCCATGCTGGCAATTATCGGCATGCCGCCGTTCAGTCTTTTTCAGAGCGAATTCATCATCGTGCGCGCGGCCTTCGATAGCGGGCATCTTCTAACTGGCGTCCTCTTCGTTCTATTCGGCGCCGGCGTCTTTGCGGGCGCTCTGCTGCATGTCGGCGGCATGATCCTCGGTCCCAAAGGAGAGATGTCGGTTGCGCCACGCCGTCCCTGGCGGGATGGTTCATTGCTCGCGTTGGCCACGGTGCTTGTCGTCATCGGATTCTGGCTGCCGGCTCCTCTGCTCGAACTGATTCGCGGCGCGGCAAAGGTGGTGAGCGGACAATGACAACCTTCTTTGATGAACTTCACAATCGCTTCCCGGATCTCGTCCGCTCGGTTGAAGAACCTGTCCCCGATCAGGTCGTAGTTCTTTTGAGCGGCCCCGATGTTACGGGAATTGTCCGGCACTTTCTCACTGAATACCGGGCGAGAGTTGCGACAGTCTTTGCCGAAGATCGAATAGCCGCCGAAGGCGCCTTCTATAACTACTATGTCTTCGACCGGCCCGGAGAACCGAGCTGGGTAATTCTCAAAGCTCCCATTCCTGCGCAAAGTCCCTCCTTCCCTTCGCTGGCCGCGGAGTTGCCTGCCATCAATTGGCAGGAGCGCGAGATTCACGATTGGTTTGGCCTCGAAGTCGTCGGGCATCCGAATCCACGCCGCGTTGCGCTGCACGATAACTGGCCCGAGGTCCATCCGCTGCGCAAGGACTTCCCGCTCGATACGATATTGCCGCCATTTGAGGGTGAACAGCACATCTATCGACCCACCTATGGCGAGGGAGTCTTTCAGATACCAGTCGGCCCGGTTCACGCCGGCATCATCGAGCCGGGCCACTTCAACTTTGCCGTCGCCGGCGAACCGATCCTCTATCTGCAACTCCGCATGTTCTATACGCACAAAGGGACCGAGAAGCTCTTCGAGAATATGCCGATCCAACATGCCGTTTTTCTTGCTGAGAGCATCTCGGGCGACTCGGCGTTCTCCCACGGCGCGGCGTTTTGCCAGGCCATCGAGCGTGCGGCGGAGATCAAGGTACCTGACCGCGCGCAATTCATGCGTGTCATTCTGCTCGAACTCGAACGCATTGCAAATCACATCGCCGATGTGGGAGCGATTGCCACCGATGTTGGATTCGCGATTGCCAACGCCCATGCCGGACGTGTGCGAGAGATTGTCCTGCGCTTGAGCGAGAATCTCACCGGAAGCCGGGTCTTGCGCGGTATGGTAGCCATCGGTGGCGTGCGCAGAGACTGGGATGCGGATCAGATCGTCGCCATCGAAAAAGCGCTCAGGGTCGTGGAGCGAGAGTTCCGCGATCTTGTGGCGATCATTCAGTCGTCCGACTCCACGCGTGACCGCCTCGAACACACGGGCATTCTGCGCCCGGAGAAGGCACTGACGCTGGGGATTGTCGGCGTTGCAGGGCGCGCATCAGGCGTCGATCGCGATATCCGCCGCGATCATCCCTACGAGGCTTACAGCCAACTCTCCTTCAAGGTTCCCGTCTACCATGAGGGAGATGTGCGCCGTCGTATGGTGGTTCGCATCGATGAAGTTGTCGAGTCGATCCAGTTGATTCGCGCCGCGGTTGCGCTTCTTCCTGAAGGTCCGCATCGCGCCTCAACTCAACCGATACCACCGGGCCGATCCGGGATGAGCGCCGTCGAAGGCTGGCGCGGAGAGATCGTTCATTGGGTTCGCATTGGCGAAGGCAACCGCATCGAACGTTGCAAAATCAAGGATCCATCCATCAACAATTGGCCGGCAATCGTTGAAGCCGTCGAAGGTAACATCATTGCGGATTTTCCAGTGATCAACAAGAGCTTCAACCTGTCTTACTCGGGAACGGATCGGTAGCGCGATGTTCAAGATCCTCCAAAAATCGTTCAAGGTTGGCATGGCAACGTCCGGTTATCCGAGCATTGCTCCGCGCCTCGCCGAGCAGTTCCGAGGGTGTCCGGAGTTCGACTTCGAGACCTGGAGCGATGCTCGCCCGGCCGCCAATGCCTGCCCCACCGGAGCCATCTCCCTCCGCGATTCGAACGGCACGCGTCAGGCCACCGTGGATTACGGCCGCTGCATCTTTTGTGGCGAATGCGAGGCGGCATCCGCCGACGGCGCAGTGCGGATGAATCGGAGATTTGAGCTTGCGGCGACCGATCGTCGTGATCTTGTGCTTACCGCCGAATACACACTCCATCTCAATGGCACGCACGCGACGCTAAAGTCGTCCACCAGCGGTCCTGGCGCCGAAGAGATCGGCAAGCGGGTCGCAGGCGCAATCCAGAGTCTATTGGGACGGTCGCTATCGATTCGCGAGGTCGATGCCGGTTCGTGCAACGGTTGCGAGCAAGAGATCGTTGCGCTGAACAATCCCATTCACGACATTGAGCGCTTCGGCATTCATTTCGTGGCTTCGCCGCGTCATGCCGACATGCTGCTGGTCACGGGCCCTGTCACGCGCAACATGGAACTGGCGTTGCGCAAGACCTATGCTGCGACGCCCGCCCCAAAGATCGTGATCGCCGTGGGAGCCTGCGGCATCAGCGGAGGCATCTTCGGCATCAACTACGCCTCGATGGGCGGAGTGGACGCAGTCATTCCCGTTGACGTATACATCCCTGGTTGTCCCCCCCGGCCCGAAGCACTGCTTCACGGGATCTTGCTGGCATTGGGAAAAACGCGGCGACGAGCGCGCTGACAAATGATTTCTTGCGCAAGATTGCCGTCAGCGCCACAACGATATTCGATGGCTTAAGGAACTCAGCGAGACACGATCCTTGCGGAACCTTCTCCACACACCGGCAGTTTATTGCCTTCCATTGTTTGCGATCCCAAAGCGATACCCCGTTTTCAACAGGGGCGCAGACTACGATCCCCCCGCTCCTCCCCCCGGTCAACCCCGGACACGGGTGGACAAGCGCGGATGACCGCGGACAAGATACTCAGTATTTTCATTAACTTGCAATTATAAGCGAACGGGAATGGACGGACTTGGAGCCCTACAGACAAGATGTGGCGGAGACTAGAGGACGATTTTCGAACTCTTCTCGCCTCCGGATTTGACTTCCCGGTCGTAACTTTGTCTGCATCGATCACGGCGGAATGCGGTTCCACGTTGCCGAGGGATTTGGTCCACTCTCAAGAGCCCGATAGCGGGAAGCCTGCCGGGGAACCGGAGAAAGTCGGAATACGCGGCTATGGTCGTCGTTCACATACGAGGTGGCCAAAGAACTTGGGATTGACAGGGGAGCATTGAGGCGGGTTTGCAAAAGGTTGAAGGTTCCGGTTCCTCCAAGGGGGTACTGGCAGAAGAAAGCAGCAAATAAACCCGTTGATCCGCAGCCACCTCTTCCTCCGCTTCACATTGGTCCTATCGGAATACCGATCGGAGACTCTCGTCCCTCGCCCGAAGCAGAACCCTCGACTGCCTTGAGCGACGACAGTACTTTAGCTTCTAGCTCTCATGCCGAGGGCAATTCAGAATTAACGCCCGTTCTCGTTGTCTCGGTTCCCGAAAACTGTCGCCTTGGCAATGGAAAGTCGAAAGAGTGTCTTTTGCCCGGAGATGAGCCCATTGCCGGCGTTCAAATAAATGAACAGGCACCCAGCGCCGATCCGCAGCACCGCTCGTTTGCGTACGGCACTGAAATGACACCGGCAATTGGTGCCGCGGAGGAGGCAAATTTCCACAAGTGCTCTTGCGGGGCTGAACAGACGCCCGGTGATGCACGTCAGGAAAAACTCACCGTTCTAGCTAGTTTGGTGTCTCGCTACAATAGAGATCGGCTCTATGAAGAGGTGTGGAAATACCCGATGAGAACAGTGGCCGGGATGTACCAAGTGTCTGATGTGGCGTTGGCGAATACTTGCAAGAAACTCCATATCCCCACTCCCCCACAGGGTTATTGGAACAAGGTGGCGGCGGGCAAACCCGTTGGGCCTCGTCCACCTCTTCCAACTGTTCAGATTGAGCAGAGGGCCGTCGCAAGGCACAACTGGCGTCGACACACATCAGAGGAGGCTTCGATTCTACTTCATCAGATTGTTCTTGCGGTATCGAACGGTAAAACCTTGACCGTCGCATGTCAGGAAGTTGGGATCAATGATACTACTTACCGGCGCTGGAAAGAGAGACTAACCGCGAATGATCTAAGCGGGTGAAGGCTCTGGGGCCCCGCAACTGTCGTTCAGCACGATTTGAGGGTGCCGGAGCACCCTCTTCGGATCTGCGCGGTTATAGTGCTTGATGATCTCTTTTTCGAGGGTACTGCTCTGCATGAGCAGGCTGATTGCACTACCCTCAATCACGTCCTTCCCAAAGGCCCGAGAGAAGATCGACCAAGCCTGTTTCTCCCGATAGGTAGCCTTCATGACACGACAGCGCAGTCTGCCTTGTCCCGGCAGTCTGCGGTTGATTTGTGGAATGTGTTCTTGAAGTGGATGACGATACGATGTGGAACAAAATTCGACTACATGTCGATGTTTGACCGCTGACTTGTGGCGGGATAAAGGTACTCCACGTGTCAGATATAGATTTCACGGACGGGCAAGCATTTGAATTGACGAATGCATTATCTCGTTCTCACGGCTGTCCGGTTAAAAGTCAAATAGATTCAACTGGTTGTCGTCGAGGGGTAAGTTGTCATAGGAGTCGAGCTGCTGAAGTGCCCGTAAAATGGGGGTTTTCTCGAACAGCGTCATGCTGAAAATCTGTAGAAGTTGGTAGAGGCTTGCCTTGATGCCGAGTCGTTTGCGGACGATGGCTACCAGCACATACACGGAAACCGCGATCCAGATTTGTGTCTTTACGGCATTCTCGCTGACCCCATAGAAAGCTTTGATGCGTAGGTGCTGCTTGATCCAGCGAAAGAACAATTCCACGGCCCAGCGCTTCTTGTAGATTTGCGCGATGGCCAGCGGTGGCAGGGTGAAGTTGTTCGTCAGGAATTTCAACCGCTTGCCGGTCTCGGGATCGCAGTAAGTGACACGCCTGAGCGCGTCTGGATAGACTCTGGCCGAGTTGGGCGCGGCGAGGATGACGGTGTGATCCGAACGTAAGCCGGTGGTTTTATCGACGGGGCGCGAGTAGCGGCGCTGCAAGATTACATTGCTCTTGGTGCGCACGACGAAGAAAGCCGACTCCAGCACAAAGCGATATAGACGCTCGAAGTCGATATAGCCGCGATCCATCACGTAAAACGCGCCGGCCTCCAGCGCCAGTTCGTCGAGGATGTTGACGTCATGCACCTTGCCGTCGGTGATACGGATGAAGGTGGGAATGGAGCCGTGCAGATCGAGCAGCGTGTGCATTTTGACGGCGGCTTTGTGTTTGCGAAATCGCGCCCAGGGAAACAGTGAGAGGCAAAGATCAATGGTGGTCGAATCCAGTGCGTAGAGTTCGCGCACCTCGGCGATGCCGGTCGCATCGTCGGCGTAGAGCTTGATCGCGGTGCGGATCAACACCTGCGCAAAGTCGGCAAAGATACGCCAATCGCGGCTTTCGTTGGCGTCGGCCAGCGTGGAGCGGGCTACGGACGAGCTGAAGCCCAAGTGATAAAGCTTGGGGGCGACCGCGCCCAGGCAGGCTTCGATGTCACGCAGACTCTCGCGGTAGGCCAGTTGAGCAAAGGCCATGGCGAGAAACTGATCCCAGCAAGTGAGCTTCTTGAGATAGCGGTCACCTTGATAGCGAGCAACACAACGGCGGAAATCGCGGTCGGGAAGAAAGCCGATCAACTGCGAGAAGATGCTCTTGCCCTCATTCATCCCTCCATGCTCTCCGGTTGGAGGGCATCGGGCGAACTTCAAATCGCGGCAAGCCAAAATCGTCGCTATCCGATTGCGCTGCTTATGGTTAGAAGATCAGAAAGTGAATTTTACCGGACAGCAGTGTCTCGTTCTATTCGATCACAAGACCCGGGCGCTCGATTAGGCTGCGTGTCTTGCTGGTTAGAGGCTGCCCGAGAGCTTCCTCGATCAAGGTCGCTGGTTAAAGGCCGGCCTGTGTCTGTGGGCCATCTCGTTTGCTTGGTGGTCCGCTGAAGCTGCGCTTCGAAATAGGCGAATCAGCTACATGTCGTCCATTAGTGATTGCCTACTGCCCACGCCTGAACCTGACGCAGAACCCAGTACAACCCTGGCCATCCATGCTGAACAACATATGCAACCGGCGATAATCCGCGATAGGGTTCTCCCCCATTAGGCAAGCTTATCCACTCATTCGACAGTGGCGTCGAATAGCAGATATCTAATGCTGTGCGAATTTGGGCAACCATCATCATCCGGGCAAGTACCTCCTCGGACGGCTCGGCTGATTGTCCATCCTGCCACTCGTGCGCTGTTTCGGATGGTGCTCCAATCAAATTAGCAGCGGCCGTATCGTCCAGATTCCAAACTGCTACTGCATCGAGGTACGCACTGAGCGTTCTTTGACTATCGGTGGTCATGCTTCTCGTTCCTTTCTACAGATCGATTGATACTTCGGTTGTGGACTAAAGAGTGAAAGTGAGCTGAATGAAGGCTGCATCGGTTGATTCAGGTAGATAAGATTCGGCGGGTGATCGGTATCGGTAAGCCTGCTTGGCCGCAGATCGTGTTACTGGATGCCGCCTCTCAGTGCGAGGTATTGCTCGTTCGAGAGGTTAAGCCACAAGCTGCCTTGCCCGCTCTCTATGGCCAGATCGAAGGCTTGACGGGCCTCATGGTCGCAGTGACCACGTTCGGCGGTCTCGCGGATCTTTCCAGGCTCCCGAAAAGTCACCATTCTCGGAATATGCCTCTTCAGGTCTGCCTCCCAGAAAAGGCACCGCCATCCGCCCTCGTGAAACATGAATGACATAAATACACGGTGTGTTTTGATTGGTGTGCTGCAGTGTTCGCAGAGCTTTTCGCCGGGCGTGTGTGGGAGTGGCAAGGAAGCCTTGCAGGACTGGCAGATCCTTCCGGCGCGTTTCATCGCTGTTCCTGAGAAATTCTTGCTGGCTATGGCACTGGTGTAAGCCGCGATTTGACGAGATATCACATTGCTGACTCGCCTGAGGCATTCTTCTTGGTCCTGGCTAAGCACCGCAAATGAGTTCCTGCCCTCTGGTTCGACGAGTTGCAGAACGCACAGAGAAGACGGACCAATGGCAACCCGCCACTCACATGGCGAATACTCGGTGGCCAACTCCTCCAGACGTTGAATTTCGCAGGTCGCTGCAGCGATCAGCAGGTTGGGACTTCCCGTGAGCTTTGCAATCGGGCTGACTGGAAAGATCAGCAAGCCAAGATTCGCGGCTTCGCGCACTTCTTGGGGGAGGGTTGAAGGGCGGCAGTTGCTGAGTGAGGTCGTGAAAGCTGCGGCAGGTGAGCTTGGGTGTCCAGCGAAAAACTGTTCAATGTTCATTTTGGTCTCCGGAAAAGAAAGCGGCCCACAGCTTCGAAGCCTTTGGGGCAACGAGCAGTGGGCCGCAGGTTAGTTGTGAATGATTTGGCGAAGATCAGCCCATTCGACAGAATGGGATAAGTCCCTAAGTGGTAGCTTTTCTCCTTTCAAAGAACAGGGGCGCCGAAGCGCCCCGTGGCTTTCAATTACAGAGGATGGCAATCGATCCCAGTCTTTGGTGCGCAAGTCGCCCGGCCGATGGTGATGACCGGGAATATCTAGCGGCGATGTCTGAGAAGCGCTAGCTCTACGGTAAGCGTCCTGAGTTCCTTTCAATTACCCACAATTCTGTGCTGAGGTAGGAGGGTACTAACAAGTTATTTCTGCCTCAAGTCAGGTACTTACGTTGGGTTGAAGAGGCAGGGCGAAACGGTTGCATTGAGGAGTCGACGACTGGTTCAGGGTGTGGCAAGCCGGAAGCCGTCGAGGGATTGGTAGACGGATGAGTGGATAACCAATGAGATTGTGGGAAATTTGTTCCAGGATGTGCGTCACGGCAAGCGGCTGCGGCAGTTGCTGGAGCAATTGGCGGGGAAGATAGGCGCCACTCCGCCGTTGTCCTGCCAGGACTGCGCCAACAGCAAGGCCGATCGCTTCTTTGACAACGATCGGATCAGGTGTTGTTGCGATCGATCTTTGAGAGTCTGCGCAAGTGATCGAGCTCCGCACGGGAACGAGGATATGGATCGCAGCCGGCGTGACCGATATGCGGCGAGCTGTGTGACATGAAGCTGATGACACTTCTGCGCAGTCTGCCTGGATTAGGCGGTCTGCGAGTGACTTGTGGAATGTGTTGCTTGAGTTGAAGGCGCAGCCCGGCGCGCGGTAATGGCTTTTGAGTTGAGTTGTCTAGCTGCTACGAGAGAAAAAACGGCCACGAGATTAGCGATTCAGCAGAGACGATTCCTCACAAACAACATTCAGTACGAACCGATTACCGTAATTATGCGCTGCTTTGGCTATTAACAAATATTGTGCTGCAAGGAACACGAAATAAGTGACTACCGTCCGCAAATCGACTCCGGCGGTTGCCGCACCAACTGAAAACAAGAAGGCGGCAGATGCCGCAATTGCGCTCATGTCTCTGGTCAACAAATAGACCTTGTGGGATTCCCAAACCGAACGGGTCATCTTGTGCTTCCTATAGAGCTTATACCAGAGGGCATTTTGATCTTGAGGCGCGCGGGGGAACCTTCCGATGTATTTCTTGAACGCCGCCAAGTCGATTCGAGAATCCGTCGAAATCAGCTCAGAGAAAACACGAGTTCCCGGCAACGGTTGACGCCACCTCCAAAACACAAGCCGCGCCTTGTTTGTGTCACTCAGTAAACCGGCGAAGATAATTACGGCTAGTGGGATACTCGCCGCAAAAAAACCGTTCTTGGCGGTCACATGTGTCCACCAGAATTCAATCGAGGCGCTATCGAAATGGCGAGTTGCCACAAGAGAGAGGAATACGGCGACATTCAAGCCGACAAAGCTCCACAGGTAAAGCGAGTTCTTGCCCTTGAGATAGGGTTCCTTCCGAGCGGCGTCACTTGTCACGGCCCTTTTCGTTGTCATCACGCCGGCACCGACCTCGCGATTCCCGCCGCTACGCACGGGATCAGAGTTGTGATGATTTCTGTAGCGCCTGGCTGCGTGAAAAGCGACACCCCCCCACTCATGTTCGTCGAGTAGACACGTTGCGCAACACGGCTAAAGACCTGCACCGCGCCGGGATGCGGATGGCCATACTGACTCTCAACTCCAGCGCTGATCAATATGGTGTGTGGGGCAATTAAGAGCAAAGACGCTGGATGAGCACCATTTTTCGAGCCATGATGTGAAGCCGCCATGACATGAGACTTGAGCGAATCTCCGAACAAGCGTGTAATGGTATCCCACCGCGCGTTTTCGGTGTCGCCTGTAATCAGATAGGAGAATCCGCGCGGGCCGCGGCCCGTCAGTTTCAGGACGATGCTGCAATTGTTGGAACAGTCCATATCTTCAATATGTGGAGAGAACAATTCAAAGTCGAACTGGTCTGACAGTCCGTAGAGCTTACGGTCGGTCAACCGGTCAAGCCGAACGGAAATGCGTTTGAGAGGGCTCCCGGAGTTCCGGCGGGCGCGCTCTTCTTCGTCAATGACACCGAACACCGATTTGGCCTCGTTCGTGTCCTTGTAGTATTTTGGATACATCACCCAATCAGGCCGATATTTCCGCAGGATGATCGACGTGCCAATTGTGTCGCAATGGTCATCATCGAACCCCGTCAGGATGAATCCCTTCACGTTGTGACCCTTGAGGGACACAGCAAGTAACTCTTTGACGAATGCGACGGTGTCATCGTCGGCGGGTGGAATGCGGGAATCAACGATGATGGCCTCGCCACCATGCCGAACGATCGTGAGTGCGCCTTGACCTACTCCTGCCGTGATTATGTTCATCGAACTATCCTTTCCGATTCTGATATAGAACCCTATTCAGATCCGCTTGAAACGTCAGGACGGCGTGCCGGGCCGACCTAAATGTATGGTTCTCGTACCTCTCGATCAGCTCTTCCGCTCCGTACTTTTGAAAGTCCGTTGTGATCGAGTAGGCCGGTGTGACGGAGTCGGGATTTTCAATGGCAACGACCTGGGCACGGGAACCATCCACGAGTTCGAGGCTGCCTTTCCAATAGAGCGCATTCGCACTCTTCGAAAATAGAGCCTTGAGGTTTGGGAAAATGTCAGAAAAGAATTCCTGATCCTTGACCCGTTCAGCATTCAGCGATGCTGACGGCTTTGCCATTGAAATCGAAGCTGGGGAGGCCTTCTGACGATTGTCACCTCTAGGAACCAGAGCCGCCGCGTTAACGATACGCACCTCAGACGACGGAACCTCATCTACCCGGTTGATATTCCGGTGAAAAATGAAGTGCTTTATCGAGTAGCGGGTGTCACTACCGGGCGTCTTCCTTACTACGAGAAGCGCATAAAAGAAGTCAGTATTGTGCTTCTCGTGGTTGACGATCCGGTGATAGGTAGTATGGTCCCCGTGACTAAGCGTGGCTAGACCGTTGCAATGGTGTGTGTGCCAATTCCCCAAATGCTCAATGTCTGGATGCTCCAATTCGATTTTGCGGAAGAGCGCCTCCTGGTATTCGCCATCCTGAATGAAGCTCGTGGCTGACCGCTGGGCGGCGGGACCCGGCGCAAGGACGCCTCGCAATTGAATGTCATAGTGAGTACCCTTCTTTGAGTAAGTACCGATCAAGCGACCACCGGTTTCGTGTGAATCGTAAAGGTCGCACTCATCAAAAATTGATTCGAGCACACCTCTGGCGATGGTGATCGAGATCGGTATGTCGTTCGATCTAAACATGGACATGGTTTGCGATCCTCCCCGCGCATACGGCGCACGACTCTTGCTGAGGCAGTTCAATTCGCTGGAGTTGAAAGTCTTTATTGAATGGGTGAACAGGGCGGTTGCCCCAAACAATGTAGTTCTCTTTGAGCAGACTAAGGAACTTCGGCCGCTCGACAAGTTTTCTGGCGATGGCGTCCAGAACAAAGCGGGCGTGAAATGCCGTGATGAAGGAGATGTCTACTGCGAGACCAGGCGAGTCTTTAATCTCTTCAATCTCCATTCCGTAGACCTTCTCGCGCTCTTCTTCAGACACGAGGTCAATCTCCTTGATGCCCTCGCGGAAAGTCGTTCGCTGCAGGAAGGACTCAAGACACGCAAGGCACCCTCCCTGCTCCGGCCTGTAAGCGAAGACCTCGCCACCGATACCACGCGTAAACACCCTGCCAACCACGAACGGTATATCGTTCTGCACACAGATTTCGTTTAGCTTGTACCGGGACGGTTCGTTGTCAGTTGCTAGAACGACGACATCGCACTTGAGCATTTCCGAAACAAGGCCCGGGTAACTCATGAGATCGTCATCAATGGTCTTGATGTCGATGTTCGGGTTGCGATCCCGTAGCACATCCGCAACGGCCTCCGTCTTTTTCCAGCCGAGATATCTTCTTCCGCAGACGTGACGAATCACATTCTCTGGTTCCAGAATGTCCCGATCCAACAGGGTGAAGTTACGAATGCCGGACATGACAAGCTGTAACGCTACGCTGGCACCGCCGGAGCCGCATCCTGCAATAAATACCCTCACGCCGGAGAAGAGCCGTACATCGAACAACGCTTCAATTCTGTCGAATGTTCTGTCGTTAGTCATGAAGCCTCCGCTCATCATTCCATTCCCCCGTCCTCCGCCACTTGGCGTATTGCTTAAGCCACAGCCGGACGAGTCCAAGGGCATAAATCACGTCATGCCGTTTTGCATTCCAGGTTGCTGTCGCGCCAAAAACGGATAAGGAGCCGTCAGGCCATCGATGCGGCGTCTCAGTGGGAACTGGAGCGACGTAGAGCCGAGGCGCCGAATCCGGATAACCGTGAGGCAACACAATACTCATCACAAGACGCTCACCGCCGACAACTTCGTGGAAATTGATCTCCAATTCCTTCTGATCGTTGATCGTGAGCTTGAAATCCTCGGTCTTCTCGCCGAGCTTGGTAAGTTCCTCGTTGATGCGATCGGGCGAAACGTCCGGCAAGAGGAAAGAGACGGGGACGAGGCAAGCCTTCGGCTGACCGTTTCGTTCAACAACAAACACTTCACCGTCCCGCGCCACGCGGTCCAGCACTTCGCCGGGAGAACTCCGCAGTTCCATCATCGGTAGTGTCTTGAAATCAATCTTCAACGTGACCTCTGTCAATGTTTGATTTGCGCGCCGGGCCAGGTCCCGCGTACGCGCCAAATCTCATATTTGTTTAGCCACTTCGCCGCACGGCCGATCACAAAGGTGAGGTTGTGGATGCCGGGGTTCCACATAGTCGGGTGCATATAGCAAACATTCCCAGAGTTATATCGATGCGGTGCGGTGGTGATGACAGGTGCATCTACGTACACCCGCGGCATCTCATTTGGATAGCTCTCCGGAAACTTAATCGACAGCACATACATCCCAGCGGTGGTCTGTAAGGCAGCCTTGGCGTATACCTTCCCATCGATAGTAGGGTGAAGCTCCAGGTAGGCGAAGGTTTTCTGCGCCTCGGCAAACTCTCTTTGTATGCGAGTGATGTCCATGACGCCCTCAGTATTCCCCGCCCAAGTTTTCACGCATGGTTAATGGCTTCTTGCCGGCCAAATCTGAACCGCTTGCTTGACCAACCGCTCTTATCTCTCCATTTGGGAGAATCTGGATTGGCGTGTCCTCCTCTGTATTGAGCAGGCGTTCCAACTCCTGAATCGTTGGCTTCTTGTCCATCGAATCCTCCGCGTACTGTACAACTGTAGTAATTGCATAGTGTACGACAGTTGTGTCTATGTCAAGCGAATTCTGAAAATCTTCAAAATGGTTCCAGTAGAAGAAGAGGAGGTCCTGCCCTTGCACCGGCCTGGCCCGGCTTTTCGCTTCCCGCCGCTGTGCTCGTTCCTTGGGATCGCTTCCGAAGGAGAGCGACACTGCGTTCGCTGCACTCCGGCCCTGTCATCTCCGAAAAGGCTCCGAGCGGCAGGCCACCTTCGAGCAATTCATCCGACGTCGCGACGCCGGTAGGCGCGACGGGGCGAACGATCCTTGGGTGCGGGGTCAGCGGACGGGATACGGTGCGCGAGGGCGGTTTCGATCTGGAGGCGAATTACGGCGGCGTATGACATAGGCAAATATTTGCCTTATGTTCGTCTCATCCCATGCTTCCGAGTCAACGTGTGTTTGCACACCCTTTGATGCAATAGTGAGTTAAGTCATTCATTTTCAGAGAAGAGATTGAAGCCCGCGCTGTCATTTCGAAGGCCGAGGAGGATTGCTATTTCTGAAAAGCCGCATTCAGGAGTTTCATAAATGGCAGGCTGTGGATCTTGTTTTGGGCAAAGTACAGGGATTCTCCCATCACGGCTGCGCTGATTTCTGTTGTGCACGTGCTCTGGTCTCAGAGGCCAGTAACTGAAGTGTTCCAAGAAGTCCGCCGTGATTGCGCTCCATATAGCGAACGACCTTGGCGCAAGCGAGGAGTTGTTCAACGTACGCGCATGAAACTGTCAGCGTCAAAATGTCTGTGCCATAGGAGGTCTCGATCGTCTTGAGATTCCGAACCAGCATCTCAGTGTCTTCCTCCAGCTGCATTTGAGCGGCGGCCGAGTCGGCCTTCAGTTTTCGCTTGGTCGTGGCAGGAACATGCAACAAATCGGGTGGTGTCAGCGCAAGACGTGTTTTCGCAAAAGCGACAGATAGATCATTTCGCAGAATCATCAACTCAACTGTTGCAATCTGAATTGCTGACTTCATCTTTCGCAAGACCGAGAAGAGCTCGGGACTCACTTTGCGATCCCGCAGCAGATCCACAACTTCTTCGCAAATACCGTCAAGCATTTTCGCTTTCTGCCAAACTGCATAGACATCTACGTTGAGTGCCGCAGCGATTCTTTCCTCCGATACCCCGCGGTTAAGTGCCTGCAAAAGCATCAAATGCTGAGCTACAGGAGGGATGTAATTGACACGTTTGTTGTAGGTGTATCCATCTTCATCGGTAGCGAGCAGTGATTTCGCTTCCGTGGCGCCCAACTCCTTTAGAATCGCTAGTCGCAAGTGTCCGTCGAGTAAGAGGAAGCCCCTGTCATTATGTGGGAAGACAACCAAGGGTTCAATCAGCCCGATCTCTTTCACTGAAGCCTTGATTTGAAGGTAGATCTGCGAGTTTTTGAGACCCGCGGTGAGGGAACGGCGCGGAATGATGGAGGTCAGCGGCAGCGTGAAGACCTTCTTTTCGAAGGCGGGTTGTGGGCGATCTGACATAATGCCTTCCTTCACGAAATTCTAGTAGCCAACTCAGCCGGCATTTTCTGCAGGCCTTCCGCCTTCAAAAGAGTCGTGAAATTCTCATCCGCAAGCAATGTGCGAATTACGGAGGTCAGAAGTATCAGCCGTTCCTTGGTTCGCTCCGCCTTAGCAATAAGCGCCTTCTGTTCGCGGATCTTCTCTTTGTATTCCCTAACCAGGGCTTCCCCGGTCAGTCGTCTATGGTCTCGTTGCGCTTTCCCCTCTCGCCTTCGCTTAGCGATGCACTGGGTAATGACGCGGCGAGCGGCAGTAAGGTGATGCCCACGCAGTTCCCCTTTCTCATAGGCTTCCGAAAGCGCGCGACTCACCTCTTGGTCATGACCTGCAGCGATCTCGGTCGCGACGGAAACGGGTATGCGCCCAGCTTCAACAGAGCGCACGAGGAAGTCTTCTCCACAATCAATCAGGTGAGCGATGCCGTAGATGTAGGATTTGTCCATTCCGAGCTTGGCTGCAATATCGTCGGTTGTATGGCCGCGTTGCCGCAGTGTCCGGACCTCATCGAGAATTGCGGTTGTGGACGATGGCCTACGGGCGATGTTTTCGACCAGGCTCATCAACAACAAATCCTGTTCGGCAGCCTCAATGGCAATGGCTGGGATCGTTTCCTGACCGAGCGCCTGAAACGCTTCAAGTCGGCCTTGGCCACACACGAGGTCGTAGATTCTTCCATGAGAGTCGGGCCCCTCATGCTTTGCTACGGTGATAGGGCGCTTCAATCCAAGTGCACCGATGCTTTGGACTATGGATTGCCATTTCACCTTGCTTCTCGAACGAGGGTTGACTATGCGAATCGCCGCAATCGGAATGTCGTTGATTGCCTGTTCGGTCATGCGGCCTCCTCTACGCTAATTGTGCGCGCAAGTCTCTCGAAGAAGTTGAGGTTTTCAAATCTATACAGATCAAGCACAACGCCATTCTCGGGACGCAGCCGAAGCCTTTGCCACAAAACGTCTACACGCGGAAACAGGTAATAATCGAGAATGTCTTGGTTGCCAGGACTCAACCGCGCGGCGATCGTGATGTCGGGCAAGAAACTTGCTTCGAAATGAAATTGCCAGCGGTAGGAGTGACTGGGTGTTTCATGACATCTTGCCAGTACAAGCGAAGCTGTAAACGATTCATTGATCGTGAGAAGCCCAGAACCTGAATCCAGATAGATTCCGGCACCAACAGATTGTAGTTGGCGAAGAATGAACTTTACCATGTCAGCATGTTTTGCTCGGATAGCACGGTTGATCTCAACATAGCTAAAGTCGCGCTGCGCCTCCCAACCTATCAACTGATATGCGCGGTGTAGTCCGCCAAAACGGCTTGAATAGACCGAGTTCGAAGGCATCTCCTCAGCTTCATCGATCAAAAGGCCAGAGAGATTTCCGTGAAGTGTCAGTAACGACTGTAGCCGGCCTAACAACTCATCGTCAGACAGGTGACGATGGCGGGCATGAATCATTGCGCGAGCTTGTACAAACAGTTCGGCAGGAACAATAGGCTCGAATGCTCCTTCTCTCGTAATCCACATATCTGGAGGATTGTCTGATAGCGGGCACAGGTATGATGCTGGGCATGGCCGCGAGCAACACCATCATTCAGACCATCGTGAGTGAAGACAAGCGCGGACGCGTTATGAGCTATTATGCGATGGCGTTGGTGGGCATGGCGCCCTTCGGCAGCCTGCTCGCTGGAACCATGGCGCACTCCATCGGAGCGCCGAAGACAGTGATGATCAGTGGAGTTGTAATACTGCTGGGCGGGGCATCGTTCACTCTCAAATTGCCAGCGGTGAGGCGCGCGATCTTTCCGATTTATCAAAAGGCGGGCATTGTCCCTGCTGACTGATCGAGAATAAAGTCACCGATCCATGCCATTGCAAGCGCGGCGCTGATCTGAGGCTTCACATTCATCGCAGAAACTTGGCATGTGGGTCGCTGCACGTTTTTATTAACATTTGAAGAAACCGCACTTCATAGTTGGATAATGACCCGCCCACTCAGAAATTGCACTTGGTGTGAAGTCGAGATCTCCTTACAATAAAACAAATGACAACTCTAACTCACGCCCAGAAATTGCTCGCCATACTGGCTCGCAACAGCTTCCGCCTTGGCCAGTTCAAGCTCTCTTCGGGCGGTGCAGGCGACTATTACATCGACTGCCGCACGACCACTCTCGACGCCGAGGGCGGGCGTCTCACCGGGCACGCAATCCTTGAGTTGTTGGAAGAGAACGCCATCGAAGCCGAAGGTGTAGGCGGACTCACCCTGGGCGCCGACCCCGTCGTCTCCAACGTGGCTACCGCCAGTGCCTGGCGGGCACTCTCGAATCCTGCTGCGCCTCCTCTGCATGGTTTTATCGTCCGCAAGACCGAAAAGGCGCACGGAACTGGCCGCCGCATTGAGGGTTTTTGCCGCCCTGGCGCCACCGTCGTTATCGTGGACGACACCTCCACCACCGGCGCCTCCATGATCACCGCCATTGAGGCCGCTCGCGAAGCAGGCATGACGGTCGCCGCTGTCATCTGCATCGTCGAACGCGAAGAATCCAGCCCACGTCCCGCCATCGAAGCCGCCTCTGAGGGTGCTCCGTTCCTGCATCTCTTCACCGCCAACGAAGTCCGCGCCGAACACATTCGCCAGAACCAGGTCTGAAGTATCTGCCTCGCCAAAACTCAATCCAGAAGCAATCTTCCATTCATAGTGCGCCAGCTTCTTGTCGTTGAATCGGGGCTAACCCGCCAACCACCGCTTCAGCGAAGTACACAATCGCGGTAACTTCTTCCGAAACTATCAAAGCCATCGTTACCGCCACAAACGACTCGGCCAGCGCCGCCACTGCCGCGGCGAATACGCTCAACCCATTCTGTCGGGAGCGACAGGCCGTGGCTGAGAGTGCCTCAGTTTCAAAACAACGAACCATTTCCCAGATGCAGGGACTTCTAACTTAAGGTCGTGCTTAATTCGAAAGTAGATCGCAATTTTGGCGAGACACAGCGTCGAATCAGACGATCTCAGCGCCCATTCACAATCCACAGTCAGCCTTTGCAAATACATCCTGTTTGCTGTAAACTCGGCTTATTCTTTCTTCCAAGAGATTTCTGTGCCTGTAGGTACTAGGTATTGAAAGCTGTTTCCCTGGGGCGCGAAGACGCTCAGGGAGCTGTAACCACCTATTCCGACCCCCACCGTGCTTCAGCAATTCCCGCTCAGATACCCCCTCAGGCGGCGTTACACAACCGGGCGCGTAGCGTGCATTTGTCACACCACGCTCTCGGGTAAAGCTGTGTCTGCTTTACGGCTTTGCTCACAAAGTGTTTGTGAACCAGATAGACCGATGTTCGAAAGAGGATGATCGATGTTCGATGCCACGATGTTCGAGACCGCCACGATTGAAACGACAATGGTTCACCCGAGCAAAACCACTCAGCTTGCCTCCCACGGAATGGGATGGCGGAGAGCTGCGCGGGCTCTGTTCGGCTGCCTGGCGATGGCTGCCGTGTACTTTTCCGCGGTTACGGCTTCTGCCCAGAGCACCTGGACCGTGAACACCCTCGCCGATTCAACGGACGGCGGCTGCGGGAGCACTTGCTCGTTGCGCGACGCCATTGCGGCGGCCAACGCCGACAGCGGGAGCTCGGACGCGGGTGACACGATCAACTTCCAAGCGGGTCTGGTGGGCACCATTACGCTATCGAATACGCTGACCATTAGCAGCCCGATGACCATCAACGGGCCGGGGCAAAATCTGCTGACAGTCTCTGGCGGGGGCGCTCAAACGGTATTCTCGGTGACCGGGGGGACGCAGACTTATCCAGTAAGTATCTCCGGGCTGACCATTGCCAACGGAAACGCGCCCAGCGGCGCCGGCGGCGATATTTCCAACACTGGTTCGCTGAGTCTGGCCAATTCGATCGTCACCGGCGGTGTTGCAGCAGGTGGCGGCGGCATCTACAACGCGGGGATACTGAATATTGTCGCCAGCACGCTCTCAGGCAATAGCAGCACGGGAAATAGCGACTCGCAAGTTTGCGGCACGATATGTGGCGGAGCCATCCTATCGACCGGGAGCGTGCTGTCGGTGCAGGGCAGCACCATCTCCGGCAATACCTCCATTCTGTCCGGTGGCGCCATTTATTCCAGTAGCGCGGCGAAGCTGATCAACAGCACCATCTCTGGCAATTGGGCCGGCTCCGGAGGCACCATCGCGAGCGCGGCCTCCCTGACAGTGATCAGCAGCACGGTCTCCCAGAATATGGCTCAATTCAGCGGTATCTTTAACGAGAATTCACCCCTCACTGTGCTGAACAGCATCCTGGACGCGTGCTATGGATGTACCACACTGTACCCCGGCCCGGTCAGCAACACAGGCAACCTGAACAACAACCTGATCGGCACGGGGTTTGAAACGCTCCCGGCGGGCACGCTCGGACCGCTGGCATGGAATGGCGGTCTGACGCAGACCATGATGCCGCTCCCAGGCAGTGCGGCCATCTGCGCGGGCAGTTCCAGCTCCTCACTGAGCGGCGCGGTCACTCTCACCGCCGACCAGCGCGGTTTCGGATTCAATAACGCGACCTGCTCTGCCGGGCAGGTCGATCAGGGTGCAGTGCAGACAAATTACCTCCAAGTGACCACGCTGACCGATCAGACAAGCGGCAACCCGGACTGCCTCAGCGGGACGGGAACGGCCTGCTCGCTGCGCGACGCGCTCACACTGGCGAACGCGCCCTACCCCACAGGAGCGGACATCACCTTTCTGCCGACCCTGTTCCCCAACGTCAACGGGGTCGCCACTCCGGGAACGATCAATCTGCAAACTGGCACGAACACGCCGCTGCCCATCATCGCCGGGAATTTGAATCTGGCGGGTCCGGGCGCGACCACACTGACCGTCACCGGCGGCAGTTCCGCAACCGTGGGCAGCATCTTCTCGCTGGCCATTTCTGCCAACGCGACCATCTCCGGCGTCACCATTTCCGGCACTGGAGCCCTGACTGGCCCCTATTACGGCGGTGGCATTTACAACGCCGGCGGAAGCCTCGCGCTAAATAATGCTTCGATTACCAACAACTATGCCATCTTTTCGGGTGGCGGCATCTACAACGGCGGAACGTTGACTGTCTTTGACAGCACGATCGCCAACAATCCAGGCGGCGGCATTTGCAACTGCGGCGGCATCATCAACAACGGCTTTGCAGTACCGGCGACGCTGGTGTTGACCAACAGCACGGTCGCCGGGAACACGACCACTTCCGCAGGCGCCGGCATCGACAATGATCCTGTCGATGAGCTGGCGACACTGGTGATGAACAACAGCACGATCAGTGGCAATACCTCCAGCTACAATTGCCAAGCGGGCGGCGTCGGCTGCGGCAATGCGGGTGGCGGCATTTACAACAGTGGCGTCATGCTAGCGAACAACAGCATCGTGGCCGGCAACTTCCAATGGCAGCCAAGCGGACCCATTGGGGACGACTGCTACAACTGCGGCACGCAGAGCACATATAACCTGATCGGTACCTCCGCGGACCCGATTGCCGCGCCGCTCGGCTCGCTGGGCTACAGTCCTTCCAACGCAACGGTGCAGACGATGCTGCCGCTTCCCGGCAGTTCGCCGATTGGCGACGGATCAGTGGCTTTGCTGCCCGGCGAGCTGAATACGGTTCTGGTGCCCGGCCCCGATGGGCTGGAAGTGGCTCAGATGCTCGGAGTGCTGGCTACCGACGAGCGCGGGTTCCCGCGGGTGGTCAATGGTGCGTTGGACCTGGGCGCGGCGCAGACGAACTATTTCGATATTGCGTTCTCCACCCAGCCGGAAGACGCAGTGGCCGGCAGCGTCATGTCTGTGTATAGCGATCCATCGGTGGGTGTTTACGAGACAAACGGGATCGGCATGCAATCGCTGGCGGCCGGCATTCCAGTCACGCTGAGCTTCAGTGGAGGCGCGAGCGAAATGACGGGCATAATGACAGAAACGACTACGCCGCTCACCGTCGGGGCTATTCCAGTCGCCACCTTCAACGACCTTACGCCGAATACCGTCGGCATGGGATTCACCTTCAACATCACATCTCCGACCAGCGGATTCTCCAATCTGAGCGGGAACTCGCTGATCAGCGATTCCTTTAATGTGGTCGCCCCGAACGGCGTAAACCAAGTGGACTGGGAGACCGGCCCCACAAATCCTGTTGCGATGGGCGGCAACGCGGGTACTGTTCAGGTGGCCGAATATAACGGTTCCAGTCCGGTGTATTCGACCGGAGACATAATCACTCTGACGGTAACCTATCCGGATAACTCGACTCAGATTTATACCGCCGCCACGGTGAACGGGATAGCAAGTTTCAACCTCTCTAATTTGGCGTACACAGTGCCGGGCAATTACGAATATGAAGGCTCATTCTATGGACTCAACACCGGTCCAGCCTTTGTGGGAGTGACACAACAGACACAGGTTGTCGTCTCCTATCCCACGTCGATTTTGGCGGGAATCGCGGGAACAGGTACAGTAACCGTGGAAGATGCCGGCGGAAATACTGTTCAAGGCTTCAATGGCGCGGCGACAGTAACTACCAGCGAAAGCTCGGTGGCGATTCCTGTGACGATCAACGGTGGGATAGGCACATTCTCGGCAACCTTCGCTACCGCAGGCACGAACCAGAGCATCGCGGCCAGCGTGACCGGCTTGACGAGCGTTCCGGAGACGGGCATCACAGTTACCGCGATACCGTCGTTTGTGGTGACGGTGGCCACGGACACGACCAACGGAGTGGCGTCGGATTGCCCCGGTTCCAGTTGCTCATTGCGCGACGCGCTGGCGGCGGCCAGCAATGCCGGAGGGGGAAACATTACCTTCAACCACACGGCGCAAACGATCACGCTGAATAACTCCTTTGGCACGCTGCAAGTTGGACCATTCACGAACATCACCGGGCCGACCATCGGAAGCGGAGCGACGCTGACCAACCTGGTAACAGTGGATGGGAACGGCAGCAACACCGTGTTCACCGTCTCCGATCTTTTCTATGACGGTTCGGCCATCGCCAATCTGAACATCCAGAACGGCAATGGCGGACCAGACCCAGGCGGTGCCGGCGGCATCAACATTGTTGCCTCAGTCCTGGCTGTGACCAATTGCGTATTCAAAAATAATCAAGGCACTGATGCCGGCGCCATCTTCGACAACGGCGGCATTCTGACGGTGACCGGAAGCACGTTTACCGGCAATCAATCCTTCGGTGGCGATGGCGATGGCGACGGCGATGCGGGTTCCATCTTCAACACAGCGCCGATCTTCCAGGTCGATTCCACCCCCGAACTCTCTTCCATCCACATAAGTCTCAAGGCCGGCAGTTGGGTTCGCGCCGCCAGTCGCGTCATGAGCGCAGCCACGCCCCTCATGGCGATGCCCAGCTCCGCGACCCCCGGCAATTTGACGGTAACCAACAGTACATTCACCGGCAACTCCGGCGTTTTCACCGGCGGCATCATGAACGCGATGGGGTTGAGCGTATCCGGCAGCACGTTCACCGGTAATACTTCTTCGGGTGACGGCTATCGCGACGCCGATGGCGGCGCAATCCTCAACTTCAGCGATGGCACCTCCGATCTTGGTCCGGAACCTGGAGTTGTCGCCGTCAAGGGCATCCTCGCACGCGCCAAAGCCCGCACGGCTCTGAGCAGCGTCAGGACTCTCGTCGAGATTATCGGCAGTACCCCGAACACGCCGCCCGCGGGCACGCCGTTTGTGACCACCAGCACGTTTACCAACAATACCGGGGCATACAGCGGCGGCATCATGAGCGCGTATGGCAGCGTGCTGTCGGTGTCATTCAGTACCTTCAACGGAAACACCTCCGCTGGCGACGGCGGCGGCGATCCCGATGCCGGCGCTCTTGCAAGTTTTGACGGGTCCTCTGTGGGTATCGCCAACAGCACGTTTTTCAACAACAGTTCCTCTTCCGGAGCTGGCGCCGGCGCAATAGTAAGCTCCTATGAAAGCTATGTTGGAGCCTACGGCGACACAATCACCGGCAACTCCGGCTACTACGGCGGAATCTACAACTTCAGTGAAGCCGACAACATCGACAGCATCGACATCGAGAACATCAATGAGCTCCAGGGGTCCAATCTTCTCAACAGCATTGTCTCGGGCAACAGCACTTCCGATACAACGGCCACCAACGACGGTATTGACCCTGACAACAATGGATTCTTCTACAAGCCGACGCAGGGCAACATCGTCGGTGCCAGCGCCATTAATCTCGCTCCGCTGGGCAACTACGGCGGCCCAACGCAGACCATGATTCCGCTGCCGGGAAGCTCGGCCATCTGCGCGGGCGTGCTCAAAATGCTGCAGACAGTTCGCAATAATACGGGCGTGACCTTGACCGAAGATCAACGCGGCTTTTCCAACAGCAATGCGAACTATCCGGGATATTCAGAAACGGCTTGCGTGGATGCGGGCGCGGTGCAGACCAGCTACTCGCTGACATTCACAACGGAACCTCCTGCGAGTGTGGCGGCGGGTCCGGAGTTCACCACGGCGGTGACCCTCGATGAAAGCGCAACCCCATTCGCGCCAGGCGTGCTGATACCGCTTACGCTGAATCAGAACAGCGGAAACACCGCCACGCTGACCGGCGGCTCAGCCAGCACATCGAATGGCATTGCAGCTTATTTGCTGAGTATCAATCAACTGGAAACAGGCGATACACTCACAGCCACTCTTTCACTGAACTCTCTGTTGAGCGCGCCGCTGAGCATTACGTCCACCAGCACTGATTTCAGCGTCGTTGCGCCCACCATCGCTCTATCGCCGGCTACGCTGCCCGAGGGAGCTGTAGGCGTCACCTACAACCAGCAAATCACCGCCAGCGGCGGGACAGCGCCTTACACCTACACGGTAACCAGCGGAACCTTACCGACTGGCTTGACTCTCAGTAGCGGAGGTTTGCTCGCCGGAACTCCAACAGCAACCGGGCCGTTCCCCTTCACGGTGATGGCCACCGACAGCCTATCCTTCACCGGAAGCCAGGCCTATACGCTCGCACCCGCTGCCGACTTCACCATCAATGCGTCGTCGGCATCGGCCACAATTCAGCCGGGCAGTTCGGCGAGCTTTACGCTCACGATAACGCCGGTCGGCGCTACTACCTTCCCGGTAATCACGACGCTGGTTGCCACCGGTTTGCCCTCAGGAGCGACGGCTACCTTCTCGCCATCCAGCATCCTCGCCGGCTCGCTCGCCACTACGGTTACCATGACCATCCATGTGCCGCAGATTGCGGCAAAAAACAACCCGGCCGCGAGCAATCCTGCTCTCCGGCTGGCGCCGTTCTCGCTGGCTCTTCTCTTGCTGCCCTTTGCGGGGCGGCTGCGCAAGACAGGCAAGCGTCTTGGCCGCGCGATGTCGGTGTTTTTGATGCTGATCGCAGGCATGGCGGCCGTGGCTGGGCTGAGCGGCTGCGGTAACACCATCGGTTTCTTTGGCCAGGCGCCGCAATCTCACCAGGTAACAGTCACCGCTACCATGGGAACGCTGTCGCACTCCACCAACGTCACGCTTTACGTTCAGTAACAAGGAGAACTTGAGATGCGTATTTCGTTTCGCAGAAGGGTGCTCCTTGTGAGCGCATGCTTATTGATTGGCGCTGCGGGCTGGGCTCAACAGAGCCAGAAGCCGGCGGTCTCGACGGATCTGGCCGTAACCTTTGCCGCCGAGCGGTCCCAGGTGGTTCCCAGCCAGTGCTGCTTCTGGTTCAAGGGCGGGGGCGCAGATGCGGCAGTAACCTTTTGGAAGGGGCTGGGCATCGCCGCCAGCATCACCGGCGATCATGCCTCGAATGTCACGCCGGGCGTGGATGTGAACAAGTTCACCTACATGGCTGGACCGCGCTACACATGGAACGTCTATGACAGCGTCCATGGCCGGCCCCGGCTGCAGATCTTCGGGCAGGGGTTAGCCGGCGGCGTGCACGGCTTCGATGGCCTCTATCCCAACGGCATCGCGGTTACCTCCAGTGCCAATGCCCTGGCTATCCAGGCTGGCGGCGGCCTCAACTTCTACCTGACCAAACGCTTCGGCCTGCGCCTGCTGGAAGCCGAGTACGTGCGGACGGAGCTACCCAACAACGCCGCCAACGTGCAGAACGACCTGCGCCTGAGCGCCGGACTTGTCTATCACCTCGGGGCGGCAACGCCTCCTCCGCCACTGACTTTGTCGGGCACGGCGAGCCCGGCATCGATCTTCCCCGGCGATCCAGTCACGGTGACCGCAACAGCCGGAAACGTGTCGCCCAAACAGAGTGTGGTTTACATCTGGACGGGCGTGGCTGGTCTGAAAGGCAACGGAGCGACGGTTATGCTGGACGCGGCCGCATCGAGTGCGCTGGCCCCAGGTACCTATACGGTGAAGGGTGAAGTGAAGGAAGGCAGACCCGGCAAAGAAGGCCTCAGACCGGGCGAGAAGGCCGACTGCTCGGCCAGCTTCACTGTGAAGGCCTTCGAGCCGCCGACGATCAGTTGCTCGGCCAGCCCCCTCACCCTCAATCCGGGCGGCAAGAGCACCATCACCGCGGCCGGGATAAGCCCGCAGAATCGTCCACTGACTTATAGCTACTCGGCTGCGTCGGGGACCATCAGCGGTACCGGCGCTTCGGCTGTATTTGACTCGACGGGCGTCACGGCCGGCCCCGTGGCCGTGACCTGCAAGGTGTCAGACGACAAAGGCCAGATAGCAACTGCCTCGACCAACGTGACCATTGCTCCTCCTCCACCTCCACCTGCTCCTCCGGCCGAGCAGGTGCGGCTGGAGACTCGGCTGGCGCTGCACAGCGTCTTTTTCCCGACAGCACAGCCGCGCGCCGAGAATTCCGAGGGCGGCCTGGTGGCCAGCCAGCAGGCCATCCTGGCCACTTTGGCCACCGACTTCAAAAGCTACCTACAATTCAAGCCCGATGCGCACCTGATCTTGACCGGACACGCGGATGTGCGCGGATCGGCCGAATACAACAAGACGCTTTCCGACCGCCGCGTCGCGCGCACCAAGCAGTTTCTGGTGTTGCAGGGAATCTCAGAAGCCGCCATTGAGACGCAAGGCCTTGGCAGCCAGGAAGAGCTCAGCGTCGATCAGGTAAAAACATTGGTGGAACAGAATCCCGAACTGAGCGATCAGGAGCGGGCGAAGGTTCTGCGTGATTTGAGCGTGATTGTTCTGGCTCAAAACCGGCGCGTGGACATTACGCTAAGTACCACCGGTCAACAGTCGGTGCGCCTTTACCCGTTCAATGCCGCCGACTCACTCACCCTTCTCGAGAAGTCTTCTGCGCCCAAAAAGAAGGCCGCAGCGCCGGCGAAGTAGCCGCCACAGCCCCGCGGCATGCAAACTGGCCTGCCGCGGGGAGCAAGGAATTCCACTCCCGCTTACCGCATTTGCGCCTTGCGCATGAGAGTCCATCTCACGTTCCGATCTGTCCCGTTTTTCTCCGGCTGAGAAAATTGGTGGGGGCGCTTCAGCTTGCGCCTCCGCAGCTTGGCCACTGGGGGCTAAAGTCAGGTGGCCTGAGCGACGGTTGGCAATCCGGTGCGCCAGCTCTATCTGATGGCGATATCGGGGAGCAGGACTGGCTGGGAGTTCCGCGCGGCGAGGGCGATCATCATGCCCGAGCCAATAATCAGCGAACCGCCGAGCAGCATCGGCAAGCCCGGTTTGTCGTGCCAGAAGATTCGCTTCTGTTTCAGCTTGAAAGACTGCCGGTTATAGACGTTCGTTCCAACGTATTTGGGATTGGTGAGGATTTGATGGATCGTTGCGCGCGTCCAAGGCCGCCCGAGATCCGAAAGTATGCCGCGGTGATTAAGGCTTGCGGCAATTTGCCACTCTACCTCACCCTGCAAGTAAGCGTCTTGTGTTCCCACCCTCGACATGCGTTCGCTGGATTGCAACGATGGAGGCATGGAAGCGAGCAAGGTGCGTGTGCGGCGATCTGTCGCAGAGAAGCGACGAATTGTGGAGTTGACTTTTCAACCGGGGCAGAGCGTGGCAAGAGTTGCACTGTCCGAAGGCGTGAACTCACATCAGGTGTTTCAGTGGCGGCGAGCCTATCGCGTCGGGGAGTTGGTAGAGGCTGGGGAGCGGGCATCATCACTTTTGCCGGTGATTGTTTCTGCGGCGGGTTCATCGGGCCTGGTTGAGCGGCAACAGGTCGCCAGCCAAGAAGCTTCCGTTCCATCGGGTGCGATTCACATCGAGTTTCCAGGCCGAGTTGTGATCACTGTAGAGCACGGTGCAGACCGTGCAGCGCTTCAGGTGATTCTGGAGAGTCTGAGCAAGTGATCGAGCTGCGTACAGGCACGCGCATCTGGATCGCGGCGGGCGTGACCGATATGCGGCGGGGCTTTCCGGGGCTGAGCGCACAGGTGCAGATGATCCTCAAGCAGCAGCCATTTTCCGGACACGTCTTTGTTTTTCGCGGGCGCAGGGGTGACACGATCAAGATTCTATGGGCCGATGAAGACGGTCTCTGCCTGTTCGCGAAGCGGCTTGAGCGCGGACGCTTCATCTGGCCGCAAGCAAAAGAAGGAACGGTTTCTCTGACGCGGGCGCAACTATCGATGCTCATGGAAGGCATTGATTGGCGCAGGCCCGAGAGAACCTGGACGCCGCAGATCGCAGTATAAGTGACAAGCATGATTCTCCTGTATTCATGCACCTTTTGTGGATGACTTATGCCTAACTCCATGGCATACTTATCGCATGGATGTTGGCACGCTTCCAGACCTCGATCGACTCGATAACGAAGCATTGAAGGCATTGGTTGTCGAGCAGAGGGAGCAGGTTGAACATCTGAAGCTGATCGTCGAAAAGTTTCGCCGCATGATCTTCGGCGCCAAGAGTGAGAAGGCCGTCATCCAGGTTGAGCAGTTTGAGTTGCAACTGGAGGAGACGGAGACGGAACAGGCTGCCGCCGAAGAAGACAGCGAAGCACCGGCGTTAGAGGCTGAGCCGGTTCTCAAGTCACGCCCATCGCGCAAGCCGCTGCCTGCGCATCTTCCCCGCGAGATCGTGACGCACCATCCAAAACAAGATTGCTGCCCCGATTGCGGTGGCAGCCTGCGTAACTTCGGCGAGGATGTGGCCGAGATCCTGGAGTACATCCCGGCCAACTTCAAGGTGATTCGCCACGTGCGGCCGAAGTTCGCCTGCAAGAAGTGCGAGCGAGTTGTCGAAGCCCCCGCGCCATCGCGCACCATCGAACGCGGCCTTGCAGGGCCGGGATTGTTGGCGCATGTGCTGGTAGCGAAGTATGCCGACCACTGCCCGCTATTTCGCCAGTCGGAGATCTACGCTCGCGAGGGCGTCGATCTGGATCGCTCCACGCTGGCCGGTTGGGTGGGAGCCGCGAGTGAGTTATTAACTCCGCTGGTGGATGCGCTGCGCAAGCATGTCTTGTCGGCTGCGAAAATTCATGCCGATGACACGCCAGTTCCGGTGCTCGCTCCCGGCAACGGAAAGACCAAGACCGGCCGCCTCTGGACTTATGTGCGCGATGAACGAGCCGCTGGCGAAAGCACGGCCCCAGCCGTTTGGTTCGCCTACTCCCCGGATCGCAAGGGTGAACATCCCAGGCAACATCTGAAGAACTTCAAGGGCGCTTTGCAAGCCGATGCTTACTCCGGCTTTCATCATCTCTACGAAGGTGGCGCTATTTATGAAGTGGCGTGTTGGGCCCATGCCCGGCGCAAGTTCCACGACATTCATGTGGTCCACGCCTCGCCTATCACTACAGAAGCCATTAGTCGCATCGGCGCTCTGTACGGCATCGAAGAAGAGGTGCGTGGCAAACCAGCGGAATTGCGCCGTGAGATTCGCCAGGCCCGTGCAAAGCCGCTGCTCGACGATCTGCGAACATGGATGGAAAGATGCCTACGGCAACTATCCACAAAAAGTGAGACCACTGGCGCGATCCGCTATGCGCTTGCGCACTGGCGAGCGCTCACACGCTATGTTGACGATGGGCTGTTGGAGATTGATAACTCGGCCGCCGAACGGGCGCTACGCGCCGTAGCGCTCGGAAGAAAGAATTACCTTTTCTGCGGTTCGAACTCCGGCGGCGAACGTGCTGCCGCCATCTACTCTTTGGTCGGCTCAGCCAAACTGAACGGTCTAGACCCGGAAGCCTATCTCCGCCAGGTCTTGATTCGCATCGCCGAGCATGCGATCAGCCGAATCGAGGAACTGCTGCCCTGGAATCTTGCCGAACAACTCCAATCAGCCGCCAAAGCTGCCTGACCGGTGCTTCCCGAAGTGTCCACTTAAAAATAGGTGGACACTTCGCAAATCAGTCCTTATCGCAAATACACGACCTCACGAATTGTCAACAGGGGCAGACCACGCGCTTACCCCTGCAAAACAAATCGTTCGTAGATCTCACGCACCAGAGCAATCTCTTCGTCGGGACCAGGAACGAGGATTACCCGATCTGTTTGAAAGCTCTTTCGGTCCCCGCGATTTAACTGGATTTTGGGATTTCCATTTCGATCAATTAACTGTCGGCGCAGGCCATAACCCGCAGAGCCTCCCTGCCTGAATCCCATTTCGATAAGCCGACACTGCCCGGCGAATACTTTGCATGACAATTCTCGGCTGTATTCGCCGGCCATAGTTCGCTTTACAGCTTTAAGGAGGTCGGAGCTGAGGCTTCCGTCGTTCTCAAACTGCTCGGCGCAGTAGTGAACCACGATGTTGAACCTCTTGAGGAAATACTCGTAGTAAGCGCTTTCATCGGCATCCTGAAAACGCCCCCATCGGCTGACGTCGTATACAAGAACTGCGCTGAACGCTGATGTTCCGCTTTCAACGTCCTTCAGCAACTGCCTAAGACCGTCACGACCTGAGAGATTCAAGCCGCTTCGACCGTGATCGGCGTATGTTTTGACGATCTCCAACCCATGGCTTGCGGCATATCGGTTAATGACTTCAGCCTGATTCTCAGGAGAGTATTGCTGGAGCTCCGTAGACATGCGAACGTATTGTGCCGCACGGTTCGCGGCCTTGGCTGTCAGCCGGGGGGAAAACGGCATGATGAGCTCCGCTGTCTTGGTGGCAATCGGCCGCTTGCTTCGATCGAACGCCGCTAGTATAAGACACTAAAAATGACAGGAATGTAAATTCTCGATCCATGGATCAAGACATAATTGTTGCTACCGCGTTAATTCTTGGTGGTTTGTCAAAGCTTTAAGACCTAATTGGGGGAGATTACGCTCGCGATATTGCGAACGAGCACCGCCGCCAGAGTCCTGATTTGATTAATGGACAAGGAGGCCACCCGAATACGGTATGATTCGCAATCTCATTTGTCTTGCCTCTCCGAGAATGTGGAGGTGAGCAGTCTTATGTGATGAAATCATGTGACTCACGGTGCCCATCGAACAGTTCCATTTCCAACGGCACTACACCAGCAAAGACCCGAGGCTGACCCTGAGCGCCGCTTCCCGATCGACCACGTCTATCTGCTCAGGGAATAGCGGATTACCAGGGGACCAGAGTTCAACATCCTCTGCGTGGGCATCGAAATACTCAGGACTGATCGTGATGCGGAGTTTCTGCATTCCTGGCGAGACATACTGAAACTCGTTGCCGTGCGTGGCCTCCAGTGTCACGCTGGGGAGAAACATCTCATGATGCGACAGCACGTCGTGGAGTTCACCGAAGCCATAAAGCGCATCAGGGCGCTTGTCGATCTCAAGGTCGCCAGTCACAAGAGTGTCCAAGTCGAATGGGGCTGCTTCCGTCGTGGCGATATCTTCCTCGATGCTTGCCACGAGCCTGTCCCTACCTGATAAATCATCCGTGCCCAAAACTGCCGCCGCAATCCTCTGGGACATACTGGAGAGGATCGGCTGGAGCTTGCCGACCACGGATGTAAAAAATCCAATCCGCTCCTGAAGAACCCTATAGACCGCGGTTTCAATTGTGTCATCGTATTGGAGGTTCACTATCCGTATCGTTGGGTATTTCTGACCGACGCGGTCGATACGGCCAATCCGCTGCTCAACTCTCATCGGGTTCCATGGGAGGTCAAAATTGATAAGGGCACCGCAGAACTGAAAGTTCAGACCCTCGGCGGCAGCGTCTGTGCACAGGAGCACGTCCGCTTCCCCCTTCTTGAACTTCCGCTTCGCCTCGTCTCGCGGTATCCGAGACCACTCTGAGTCTCCAATTGGAATTTCCCCACCACGCCCTGAGTAGCAGATCATCTTAAGGCCCGGTTGAATCCGAAGCTGATCGCGCAAAAAGTCCATCGTATCGGTGAACTGCGTAAACACCATCACCTGCCCATACCCGCTTGCTCGAAGTTCATCGATCACTGAGCGGAGCCTGACAGCTTTGGTGTCAGGTGGGAGACTGCCTACACGCATAAGGAGATCCTCGATTGAAGATCGCTCTTCGAAGTTCAGAGCTTCCCTCTCCATCTCCGTGATCTCTTCGGTATCTGGCTGCTCTTCGGCGAGGTCGTCATCAGGAAGGTCTTCATCAGTGATACCGGAGATAGACCCATCGCCCTTCTTGATCGCAGCAAGGCGTTTCTCCAGTGTCTTGCTCAGTGCGTAAAAGCTGCTGGCGAGACGCTTGCGATAAATCGTCATCACAAAGCCCACGGCGGTCTTTGTTGACGCCGATGCTTTGTTGTACGTCTCGCGAATATAGGTTTCAACAAGCTCGTAAATGCGACGTTCGTTATCGCTCATGACAAGGAACAGGTCTTGCGGGTCACGGACAGCAATCGGAGTCGAGATAAGGCCCTCTTTGTAATACCGCCGTAGGAGGTCGCGAGTATTCCTGGAAATCAGTCTGCCCACTGGCGAGTTCTGGCGTAGGATCCGCAAAGCAGTATTTCGGTCGGTGGCGTTGAGCGCCTTCCGAGGCATGGTAGCCTCGTCCCGCAAGGTCCGGAGTAGTTGGGTAGCCTTCATCCGGCTAGTCTGGTTCTTAGCCTGCACCACCTGGGCCGTGACTTCACCATACTGCTTCTCGAACGCACGGAACAATCTGGATAACGTTTCAAACTCCTCGTAGGAAGGTGAGGGCTTTGCAAGTGCATCGTAGAAGTCAACGAACGCATGATCCGTCCACGCTTGCGGCATCCCCAGCAAGTTTAAAAGGTCCCAAACCTCGACAGGATGGACCTGAAGCGGAGTGGCGGTCAGAAGCACGAGCCCTTGGGTTTTTCCGCGTATACCAAGCATCAGTTGCAGAAGCCTGTTCGTTCCTTGATATTTGGTTGCACCGGGAGACTTGCGTCTTGCGTGGTGTGCTTCATCCAGAATCACCAAGTCCCATGGCAAAGCATGGTCCAACAGTTCCTTGGCCCGCTCTGATCGCCTCATGAGTTGACTTGACGCAAGCACTATCGGTTCTTCGTGCCACTTGTCTGGGTCAACGCTCTTCGCGTTCTTACCCCGGAAAGCTGGCGACTCATACCACTCCAGACGATGACCGTCATAGATCGGCCAATTTAGATTGAACTTCTCGCGGAGTTCAACTTGCCACTGCTTCAGCACGCCTTTGGGAGCAAGGATCAGAATCCGTTTGGCTCGACCTGCCAGCCACGCTTGTCGTAGTAATAATCCCGCCTCAATCGTTTTCCCAAGTCCGACTTCGTCCGCAATAAGGAGTTTGGGCGGCCACTGGCGGTACATGCGTTCGAAGGCCTTTATCTGATGGGGCCACGGTTCGACTGCGGCCGTGGCTTCCCCTACACGTTCCGCGCCGGGTTGGTCAAAAGAGGGGGCGTATTTGATGTACCCCCAAAGCATCCTACGACGTTCTGCCGAGTCAATCTCATCACCACTTGATATCTTTGCTCCCTCGGTCTGTTGCTCTGCCGCATCGGCCTTCTCCAACCGTGCGGGTACGTCACTTTGAGGCAAGAATTTTAAGAAGTTTTTCTCGATAGCAGTCGGTACATCCAAGGTAAGGAGCCTAGGACTGGTTCCCGCCCAGATGTGTCCGAAGTTCTTCTCCTCTTCATCTACTCGCTTCGAGTCCATCTCCCAAGACTTGAAAACATTGATGCTTTCCCAGTTCTCTTGCCAGCCATAGACTGTTTCGTTCAGGCTGCCGTTCCAAGCCAAGCGATGGCCGGCTTTGTCTTCGACAATTCCTGCCTTCTCGTGGAAGATCCCATTGCTAGCGATCGGCTGCCGTTTCAGATCGCAGGGAACTGCCACGCGCACATCGAGAAATCCCTTTGCAACCATCCAGGCCAGCAGTTCTAGCGCGTCGTGCTCGTCTGGATTATCTGCCTGTAGTGGCATATTCCCGATATGCGCTTCGACGGTGGTCCGAAGCTCCTCGCCCTTCCGGATGGCCTCAACTTCCTCTTCGTGGAGGGTGCAACCGACAATGAGCCGCATATGCCCTTCGTTGCGGACAAGGCCCTCAATGCCGCGGGCCGCCAGAGTTAACGCAGTTGCTGAGAAAAATCCTGTGGAGCGATCATAGCGATTGGCGCAACGGAGTGCCGGAACATAAAAGAACTGCACCAGGTTTCCATCCTCTGGTGTGTACTTCAACTTCCATTCGAAATCGACGAGAAGACTCACCTAACACCGTCCAGCCTTGCTAAAGGCTTATTCCAACTGCCGCTGCTTGTCTACGGAGGGTATCACGCGCCGTTGAAACCTGGCGATTCCAATTTTGAACACTTCGAACAATGCTCTCGTGTAATGAGGTTACCTGAAGCCTAAACTGCCTGATCAGCGTCTCTCGCTGCTCCTCTATTTCGGACACCGCTCCTCGCTTGATCATTTCTGTCTCGCTCGTCTGTGTCTCCAGGGCTCTTGAGAGATCATTGAGCTTTCCTTCAAGACTCTTGAGCTCGAAGCTGAACTCCGCTAAAAACCTCGTCACTTCTGGCAACAGAACGTCCAGGTTCCGTGGTTTCATCTCCTGATATGCACGTATTTCTCGGTCGACCGTCTCTTTAGCACGGCGAAACCACGCGCCGATAGAACGGCGTCGCAAAGCAAGATCGTTTAGTAGGACCGCTCCGAGAAAGCCTGAGCTAGGGAGGGAGGAAGCAACTTCGCCTTCCTCTTGCCTGAGCTGGAGTTTCAACTCCTCCAGGAACTTGGTGAACTCTGAACAGAAGTCCATCAGCGAGCTTTCGTACTCAACCCTCTTGGCAGCGATCTGAGCCTTAGCCTTGGCTTCGATCTGATCTCGAAATTCCTCGAACTGGGTTTGGTATCTGCGCTGGAGATCACGAACTCTTTCTTTTGAATCGTCCATAGCGTCTTCGATCGACAATTGGGCAGACTGCACGATCGTGTTGTAATCCTCGCGTGCGGTATAAAAGGGCATCTTGCGCATGCAAGTTGACGCCATCTTTCCGAATACGCCCCCTAAGATCGACCCGGCTATCCCGCCGACCACCGTGCCAGGACCGGGAATAATCGATCCCAGGAATGCCCCAATCTTGCCACCGACCAATGCTCCACCGCCGACACCGGCCACGTCCATACCGACATTCAGGAGGGCCCGGTCAACTGTTGTGTGCTCGTCGAAGAGCAGCTTGGCTTCACGATAAGCGGAGAAGGCCGTTGTGATGACGGGGAAACTAAACCCAGGATCAAATGTTCCGTCTAGTCCGCCCACAGTACCAGATGCTGCGGCGTGAATGGAGTCTTTGTCGAGAACTGCCAAACCATGAACCGATGACGCATGAACTGCTGCGGCATCACTAAGATTCGTGAAGGCCGGAATATCAGGATGGGCTAGGGCGAAATCCTTCAGGCCTGCCAAGTTCTCTTTGATCTGAATGGCATGACCATCCACCAGCATGTCCCAAACAGGTTGATTCGCAACCGGCGCGAAGACCACATGGTGCCCCGTCTGTTCAAAGAAGCTTGCAGCCTTCTGCTCGGCGACGTATCCGGTCAGGCGATTGAACCATCCATCTGCAGATTCCAAGGGGGCGGAGAAGAAGTGATCCTGTACGTAGGTGTGGAAGTCGGCAAGCCCATGCAGGTCCTGCGCGGTCGAGAACTCCATCGCATCCAATACCTGCGGATCGATCTTCAGAGCAGATTCTAGGATCGACCAGCCTGCGACGGCTCCGTCCGCAGCTGCAGCCCAGGTGAGCGGGTCTGCAGCTAGCTCTGAGAAGAACTGTGGCTTTCCATCGTTCTGGTCGGAACTAGGCCGGAACTCAGCGTCGATAGTCCGGGGGGACAGCACACTAGCAGAGGGTGTAAGCGATTCTTCACGTTTTGAAAGAGCCAGGCTCTTAGGGACCCTCCAGCTAAGTTGATTGGAGGGTGGAAGCTCAGGCATGAACTTCTTTACTCCGCAGTGGATTCTCCACCCATAGCCGTGGAAGACCTTGTGGACGAGTTGGGAATAGAAATCCACCTGATCAAGGAAGGCCAAATTCTGCGAAAGACGACCAAATCGCAGGACAAGCTGGTTCAAGGAATTTTCGCTCTTCTTGCGCGCAACTACATCCAAAACATGCAAGAGGAGATCGTCAAGGGGCAAACCGTCAAGGCCGAAAGGGGATACTTTCCGGGCCGCGCACCGTACGGTTATGCACATGATCGCGAAACCCGCACACTAGTCGAGCACTCGAAGAAAGGGGATGTCATCAGGACGGCGTTTCGCCTTTACGCCACCGGTGTGCACAGCGTCGATACCCTCCGGAAAGCGATCCTCGATGAAACAGGCGAAAAAATCAGCAAAAGTCGTTTGCACGATATTCTCAAGTGTAGGTTCTACATCGGATCATTTGTTTGGCGCGGGGTCGAATACCGGGGAAAACACCCCCACCTGGTCGACGCGGCAACATTTGTTCGCGTGCAGGATATGATCTCCGGGAACCATGGCAACAAACCGAAGCCACGCAAGCACGGTTTCGCGTTTGTTGGACTGCTAACCTGCTCGGTTGACGGCTGCTCGATTACGGCCGAAATACAGAAGGGCAAACATATCTATTACCACTGTAGCTTCGGCAAAGATAGACACAAAGTTCATTATTTACCGGAGCCGGAACTTGCAAAGATGTTGGGCGAGGTTGTTACGCAGATCCAAATTCCCACGGATGTTTCCGACAGCATCTTGGCCGCGCTAGAAGCTGACCAAGCCAAGATCCAGGCGGACAGGCAGGCGGAATCTAATAAGACGAATCAGCAACTGACCGAATTGGGAACACTCAGACGGCAGGCATATCTGGATAAGTCTCGAGGTACTCTGGATGAGCCGTTGTGGCGTTCGTTGAACGACGAGTGGCTCGCAGAGGAGCTGCGTCTCAAGGCACTGTTACAGGGAATCTCTACCTCGGAATTGCAGTCTCAACTGGAGGCGGTGAAGAAAACTTTCGAACTCGCCCAAATCGCTCATTCCAAATATTTTATGCTAAATCACTTTGAACAGGCCAAACTAGCCAAAACTGTACTTTCGAACTGCTCTACAGACGGTGTAACTCTTTCATTCTGTTACCGTAAGCCATTTGACATTATCGTTGAAAGGGGCAAAAACGAAGAATGGCGGAGGGAGAGGGATTCGAACCCCCGGTACCCTTTCAGGCACAACGGTTTTCAAGACCGCCGGTATCAACCGCTCACCCATCCCTCCGCGTCAGGGAAAGGTTCTGGCTCCATCAGTCTACCGCACTGGCCGCCTCGTCGTC
>JBEKCA010000027.1:0-43094 GCA_050015115.1 Occallatibacter sp.
TAACTTGCTCAAACAAGAACAATCGCTCAAACGCGGAGTCAAAGGAAAACGCCTCAAAGCCGCATGGAACCACGCCTACCTGCTGAAACTACTGGGCGTTTGATATGCGTCGGCCCTGGGATTCCCACTCGACGCAGCGTTCGGGCGCTATTCTAATAGTGGAATGAGTATAAGCAATCGTCAGATCGGCTCGATCTTCGGGTTCGCAATCTTCTGGGTTTCAGCGCAGTTTCTGGGCGCGGTCATCAACTCAGTCGCAGCCCTGGTCTGTGGGGCATTGATCGGTCTTCTGGCGACATTCTTCGCCCGTTATTTTGCGTTGATTGAGCGTCCGGCATGGATACTCCCTGTATTCTTGGGCTTCTGTTCCCTGTTGGGACTTGGAATCGCCCGATTGGAGCGTCCGCTCGATGCCCTCGCGTGGATGGCTATGCCGTTGGCCATGGCAATGAGCGCCACAATCGTTCTGCTGCAGACCATCTCTCGTCGCCGTTGTGGACTATGCGGCCGTCGGATCAGACCCGGAACGCTCACTTTCACTTGTCCTCGTTGTGCTCTGGAGGTCTGCGACGAGCGCTGCTGGGATTTCGAGCATCGCCGCTGTCATCTCTGCATGGAGCAGCGGGTTCCGCTGCTTTCCAACAAGCAACAGTGGTGGGACCGTCTGCTGGGCCCGTCAGCTACGCAGGGGCGTTGCCAGGTATGCATGGCATCGTTGCAGCAGGCCGACCTGCGCCATTGTGGCAAATGCCGGCGATTGCAGTGTCGCGATTGCTGGGATAATCTAAATGGCGAATGTGTTCGCTGTGGTTGGGCCATTCCAGAGCTTCCAGAGTCGCTCCAGGGGATCGTCTCATCCGATCACGAATTGTCACCAACGCACAACCGCGAGTAAGAGCTATGCCAAAATACCAGATGTACTTCGATACAGTTCGAGGAGAAACCAAGTTCAACGTCGATATTGACGAAGACGAGATAATGTCAGACGTGCTGGACGAGATCCTCTTCGACCTGCGCGAACGCGGCGATGTCCTGCAGGGCGACGGCGATCCTCAAGTCAACTGGAACAGCCAAAGCCTGGACTTTTCCATTCCGCTCCCTAAACAAGGCGTTCGTTCCAACGACGTGTTGCGCGTGTCAACCATTTCCACAAACGGTTGACAATGGGCCGCTCGAAGGAGCTAAGAGCCAATGTCTCAGCGAGCTCAGGTTCAAAGGAGAATCCGTGCCAAATCCCTCTGTATCAACCATCACCATTGATGGGGACGAATTCAACGCTCTTTCTACTCATTTTGGAGTATCAACTAATCACGACCACACAGGCATGCCGATGACGGGAACTGTCTCTTGCAACATCCATATTGAGGTTGACATGCACGATACCGTTAATTTGCCCTTCACCACACTACAGAAGCTTTTTACTATCGCAAGTACTGTGACAAAAGATTCCATCAAGGATATCAAGATCGTGTTTTGGAAGGATGAAAATCAGAACGATGCGATCTGCACCTATAGTTTTCGCGGCTGGATCAGCGATTTTTCCAACAACAGCGGCGGAGGCTCCAACCATACGCTGAATCTGAGCATTCAGCCGGAATTGGGCAGCACGCAGATTCTCAAGATTTCGATTGAAAATTAGCGCGTATGCGACTTTGACAGCCTGAAAGGACCTAGCTGACCGATGGCCGATGGAAATGCTGTTACGGTCGCGCTGACGCCAGTTCAGCTCTACGCGATCCTCAACAATAAGACAATTAGCTCCCATGAATTGGCCGCAAATTCGTGGCGCGTCATGCCATTTCCAAGACTCCCGCCGGCGACTTCCTTTCCTGCTCCGTTGGGTGCACCGCATCGGCAGGATTCTGGGCGGTCGCCAAGTTGGTACGACGCTCATACACATTTTTCGCATTCTTGGAACACACAATGTCCGACTGGTTTTCAGGCCAGTCCTCTTAGCTCACAGGGTAGGAACCGCATCGGCGGCGTGTTGCAACTCACCGGAGGTCTGATGGAGATGGGGGGCGGAGCGTTGCTGATCCTTGCTCCAGAACCCACCATGGTGACCAAGGTCGCTGGCGGAGCCCTGGGGCTTCATGGCATCGATACGACCCAGGCCGCCATGCGCCAGCTGTTCAGCGGCGGGTCCGTCAAAACCGCGACGCAACTGACCGGTACATGGGTCGCCAAGCAGACCGGGGCCTCAGACAGGACTGCGGATGCCATGGGCGTCATTCTCGATGTTGCTGTTCCACTTGGAATCTGTGCCATCGAAGGCGCTGCCCGCATCATGGCCGTGCGTGCTGGCCGCGCTATCCTCTCCGAAGAGGCCGCCGCCGGAAAAGTCGGTCGCGTTTCTATTGCGTTAGAAGATGCGGCTGGCGGCCATACTCTTGATAAACACGTTGGAAAGACGGTCGCAGACCTAGCGGCACGTGCAGCATGATCCAGCGAGCCGATCATAAGCATCTTTACCTCAAAGGAAGTCGCGGAAGATGCCGTCAATGAGGCTGTCAGGGCTAACCGATCCGAAATTCAGAAATGGGCGAGAAATCCTACTGCTGGACACACGGAAAAATTCGAACATCCAATGCGTTCCGTTATTGGGGAGGGATACGTCAAAGCGACGGGACAAATACAGCCGCTGAGCACCGTGCGAGTTGTCTTCAAGGTGTCGAGACAGGCTGGAAGAATCTATTACATTGTATCGGCATACCCGATTCCGTAGGGGAGCGTCATGGACATTCAACAGTCGCTTAAAACAAAAAAAACGATAATGCAGTTGGTCGAGACTTCCGGTGCGTATCCAGCGATAGGAACGTCTTATAGCGGGGATGCAAGAAGAAGGATAGTTAAACTCCATAGTGTCGATTGCGAGGACTCTGGGGTGAAGTTGGTCTATGAGCAAGTCTTAGTATGCGGGTCGCTGGAGATGAAGTGGACCGAACCACACAAGGACCACTCCCCTGATTGGCAGTGTGCGCCGCTTGGTATGTATCATTGGCGGGCCGAGTCGGGTGAGAAGAGTTGTTTAAGCGAGAAGGAGATACCGTATCTAGTTTTGGCAAATACGGTTTTTACGGAGCAGCCCGCGTTGCTTAGAGCAACCTCACACATCGGCCCATTCAACACCATGGACGTGAACAAGGTGGATGATTTTGTGTTTCCAAAGGAAACCATTCTCAAAGTAGTTGGCCTGTTTGCTTCAAGATCGATTGCAGTGTCACGTATCGAGCTTGTTCAGGCGGAGTACTACGACCAATGGCCTATAGGGGAGACCATTGCTGAAATGTCCCCGTCTTCTGAACATTCAGAAAACCCACAGAATTGGTTGGAATTTGCGTATCGAAGACGATTGGAGGCGGAGAGGTTCCTCACCGACCACCCGGCGAGCGATGAACAGTTCTACCGGATTGATGGCATATCAAAGGGTAAGGGTAAGCAAATTCTTTTTCGTGGGTGGCCTGAATGAACCTATATTTTAGCCAGCGTTTTTGCGCTCTGAAATTTGTCAGTGGACTTTATGGCGCTGTTTGCTTCATTCTGTGATTATGAAGGCTTGAAACGGCGAACGACCCGCGAGTGGCTGCTTCGCATGATAGACAACTTTTCTGAGTAACTTTGCGGACAAGACAACAATCTGTAATGTATCCGGAAAGCTGGGAGAAACAATGCGAATTCGGCGAATCGAGAACGAGTGGCTCCTGCTCGAGGCATTGCAGAAGGCGAATCCCAACCGGCTCCGGTCCACTCGCCTTGCCGACTCGTTTGCGATGGAAGTCTTCGATCTTCCGGCTCTAATGGATGCTCCTGCCGATTCCACCAACCCCGCCCCTGCGGTCAAGCGTTCCCACAGTTTTCGTGTTGTCTTTCCACGCTATTACCCAGCCATGCCTGTTGAGGTCTATCTCGACAAGCCGGTATTTCACCCCAATGTACACCCAGATACCGGCTATGTCTGTTTGTGGACCAGACATAGCATCCAGACGACGATCGAGCATACCTTGGCACAACTCCGGCGAATACTTTGCTGGCAGTTGGTGAACGAGGAAAACGAGCACGTGATGCAGCCTACTGCCCTGTTGTGGTATGCCAGCGAGGGCGTTCGCGACTATCTTCCCATCGAGTCAGCTCCCTTTGTCCCGATTCACGCTGAGGCTTGGCTGACCCAGCTCAAGCCCATCCGGCGACGGCTATCATGAGTACTTCCATCTTCAATCCGAATCCGGCGCCGCCACTGGCTGAGAATTCGCCCAACACGAGGGAGATTGCCGCACGGCTCAAAATTCGGCTCGCGGAGCGGTATCATGTGCTGCGCCTCATCGGACTCGGTGGCATGGCCAGTGTCTATCTTGTTCGTCATCGAATTTTGCACAGTCTGTTTGCCGTCAAGGTTTTGCATCCGGCGCAAGCCGAGCAACCTGAGTTGCTGGCTCGTTTTCGGCGGGAGGGCCTTTTGGGGGCGCGGCTTTCCGCGCATCCTAACATCGCTCCGGTTCTCGATGTCGGCGACGGCGACGGACTGCATTATCTGCTGATGCCTTATATTCGCGGCGAAGACCTGGATCACCTGCTTGCCCGAGTAGGCCCGTTGAGCTTGCAAGATGCAGTGCTGACTGTCCTTCAGATCAACGACGCAGTGCATTTTGCCTGGAATCACGGCGTCCTTCACTGTGACCTAACTCCCGGCAATGTCCGCCTCAATGAGTTTGGTCAGTTTATTCTCTTTGACTTCGGACTCGCCCAAACGGGGTTCTCGCAGCAACACCCGGTGCTACCGCCAACCTCCAAGCCGCATCCCGGCACTCCCCTTTATATGAGTCCGGAGCGCTTTCGGGGCGAGGGAATCGACATTCGGAGCGACCTTTATGCGCTCGGCGCAATCCTCTATGAGTTGCTCACCGGCGAAGCAGCTTTTCATGGGGACAGCATCGAGGAGATTGAGCGCAGGCACCTGGCATCGGGTTGCGCATTCTCTCATCCTCGTCTGCAAAAACATGCATTCATCCAACCGCTGCTCAAGTCATTGCTGGCCCCTTTGGCAGCGGATCGCTTTTCCGACCCGGTGGAATTAGATCGGGCGCTTCGAATGCTCGTCAACCATCCCCCCTGCTTCTCCATATCTCCAGAGGTGGAATTCGAGCAGAAGCCGGCTTCGTCCCGCCGGCGACTCTCTGCCAGTTGATCCTCTGCCGAGAGTATGTGTTGCAGCATCATTAGTGTTTGAGCGCTTTGCGGTCGGCGGTTTTCACGCTGATATCAATACCAGTGCGATCAGCCAGCGCACTGGCAACTGCGGAGATCGTTTGTTCGGCGCAATACTGCTTGAGCGGGGCGATGTCCATCAGATAGCTTGAGCTGATCGCGAAGATCTGCGCGGTATAGCTGCCATGAATTTCAAAATTCAGACCCACATCATAGACGAATCCGGAGAAATGGGTGTATTCGATACCTTGGTCATCATAGGTTTTGACGTCGATGGATTTGCCCAGGAAGTCCTCGAGAGGAATCCGCTTGTCTTCGGTTTGACGGCAGACAATGGCGCAACGCCAGTGTTGGTTCAGATCGTTTGATTTCTAGCTTTCGTGTTCGTGTTTTCCCGTCCTTTCGCCGGGGGAGGGCGAAAGGATGGGCACGGTGCCGATACGCGAACAAACTGGCCTATTGAGTCACCTGACGGAAGAGCCAGAAGAGCAGTCCAGAGAGCAGCGCCGCAGCGGGGAGTGTCAGAATCCAGGCCATCGCGATATTGCGAATGGTGGAGATCTGGAGGCCGCTGCCGTTGGCGGCCATTGTGCCCGCCACGCCTGAGCTTAGGACGTGAGTTGTCGAGACAGGCAGTCCGAAGTTGTCTGCGGCTGAGATGGTGCACATGGCAACCAGTTCCGCGCATGCGCCCTGGGCATAGGTGAGGTGCTCCTTGCCGATCTTTTCGCCGACGGTGACGACGATGCGCTTCCAGCCCACCATGGTTCCCATGCCCAGCGCGAGAGCCACGGCGATCTTGACCCAGACGGGAATGAACTTGGTCGCCTTGTCAATGGTGCCCTTGTAAGTGGTGAGAGTCTTGGTCTCGGCAGCGGTGAAGTACGGATTGCCGTTCTTCTTCATCAGGCGAATGGCTTCGCTGGCCACATACATATCGTTGCGGACGTTAGCCTGCTTATTGGCCGGAACCGCCTTGTAATCCTTGTAAACTGTCACATCGCCTTGAAGATCCTTGACCAGCTCGCGGAGGGCTAGAACCGTGTCTGGCCTGATCTGCTTGGTGCGAATGTAGTCGGTGACCTCGGCGCGGGCGTCCTCGCCGAGAACTCCGGTCTTATCCACGTGTTGATCGAGAACTTTTCCAGCCTGCTCGGAGGCGGCGATGAAGGTCTTTGTCTCGCTTGCGGTGACAGCGTGGTTGAGCGCGTAGGCCGTGGGCACCGTGCCGATGAGGATGAGCATGATCAGTCCCATGCCCTTTTGGCCGTCATTGGAGCCATGCGCGAAGCTGACACCGGAGCAGGTGAAGACCAGCAAGGCGCGAATGGGCCACGGCGGAGGCGTGTTGCCCTTGGGCGCAGTGAAGAGCACATCGGCATTCTCGATCACGATTCTGGCGAACAACGATATAGCGAAAAGGCCAACGATCCCCACCAGAGCCATAACGGCGATCAGGCCAACAGGAGAACTCCAAGACTCGGCGTATGCAACCGGGCGCCAGATGGGAACGCCCAGCGGACCGAAGAGCCCGAGGATCAGCGGCCCCACGAAGTTCATTATGTAGGTTCCGGCGACTCCGGTGATTGCGATCGTCGGAATCGCCCACAGAGGCTTCTTGTGATTCGCATCGTAGCTGACGGCAAGCGCCTTGGCCCACTTCGTCACGATGAAGAGCTTTGAGAGCAGCAGCAGCGCAGCGGCGGCGACAAAGCCGACAACCGGCGAAATGAGAAGCACTTTAAAGACCTTGGTAGCCTGTTCCCAATCGACGCCTGAGGTTCCGGTATGAACGCTCATCAGTTGATTGGCGATGCCGACGCCTATGATGGAACCCACCATGGTGTGCGAACTCGACGCCGGAAGACCGAACCACCATGTACTGAGATTCCAGATAATTGCGGCGATCAACAGCGCAAAGACCATGGCGAAACCAGCGCCGGAACTGACCTGAAGAATCAGTTCGACAGGCAGCAGCGTAATGATGGCAAAGGCCACCGCTCCCGATGAAAGCAGAACGCCGGTGAGGTTGCAGAGTCCTGACCAGACCACGGCGATGTTGGGGTCCAGAGAGTGGGTGTAGATGACCGTGGCGACGGCGTTTGCGGTGTCGTGGAAGCCATTGACAAATTCGAATCCGAGCGCAATCAGCAACGCCACGATCAACAGCAGATAAGGCCAGATGCTGGTGATGGTTACGCCGCTGAAATCCTGGGCGATATTGAAGCCGATGAATCCCAGGCCAACGATCAGCGCAGCGAGAACAATGCCGCCGCTGATCATGGCGTGCGACTTTTTCATTTTCTTATCGAGGATGGCCGCGGCGGCAGGCCGGGCCGGTAGTGCAGTCGCCAAATCTGACATGTAAATGCTCCAGAATACGAAATAAGTTTTGGGTCAGGTTGCTGGGGAAGCAATTCGCAGACACAAACAAAGGGATATACCAGCCGTGTGAAAGGGAGATGAATTCTGGCCGCAAAGCCTGTGGATTGTAGTAGAGTGACCGCATGAATTCACATAGGCTTCGCGTTGGTTTCGCCGTTTGTCTGGCGTGCGCCGGTGTTTACTTCATCTCTAGTGCCCTGGCATATGGGGCGGCGGACAAGCGGACGGCCGCGCCGCAGAAGGCCGACTCGATCCTGATTCTGAAGAAGGATCATGTGATGGAGTTGCTTGCCGGGGGCAAGGTGATTCGCACATACAAGGTAGCCCTGGGAAGTGGCGGGCTTGCGCCCAAGGAGCGCGAGGGCGATGGGCGCACTCCGGAGGGCCATTACACCATCGACCAAAAGAACTCTGCGAGCCATTACCACAAGGCTCTGCACATCTCTTATCCCAATGCAGCGGACCAGAAGCGGGCGGCGAAACTGGGAGTCTCGCCCGGCGGATCAGTCATGATTCATGGACTACCTAACGGCAAAGGATACATTGGCGCGGCGCACCGGCTCTACGACTGGACGCTCGGATGCATCGCGGTGACCGATGAGGAGATTGACGAGGTTTTCGCGCTGGTTCCGGTGGGGACGCCAGTGGAAATCAGGCAATAGGAGTTGCAGGAGCACATTGAGGGAGTGGGCCGTAGGGCACACTCGCCGAATGGAATGCGAACCGGCCTCACGAAGGGTTCTTCTTCATGTGCATGATGGAGATTCTGGTTTTGCCCTCGTCAAGCTTTGAGTTGGCACTAATCTTCACCTGCACGGATTCCTCCTTCGATATTTGGAGCTGGACACTGCTTTGGCCGAAAAGACTGACGACGACAGCGGCGCTGCCCATTTTGCTCTTATAAAAAGCGAGCACCTGTTCTGGAGTGTCCGAGGTGAGGAATTCGAGCTGCACTCCCGAGGCATTGGGCATACTCATCCTCATGCCTTTGTGAGTGGGCTGTGCCCCCGGATAGACATCTACTCCCAGCTCGGATGCATTGATGTTCTCGTCTGGGGTCATGCTGATTGCACCGGCGGGAGTGTTCATCGTCACCTTGCCACTGGGATCGACATGCGTATTTTTGACCATGCGATATCCGATGAAACCGATGGCGCCCAAGCCGAGAATGCCCAAGCCGACAACTATGGCGACGATGATCAGGATAATTTTGATTGTGCTGCTGCCGGATTTATCCGACGCCGCGGTTGGCGGAATAGCAACTGCTACCGCGTCTGTTGGGGCGGCCGTCGCTCCGCAGGATTTGCAAATTAGTTCGTTGGGGGATAGTGCAGACCCACATTTCGCGCAGTAGCTTGCCACGGTCATCTCCTTATCGCAGATCTTTCGCCTGGAGCTTCCAGTTTGTATGCGAGGGCGATGAGCCACTATACCTCACAAACCTAACGCCTGGTTCGGCTTTTCAACAGCCTTGCATAAAAATGTCTGCCGGGTCCGAAGTGTATCCGGCTCCGCCCCTGCTCATCGCTCTGCGAAAATGGGAGTAGATGCTCTCTCTGCAAAATGCCGGCAAGCGGTTTGGGCCGCGTGTGCTCTTCCTCGAGGCCAACTGGCTGATTCGGGCGCGGGAGAAGACTGCGCTCGTCGGCGCGAACGGGACCGGCAAATCGACCATCATGAAAGTGCTGGCCGGCCTGGAGACGCTGGACTACGGCGAGGTGCAGCAGACACGCGGGATGAGCGTCGGCTATCTGCCCCAGGAGGGACTGGTCCTGGCTGGGCGCACCGTTTTCGAGGAGTGTCTCACGGCTTTTGACGAACTGCGGGACATGGAGCGCGAGGTCGAGCGGCTGGCCGGACAGTTGGCGATTCTGGACCATGAAGGACCAGAGTATGAGGCGGTGGCGGAACGCTACTCGACGCTTCAGGAGCGCTTTCACTCTATGGATGGCTATGCTCTCGACGCACAGGTGGGCGGCGTGCTGACCGGGCTCGGTTTCGGCAAAGAAGATTGGTCGCGGCAGACCGATGAGTTTTCGGGCGGCTGGCAGATGCGGATTGCGCTGGCCAAGCTGCTGTTGGCCAAGCCTAACCTGCTGCTGCTCGACGAGCCGACCAACCACCTGGATCTTGAGACGCGCAACTGGCTTGAGGACTACCTGAAGGCTTATCCGTTCGGCTACATACTGATCTCGCACGACCGGTATTTTCTGGATGTGACAATCGATCGGACGGTCGAGATATGGAATAAGCGGCTGAGCATCTATCAGGGAAATTACACAAAATATCTAAGTCAAAAAGACGAGCGGCGGACGCAGTTGCAATCCGCTTATCGTAATCAGCGTTTGCAGATCGAGCACCTTGAGTCGTTCATCAACCGATTCCGCGCGCAGGCTACCAAGGCCAAACAGGTGCAGAGCCGCATTAAAGAGTTAGAAAAGATCGAGCGGATTGAAGTTCCTGAAGAGGAGTCGGTAATTCACTTCCGGTTCCCGCAGCCGCCGCCTTCGGGACGAATGGTTGTGGAGGCTGAAGGGCTCTCGAAGAGTTACGGCGCCAAGCAGGTGCTCAACGGCGTGCGGTTCGGCATCGAGCGCGGAGACCGCGTGGCGCTGGTTGGCGTGAATGGCGCGGGCAAGTCCACGTTGATCAAGCTACTGATTGGCGACGAGACTCCGACCTCTGGACAAGTCAAGCTGGGGCACAACGTCGTGAGCGAATACTTTGCGCAGGATCAGTACAAGGTGCTGAATGGCGATGCGCGGATGCTGGACGACATCAGCATGGCCGCGCTGAAGGTGCCCGAGGTTGAGCTGAGGTCGCTGCTGGGCTGCTTCCTCTTTCGCGGGGACGATGTCTTCAAGCCGCTGGGCGTGCTGAGCGGTGGCGAGCGCAACCGCTACGCGCTGGCGCGGATTCTCGTTTCGCCATCGAATTTTCTGCTGCTTGATGAGCCGACGAATCACCTGGATATGCGCGCCAAAGACGTGTTGCTCGACGCGCTGGCGGCCTTTTCGGGCACGGTGGTTTTTGTCTCGCACGACCGGTATTTTATCGATCGGCTGGCGACGCGCGTGCTTGAAGTCGAGAACGGCTCTGTGACCAGCCACGAGGGCAATTATGAGGACTATCTGCGCTGGAAAGAGGCTCAGATGGCTGGGTCCAGCAAAGATAACAGCTTGAACGAGCGTGATGCCGGAAATGGTTCGCGTCACGGCGCGGTTTCGGCCTCCTCAAAGAGCGGCTCGGCCTTGTGTCAGGGCGCAATGTCTGTACCGACGAAGGGCAGCTCAGTTTTGTGTCAGGGCACGACTTCAGTCGTGCCGAATGATGCCCAGACAGTAGATGGGGCTTTAGCCCCTGACGGCCAGCAGGCTGCGGGAAATCGTTCGCGGCGGCTGAATCCGATCAAGCAGAAACAAATGGAGGAGCGATGCGCGTTTTTGGAAGAAGAAGTCCCACGCATTGAAGCTGCCGTCGCGCATACCGAGGAGCGATTGGGCGTTTATGTTTCGGTCGCCGAGACCCAGCGGCTGAGTGACCTTGCGGCAGAGTTGCGCTCGCAGCTCGGCGCCTTCACCGCTGAGTGGGAAGAACTCATGGAACAGCTCGAAGGGGCTTGAGATGATCGAGCAACTTAGTGAATGTTGAGCAATCTTAGACATTATGTAATCGTTCGATTACACCCCATGTATGACCTCAGCCAAGCCGCATCCTGAGTTTGCGGTCTGGCGTGATGGACTCGACGATAAAACAGTAAGCGGCGTTATTGTTGCTCGGATCAAGTGGCTGGCAAGCGGGTTGACGAGAGACGTTCAGCCCGTGGGTGAAGGGGTTTCCGAGCTGCGCATCCACGTTGGCGCAGGTTGGCCTGACGTTATCCAGGGTGAGGTGAAGCCCCTGGCCTTCTGTGCTTTGCTTCCCCTGTTCAACCGTGACAAGCGAAGCGGGAACCTCTGATCTCGTCCTTACTTCGACAGGACAACGTTTCCCTGCTGGCGAAGTGAACTGAGCGCCTTGGGAGGTATCGCCATCCTGAGGAAGCGCAACTACGCCATAGAGGAGTGCAAATGGCGATAAACGACGGAATATCATCGTCTCCTCCTGACGATAATATAGACGGATGAAAAATTAGAACGCAAGCGGTTTCTCGTCAATCTTGCAAACGCTTTTGTCTTGCCGGACAAGATTCACTGAGTCGTCGCTCAGCCCAGGATGGACGAAGCCGGTTAGAATCCGGCTCAGGCCCTAGTTCGCTGGCCGGATGTTGGTTTGTGGGCTCTGAGAGACCATCTCTGCAGGGGAAGTCAGAGGAGTCATAGCCTGGGGAGTTAGTGTTTGCTGTTGCTCGATATGGAGCGGATAGCGCCCCCACACGAGCCAATCGGCGAGCAAGCCCCCTGCGCAAGCTGGACAGAAGATTGCGAGAGGAATGACATATCCGCGAACAATGAGCGATTGGGTGATGCTCTTGTTCGGTCTGCTGCGGCGACGATAGCCAGGAACCTGGGGAATCGCAAGTACCGACAATTGAGTTTCAGGGTGTTGGCGTGCGAAGCGAACCAGCTCGTACGTAACCTGCTTCGGGGTGGTGATACCCGCGTCGGGAAACGGGCTGCGCCGGAATACGCGAGGAAAATAGAAGTTCAGAATAGCGCTGGAAAAATCGGCGCAATTCCAAAAGAAAAGACTGTAGCGGGAGCGGTTGGTTCCGCTGTTCATTTTCACGATGAGCGCGTCGTCCTGCTCTTCGGTGGTTGCAAACCGGAATGCGTACATGCGTCGCTCGTAGGACACACCCACCAACTGGTTCCACCCTCGCTTGAACGTGCCGCCCTCCGGCAGGTCTTTGCCCAGGCTGAGTAGATGCGCCTCGTGGTATTGCTCACGCAGGCGAGTTACTGTTTTTCGGTCCGCGCGGGCTGGAACCGCTGATGGATCCTCGACAGAATATAGATAGGCAATCAGCGGCATAGCCACCCAGTCGTAGCCGGCGATACCCTGGTAGCGGGTGAAAACCGAGCCTGGCTCGTCCGCGGCGCACCGGCGCAATTTGATTGGAGTTTCGGCGCAGATGCGCGCAAAGTAGATAGCGTCGTGACCAGTGGGGTTCAATGCGCCAAAAAAGCCGTATGGCTCTTCCATGAGCAGGGCCGCCTGCGCTTGGCCAAGCCGGCAGGCCGATAGCAAAATGGCAAGGACCCCGAGACGGGATGCGATTGTTCGTATGGCAGGTGTCAAGAACATGCCCTCCGACCGGCCGCCTTCTTTCCGGCATTCGTCTTGCCGCAAAAACAGAGTGAAGTGAAACCCAGCCTCACACACGAGAACGGCTGCGGTCGATGAATGTTCGCATTTTAGGAGAGTTTCCCTTTCATTTCTGGTCAATTCATTACAATAAGGGAAGATCGCCTGCGAAGGCTCTTGTGGGGATGGTTCCTCCTGGATCGGTTGGGCCATGCAGGCTCTTGCCCGGAATACGTCTCGGTCCTCGTTAGCGTTAACTTGCGGACCGGGTCGTGTAAAGTTGGAATGCGCAGCGGCGCGAATGGGCGTCCCAAAAAAGTTCGAGTTGAACATGCGCCAGCGATATTTTTGACCCTGGCGCATGCGTCACTTACAGCCCGTTTTGACCCTGTCGAAAGAAAACTCGTCGCATAGCGTGTATGCCCGAGCACATTCCCGGATTCGTTCTTGAGCAGAATCAGCGGCCTATGGAGTTACAGAGGCATAGGTGGTGCCGAACCGGATATCGGCCAGTGAAGTAGTGTTGCTAGTGTGTCCAGCCTGGTAGGCGAGAGATTGGAAGGCCATATTGCCAGCCGTCGAAATTGTCGCGCTCGGCGTAGCCGGAGCCGGCCCACCAAGCGATGCGGGATTCACATACAGATTAATTGTGTTTGTCGAGCCAAAGGTGATTTCAACAACCAGTAGGGTCGGACGACCTAAAACGACTGGCACATTCGACAGTACCGGCGTGCCGTTGTTATACTTCAAGCCCCATTCGGCAGCGCTGCCAAAATAACCGATGCCGATGTTATCTGTAGAATTCGGCACCCAGGAATTGACACTACTGTAATTGTTGAGGAATACCGCGTTTGCATCGCCGTTACTCACATCCTGACGGATGAGAAAGCTGAGCCAAATTGTCGTCCCGGAAGCGCCAATCAGGCCATTAGAGAGATAGGAATCGAACGGACCGCTTGTGCTCACATTCAGTTGCCTGCCGGCGCTCTGATAAAGATAACCGCCAACGGCATAGCTCCCAGTTGTCTGCAGGCCCGTATAGGTGAGCGGAGTCGTCGAAAGGATCTCGTATCCGGGTATGGTTGTCGAGCCGGACTGTTCAACCCAGGCAGCGCCCCAGCCGCTGCTCCCGCCCCCGCTGACGCCATTCAACGGCGTACCGGAAGCTTCACCAAATGGCTCGTACGCAAGAAGTGTTCCTCCACCGGAAACTGCGTTAACCACGACGGTCCGCGTCACCTGCGGGGCTGCCGTATAGGTGCCGTTGCCTGCCTGGTTCGCTGCCACAACTACCGTGCCGATTCCGGTGATGGTCAGCGTACTGCCACTGATCGTTCCGGGACCGGAGACAACGCCGAGGGTCACGGCTAAGCCGGAGCTTGCGGTTGCCGTTAGCGCGATCGGGCTAACTCCATAAGTTACCGGCGATGCCGGCGCAGTGAATGCGATGGTTTGCGATGGCTGGCTGACCACAATGCTGTGCGTCACCTGCGGAGCTGCCGCATAGGTGGCATTGCCTGCCTGGCTCGCTGTCACAACTACCGTGCCGACTCCGGTGATGGTCAACGTGCTGCCGCTGATCGTTCCAGGCCCAGACAAAATACGGAAGGTCACAGCCAGACCGGAACTTGCCGTTGCCGAAAGCGCGATCGGGCTAACTCCATAAGTTACCGGTGAAGCCGGAGCGGTGAATGCGATGGATTGTGACGGCTGGTTGACCACAATGCTGTGCGTCACCTGCAGAGCTGCCGCATAGGTGGCGTTGCCTGCCTGGTTTGCTGCTACCACGATGGTGCCCGCGCCTGTCACGGTAAGCGTGTTGCCGCTAATCGAACTAGGTCCGGAGATAATACTGAATATTACCGTCAAACCGGAGCTTGCCGTTGCCGACAAGGCGATCGGGCTAATTCCGTACGTCACCGGTGAGGTTGGCGTCGTGAAATTGATGGTTTGGGTCTGCTGCGCGCCACTTGAGGTCAAAACGAGCGGTCCCATCAACGAAGGATTGTTCCATGTATCGTTTGCCGTTGCCCACCACGCCAGTTTGCCCAGGAGGGTAGCTTGAGCGCTAGCAGTGTCAATCATCACGTCGAAGCCGTACTGTGTGCCTGCAACAGGCTTAGTTCCCAGAGTTGTCCAAGGCACAGCGAAGGCCATTTGGTAACCTCCTGTAATGTTCTCTTGCCCAAAAATCACGCCGGTGACCGCATTGTGCTTTGATTCGGTTACCACGGCTCCGCCGCTGCCGTATGGGAAGGCGTACTGGAAGTCCGTTGGGCCGTAAGTGGTGCTCTGGGTGTCGGTGCCTGAGAAGTAAACCTCCACCGTTTCGCCGTCCCAAATACCGGCTTGAGTAGGGGCAATCAAATAGCTGTCCTGGACAGAGACTAGTAAGTAGAGATAATTGGCATCCCAGAGTGTCTTGTACTGGGCCGTATCGGTCGAGGATCCGTCAAACAAGTGAGCCAACGGAGCAAAGGACGCATTGGTCCAGGCACCGGTGTCGGCCCCAGTCAATGGCGGCTGCGTGCTCGTCTCTGAGTCGTCGAGAACATTCGGCATTGCGCTGGCCTGCGGAGAAGGTCCGCTTGCGCCGGCTGCGTTGGTAGCTTCCACAACATAATAGTAAGTTGTTGCGTTGGTCACCGACTTATCTGTGTAGGCGATTTCAGTTGTGGTTCCGACCTGGGCATATGGGCCGCCACTGACCGTTCCGCGTAGAACTGTATATCCGGTTGCGCCCGTGGAAGCTGCCCATGTCAGTGTTACCTTGCGATTACCAGCGTCCGCGGTGAGGCTTGCCGGTACGGATGCAGCGGGTTCCCCGCTAGAGGACCACGGGCCGCTCATGGGCACCTGCAAGATGTACATCGATCCAGGAGGCATTGAAAACGTGTAGCTTTGATTGACAGTCACCTGTTTGCTGCCAATGGGGATATTCAAAGCATTATTGTTCGTCTCTCGCGGATCTCCGGTAAGTGTATAGAGCTGCGCACTGCCGGTCGGCGCAGCGGGAAAATTGAGAGTGACTGGAGTTTGATTATTCAGCGCACGGGAGATGACAACCACATCGGCTTGATCTGCCACATCAGCGTCGGCAAAAGCATAGACACCAATTAATGGAACGGCACTGCCAAGAGTGATATTCGGATCGCTGTATGTCGGATTGTTTGAGTTAGCGGTGGTCAACACCATCGGGCCGGTGCAGTAGCTGTTCCTCATTTGATTTGCTTCCCAGACAGGATGCGGAAGAAAGCCGTTTGCAAAATTCGTGTGGGTTGTGTATGGCCTGGTACCCAGGCCGAACATGAAGAGGTTCTGGGCGCCGAAACCGCTTTGCGATGCGTAAAGGTTGGTGTCGACCGAAGCTATCGCAGCAGCCAGGGACTCGTCTCCAACTCCATTGCCTCCAGCCGTATCTGTTCCTGGACCTTCCTCATACGAAGCGACGGTGTAGTTGTGTCCGACGGATGCATCTAATTGTTGCTGTGCAACGATGGCATTGATCCATGGTCCATTGGTTACCGGAAGCTGGACGAGATCCGACTGATAATACTGGTCGCCGGCCAAGGTGTTGGCATTGTTCCCCGTTTCGCTGCCGCTCGTGTAGAGAAAATAATCCACCACCGAGGCCTGTGGCGCTGCCGCGATTGCTGCCGAGCCGAAGGACGGATTCAAAGTGAAGCCGTTGAGGACAAACTTGATTTCACCGGCATTGAAGTAGCTCTTGCCTGCAATCGCCTGGCTGATTACAAAGTTTGCCCACTGGCCGTAGGCCGTATCGGCGGGCAAATACTGCGTGCCCCACTCCTCATCGCCAAGTTCAAGATAGATAGTGCTGAAGTCCGCGGTGTAGGGTCCGGGGTGGCTGGCAGGGCGCATCGAAGCATATCCTGTGCCGGCTGGAGCGGAGAGATAATCGATGAGTTCGCCCCACTCTGTTGGAGATAACGACATGTTAACAAGCAACCATGGGTTTGCCCCTGCGGTCTTCACATTGGCCAGGGCATCGGGCAGGTGTTCCTGCTGCCCTGGTAACTCAAATTGGTTGCCGATGCCTTGAGTGTTGCGCGTCTTGATCTCCTGCGTAAGCCAGCTATTCAAGCTGAAGAAGCCGTAGCTTGTATTCGCCACACCGAAATTGCTCCAAATGCGAACGGTCCCCGGATGATAGCTCTGCCATGCTGTCATGACCGTCGGGCTCACAGCATTCGGAGGCCAGGCGGCATCATAAAACTGGAAGTTATCCACCCATAGCGTACCTGGTGCGCTGAAATCCAGGTGGGCGCCGGGTTGGACTGAGTTCGCTGGAAGCCCGGCAGCCGCTGGGAATGTCCAGGTGAATTGCTGCCAGGTACCATTCACTCCTGTAAACGTGTGCGATACGTCTAACCCGTTGATGAAGAACGTGACATTTCCGTTGGCGATGCCAGATTGCATCAGCCACACGGAAACTTTATAAGTGTGTCCCGACTGAAACTCCTCAGCCTCGGGGCCAACAAACGCGCCCTGTACATACTGCCAAATCCCGTTGGTTTCCGAATTGGTGTCCGTAAGTTGCAGACTAAGTCCTCCGGCGTCTGAGGGAGGTACATTCGAGGACAGAGTGATCGGCCATGTAGTTGATCGCGACTGGCCGGTTTGTGTCTCAGCCGACCAATTCGGGTCGTAAACCGTAAATCGCGGGTCCAGATCTTTGATGTTCGGCACAGCCTGAAGATTATCCATCACGAGCCAGATAATATCCCCAGCTTCGGTGGCTGGTCCTGAAGTGGCAAACGTAATTGTGCAGTTTGCCGGGGTCTCATCTTCCCCGTCGGCGGTGTAGCCGGTTACAGAATCTGTGCGCAACAGCGACCACGCCCCGCTGCTATAGCGATAGGTATATGCGGTTGCTCCCACAAAATAGCCTGTTGAAATACTCTGCCAATCATCGGAGCCACCGTCATTGCCAACGTTTTCGGCGATGAAGGTGGTTGCTGTGCCGTTCTGGCTCGCAGTAAGGCTGAGGCGAGCATCGTAAGGCGAAAACCCGCCGTCCGTCAGCCATGCATTTTCCGCGATGTTTGTCCCCGCGGCCTGCTGTAAGTTAAAGCCCACCGGGACCGGCTTCGCTGCAACAACCTGTGGATAGATATTAAAGATGGCGGTTGCGGGAGTGCTTCCCAGGGCCCCGGCAGCGGGCGTGGAGCTTATAGGACTCGACAAAGCGCCGGTGCCAGACGAATCAACTGCCGCGACATTGAACGTATAGGTCGTCCCATCAGTCAGTCCGACTCCGGCTGAAAACATTTGTGACCATACCACGTAACTCGCAGTAGCAATTCCGGTTGCAATGGGGGTCGAGCTTGAGTTCATATAGACGTTATAGGTAGCCGCTCCCGAGACAGCAGTCCAGTATAATGACACTTGCGTATCTCCTGGAGTTGCCTTCAGATTAGTGGGAGCACCCGGGGCTTGACCCCAAACCGTGGAGCAGTTGGCCAATACCACCAACATCGACGTGATGAAGTATCCCATGGGGCTTCGCTTGCCGGTGAATCGACCTTCCTTGTTTCAATGACCTTCATCTGGGCGTCTCATGTCTCTTGTAGAAAACGTTTACAGAATCAATTTCCGGAACCCGACGCGCAACCCGTACAGCCCCAAGCAGGCTTTCGTCTCGGGGCCATGGCTCTCAATCCACTAAGGTTCAAGCCACGTTGAGTCGATGTGTCAGGTTGGGCTCCAGGCAATGGAGAGTGACCTAGCCTTTTGTGTCAGGCGCTGGAGCCCGATCGCTTGCGGCTCCCTCAATGATGCTCTTGAGTTGAGCGAAGCACATTGGCCGGAGGCGACGAAAATCGCAAACGCGCCGCGTGGAAAAGTGGGCCCAGTCTCATTGAATCACTGTCTAACTAAGGCAAAATGTACATCTCAATTCGGACTTTCAAGTTCTGCTTGAACGTGCTTGAAATCTAATGAGTGAAGTAAAGACCCAAAGCTGAAACATTGTCAAGGTGCACTTCTAACTCTACTGTTCGCAACGCAGAGGGTCAAAGTGGGGATGATTTCGCGACTTCAACAGGCTGCTACAGCGCGCCTGCGACAATTTCTCAGGGGCCAAAGCATGATCTATATTGACGGAGCTGCGGCACGACTGAAGTCGTGTCCTTTCAAAGCATGACGTTGTGTCCCTGTACAACACATAGTCGTGCCCTTTCAAAGCTGGAAATCCTACCCTTCCGGGCTTCGAGTTATTCGCTCGCATAGCGTTAATTCACTGAAATTCCTTCTGAAACCGGATGACTTAGTCGGGGTTTTTCTGCAGCCAATAATGGAAGCCATCGACGATGGCCATCAGCGCTGCCTGATTCAAGTCACCGCTGACTCCGGCGGTTGTCCAGGGATCGTGGCCGTCGGCGTTGAAGCTTACCGTAACTCTGACGTGCGCCGCCGTGTCGTGGGCTGTAACATCGAGAGCTGTCACGCTGAATGTGCCCAGGCGCATCTGCGCGGTGGCCGGGTGCCATTTCTCCAATTCGCGACGCATCGCTTTGGTCAACGCATCAACCGGACCGGCCCCCTCGGCTCGCGTTGTCGTTACCGTCGAGTCGCCGACGGATAACAACATGGAGGCCTGAACATAGCGGTTTCCGGTTTCGTCGGACTCATCCAGCACGCGCCAGCTCTTGACGCTGAAGCGATCCTGCAAGGTCCCGAGCACTTTCATGCAGGCCAGTTTGAAGGAGACTTCACTCACCGTGAAGCCGCCGCCCTCGATCATCGACTGATTGGCGTCCATCAACGCTTGCGCCTGGTCGGAATCGAGAGGGACGCCCAGAGTCTGCGAAAGCATCACGATGTTGGCTTTGCCTGACTGGCCGTTGACTCCGATCACTGGGCTCGCGCCGACTCGGGCCGGATCGCACCAGAGATAGGCTCCGGGGTTTTTCTTTTCGCTGCTGCCGTGCATTCCGGCCCAGGTGCCAAAAGCTCCGGGACCTACGATTGGAGTGCCGTGCGGAGGCTCGAGGCCAAAGGCAGCATAAGCCGAGTTAGCCAGAGCTGTAAGTCCGGCGAGCGAGCCGGGAGTTACAAATTCAGCTTCGTTTCTAAGTTGGATGCTGCCGATGACGGTGGTCAGGTTCACGTTGCCACAGCGTTCTCCGGTTCCGAGAATCGTGCCCTGAATCTGTCTGGCTCTGGCGAGAATCGCCGCGCGGGCATTGGCGACTCCGAGACCGCGATCGGTGTGGCCATGAAAACCGAAGCTGGCGCCGGGATAACTCTCGACTAACCTGCCGATCGCCTGAGTTACCTCTTCCGGATTGGCTCCGCCAGTAGTATCGCAAACAATAACTCTGCTGACTTGCTGGCGTGCGCATTGCGCGACCATTTGGTGGAAGTAGTCGAGTGTTTGTTGCTTCAAATGCGGGTCGCAGTCGTTGCCATTTTCGCGGCGGCCGCAGATGGCGTCCATGGCGTGCTCGAGGTCCACGATCACTTCAAGGCCGTTGTCTTGCAGGCATTCGACGGTCTCATAAGCCATGAGCAGATTTTCTTCCGGCGTGGTTTCGAGCGACTTGATAACATCGAGCAGCCTTGACTTAACAACGATCACCGCGACAGGCACACGTCGTTTGCGGGCGACCATGAATTGTATGTCGGACCATTGCTGGACCCTGGTGCCGCGGCCGCGCGTTCTGCCAAACAAGGCCAGTTTCATGGCTCCCGTATCGGCGTGATCGAGAGCGGAAGTCAGATCTGAGACAAACTGGTTGGCTCCGGCAAAACCGATCTCGGCATAGTGGACGCCGAAGCTGGCCATGTGCTGAAGGAGGCCGACTGCATTGGGCACGGAGATGTCAATGTTCGGCTGTTGCATCCCGTCGCGCAGGCTCGTGTCGAACAGTTCGACCTTCGCGGTTTCAGTTTTCTTCATTTCTTCCTGCATCGGGTGACTGATAACTCTCTTGTGCTCGCTCTCCAACTAGGAGACAGCCAATATCTCATCATACCTTGTCCGATGGACAGGCTCGTTACGCATCTTCAGCACTAGCTCGTCATGTCGTCGATCAGGCCATAGGGATCCGCGGCATCGTACCGGGGAAAGTCGGTTGCGAGAGGTGATAGCCGACAAAGATGTCGGTGGCTGGCGGCTGTTTGCCGAGTTGCCGCAACATACCCATGATCTGGCCGCGATGGAGCGTGCCGTGATTCACCACGTGCAGCAGGATCTTCCAGCGGTGAATCCCTCCGCCGACTGCGCGGAGTTCTCCGGCCAGCTCGGCTTCGGGCGCGGTCTCAACGTATTGGTGGAAACACCGCCAGACGTCGGGCCAACACCGCTGCAATGTGCAAAGATCCGGTTCAGCCGGGGTGAGCGGAAGGCGCTTCGGATCTGCGAAGACACTGAAGGGGGGTAGCTTGCTCTCTATTAAATGTTTCAGCCATATGCTCTCGGCGATGTAGATGTGGCGCAGTGTTCTTAAGATGCCGGAATGGGATAGTCCCATATCTTGATTTTGCTCCTCTGGAGTGAGCGCGGCGCAGGCAGACAGCAACTGCCGATCGGCCCAGGCCATGTAATTGACGAGGTAGAGGAGCATCTGTCGGGAGACCGGCATGGACGATATTATATTCAAAGCTCCTTCGGTGGTGGCTAGGCTGTCAGGTTGTAAATCAGGCCGTAGGGATCCTTGACATAGCATCGGGGAAAGTCCGGCTCATTCTTGACGACTTCGCAACCAATCTTCGTTAGCCGCAGCCGGGCCGATTCGACGCTGTCTACTGTAACTTCCAATACCGGCCCCAGCGCCGGGCCGCGCTCGATGAAGAGGTTGATGTTGCGCCCATGAAGGCTGATCATCTGCGGCTCTTCGCCGGTGATCTCAAAGCCGAGATGATCGACGTAAAAGGCCGCTGCCTTCTTCAGGTCCGGCGCCTGAATGAGGATATCTTTGCCAAAGCTGTTTGCCATGAGCGCTACCCCTTGCCTCCAAATTGGTTCAGTCCACGACCTCAAAAGTCATTGCGAACGGGGCAAGTTTATCACTCATTCTGAAAACACAGCATTGAAACTGTGAGCTTCCGAAGCGAAATAGGTCCAAGGCTTACCCGCGCTTCTTACCTCCGGGCTTGCCGCCAGGGCGAGAGCCGGAGTGTTTGGGGCTGGCCGGCTTGCCCTTGTAGCCTGAGCTTTTGAAGCCGCCCGATTTCCGCCCCACGGACGAAGACCTGTCCGCGGGGGCCCCAGGTATGGGTCTGGAGCGTGCGCCGGATGCAGGCTTGCCTGGGCCGCCGAAGCTCGGATTGGGCTTCCAGCCGGGGCCAGATTTTCTCTCAGGGCGTGGCGTGAACGGACGAGAAGAGCCTGACGGATGCGAGGCTGACTCTGACCTGGGCCGAGGCGTAAAGGAGCCGCGCTTGCTGCTCGGGCGCGCGCCGCCTGCCCGCGGTTTGCCGCTGCTGGTGGTGAAGGGACGTGCGAGACCGCCTTCGCCACGGAAAGGCTTCGTTGCGCCTGAACGGGCGGGTGAGGCTGTCCTTTCAAATCTGGCGCCACTCGGAGCACTTGGGCGGTCAGTCCTGGGGCGGTCCGAATAGGGCCGAGGCGCGCTTGGCCGGCCGGAGCCGGAGCGGGAAGCACTTGAGCGCGGTTGGAATGGCCGCGCCTCAAAAGGACGCGCCGAGCTAGGACTGTCGGACTTGATCTCCTCGATGTGAAGATTAGGCGGTTTCACCGGCCCCAAATCTTCGTCGAAGACTCGTGTTTCGCGCTTGGGAGCTTCGCGGCGAGGCGGCGCGGGACGTTCGAAAGCTGGCCGGCCTCTGCCTTCCTGGCGCTCGGGCTTCTTCCATGCAGGCTTGTCGAATTTGGGTTTGGAGGTGAAGGGACGACCGGTTGCCGGTCTACCCGTTCCCGCCGAAGGAGGCCTGGACGGACCAGAACCATAATGCCCAGAGCCAGCGCCAGGACGCTCAAATCCAGCACCCGGTCGCTCATAGGCTGGCCGGTCAAAGCTGCGTCCAGCGGGCCTCGCGGAGCCGAAGTTGGCTTGTCCGCCCGGGCCGCTGCGGCGTGGGCGTTCGTCCTCACTATGGGAGAAGCTGCGAACAGGATTGGGGGCCGAAGTACGGCCAGCGGCGGGACGAAAGCCCTCTGCGCCGCCGCGATCCCCACGGAAGGGCTTGTCGGACTGGTAAGGCCTCTTGTCGTAGGGACGCGCAGGGCGACCGGGACGTCCTGAGATTTTTGGCCGATAGCTGGCCGGTCTCTCTGTTGCAGCGGGCGGCTGAGCCATTGGCTGGGCTGGCGGACGCGGGTGGCTGGTCGGCTTGGGCCGAACCGTCGGCAACAGGCCGGCATCGGCTGCGTTGCGGCGGCGAAGTTCCTTTGCTTTTGGAGTGCGCAGCTTGCCTTCGGCGGCCTTGCGCAACAGCTCCAATTCTCGAGGTTCGAGTTCGCGCAGGTTTCCCGGCTCCTGGTCAAGGACCAGCGGCCCGTAGCCAGTGCGGCGAATCTTTTCGACGAAGTGGCCGATCTCCTCGAACATCTTGCGTAGTTCGCGGTTGCGGCCCTCAATAAGGACGACCTCGTACCAGGGGTTGTCGCCCTGGCGAACCTGGCGAATGCGGGCCGGGGAGGTGTGGATCTTGGCCGATCCGGGCGCACCGCGATCGATGGCTACGCCGCCGCGAAGAATATCGAGCTCGGCCTCGGTGGGCTGGCCGGCGACTTTGACCAAGTATGTTTTTTCAACGCCAGAGGAGGCCTTGGTGAGCCGGTTGGCCAGGTCGCCGTCATTGGTCACTACGAGCAGCCCTTCGCTCATGTAGTCGAGGCGGCCGACAGGATAAAGGCGCTCCTTCATCTTCTCGAAGAACTGCATCACCGTGGGCCGTCCCTCGGGGTCTTTGACCGTCGTGACGAAGCCGCGGGGCTTGTTGAGGACAAAATAGCGCAGCCGTTCGGGGCCCTGGAGTAGTTTTCCGTCGACGCGGATGTGATCGCGGCCGGCGTCGGCTTTGGTTCCCAACACCGTGACCACTTTGCCGTTCACCTGGACGCGGCCCTGCTCGATCAACGCCTCGGCGCTGCGGCGGCTGGCGATTCCGGCAGCGGCAAGGATCTTCTGCAGCCGCTCCAGCTTGGCTGGTGGGCGGGGCCGCTTGGGTCCGTTCTCGGACTCGGAGTCGTCGGGCTCTCTATCGGCGCTGTCTTCATTCGCAGGTTCAGTCTCAGCTTGATCGTCTACTGAAGAGGCCGCGCTTTCGGATAATGTCGATGGAGAGCTTTCCTCAGGGGCTGAAGACCGCTTTGGTTTTCGTGCGGCTTTGGCACCTTTCGACGGTCTCAAGGCAGGCTTTAAGTCAGGACCTCTCAAAGCAGCGGGCTCTTCAGGCTCTGGAGCGTCTTGGGCTTCGATTTCGGTCTCGGGTACCGCTTCGATCGGAGCCGCGGCCTCGCCGTCGGTCACGTCTCCGATGGGGTCTGCAATCTCTGTCTTCGGAATCTCTGATTCGGGCGCGGTCTCTAGTTTTGGTTCGGTCGATTCCGGGGTGGTTGCTTCAGGTTCGGTTGCTTCAGATTGGATCTTGGCCTTTTTCTTCGCCATGGGGAAATGTCTCGGTTTCTGCCTGCTCGGTGGCGGGAGGCGCAGCAGGAGCGGCCTCTTCGGGGGGTGTGGTTTCATTGCTGACCACCGTCTCGGCGGTCACCGTGGATGCGTTCTCGTCTTCCAACTCTTCAGAGGGTGAGTCTTCCATCTGCTCGCTGGCGGCCTCGTCGAACTCGGGGCCTTCGGGAGCGAGAGCTGGGTTTGGTTTCTGCTCGGAGTCGTCTCCGGCCGCCGTCTCGGGCTCGTCGAGTTCGATGGCGGCCATCTTTTCGAACTCCTCCATGGAGGGTAGCTCGGTGACATCTTTGAGGCCGAAGCGAAGCAGAAACTCGCGGGTCGTTTTGTAGAGAATGGGCCGGCCGATGACCTGCTTGCGGCCTGCGGTGGCGATGAGCTTGCGGGCCAGGAGCGAGCCGAAGACACCCGAGGAGTCCACGCCGCGAATCTCGTTGACCTCGGGCGCTGTGACCGGCTGCTTGTAGGCAATTACCGCAAGAGTTTCCAGTGCCGGAAGCGAAAGCTTGAGCGGGGCCTTGAGGCTGCGGACAAAGAGCCGGACAGCGTCGTGGCATTCGGGCTTGGTGGCCACGCGATAGCCGCCCGCAATCTCGCGAATCTCGACGCCTCGGCCGTCGGAGGCGCAGGAGGCAATCAGTTCATCGAGGATCTGGCGAATTACGGCGCGGACTTCACGCTCGCGCTGGCGGGCCTGGCGGCGGGCTTCGAGTTCAAGGGCCTCTTCAGAGGCTGCGGATTCGTCTTCGGATGGAGTGGTTTCGGCTTCTGGCGGGGCGGCTTCGGCGGCGTCTCCGTCTGGAGCGGTCTCCGGGTTGGACTCTGCGGCGGCTTCTGCGGCGGGCTCTGCGCTGGGCTCGTTGTCAGCTTCCGTGCTCGGCTCGGCGGAAGATTGAGCGCTTGGCTCGTTTGTGGCCTCGACACCAGTCTCCGGGCCTGCTTCGGGCTGGGCCTCCTCGGGCTGAGCCTCAACGGCCTGGTCGACCGGTTGGTCGACTGGATCGCTCTCAAGCTCGGCCGGAATGGACTCGGCCGTGACCGGCTCCAGCTCTGTGTAGGCGAACTCTTCGGGCAGCTCCAGGGGCAGGGGTTGGGCAGCCTGCTCGGCGGACGCGGCTTCACGCTCCGCCTTCCATGCAAGGGCTTCGGCGGCAAACAGGGAGGTGAGCTGGGCCAGTGTGACCGGCTCCTCTGCGGCATAGATGACAGCTTCCAGCTTGGCTTTAAGGCTCATTCTGCAATAGGTACCTCAACTATGGTACCGGAGAAGGCCCGGCGATGCCTGTTGATCGCTCGCCAAAAGGGTGAACAAAGCGGCATTTATGCTGGAGAAAGGGCAACGGGCACCCACGGGGTCCTCAAGAAACCGAGCGGTGGTGCAGTTTCCCGATAGTCTGTGAACGGCCCATTATTTCACCGGAAATGCCGGGTCTGGGCTACCGTTTTCGATCTCGTCGGGCGGATGGCCCCGATCAGCGTCCGGCGATCCAGATGTTCAAAGCTCTCGTTGACCGACGGACGGCTCTCAGCAAGCTCGAACTAGCTGGCTGAGAGCCGTCTGTCCGCCCTATATTGCTTTTGTTTGCGTTCGCTCAGAGCTGAGAAGTTGTTGTGGCTGTGAACTTCATCCCCGAGGTGGATTCAAGGTTCGTCAGGGCTGCGTCGATGATCGCGAAGATTTGCGCGCGGTCGTTGGCGGTGCTCAGATCGAGCGATGCCGTGCTGGCGACTTTGTTGGCGGCGAGCGCGGCGTTGAACGCCGATTGGGCCTGGGCCGCCGTAAAGAACTGGGCAGCGGCTGTGCCATTTGAGTAGGAGAGCGACTCGGCCACGTTCGTGAAAACCGTTTCGAGGGCGCTCATGCTGAAGGCAATGTGATTGGCGGGCTTTGTGGTTGTGGTCGGGCTGGTGGTCGGGATCGGATTGTCGTACATCTGATCGAGGTAATAGCGAACCTGGTAGGGATACTGCTGGTAGGAATTGCTCACACCCCAAACCGAGCTGTACGAGTTGACCGTGGCCACCGTCGATGCTGTTGCTGTTGCTCCCAGGTTGCTGTACGAAGCCACCAGGCCACCGTAATAACCCTGGTTGTAGGCCACGTTCAGAATTACGTCAAGGAAGCTATTGGGCAGATGATCAAAGTTGGCTAGAGCTTCGTCGTATTCAGGTTGCCAAGGAGTTATCCAGCCGCCGGTGCCGGTGCCGATGACCTCGAGCGCCACCATGTCGTTGTAGTGGAAGTAGGCCGGCAGCATGGGTCCATAGTACTTGTTGTTGAACGAAGGTGGCGTAGGCTGGGTGAACTGTGTCGCGTTGGTGGCGATGGTGTAGCCGATGTTCTTCTGGATGGCGACGTAGTTGATCAGCGCGTGTCCCTCTGGAGTATATGAACCTGCCACCATGTCGTCCGGATAATTGTTGATCTGGTACGGTCCGCCCTGTCCAACGCCCATGACGGCCTGCTGCAGGGAACTGGGATCAATCAGATTGCTGCTCGAAACGTACGCCTCGGTCTCCAGGTTCTCCTGCAAAAGCTGGCCCATCACCGAACCATAGAGGTAGTCGTTGTCGAACTCAATGCCAGGGAAACCTTCTCGAACGAGGTGTCCGTACATAACGCCGGCAATCATGTTCGACATGATCAGGTCGTTGTAGTTGCCGCCGGCGAGAGTCATGCTGTCCTCAGCAGAACCTGCGCCCAACAAGAGATGGAAGCCGATGGTACCGGTAGTGACGCCTTCCGTCGTAGCCGCTGTCGTTGTTACATTCAGCATGCTACTCGGCGAGGAGGTGCCATCCGCGTCGGTTGCCTCGACCGTAAGGACGTAGGGTGTCGAAGCGTTCAGTCCGGTCAGGTTGAACGACGTTGTGGTCGTGGTTCCGGCGGATGCGCCGTTTGAGAGCACTGTATAGCTGCTGATGGAGCAGTTGGCCGGAGGAGTGACCGTGTTCCAGGTTAACTGCACCGTGGTGCTGCCAATGAGGGGCGCCGTCAAGCCTGTTGGTGCGGAGGGCACCGTGGTGCAGGCTACCGGTGCACCGGTGGTGACCTTAATGGACGCGCTGGGACTCGAAGTTCCAGCTGCGTCGGTCGCCTCGACCGTGAAGGTATAAGCGGTGGATGGCTGCAGGCCGGAGGCTGTGAAGCCGGGTCCTGTAGCCGTTCCAATTGCGGTGCCGTTGACCAGCACGGTGTAGCTGCTGATGGCGCAGTTGGTTGGCGGGTTCACCGCTGCCCAGCTCAACTGTGTAGCCGTGCTGGTGGTACCGGTGGCGGCGAGCCCTACAGGAGCCGCGGAGACGGTTGTGCAGGAGGTGCTTGCACAGGCCCCATTCGATGTCCAGGGTTCTCCGCTACCCGCGGGGCCGCTGTTGGTGGAAGGATTGTTTCCCTGTGTCCACCAGTTGGCGGTGTAGTTGACACTGTTCAAGCTTGCCTTCTGTCCGGCGGTGTAGATGGCCGTCGAACTCCAGGCAGAAGCGCAGGCGGTCTGCGCCATGGTAGTGGCCGGCGCGGCCAACGCGAGCAAGGCAAGCAGAGCTACAGCTACGCTTGCCGTGAATTTACCCGATTGATGGAGGAGGAAATGTGGCATGAGATTCCTTTCGTCGTTTGAACTGCGCGATGAATGATGCATGCGTCGCTGGGACGGAGGCATATTCGGGCGTGATTTTAACACCGATTCTAACGTTTGAATACGAGATTCCGGGGAGCGAGAAATCTGAAGGTTCAGCTTCAAATCGATCGTGGGCTCACGGGGTCCTGGCGGAATTCATTGCATGCTGAATTGAATGGAAGATCTTCAGTTGGCGGCACGTTTCTCGATTTGGCGCGACCGGATTTGATGGTTTCTGGCAGGCGGGCTGTCCGTCGAGGCGTCCGCGCTTCGAAGAATCGATGTATTCCACCCCGCGATTGCGACGATCCGATGCTTTAGAATCTCGTCAAGGCGTTGCCGCCGATCATCCTCAGTGATCAACAGACCGGATTGCGGACCTGAAATGCGAGGTCCAGTCTGCCGTTTTCGATCCCGCCAGGCAGTGCAAGCCGGTGCTGGGAAGCTCAGAAGCAAGGAAAGGAAAGCGAATGAAATATGCCGGATTGCTGGTCATGATTGCCGGATTCTTTCTCTCGATTGCCGCTGTGGTGCTGTTTGCCGCTCCGGCGCAGCGCGGGGCCTTTGTGGTCTGCGGGCTGGCCGTGGAGATGCTGGGACTGGTTGTCGCGGTGCGCGCGCACATGGAAGCGCGTGGAGACAGCCAATGAACCTGCAAGCCGCACTTCCGCTGACAGACTCCGCTTTTGCGCTTACACTCGCTCTGCTGCTGCTGGCCCCGCTGGCCATTGCGGGCGTTGCCCTCATCAATACAGGTCTGGGCCGTTCGCGCTCGGCCGCGCAGGCGCTACTGGGCAGCCTGGCCATGGTGTCCATTGCCGCGATCGTCTTCGCGCTGGTGGGCGGGGCCTTCACGGGCAACCTGCCTGGCGCATCCGGGGTCGCGGGCCACAGTTTTTACATGGCCGACAAGCCATGGAACTGGCTTGGCGCCGGCCCGTTTCTGCTTGCCGGCCTCGGCTCCGCCGCGCCGCTCGCCCAACTGGCGCTGCTCTTTGAAATGATGGCCATTGCCATGGCGGTTTTGATCCCCTGGGGCTCGGGAGCAGACCGGCTGCGCCTCAGCGCCGGACTGGCGATCTCGGCAGCATTGGCCGCGATCGTCTTTCCTCTCTTGGCGCATTGGGTCTGGACCGGCGGATGGCTTTCGCAGTTGGGGGTTAACTTCTCGCTTGGCGTCGGCTTTATTGATGCGGGCGGCGCGGCCACGGCCCATGTGTTGGGCGGCATCAGCGCGCTGGTTGTGGTGTGGGTCGCAGGATCGCGCCGGGGCAAGTTTCCCAAAGAGGGCCTGGCCACGGCAATGCCCGGCCACAACGCCGTTTATGTCACTTTTGGTTGTCTGCTGGCGCTGGTGGGCTGGCTGGCATGGAACGTCGCCGGAGCGGTGATCTGGCTTCATGCGCCGCTGGCCGCGCTGCCGGTCACTGCGGTCAACACGCTGCTCTCCGCTTCGGGAGCATTGGCGGCCACCTTCGCCATTACGCGGGTACGCTTTGGCAAGCCCGACTCCAGCCTCTGCGCCAATGGCTGGCTCGCGGGCCTCGTGGCATCGAGCGCGTGCGCAGGACTTGTGACGCCCGCCGAGTCGATCTTCGTCGGTCTGGCGGCCGGTGTCTTTACGCCGCTGCTGGTCGAATTGCTCGAGCTCGCCCTCTCCATCGACGATCCCTCAGGCGCGATCACGGTTCACGCCGTTGGGGGACTATGGGGGCTGTTGGCCGCGGGCATCTTTGCTCCGCAGCCGGGCCAACTCGTGGCGCAACTGGTTGGCATCGCCACGCTGTTGGGATTGGTGTTGCCGGTGGTCTACCTTCTTTTCAAGCTGGTTGACCGCTTCGTGGCCTTCCGCGTGGATCAGGACGGAGAGCGCATCGGCATGGACCTGCATGAACTTGGTGGCGGCGCTTATCCGGAGTTTGTGATTCACCGCGACGAGTCGTACCGGTAAAGCAAGGGAATAGGGAAATGGGAATAGGGACGAAGGCTCGGAGCGTAGTGCGTTATCGTCTTGCCAGCACGAGCATCAACGCAAAGAGCACCAGCGGCACCAGCGCGAGTGTGGCGTAGAGCAGCATCTTGCGCGCGCCCGGCAGTCGCAGTCCGTGCAGGATCTTCCGATGCTCATCGTCGTCGATGCCCACCTGCTCCTGATGTTCAAGCTCCCAAGCCATTTCGCTTGCTGTGGCGTAGCGGTGGCGCGGCTCGCGCTCTAGTGCGCGATTGAGAATCTCCTGTAATTGAGGAGCTATCTCGGGACGCAGCTTGCGCGCCGGTTTGGGATCGGCTAGGAGCCGCTCGTTCATTACAGCCAGGGGATTGGGTCCTCCAAAGGGCGTCTGGCCGGTGAGCATCTCGTAGAGCATGATGCCCAGCGCATAGATGTCGCTGCGCTGGTCGCCGCGCTGGCCCTTCACCTGTTCGGGAGAGATATAGTCCGGCGTGCCCAATAGAGGCGAGGGCCCGGCGTAGGTGAGCCGCCGCGCATCCTCCTTCATAGCGATTCCGAAGTCGATCAGCTTGATATTGTCATTCGCATCGACCATGATGTTTTCCGGCTTCAGGTCGCGATGCACGACGCCGTGTTTGTGCATGTAGTCGAGCGCATCGCAGATGGCGAGAGTCAGTTTGACGGCCCTGTCGATCGGCAGTGTCCCGTCGTGATTCAGGATCGAGCGGAGCAGGCGTCCCTCGACCCACTCGATCACCATATAATTCCGGCTGCGCGCTTCGCCGTCGTAAGTCTTAACGAGACCCGGGTGGTCCAGTTCCTGGCCGATCTCGGCCTCGCGCTTGAATCGTTCCACCAGAACCTGGTCGGACTCCAACTCCTCATGGGGAATCTTGATGGCTACGTGCTTGCCGTCCTTGAGATCTGTGGCCCTGAAGAGCGTGGACATGCCGCTGCGCGCCACCATCTTGTCCAGGCGGTAGTGGTCCAGCGTATCTCCAGCTTCGAGCGTGATCATCGGTTCACATAGCATAACAATTCAGCCTCCACGCAATTCAATCGTTTCACGCAGTTCGTAAGAATTCTCTCAAGAGATTCAAAGGATTCAGCCCCTATGCGCGCACTTCCGGAGGCGGATGGCGGCTACCACCGGCCTTCACGGGAGTCATGAACCTTGTTGGAACAGCATGAACGACTATTTGTGTATTCTTCATTTGTTCCTTATGACTTCTTTGCGTTAATCATATTAACCCGGATGGACCGGACCACCTCAGGGGCTGTTAATTCAACCGCTGGGAATTCCCACAACGAGTTGCAAGTGTTGCTCTGAAGGCTTGGACGGCAAGACGCATTCGCCGGACAGGACGCGGCTTTATGCCTTGTTTCTGGCTGAGTTTATTCTGTGTCCCGAATCAAAAATCATTTCTGGAGGAACCGTACCGATGAATAGGAACCTGAATCGCATCATGCAGACGCTGGCTGGATCAGCCTTGGCAATCGCCCTCGCAGCTGGCGCGCAAGCTCCTGCTACGCCAGCACCCGCGCCAGCGCCCGCACCAGCCGACGCGCCGGCGGCCCCCGCTCCTCTTTCTACATTCGTCCTTACGGGTCCGCTGCAATGGCTGCCTCCGGCGACCTTCGATGCCGGGCCTCTGGGGAAGCTGTCGGTCAACGGTATCTTGACCGGATATTCGGCGTTCCAGAACAATTCCATGCCGGGAGACGACGCTGCGCAGGCCACTCTGAGCAATGGAGAAATCTTCATTCAAAAAGCGGACGGGAAGCTTCAGTACTATGTCCAGGCTGGCGTCTATACTATGCCGACGCTCGGCGTGCCGTTTGTTGACGCCCAGGATACTGTGAAGAATTTCTACGGGCCTGTTCCTGTCGCTTACCTGAAGTGGCAGGCGGGTAAGACCACCCAGTTCCTGCTCGGCCAACTTCCTACACTGATGGGCGCGGAGTCCACGTTTACTTATCAGAACTTCAACATCCAGCGCGGCATCGTCTGGAACCAGGAAAATGCTGTCAACCGCGGCCTCCAGATCAACCAAACCATCGGTAAGTATCTGTCCGCGGCGATCAGTTGGAACGACGGTTACTATTCCAATCGCTACTCGTGGCTCTCGGGCTCGGTGACGCTGACGAAGGGGCCGCACAGCCTGGTGTACGACGGGATGGGGAACCTCGGACAGACCGTCTACCAAACGTCCGCGATGCCTAACTACCTGAACAACGGCTATATGCATGCGGTGATCTATACATACTCCAAGGGCCCATGGATCGTTTCGCCGTACTTCCAGTACGGGAAGGTGCCGACCAACACGAAGGTCTTCGTACCCACCGGCACCTCCGCAACGGGCGGAGCGATCAACGCCAGCTATGCCTTCAAGAGCGGCTTTTCGCTTCCGGTGCGCGTTGAATACCTCGCGAGTTCGGGGAGCACGACCGACGGATCAGTCAACTTGCTCGGCTATGGAGCGGGCAGCGGAGGCGTTACTTTTACCGCGACGCCGACCTACCAAAAAGGAGGCATGTTCCTTCGCAGCGATTTTGGCGTCGTGCACGCAACGGACAGCACGCCGGGAGATGTTTTTGGCAAGTCAGGAACAGATGCGAGCCAGTTCCGGGCCGTTCTTGAATTCGGCTTCATCTTCGGCAAGAACATGACCGAGAAATAAAGGGACGGAGCGATAAGCGGAAATAACTTGCAGTTCCGGCCTGATCTATGACTGGCCAGGCCGGGACAAAACGCCAATCCGATGCAGGCATGTCCGTTCTTGATTGAGTTATGCCCGCTGCCCAATTCGGTTTCCTCATTTGATCCTTATCGCTTCAGCACTAGGATTCAACTAACCCAAGAAGCGCACCGATTCAGCCCGGAGAGGACTCGAGACCCGGGCGAGCCAAACGAAGATCCCGGAAGCGCACCGCCGGGAAAAGACCTCAAGAACCTTAACTTCCAGGAGAATGCACATGGCAGAACAAAAAGCACCAGAAATGCAGGCCACCCTGGGCTTGACCGGGCTGACCAGTAACGCAATGGCACTTATCGCCCCCGGCGCCTTCCTTTGGCTCACCTTCTACATTCAGGCCACCACGGGAACGACGGCTCCCGCCATGTGGCTCGGCATCTTCGGGGCCTTGCTGCTCTGTCTGGCAACCGCCGTCGCCTACGCCGAGATATCCAAGCTCTATCCCGGTACCGGCTCCAGCTACTATTACGCTGAGCAGGCCCTCCTGTCCAAAGACAAGATGTTCAAATACGCCCGCGTCGCAAAGTTCATTGTCGGCTGGGGCTCTCACCTTTATTACTGGGTCTATCCGGGCGTGATGGTGGCGACGACGGGTATTTTCGTCGGCTATGTCGTCGGCTTCCTCTATCCCAACATCATGAGCGGCTCAAATCCCGGACCGCTTTTCATGGCTCTCATCGCCGTTGTCTTCTCGATTTTTGTCGGCTGGATCGCATCCAAGGGCGCAGGCGCATCGACGGCCGTCAACCTAGCCATCAACATCATTCAGATCTCCGCGCTGCTCGTCTTTAGCGTGCTGGCCATCGGTTATCGCGCCGGACATCCCGCCGGTTCGCCTGCCTTCCAATATGACGGACAAACACTGGCGACTTACGACTACCAGTTCGCCACCGCCAAGGACGGATCGACGATGCGCGACGCCAGCGGCGCGCCTCTGCCGCTTCTTGACGCGGCGGGCAAGAAGGTTCCCTTCACCATCGACTATCCGGCCACCGACTCCACAGGCGCATTCCTTACTCACACGTCGGCCGCATCGGTCATCGCGCCACACAAGTTCAGTTTCCTCTTCATACAAGCCACGGTGGCAATTCTGATTCTGGTCGGCTTCGAATCGGTGACCTCAATGGGAGGCGAAGCTAAAAATCCAACCAAGCATATACCCATTGCCGTCATCTCTTCGCTGCTGATTCAGGGACTAGTATGTTATCTGATTGAGTATTTCGCGGCGAACTACTTTCTTAACTCGGGATATACGATGGCAAGCGCTGCAAGCTCCGCGGCGCCAATCGGCGACATGATGATCATCGTTGGTGATGCGCTGCTGGGCCACGGTAATGGGCATTACTTCATGCTTGCCGAGGCTTTCACAGTCTTCCTTGCGCTGATCGGCACAACCTTGAGCTGCATGAACACCGGCGCTCGCGTCACTTATGCGATGGGCAAGGATGACGAGGCTCCCGAGCACTTCGGCATATTGCACGCCGAATCACTCAGCCCCCGCAAGGCCATCTGGACACTGGTTGCCATTTCCGCTGTCATCGGTGTCATCGCTGTGTCTCTTGTTTTCGGCGACGCAGGCGCGCCCACGGACGCGGCCATCAAGGCGCTGCCGCAGGGACTGTTCTCTAGTTGGGGCTATCTCTCGCACGACCAATTAGCGGCTCTTCCCAACTCACTGCTGACGATCACCCTCACCTCCAACTTCGGCACGTTCATTCTCTATGCGCTAAGTTGCTTCCTGTGCATGGTGGCCTACCACAACCGGCCTGACTTCAGTTTTGTCAGGCACTATCTCATCCCCGGCTTCGGGTTGCTGGCCAATATCGTCTGCATGGCCTTCTACCTGATCAGCCCGGTCTTTGGTCTGGGCACCTTCAAGGAACCGCTATTGGCGCTGGGCATCTCGGCCGTCTGGGGCATCTACGGCGCCATCTACTTCATCCGCTCCTCCAAGACCAAGGGCAAGGCGATCCTGATCGAATCTAAGGTCGGAGACAAGTCGCTGGCTCGATAGCGGCGATCTAACTGAACCGTAACCGCTGGGTGGCATCTTTTTCGCGGCTTTTGAGGAAGTCGCGGCAGAGATGCCACCCAGTGGTGCTGTGAGGTGATAAATGCTGCGCACTGTCCAAAGCACCTTCCGCGCATCGAATGAGAAGATATTTCAGGTAGCGGCGACCATGTTAGATGTTCAGTTCGGCCAGGCCAGCGATTTCGGCAAAGTTCGCAAGAATAATGAAGACGCGATGGGATCTTTTGTTCCTTCATCGCGCCGCCAGGGACGAAGCCACGGCTACCTGTTTGCAGTTGCCGATGGTGTCGGAGGCATGGAGTTGGGCGAGGTCGCCTCGGCCACCGCCATCAAGGCCGTCACCGAGGGCTTCGCCAAGGCACCTTCGGGGGCCATGCTCTCAACGCTTCTGCCACGGCTGATTCAGCAAGCCAACGCAGCGGTTCACGACTGCGGCATCTCCCCAAAATACCAAGGCAGAAAGATGGCCACCACGCTGGTAACTTGCGCCCTGCGCCACGACCAGGCCGTGATCTCGCATGTGGGCGACTCCCGCTGCTACCTGGTTCGCCGGGGCCAGGCCAAGCAGGTCACCCAGGACCATACCTGGGTCAACGAACAGAGAAAAATGGGACTACTTACGGCCCAGGAAGCTGCGGAGTCTGACTCCCGCCATGTGCTGCTTCGCTCGATCGGCCCGGAGATGTTCATTTCGCCCGATACCACAGTTCTCACCTTGCTGCCCGACGATGTGCTGGTTCTGTGCACGGATGGACTGCACGACGAACTTCCCGATACGCTGCTTGCCGAGATCGTCTCGCAGAAGAAGAACATCCAAGAGATTACCAGCGAACTGGTTGCCCGCGCCGTCGAGATCGACGGAGGCGACAACACCACCGCGCAGGTGATTCGCATCCGGTCGGTGGAGCAGGTGGGCATGTATCGCGGCCGGCCTTACCGGCTGCCGGTCTGAGCCGCACGCATCAACCCCGCCAAGGTGGCCAAAGGACATCCCTCCGGGGCTAAAGCCCGAGCTGATTTTGCGGCCATTGCGGCACGGCTGAAGCCGTGCCCTTTCAAAACCTTGAGTGGAAGCAGCTTTGGGGGCTGAGCGGGTTTCGCAAAACTCTTATGGAACCCTTACTGTTCTCGGCCCGTTTCCCTATAGAGTAGAGAAAGTTCCCTTGTTGGAGTGTGCTGCCCGATGGGTTATCACGACGGCTTCGAAGCTGGTGAGCGGATCGATTCCTACCGCATTGAAGAGCCGGTCGCCCGCAGCGGCATGGCTACAATCTATCGCGCCATCGATGCGCGCGACGGGCGCCAGGTCGCGCTCAAGATTCCTCATCCCGATATGGAAGCCGATCCAATTCTCTTCGATCGCTTCAAACGTGAGGCCGGAATTGGCGAGAAGCTTGAGCATCCCAAAGTGATGCGCGTCTTCGGCGGCGAGAAGCGCTCCCGCATCTACATGGTCATGGAGTGGTGCGAGGGACGTCTACTGCGAAAGATCCTCGACGAAGAGGGAAAGCTGCCACAGGACCGCGCCATCCGCATTGCTGTTGAGGTGCTGGATGCTCTGGACTACGTTCACTCGAAGGGCGTCGTGCATCGCGACTTGAAGCCGGAAAACATCATGGTCGATGCGAACGACGGGATCAAGCTGATCGACTTTGGCATCGCCGGAGACTCGGCCGCGCGGCGGCTGACCTATGCCAATTTCACCGCGACGCTGGGCACGCCTAACTACATCGCGCCGGAACAGGTGAAGGGCAAGCGCGGCGATGGCCGCACCGACATCTTTGCCATGGGAGTGATTCTTTACGAGATGCTCTCAGGCAAGTTGCCATTCACCGGCCCCTCGCCGCTGGCCGCGATGAACGAACGCCTCTTGAACTATCCCATGCCTCCCAGCGTCGCCGATCCATCGATCTCTCCTCAACTGCAGGAGGTGATCTATCGGGCGCTCGAGAGGGATCCAAAGAATCGCTATGCAAAGGCGAGCGAGTTTGCCCGAGATCTTGAGCACCTGGATCAGGTTGGCGTGGAGGATCGAGTTGAATTACGAGACTGGCAGAAACGCAAATCCCAGTCCTTGCGCAAAATCCTCTACTATGGCGGACTGGCGCTGATCCCAGTCGCGATCCTGCTTCTAATGATCCTCATGGCCCATCACAGGTAGCAGCGATCTATCGCCGCAGTCTCACCTGCAGAGTTCCCGAGCCTGGGTGCATAACGGTGCATGCAGTGCTCTGGTCGCAGCGATAATGAATCTCGACAGGATAATCCTGCCATCTGGGATCGGAGATGGCTCCGCTTGACCTATCGAATGAGAAGGCTCTTCCCGAGGTGGTTTCGATGACTCCGCGGGAGGTGTCGAACTCCACGATTGAATCATCCCCTTCGATCGAGAAAGTCACGACCTTCTGCGGGACCTTAGCAACCGCCGCCTTCTTGCGGGCCGCAGCGGTGGTTCCAGGCTGGTGCCCTTCGTTGTCTTCCTCCGCGGTCTCTGGTTGGTGTTCCATCAACCGGTCCTGCTCGGCGATCGTCGGAAAATTTGGCGTAAAGCTCCAGGCAACTGCTTTCTCATAGGCCTTGGCAGTGCAAGGGATCTCGCCTTGAGCACCGATGCCGGTAATCTGCCCATCCGGTCCTACTTGGTTTTTGAAGAGATCCTTGCCTTTTTCCCTCGCGGCCTCCTGAGCATCCGCCTGCGCGGGATCGATCGCTTGCGCCGGCTGAGTGCCGGGGATTGTCTGCGCACCGGGCTTTCCGACCTGGGCGTTCGGGACGGAAGGGGCAAGCGCTATGGCGTTTCGGGCGTCATATTTCAGCAGAATATCCCTGGAGCACAAGACGAATCCCTCGGAGTCTTGCAAGTGAATCTCGACCGAGAGCGGATGCGGTGAATTGGCAACCGCCATGGCAAAGGCAGCTTGCCTGCTCGCGTCGTCTGGTTCGATTTGCAGCCGGTATCCGAGCTGCTTGTCCCATTCGACAAACAGTTGCCCCTTCAAGCCTGTCGCGCTGGAGGTGGCCGGCCCAAGATCGTACCGGCCATTGGGAGCGCCCCCCATAAACCAGGTCACACTGGCGACGACCACGCCCAGCAGCACGCCGAGAGCTACGCCGATAGTTGCGTAGACCCTGGTCTGGCTTTCAGTGAACTTCTTGATCCGTTCTCCCAACCCACGGTGAGGTTTCTGCTGCGAAGCTGGAGTTTCATCGACGGGAACGAATACCGGAGCCTCCACTTTCGCTTGGGCATTTTCTGGAATGGACTCTCGAAAGGAATAGAGTTCCTGCCGCTCCTTTAGTTCATCCTCCTTGGTCTTACCCTGCGTCTCAACGACGCGGTAAACGGTTTGAGGCAGCTCTTCTTCTTGGGCTGGTTCGCCGCCTGCAGCAGCTCTGAGGGCCTCCACAGGCTTGTCGAGAGCCGACATGTCGTCCCAGTCGCGCTTTTTCTTTCGATTGGGAAACCTCGGGTCCTCGTCCATGAGCCACCCCCTCTTCGCATTGTTTGGAAACAAACCACATTGGAGCACAGATTGGCGGGCTTGAAAACCCCAAAACGTTCGCGAAGCCACCGCGAGGTTAATACCAGCCGCGACAATAAGTGGCCCCCAACTTACCGGCTCCCGGTCGTTCACGAAGCCGGTCTTCCCCTCCATGCATCCAAAAGACTGGATTGAAGCTAGATAGGAGCGAGCGCAATGATCATAGGCGTTCCCAGAGAGATCAAGGATAGTGAGGCGCGTGTGGCAATTACCCCGGCAGGCGTGAAGGCGCTCACTGAGGCAGGCCATACTGTGCTCGTCGAGACCCAGGCCGGCGCGCAATCCGGCTTTCCCGACGAGGAATACCAGAACGCCGAAGCTGAAATCGTGGGCGAGGCAGGCTACGTCTGGAGCAAGGCCGAGACCGTTGTCAAGGTCAAGGAGCCCATCGAGAAGGAGTATTCGTTCTTCCGGGAAGGTCTCGTCCTCTTCACCTATTTGCATCTTGCTCCGCTGCCCACGCTCACCGAGAAGCTGCTCGAGTCCGGGGTCATCGCCATAGCATACGAGACCGTTCACGACCGCCAGGGAACGCTTCCCCTGTTAACGCCGATGAGCGAGGTCGCCGGGCGCATGAGCGTGCAGGTGGGGGCAACATATCTTGAGAAAGAACGCGGCGGACGTGGCATCCTGCTTGGCGGCGTGCCGGGAGTTCCTCCCGCGCAAGTCACCATTATCGGCGGCGGGGTGGTAGGCTCGAACGCGGCCCGGATCGCGCTCGGCCTCGGCGCACGGACGACGATCGTCGACGTGAGCCTGAACAGGCTGCGCGATCTGGATGACCACTTCGGTGGGCGGCTTTCGACGCTGGCCTCGAACAGCTACAATCTGGCGCAAGCGACCCGCAAGGCCGACCTAGTGATCGGAGCCGTGTTAGTTCCCGGAGCGACGGCGCCCAGGCTCGTAACGCGCGAGATGGTGGCCAGAATGAAACAGGGCGCGGTGATCGTGGACGTGGCCATCGACCAGGGCGGATGCGTCGAGACGGCCCAGCCCACCTCGCATTCGAAGCCCAGCTATCTCGTCGATGGCGTCGTGCATTACTGCGTCACCAACATGCCCGGCGCAGTGCCGCATACCTCAACGCTGGCCCTGACCAACTCGACCTTTCAGTATCTGCTGCGCATGGCGAATTTTGGAGTTCGCGAGGCGCTGCGTCAGGATGCGGGCCTGGCTGAGGGGCTCAATACCTGGCTGGGCAAGCTCACTTGCCGCGGAGTTGCCGAGAGCCAACTTCGCGCGTGGACCCCGGCGGCCGGCTTGATCGGCTGACGTCAAACCTGCTCGAGCACCTCATCGAGCCAGTTATAAATGCAGAGATCGCGATAGCCCGGCGCTGCAACCTCGCAGTGCTGGTCCGCGCCTTGCTCGCGCGTAAACTTGACCAACGTCTTGGGGCAGTTCAACGCATCGTAGAGTTTTTGCGACTGGCCGGGGAAGAATTGTTCGCCTTCCGGGTCGGCAATCAGCATGGGACACCGAATGTTACCGGCGGCCTCGGTGAGATTGTATTTCTGCACGGCTTGAAAGGCGTCGTAGTACGAGGTCATTGCCAAGGGCCTCATGCGAAAGCACAACGTCATCCGGCTCCTCGCATTCGAGGCCGCGCCCATTTGCATCATCTGATCAAACTTGTCTTTGTCTTTGGCGTCCAATGCGCTGCGAAGGAACGCCGGCAAATGTGCTAGCCAGGGAGCCGAGACATCCCACACTCCCGGATCGGCCACCCCGGCGGCGATGCGATGCTCGAAGGCCAGGGCGCGCGGCACCCAATATCCGCCCTGGCTGATGCCGATCAGGGCGATCCGCTTGGGATCGACATCGCGGCGGCGCAGCATGGCATCGACGACCGGCGTGATCACCTTCTCCCAGTCCGGGCGGAAGTAGAGCTTGCGCAGCCACAGCGAATCGCCTTGCCCAGGGCCGTTGAAGATCAGGCAGTTATATCCGCGCGCCAAGGCTCCAGCGGCGCCTAATACATAACTACTGATTTCCATGCCGTCGGCTCCGTTGTTGAGTATGACCAGCGGTTTGGGCCGGCGAGAGTTGTCCGCGCACAGGAACCAGCCAGTCAGGCTGGCGCCTTCGTAAGGGATTTCCAGGCGCTCGACAGGCGGCGCGAATAAAGCAGCAACAGCGGACCAGCAAGCGGCATATTGCTGCCAGCAGGGAAACATACGCTCGGGATTCTCTGTGCCATCCCCAAAGCGTAGCGCAACGCTGAAGCGGCTCGCGGCCCAAAGATAAGCTTCACGCGCACTCACGTTGTGCCGCTTGCTTGCAGCTGACTCGGCCAGCGCGCGCGCTTCAACGCCGGCCTGGTAATACGCAGTCCAGCCGGACTCGTAGTCCCCGGCTTTGATCTGGGAAACAATCGCAAGCAGTTTTCCAGGGTTTCCGGCGTGATAGTAGGCGTGGCCCAGGGAGTTCAACGCGGCATAGCCGAAATCCGGATCGATGAAGGGCGACTCGGGCGCGGCCTTTTGCGCCACAGGCGGCGCGGCGGGAGTCTGTGCCAGAGAGGGAGCGGCTGCCGCGGCAGCCCAGATTGCCATGAAGGAACGACGGTTCATTGGGATTTTCCTTTCTTTCTTGACCATACGGCGACGGCGGACGCAAACTTCCACTGCACTTTGTTCAAGATTGCAGAGAATTCCGTTGACAACATTATCTAACAGTAATATATCTAATAGTTATATGTCAAAGCGTTCAAGTTCAAGTATGGAAGTGCTCCTCGGTCTGCTGACCGTCGCGCCGATGTCGGGCTACGACCTGGGACAGAACATCCGCGGCTCGATCGGCCATTTCTGGAATGAAAGCTACGGCCAGATCTATCCAAACCTTAAGAAACTCGAAGCCGGAGGGTTCGTAATCTCTGAGAGCGAGCGCCATAAAGGCAAGCCGGACCGGCGCATCTACTCCATTACGAAAAAGGGCCGGGAGCGCCTTGCGGCGTGGCTGAAGGTTGCGCCGCAGCCGGAGATTCCGCGCAATGAGTTGCTGCTGAAGCTCTTTTTCTCTGCGCAGGTCTCCCCAGAGATTGCCATCGAACACATGGAGCGCATGGTGGAAAGCGAAAGTGGGGTTCTTCGCGGGTTCAAGCAGATCGAGGAGCAGCTTTCCAAGAACAAAGAGTATCCCGATACGCCTTACTGGAAAATGGCGTTGCGTTTCGGGCAACTGGAGCTGAAGTCGCACCTGCGCTGGGGCGAAGAAACGCTGGACGAATTGCGCAAGATTGCCAAGAAGCGGAGAAAACCCGAAGGTGGTTGAAAGGAAAAGAAATCGTGACGGTAAATCAGATGTGTACAGAGCAGGATTTGGCATCGAGGAAGAAACCGGAGCAGGTCGCTTCGTGGACGCATCTGGTGGGATTCCTGCTAGTCCTGGCTGAAGTTCGTGATTTGGAGATAAGAGGGGCGGAGCGCGATTTGAGGTAGCCCTTCCTCACCGCAAAAAAACAAGACGCAGGCCCTTCGACTCGCTACGCTCGCTCAGGACGACATCCGAAGGTGGGCACGCGGCTGATCGCCGATCTCTGATTCCTGACCACTGTTCCCTGGCGGTTCTATAATCGGCCCATGCGATTCAAAGGCGATCCACGCTGGCGATCGATTGCCTTGTATGCATGCGCGGGGCTGTTGATAGTTGTTGCGCTGGGCGGTTTGCAGGCGTTCGACACCACTCACGTCGGGTTTCTCAATCCGGAGACGGCCGGCGAGACCATGCTCTCCGCCGGCCTGATCGTGCTGGTCTTCCTGCTGCTTTTGCTCTTGCTGGTGCTGCTGCTGCGGGACACTCTGAAGATCTACGCAGGGCAGGGCAGCAGCGGCCTGGGGGCCCGCTTACGCTCTCGCATGGTGCTGGGCGCGGTGCTGATTGCGCTGGCGCCAGTCGTGCTTATGTTTCTCTTCAGCTTCCTGCTCATGAACCGCTCGCTGGACCGCTGGTTCTCGCCCAACACCACGGAATTGAGGGATGACTCGATCCGGGTGGTTCAGGAACTGGCTCAGTATGTCACCAGCAATGCACGCGGAGAGGCAGAATCGATCGCAGCTACCGGCGCGGCAGACAAAAACCTGCCCGCCCTCCAGGATGTCCTGAATTCCCGCCGCATTACCCTCGACGGCGGCTTTGCCATCGTCTACGGCGAGGACGGGCGGGCGATTGCCAGCTTTCAGGCGCCGCCGGAGTCGAGCCCGGCCACACTGCTGCCGTGGTTGGATGAAGGGGAGCAGGAGAAGGCTGTCGCCTTCCGTGGGCCGTTCTCGGCCAACCTGCTTGCCGCGGCGCGGCGCAGCGATGAGCCGGTGATCGACGTAACCGGAGGAGAGTACGCGCTGGGCTTTGCTAGTACTGCTTCGGGAAAGGCAATCGTAACGGCGCTTCCCATGCCCCAGGGCCTCAGCCAGACCGCCAAGCGCATCCGCTCCGGTTCGGCCACATACTGGGCTCTGTTCCATATGCGAAATCAGTTTCGCACCTGGTACTTCCTTGTCCTGCTAGTGATGACCGTGCTCGCGCTCTTTCTCAGCGTCTGGGTGGCGCGATTCCTTTCCAACCAGATCACGCGTCCGGTGGAGGCATTGGGCGTGGCGATGGCCGAGATTGCCAAGGGCAAGTACGACCATCGCGTGGAGTTGACTGCCACTGGCGAGATGGGCGAACTGGTGCGGGCCTTCAACCACATGGCGACCGATCTTGACACCAGCAGACAACTTGCCGAGAGTTCCTCCGCGCA
>JBEKCA010000028.1:0-43076 GCA_050015115.1 Occallatibacter sp.
GCCACCGAAAAAGCGATGGAGGAGGTCGGCGCCCCCGTGGTGGCCATTGCGCTTATCCTGGCGGCCGTCTTTATCCCGACTGCGGCAATTCCAGGAATCACCGGACGCATGTATCAGCAGTTCGCCGTCACGATTGCGATTTCTGTTCTGATCTCGGCGTTCAATGCTCTGACTCTATCGCCGGCCCTCGCGGCGCTTTTACTGAAACCCAGGCAGGAAGGCCGCAAGAAGAATTTGCTCAGCAAGGCATCCGATTCTTTCAACAAATTCTTTGGCCGTACCACCGACGGCTTCGTCGGTGTCTCTCGTGTTCTTATTCACAAGTCCACTTTCGCCATGCTTGGCCTTATTCTGCTTGCTGTCGTGGCAGTCTACCTGGGAAGCACCCTTCCCGGCGGGTTCATCCCCACCGAAGATCAAGGCTACATGTTCCTCGCCTTGCAGCTTCCTGACGGAGCTTCAGCGCAACGCACCGATGCCGCCGAGCAAAAAATAAGCGATGCACTGCTTAAGACGCCCGGCGTAGAAGGCGTCATCGCCGTCAACGACTTCTCGCTGCTCACCCAGGTGCAGAGCACCAATGCAGGTTTCTTCTTTGTGAACCTCAAACCATGGGCTGTGCGCAAGAGCAAAGAGCAACAGCTCGAGTACATTCAGAGCAATCTGCAGAAGCAGCTGGCCGGCAATCCGGACGGCATTGCGTTTGCCTTTCCGCCGCCATCCATTCCGGGCATTGGAACATCCGGCGGCGTCACTATGATCCTCGAAGATCGCTCCGGGTTGGACGATCCCACAACGCTGACAAAGAATGTATTCGGCTTTCTCGGCGCGCTCTCCAAGCGCCCTGAGATCGCTGCCGCTATCCCGTCGTACCAACCTGCCGTGCCCCAGCTTTATGTCGACGTAGACAAAGAAAAAGCGTTACAACAACAGGTCGACCTAACCAACATCTACACCACCATGCAGACATTCATGGGCGGCTATCTGGTCAACTACTTCAATCGATTTGGCCGCCAATGGCAGACCTACGTTGAGGCTGAGGGGGCGTCCCGCACGAACATTGCAAACATCGATCAGTTCTACGTTCGCAGCGCCAACGGCAGCCAGGTACCGCTCGGGTCGCTGGTTAAAGTCACCCGGATCACCGGCCCGGAATTCATCTATCGATTCAATGAATTCAACGCGGCGCAGATTAACATTACCGGCGCGCCCGGGTACAGTTCCGGCCAGGTACGAAAAGCACTCGAAGAAGTCTTCAAACAGACCATGCCGCCGGGCGCAGGCTTCGATCTCACCCTCGTGCAACTCTACAGCGCTCTTGGCGGCGGATGGCAATCATAGTCGTTGGTGGCAATTCATATTGCTTTCCGGCACATAAACTCCTTGGGATGTTTGGCGGGGACGACGGGGCTCGAACCCGTGACCTCTGCAGGGGCTGCAAGGAAGAAATTCGCAACTGATAGAAGGTTAGGAGCTCTCAGCTCCGCTTTCGTTCGATCCCGCTAGATTCCTCGCTAGTCCTAGACTTGGCCGAAGAATCGTTGAGCTGAAGCCCAAGCAGGTTTCCCTTTCACTGGGAGATCCAGCGGACTCGGATTTCTATCTTCAAAAGAGCCGCGCAAGGGTCACCGTCGTTTCGACTACCGGCAGGGAATCCCAGAAAAATGCCGATGCCGCATCCCGGAGAATGGGTTTTCGCAAATGCACGCCACCGCGGTCTAATTCCATACTGCGGACCAGTGATTCTGCGGACATCCCTTTAGGCTCGGCGCATACCTGTGATCGACGGGATTCGCTACTCTCAGCAAAAACTGCGCGAATGTATCGTGCAGTCCAAGCTGACATTTTCTTTGCGCGAAATCATTGCGTCATTTATGCAACAGTCAATAGAGCCGGATCAATCGTTGCGAGCGCTGCTCCGCTTGACTAGCAAAACCCAATCCTCCCCGGTGGGCCTGTCCGGAATTACCCATTGACCGGCCTTCGGCGTAACTGTGCCAATAACCAGATATTCCCCGTTTCGTGGATTGAACCATTGGGCCATATAGATAGAATGGTTCTCCATTTGATTCAATGCGGCCGGCGTTCTCCCGCTGCCGGTGAAGAATACAACATACGTGCCCTGTCCGTCGGAAGAAAGAAACGACTGCGAGGCATTTAGGAAGTAGCCCCAGGCAGGATCATTGAACCGCGGAACCAGCTTCCACCATTCCAGGCTTGTATAGAATTTCTTGAAGAATGAAAGCTGATCTCCGGTTGGCAGATCGGCCCCGTCACGCCACCAGGAGTAATGCTCTGGCATCTGGCAATCAGTCCCGAAATCGGCGGGTTCGCCTGGTTTAGAATAAATATCGTTCCATATGCCATTGGCGCCGTAACCATAGCCGTACATGCCGTATTGGAAGGCTTTGTAAGCCGCGCCGAGCGCTCCCCTCGAATCGGTCCAGAAACCATCGTACGCGCTCTCGTAGAGCACCGAAGGCTTGGTTGGCGAAGCGTTCCAGAACCCTTCTGCAATCCCCTTTTCGGTCAGTTCGCCTTGCCACTGCACGGCCCAGCCGCTGTGAAACGGCTTGCCGGACCACCACGAATCTGAAGCGGTCGTGTGATCCGTACTCTCCATGTGCGGCATAACAGGGTGATGATATGCATCATTGTCCGCGATGGTCTGCGCAACCGCGAACCACTTGTTGATCGTCGCGGCGTCGAACTTACCGTAGTAGTTCTTGTCGACTTCCTGGGCGATTGTCCAGATGACGGGAAAAGCTCCATAACGAGCTACCCAATATTTGGCAAGCCGCGCCATATACGCCTCAGTAAAAATCGGGAAGTCGGCAGGATCGCCCACCCAAGAGAATTCTGCATTGGCATGTACCAAGCCCTGGTCCGCGATGTATTTGAACTTCCGGTCAAGATTTGCGAAGCCGGCCAGGTCGGCGCTCGTAAAGCCATGCTTCAAGTCTGCGTCGGCTTCTTCATCGGCGATTGCTTCTTGGTTAGTCCGGATTCCCGCGCTGCGCGCTTGGAAGCTATTCTCCGATTGGAAAACCGTAAATCCCTGTCTGACACGTTTGTCGACTGTATATTTGAATTGCGAGGCCACGCCGGGCGCGTTGGACGTATCGAATCGTTCATGAGAAAGTATCCAGTGCGTATCCCCCAGATAGAAGAACGGGGTCCCGTCGGCATAGGTGAGATACCGTCCATTCCCGCTCACCTTTAAAAAGCCGTGCTTATAAATTTCGAGACTGCCGGAATACGGGTCGCATTGAACGGTACTGGTTACACCATGGAGCCCTGAGTTCTTGGCGTCGGTGGCGCTGGTAGTCATGGTCCACAAGCCGGCCTCGGGCGGCGCGAACCTCACTTTCCAAGTGCTGCCCCCGTCCCAGAACGCTGGACGGATGACGGGTTTGCCGCCCGGTTTGGTGAAGGTCGCGGTAACATCGATATCTTGAAACGGGTCCGCATAGGTTTGAGAGCTGGTGAGTGCAATTTCGACAGCCTGCCACTGCTGTACTTTGTAGTTCGCGGCTGAAACGGCCGGGGCGCAGAACATAGCATTGCACAGGGCAATTCCGAAGGTGAATGCAAGAAATATTTTGCGCAATTCGCCAAGAAAACCGGCAGCGACCGAGATGCGTCGTTTCAATTGATCAACCATTGGCATATATCCCTTTCGCCATTCACTTTCACACTGAATGTTTCAAATTCGTTGAATTGCTCCGAGCCATTACGAGGTCTCCGGTCGAATAAACCGGCTTGCTCGCATGGCAAACGACGACGGTCCTCGTTCTTCGTTCCCGGCGGCGAACGCTCTCGACAAGGGCTATCCCACGGAATCAAAAAACAGCGCCGATATGACTGCATTCCCACCATTGACGTGCGCCACGCGTATGCGAAACGACTTAGTCGCCACGAACGAAACGTACACGCCATTGCCAAAGTGTCTCAGAATCATGGGCCTCGCCAGCATAGTCAACCGAGATAGATCGTATAAGCTAATCTCCAATTCCCGGTCATCACATTCCCAATCGGCAAAGTACATCGTGATTAAGTGCTCATGAGCGCCCGTGAGTGCTACATCGATTGATTCCGTTAGTTTGTCCCAGTCCGGTTGCCTCGTCACGAGAGCCCCCAGTTTCTTACATGAGGAATGCTCTTGCTCTAATGCCCGTTCATCCTCTGTGCAATCAGCCCAAGCAACCTCGCCTGGACTACGATGAGAGGCAGACAACACGTAAGAAGGAAGCCTGACTCCTCCGTCCTGAACGCCAAACATCTCATAACCATCTTGCCCGAACCGTCCTCTCCATCTTCCTTGAGGCTGTTGGCCAGAAATTGTCAATTTCGTCTTCCACTCATCGAGTGCTCCTCTACTGGTGGAATTCGGCTCGGCGATTATGGATGCGTGACCAAGATGCGCAACCAGCTTCGTATTCCTTTCGCCGGGACAGGCTCGGAATACAACTTTGCCCTCATCTGCAATTCCCTGTTCGCGGGCAGCTGTTTCAATTTGAACGTTGCCATGTACCACGACGCCCTTGGGAACGATGAATCGAGGATGTAAGCCTTCAGGCCATCGGGCGATGAGAAGTTGACGCGAAGAGTTCCAAGAGACGTGAACTATTCCACTCGGAGTTGGAACCGTACCGCTAAATGCAGAGAGGCTGCTGGTAATCAGCGGCTCCACGTCAAACGTCTTGAATCCAGGACTGGTTGCGCGGACACCCAGTATATTTTGCTGCATCCAAGGCACGACACCGCTGCTCCATCCGTGGCACAGGCTCGTGTAGCCCGCAACTGAATCCGGTACCCGCCCATTGCGTGGAAGTTCCTCAGCCCAACTTGTTCGAAAGACTTCCGCAAAGCAGGTCGCACCGTAACGCACCTGAGCGCCCCAGACGGAACGAACATCGTCGAGCGCCTCTGAAGTATGTCCTTGAAGCGCCATCGCGTCGATGAGCGTGTATTCGTTAAATGGCGAAAAGGAGATCCTCTCAACCTTGTTTGTGAATTCCCGACCGTACAACCTCGCTCGATCGCCCGATGTAGATATCTGCGCCAGAAGCGCCTCCGCGGCTGCGTGAATCTCGAGACTTCCGAAGGGATCTTGTCCACTCTCCAAGAATCCTACTTCGCAGTCACGAACCGTACCTTCAAGCGCCTGTGCCTCCGGCAAATAGCCAGCACTCTTAAGCGCTTTCGCAAAGTTGGCAGCGACTCGAATGAACAACAAGCGAAACGCAGCCTTCTCCTCCGGCAGATTCGCAGGCGGTGTCTGCAGAAAACCTAGTCGCTCGTCATGGCCGTAAAAAGCGATATCCGGATCTTTCCAAATAGTCCTGGCATGTTCGAGCTTGAGTAGGGCGATCGGGACAAACGACCTGAATGCGTTGGTGTCACCGGTGAACATGAACCAATCTGTGACGCTCTGAACCCAAAGCAGAGCGTATGGTTCTATGCCATTTGAATTCTGTGCATTCTGCAGAAGGTTTGCCTTGACCAACTCAGCCGAGCCAAATGCTCCAAGTACCGCTCTCTGAGTGACGTAAGCATCTCCGGTCCATGACACTCGGTCTCCCCTGTCCATCAACAACGCGCTGAGCCCGTGCGACAGCATGTTAAGCCGGGCAGTATAGGCTCCCGTATACCAGATGGAGTCGAGCAGCGGATCACTCGAATGAAACGACCCACGATATTCAACTGGCTTGACTCTACAACTCAATTGAGGATTCTTGATCTTCCAAGGCCTTAGCGGGCTCTGATTGACATTAATCCATGCGAATCGGACTCCCTCGTACCCTTCAGAATTGAAAATCGCAGCCCATGAGCCATTTCGTTTAACGGGAGCTATGGTCTTCTCAGGATGAGCCGGGCCGCCATTCACCGTAGCGGGCGAGTTGTACTCACTGATCGAGATCGTTACGCCGGGGCTCAGTTCGCCGTCCGTATCAAAGCTGAACCAGCCAGCGCACTCGGAGCCAAAGTCGAACCGTATGCTCCCGGCCCCCTGAACAATGAATTCGCCTGGGCTTGTCGCCTTGCGGCGTTGAAACGCCGATACGGGCTGTGCCAGGATTTCAGCTGGTTCGCGCGCGAGCAACTGCAATTCAGCGTCATCGTTCGGAGGATGTGCCCACTGATAAGAGATGGCAGGGTCTGGCGATGCGGGCTCAACAAGAGCCTTGCGCCATACGCCTCCAGAAAGCAGCTTAAGATGGTCCTCTGCGGCCGGAGTATTCTGGCCGCCCGCTGGAGCGATGGATATACTTATTGAGCAAAGAAGCAGTAGGCCGATGCTACGGCGTCCTTCGACCATCCGCCCCCCTTAGACCAGTCCGAACACTGTGCGTACGGCGTCAAGGTAAGCCAGGCCGTTTACCGTATCCGGTTCCAGATAGCTGCCTTCTGTCCACTCATTCCAGGAATTCAAAGTGATCATCCTCTTGTTGCGCGGCAGGTTCGCCAAAGCAAATGACTTGGCCGATTCCAACGCTGCCTTGAACGCCTCCGGAGTATTGTCTACGATGGTAGAGGTAAATGGATAATCGCCTAACCTGAAATTGTCTGTCTGACATGCGCGTGGCGTCGAGTCCCATCCAACCGTGACATTTGGGAAGTAAGGTCTCCCCAATGTTTTGGCGGCTGTGGCGCGATAGATTTCGTACTCATTCTGGATGTCTTTATATTCCGTTGTAAATGCCTTCGCAAACTCTGTGTGGTGAATCCAGACATAGGATGTGGTGCTGTCGATGTGCAACCGATCGAGAAGCTCGGGCAGGTTCGTGATTTCGCTTTGGCCGGGCAACAGCTTCACTCCCCATGTAACCGCATTGACATGGATGTCCGGGAATCCTAAGGAGCGCGCCTTTTTTCTCATCTGCTCCAATGCAAGCGCAGCCTGTGCCACACCACCCATACCCTGGACAAATCTGTACAGTTCATAAATGGAAAAATAAGGGCAACCGTCAATAAGCAAGTAGGATGGATGCTGAAACAACTCAAGCAGTCGATCGACCATGGCCTCAAAGGGCTCAACTCCGATAGCGCCCGTGAATTGTAAGGGGTTGCCCGCCATCCTGGCCGGCTGAATGTCGTACCAGTCGTGGTTGGCCCACATGACACCAAACTTCAGATCTTTGCAATTGGACGATTTAAGGTAGCCGTCGGTCAAGGCTGACTCCAAAAACGGACCATCTTTGTACCAGTACCAGTCGAAAATGAATGCATCGATATTGCTGGCAGAGGCAGCGGCAATCTTCTTCTCGAAAACTCTTGGATCTGCCTCGTCCCCATATCCCCAAAGGGGTATCCGTGGTTGGCGATGCCCCGGGAAACGGGGCGCGGCTGCCTTGACCAGATTCCATTCTGTCCAAGCAGGTCCGTGAGCCCTGCTGTTGCGTTCGTCTTGATGATAGTTGCCGAAATAATATGCTGCGACTCGACATGAGCCGTCAGCGCCACCTGTCTTTTCCGCTTCAAGCCGCCTGCTGAGCTGAAGGCTCGCCGCCAGGGCCCCTGCCCCGGTTATAAAGCTTCGTCTGTCCATTTCCCCGCCTTAGATTTGAATAGAAACATTTCTCTCAATCGCAAACGCGCGAAAAAGCCCAGGGCGCATCGGTCGCTGGGCTGATTCAAGTCCAAGACGCCCTTTCAGCGAGCTCCCAACAACTCTTCCACGGGGCTTGGTACGGCACCGATCAAGACCGGAGTTGGGGACCACGGCCTAAGCCGCGCCCCCAGACCCGCAGTTGCATTGCGATTACCAGATAAACTTCGCCGCGATCTGGATGATGCGCCCAGGCGCCGCGGAGCCGATCGTTCCGTTTGTTGGAGAAGAGACGTTAGCAGTCGGGAACCCGAGGTTAGTGTGATTGAACAGATTGAAACCTTCAAAGCGGGTCTGAAGCTTCAGGCGCTCGAACATTGTGAAGCTCTTGAAGAAAGAGGCATCCACATTCTCCACGCCAGGGGCGCGGAGAATGTCCCTCGATGAATCGCCAAAATTCCCTTCAGCGGGCTGAACGAACGAGTTCGTATTGAACCATTCGTTTACCCCTTTGCTGAACCCTCCAGCACGAGGGTTACCAGACACGTCGGCTCGCTGACCGAAGCACTCATTGATAAAGTTGATGTCAGTTGCGGCGACGGAAAACGGAAAGCCGGTTCTCAAGGTGACAATCCCGTTGACCTGCCAGCCACCGATCAGGCTGTCAAGCGCCCAGGAGCTGCTGGCAAGATAACGCCTGCCTCTACCGAACGGTAGATTGGCAGTAACGCTTCCCACAAAGCTGTGAGTGATGTCGAAGCTGCTCGAGCTGTAGTCGGCGTTGAAATCGTATTCGTTCTGTGGGCCGTTGCCGGAGGTGTCGCCATTGATGCCCGCTTCAGACGATTTGTCGTCGAGGCTGTGCGAGTAAGTGTAGCTCAGGATTGCACTGTACGCGCTTCCTGAGTGTTCCAGCTTTGCTTGCAACGCGTCGTAGTTGGAATGGAAGTCGTAGAAGTGATCCAGAATGAGGCCAATGTTCGGGTAGGGAATGCGCGCCGATACCGGTGTGGGATTGGCTGCATTCCACTGGGTCGGTGCATTTTCCCAGACCCGCCCAAGAAGATGGGTGCCCTTGGACCCAAGGTAATCCGCTTCGGCCTTCCATCCTGGAAAGACCTCGCGTTCGACGGATAGTTGCCAGTCTTGCATGTAGGGCGTATGCGTCCGCGCGGTTTGGATGAAGAGAAAACCGAGATCGGCGGAGGTCACTGGAGCAAGCGGTGGCGAGGCTGGGAACAGGTTTGCAGAGTTCACATCCATAAGGCTGAAGTTTTGGGCGAATGGGTAGCCTCCACCGTCGTCCGCTTCCTTGGTCTCGGCCGTGTCATAGAAGATGCCATAGCCTGCGCGAACTACGGTCTTGTCGTTATTGGAGGGCCTGAACGCAAGGCCAATACGCGGCGCAAACGTCAGCACCTGTGCAGGGCCCGGGAAATGTTCGCCACCGTAAGCGTACAGACTACCTCCAATGCCGCTGTCGATAATTGACTTGTTTGCAGTGTAGAGACCGCCCCCTGCGATGTTGGGATCGATCCAGAAGACGCGATCCAAGTCCTCGAATGGCTTCTTGTTGAAATCGTAGCGAAGGCCGGCATTGACGGTGAATCTATGAGAAACCTTCCAGTCGTCCTGTATCCAGGGGGCAAAGTACCTGAAGCTGTATGCCACTGAATTGGAGGTCGCAATCGTAGGGGCGTAGGTTGTAGGCTCCAACGAGGTTGCTTGCGCCACATAACCTGTTAGATAGTCTGCAAATGGATCGCCCGATCCAGATCCGTCATAAACGAATGAGGCAGGACCCGGGTTGTTTTGGAAGGTATGCCACCAGCGCACATCCATTCCGAAGCTGATGGTGTGCCTTTTGACGTTCCAAGTGGCCGCGTCGGAGATGGAGTATGGCTGCTCGTTATACTGCTGGATAACCCCATCGCCACCGATGGTACTATATTGGCCGTTACGAAAACTGAAGTCCGGGTACGGGAGGTCGGGAGAGTATGGGTAGATGTTCTTGATGTCTAACGCGTCGAGAGCGGCAGCAGTGGTCGGTAGTCCTTCGAGATTGGCGCCTTCGGAAAGATAGCCGAATCGTGCCTGGTTGAGGAGGTTTGTGGAGAAAGTGTGAGTCCAGCTTCCGACTACGCTTTTGGATGTCTCCGTAAAGTTCGCCAATCCTTCCGCGAATGCTCCTCCCGTACTTTGCGAGGTAGCCACATAGGACGTCTGCGTATATCGACCGAATACGCTATCGTGCGTACCGATTGTCTGGTCGAAACGGTAGGTCTGTTGGTCCGAATCTGTGGGCAGAGAGAACACAACGAAGTAATTTCCCTGCGGGACGGAAATGTTTGGATCCGGGAAGTGGCTTAGAGAATTAGTCGCGAGCGTCGAGAATGTGGATGGGTCAATGAAGTTATTCGGATACGGGACCTTCGTAAAGGGATTCACGATTGGATCTGTGAATTGCCCGCCCTTTTCGGCCACTGTAGGCACGATTCGAAAATTGTTTGTGGATGTCTTCGACCTCAAGCCCTCGTAATTCGCGAGGAAAAAGCTCTTGCTGTGGCCATTGTAGAGATGTGGAATGACGACGGGACCGCTGAGCACATATCCAAACTGGTTTTGACGCAGTGGCGGGTTCTTAGCCCCGGCGGGCGTAAAGTAGCCCTTTGCGTCAAGAGCGTCATTCCGGAAGAAGTCGTAGGCCGTTCCGTGCACCTGATTTGCCCCGGACCGGGTGCTGATATTCAGCTGGTTCGCGCCTCCGCCGTATGCGGCAGAGTAACCCTTGGTCTGCTCCTGGAATTCCTGCAATATGTCGATCGATGGAACGACTGCGGGCGTCTGGTAGTACGTATCGTTGATGTTAATGCCATCGAGAAAGTACTGGTTGGACGTCGGACGCGAACCCTGGATGGTGAGCGAGCCGCCTTCGTTTGCACGCAGAGAGCCTTGCTCGCCGCTGCTCGATACAGCTCCAGAATTAAGCAGAAGCAGTTGGGTGAAATTACGGCCATTCAAGGGCAGATCGACGATCTCATTCCCTGTAACGACTTGTCCGATGGCTGCGTTCTCCGTATCGAGACCGACCGCCTCAGCATTCACGCTGACCGTTTCTTTCGCCGAGCCCGGCGTGAGCTTTAGGTCGACGCGCAACTCTGAGCCGACAACCAATTCGGCCTTGAGAACCGTGGTCGTCTCGAACCCTACAGCCACGGCGACAACGCGATATGTTCCAGGTTTCAGTGAAGCTACCGTGTAGGTGCCCGAAGAAGACGTGGTGGTCTCCCTGACGACGTTGGTATCGGCTTCGATGATGCTGACTTGTGCTCCGGCAATTAGGGCGCCTGTCGAATCGACCACGCTCCCGGTGATCGTTCCAGTTGCGCCGCCGCTCTGCGCTCTGCCGATTGTTGTTCCCAACAGCAGAAGAGTGCATACCAGCATGGCCCAAATATGGCGACTGACTTGGCGAGTGATTTGCAGATCCAGGAATGCGCCGATAAATCTGTCGCGCTCCTTAAAGGGATTGTCATTTAATACCATAGTTACCGCCTCCTTGAATTGTTCTTGTGAGTCGAACTGCTGGTGTTGAAATCGTGAATCGAGAACCCCTCCCAATCGAGCAGGATGGCTTCGAGAGACATCTGTCGGTTTCAGGCCTGAGTGACCTTCACTAGGGAATGATGGGCGTTCCCAGGTTCAGTCTGTCTGTCCCTTTACTACCTCCCTAACCATCGATTCCGCGCACCGTGGTCGCACTCTGCGGATGCTTCGATCTAATTCCGTGCATTCCCGCGCCGCGGAATAAGAACCCTTGATTGGTATGCCACAGTTAAGTCTCCACCATTGAATGCGCAAGGTACTGAACTCGTCTGTTCAGGTGCCGCACCCCACCGAACATTGCCAACAAACTCATTCTCTGGGACTTGCCTCGGCGTGTTTTGCAAGGTGCAGCACAATGTTCGGCCTCTCTGCACGGTGTGTAGCCTCGCTGATTTCAATAGGTGTAGAATTTCTGCGGAGTTAGGAATGACCTTGGAACAGAATCGCGAGAGAGGCGATCCGCGGCCGTCGCAAATCATCGAGGCGCTGCGCTTGATCTTGCGCAGCGCCCCGTTCTCCGGCAGCAAGCAGTGCCAGACACTACTCCAGTATCTCGTTGAGCATTCGTTAAGGGGACAAGACGACGAGCTCAAAGAGCGCATTATAGGGATCGAAGTGTTTGGGAGAAAATCCGACTACGATACCAGCGAGGACGCTGTCGTCCGGGCACGGGTAGGCGAAGTCCGAAAGCGGCTCGCTCAATACTATACGAGTGACGAGGGGCAGGATTCCGCTGTTAAAGTCGTCATCGCGCCCGGATCATACCGGCCCACATTTGTTCTTCACCCTGGGGTAAACAACGGGAGCAAAGACAGTGCGGTCGAGGTCCAGCCTGGAATGGCCTGCTCTCACGTCGCGGAAGATCATTTGTCGCCTGAAACCCCTCCTTCCATTCCCAGTTTGCCGAGAAAGGCTCGGTGGCGTGTGGGGGGTTTCGCCGCCGCAGCAGCCTGCGTAGTTCTATCGGTTGCGTGGATCGGCATCCAAAAATGGACAAAGAGCGAGCTCGACATCTTTTGGGAACCCATCCTCGACAGCAAGAAGCCAGCTGTCATCTACACCGGCACAGCGCCGGTGTATATACGCTCCATGGAGTCCGTCTATAGAGAGCAGGCTCCTCTGAATCCTGAAGAGCAGATGCAGCCGGCGCCCAGGTGGACCTTGTCGCCCTTGGCGGAAGGAAAAGTGTTCACCGGAAAGGACCTTCTGGTTGATCCGAGCGGCTATGTCGAGGTTGGAGACGTCAAGGCGGCTATGGCCGTGACCGGATTGCTGAGCGACCGGCGGCGGCGTTTCGATCTACGCATTGGACCGGACCTGGCCTACGAAGACCTGCACAGTGCTCCGACGGTTCTGGTGGGCGGCTACGCCAATTTCTGGACCATGTTTATGAACCGCGATCTGCGCTTTTACTTCGATCGCAACTTGAATATCCGGGAGCGCGGAGGCCAGGGCCGAGTTTGGTCTATCTCGCATGAGGCAAGCCGCGCAGCAAGCAGCACGATCACGGAAGACTATGCCATCGTTTGCAGGATTTTCGATTCCAAGACCGGCGCCCCAGTCATCGCTGTTGCGGGAACCACAACCTGTGGAACCCGGGCCGCCAGTGAATTCTTGACCGATCCCGTCAGCATGAGAAAGCTGCTGAGCATCCCAAGGGTTTCATGGGAGCGGAAGAATCTTGAACTGGTTCTCCATGCACCGCTCGTCAATTGCAATCCGACTTCCGTAGATATTGTGGCCGAGCAAACGTGGTAGACGTTGTTGGGCTCAGCCTCTCGCGATCTGCTCGAGAGGATGCTTGAGCGCGGATTGCGCCTTGCTCATACCACCATCCTGCGTTGGGTGCGGCGGTATGCACCGGAGTTCATCAAACGCGGGAGTCGCTTTGGCCGGTCCGCCAGTCGCTCCTGGCGAGCCGATCGCCTCAAAATACCAGTTTGATTGTCCATTCATGTGATGACCAGAGCCCGCAACTTTGCACACTCTCCTCGGCAACCGCGGTATTCGCACCCGCGGCGCTTGCCTGAGGCAAGCGCCGCGGGAATCGGGACGAATGAGCGGCTCAGCGCCGCGTCACTGCGCCGCCAGGGTCGGGAGTTGGAAATCGGCCCAAGCACCCGCAGGGCTACTTCCCGAGCCTAGAGCATAGAAAAGGACTCCGGTGCTGTCCACCACGCCCGAGCAGGAATATGAAACCCAGGCTGGGGAAGTGGTGGCAGGCAGAGGCACAGTGCACAGCGCCGTTGCATACACGCCGTCGAAGACAGTCATATATCCGCCACTGGTATGCCCGGTGCTCGCCCACATCGTAGCCGTGAAATGGGTGCCGCTCGCCAACGTGACGCTCTGGCCGATGGCAAGGTTAATAGCGGTGCTGGAGTTATACATTTGCACCTCGCCGGTATTGGGTTCAGTGATGGAGGCCGTGGGGCTGCCGTATTCTGACCAGCCGGCCAGGCCGCTCGCAAGCCCTGGGTCGGTCAACAGATTGGTGCGAAGTGCCAGGGACGGGTTTTCGAAATCGGCCCAGGCACCCGCCGGGCTATTCCCCGAGCCCAGGACATAGAAAAGGACTCCGGTACTGTCCGCCGCGCCCGAGCAGGTGTACGTTGTCCAGGTTGGATAATTGGTTGATGGCAGAGCCACAGTGCACAGCGTCGTACCCCACATGCCATCTAAGACAGACAAATATGCGCCGCTGGTGTGCCCGGTGCTTGCATACACCGTTGCGGTGAAGGGGGTGCCGGACGGTACACCGTAAATGTCCTGGGAGATGGCGACGTTAATGGCGGCGCTGGAACTGTACATTTGCACCTCGCCGCTATTGGGTTCAGTAATGGCGGAGAGGGGACTGCCGTACTCGGTCCAGCCGTTCAAGCTACTGGTGAACCCCGTGTTGTTCAACAGATCACCGCCGCTGACACCAAGCGCGGTTGTGTAGACGATATTCGGCGACCAACTGATGGTGTCGTCGGTATTATTGCCGCTGCCGCCATTGTTGACCTGGAAGTAAATTTTGTCACCCGTGGCGACCGTAACATCCACGTTGGTGGCAACGCCAGTCATGTTGGTGCCCGCGAGCGTTGTTCCTCCGCTTCCGCCCCAGATGTTTGTGCTATTTTGGAGGATTTCGACCTTCACCCCGCTGCCGCCGCTAATACCTTTGGATACCCACCCGCGGATGCTAATGTTACCCGCATGAGGCGCGGTCCAGACGCGTGCCGTCCAGCAGGTGTTGCACGCGTCCGGCAGCATCTTGCTTCCCCATATCTGGGAAGTATTGCTGTTGGCGCCCCACGAACTCCAGATCCCACTGGTTCCCAGAGCGTTGTAGGTGCTCATGTTGCTGTAGGAACCGTTCAAATATTGGTATGACCATTGATTCTGGCCCTGCGTGCTGCTGAAGCCGTTGTAGGCGTTCCAGGTGTCTGATGCCGAATCGGCCGGCAGGTTGTTGGTGAAGGTAAAACCGGGGAGGTTGACGTCAGCGAAGCCGTAGGCCGGCTCATAGTAGAGGTTCTGCGAGGTCGCGCCGGTGGGTGTACCGTCACTGCCGTAGGCCCAGATAGCGCCGAAAGAGCCGCCCCCGCCGCCGTTGTTGACAAAGAGACTGCTGGTGACTTCGTTGTTGGTGTTGTGGTCGCTGAAGCCGTCGTAACCGGCGTTGTGGATGTTCAAAAACTCGATGCCCGCGCCGGCATTGTTGGCAATGTAATCGCCTAAAAACTCGATGTCGTTATTCTGCATTTCGTTGTCCCAGCCGCACCCATCGGCGCTGCCGGTGGGGGGAACATCGGTGATCTGATCGTTCATCAATACGATGTGGTTGTCCAAGGCAGAAATCATCGCCGTGGTGCCGGTCGACGAATAGCCGAGTGGGTCGGTGATCACGGAATCCATGATGGTAAGATTGTGGGCGAAACTGAGCGATATGGGGGCCTGGCTTGCACCCTGCAAATCCTGGTGCAGATACAGATTCTGGAACACACTATTTGTAATGGCCCAGGTGGTGTTGCCATCCGCGCCCCCTCCGGCCCCCCATCCCACCCAACCTGAATCCCAGAGAGTTATGCTGCCGAAGTTGTTCGTGCCCTCGAAATTCCCGATGTAAACGTTGTTGATGTCGGATTGGCCCGCGGTGAGCGTGATGTTTTGGTTGCTTGGGGAGGTGAGAATGATGCCGGACGATACGATCATGCCGTCCGCATTTTCCTGGGTGCCATATGGGATGCCTTGCATGCCGCTCGCGAAGACGTTGGTGATGCTCAGCCCGTTATGGTTGGGGGTGCTGAACTCAACCAGGATGCCTGCCCCGGCATTCTCCAGCTGGAGGTTGTTAATGCTCCAGTAATCGGGGTTAGTGAGTCGGACGCAGCGGAGGGTTCCGGAAGTTTGGTCGTTGCGATTAATGATGGGATTGGCCCCGCTCCCGTACGAACTCAAGCTTATCCAACTGCTGGTTGTACCTGTGCCCAGCAGGTCCAGCTCTTGATTCCAACTGCCGCCCGCCTGTAGATAGAGATTGTCGCCGGGGCTGAATATATTTCCATTGATGTTGTTGAAGGTGCACCAGGGGGCGCCTGCAGTCGGAGTGGTATAGCTGTCGCTGCAATTGGTGTAGCCGACGTAGTAGCTGGTGTTGGCGGGAAAGGTGGTCTGGGCCTGTAGGCTGAGGCCAAACAGGAGAGCGGGGCCAATCAATAATGCTGTGATGGCAGAGATTCTGAATTTCATGTTACTCCTTGCGAACACGCCCGACAGAGTGCCCGGTTTGAAATGCCACAGTTAAGTCTGTGCGATTGAGTGCGCAAGGTACTGAACCCGTCTGTTCGGGTGCCGCACCCCACCGAACATTGCCCAACCATCTCATTCTCTGGGGCTTGTCACGGCGTGTTTTGCCAGGTGCAGCACCAAGTTCAGCCTCTCTGCACTGTGTACAGCCTCTTTGATTTCAATTGGGGTAGAATTCCTAGGGATTCAGGAATGACTTTGGAACAGAATCACGAGAATGGTGATCCGAACCCGTCGCAAATCATCGAGGCGCTGCGCTTGATCTTGCGCAGCGCCCCGTTCTCCGGCAGCAAGCAGTGCCAGACTCTGCTCCAGTACCTCGTTGAGCATTCGTTAAGGGGACAAGACGACGACCTGAAAGAGCGCATTATAGGGATCGAAGTGTTTGGGAGAAAATCCGACTACGATACCAGCGAGGACGCTGTCGTCCGGGGACGGGTAGGCGAAGTCCGAAAGCGGCTCGCGCAATACTATACCAGTGACGAGGGGCAGGATTCCGCTGTCAAAGTCGTCATTGCGCCCGGATCATACCGGCCCACATTTGTACTTCGCCCTGGGGTAAACAACGGGAGCAAAAACAGTGCGGTCAAGGTCCAGCCTGAAATGGCCCGCTCTCACGTCGCGGAAGATCATCTGTCGCCTGAAACCCCTCCTTCCATTCCCAGTTTGCCGAGAAAGGCTCGGTGGCGTGCATGGGGTCTCGCCGCCACCGCCGCGGCAGCAGCCTGTGTAGTTCTATTGGTTGCGTGGATCGGCATCCCAAGATGGACAAAAAGCGAGCTCGACATCTTTTGGGAACCCATCCTCGACAGCAAGAAGCCGGCTGTCATATACACCGGCACAGCGCCGGTGTATACCCGCTCCATGGAGTCTGTCTATGGAATTCGGGCTCCTGTGGATCCTAACGAGCAGATGCAGCCGGCACGAAAGTGGACCTTGCCGCCTGTGACGGAAGGAAATGTGCTGACCGCAAAGGATGTGCTGGTCGATCCGAGCGGCTATGTCGAAGTTGGAGACGTCAAGGCGACTATGAGCGTGACCGAATTGCTGCGCGGACGCGGACGGAGTTTCGATCTGCGCATTGGACCGGACCTGGCCTTCGAAGACCTGCACGGTGCTCCGACGGTTCTGGTGGGCGGCTACGCCAATTTCTGGACCATGATTATGAACCGCGATCTGCGCTTTTACTTCGATAACAACTTGAATATCCGGGAGCGCGGAGGCCAGGCCCGGGTTTGGTCTATCTCGCATGAGGCAAGCCGCGCAGCAAGCAGCACGATCACGGAAGACTATGCCATCGTTTGCAGGATTTTCGATTCCAAGACCGGCGGCCCAGTCATCGCCGTTGCGGGAACCACAACCTGCGGAACCCGGGCCGCCAGTGAATTCTTGACCGATCCCGTCGGCATGAGGAAGCTGGAGAGCATCCCCAGGGCTTCATGGGAGCGGAAGAATCTTGAACTGGTTCTCCATGCTCCGCTCGTCAACTGCAATCCGACTTCCGTGGATATTGTGGCCGAGCACACCTGGTAGGCATTGTTGCACGGATTGAGGCAAAATCGACAACACGTCCGCGCATAATTAACGGGACAAAGAATGAGCGCCGGTACAAAACGAATCACCAAGAAAACCGGGGGCCGGATTCCCTTCCGCCTCAGGGTGCCTGCCAACTGGAAATCAAAGTCCGTATTCGCTGCGCGATACCAGTGGATGAACTCATCGTGAATGTCCAGGTCCTTGAACCGGGATGGATCTCGCTTCCTCGACTTCACGTCAGAGACCACCACCGGCTTGAAGAGTATCTCCGGTCATCCACCCGGAGTCCGCTGAGGCGAGGAAGACGGCAACTGAAGCGATGTCTTCGGGTCTCCCCATTCGTCCTAACGGAATCTGGGAGATCATCAATTCCCTCATCTTACGGTTTTCCATTAAGCTTGCAGTGCCCTCGGTCTCCGTCGGCCCTGGATCGATGGAGTTTACCCGGATTCTCTTGGGTCCGAGTTCTTTGGCCAGTACGCCTGTGATTGTCTCTACGGCGCTCTTGCTCGCGGCATATACAGTGGATGCGGGAGGTTTCAACCTAGTTACGTTCGATCCGATGTTGATGATGCTGCTACCTTCACCGAGGTGCCCCACGGCTGCCTGGGTCGTAAGCAGCAGCCCGAGCACGTTGATGTTGAAGGTTCTGTGAAATAGATCTTCCGTGATTGCCCCTAATGGAGCGAAGTCATAGACACCGGCGTTATTGACAAGGATTTCAAGACGCCCATATGCCGTGATCGCAGCGGAAATGATTCCTTGTGCTTCCGCTGCTTTCGAGACGTCCCCGTGCACAGCAGCAGCATTGCCTCCAGCATTGGTGATGGCTGAGACTACGGCGTCCGCGTCCGTTTTGCTTGATGCATAGTTGACGACTACAGAGGCTCCTTCGGCTGCCCGCGACTTCGCGATCGCGGCTCCGATACCCTTGGACGCTCCTGTGACTACCGCAACTTTCCCTTCGAGTTTACGCATTGTTTCATCTCCGTGTGACGCTGATACTCATGAACGTACCCTTGCTCAGGTCCTCGGTTATTCTAAGTAAGTATGCCCGTTTGCGGAAATAGGCATCTTGGAGTAACCGGTTCGGCGGGAGTAACCGATATGAGATCAGTTCGCAAGGTCGCCACAGGTTGTCCGGCTAAAGCGCAAACCGCAGGATGCGGGATGAAGACTCTTCTCGACTTGGTGACGGGTCCCTGGACTCTCCACCTAATCTGGCTGCTAATGATTAATGGACCGATGCGTTTCGGATTGATCCGCCGCAGTATTGAAGGGATTTCCGCGCGTTTGCTGACCGTTCGTCTCAGAGCGCTCGAGGAAGGTGGTCTCGTCAAACGATCAGTAAAGCCAAGCAATCCTCCAGAGGTTACTTACTCCCCAACGTCCCGCCTATATGAGATGAAGGGATTCCTCGAGCAACTTCACCTGCTCGCGATCGAATGGGAAAAGGAAGACAGCAGAAAACAAGAGGAGTCGGACGGCAAACAACTTGTGCTGTGATCGCGACTCAGTTCGTTTTTGGCATTTCCAGCAGATCCTACTCGGGACGAGAACTTCAGATGGTGAAAATCCCATTGCGGGAGGGGGAAGAGGGCGTGACGAAACTCACTGATCAGCACACGTCCCGGGCGGGTCGCAGGAGAAGAAGGCTATCCACCCATACCTTACGAATGCTCCACTTGATTGTTCCAGTCGACCAGAGCTCCGGGGCCGCCGGACCTTAGCCCTCTCCGACTGTTGACGCAAGACCGAGATGGCTCTGTATGCTAGGGGCGCTTTCCTTGGAGGCTTCATGTCTTACTCGAAACGAATCGTCTGTCTGGCAAACTCGTACAAGCCTCCCAGCAGCAGATGTATCGCGGGTATCGAGCTAAATGAGGATGGGAGCGGTGGAGAGTGGGTGCGACCCGTCAGCGCCCGACCAGGCGCCGGCCTCATCTATACCGATTACCGGTTCCAGGACAACTCTGCACCCGCACTCTTGGACATCATCGACATCTGGTTTGTCCGACCGGACCCACACGGTCATCAGACAGAGAACCACCTTGTAGAGACTCGTTACGACAAGCCGAAGTCGAAAGACGACGCGAAGCGGCCCGAGTTCAAAGTGTGCAAGTTCACCACCGAGGCCATCATCACCGAAGGCAGCGACGTTGGCACCATCCACAAGGTATGTGCCAATCCATCCTGCCCCGTCCATCATCCGAAGCAGCCAACCAGCCGCAACGATGAGAAGTGGAAGGCCGAGCAGGACAAGCAGCGCAAAGAACAGGCCATCGCCAACACGACCGGCCTCCGCGTCCTCGCCGCTGTGAGCGCCGCCGTTCCCGTTCGTCTCATGAAACGTGACCTGCTCTTCGTCATCGAGAAGCTGGTAAGCGTCATGGACGAGAACCGCGTCGAGATGCTGGCCCGGCAGCACAGCATCCGGCAGAAGCGGGATGATGGAGGCGTCAGCAAAACTCTGGCGGCCTTTGTTCGTCGCGCGGATGAAGGCACGCTCTCCCGGCTGATGGTCGAGGCGAGCATTTTGCTTGCGGCCTCGCGGGGCAACCCGGCCACCGTTCTCAAAGATGCCGCCAGTGCCTACAAGGTAGACACCGACGCCACCGCCGCCAAGGTGAAGCAGGAGTTCGCCGCGAAGGAGATGGCAAAAAAGACTCCACCACCCACAACTAAGACCGCGAAGAAAGCGGCCTAGTTTTTCCATCCACCGAGGGGCGGCAGTGCGCCGTCCCTCGTCTTTTCGTGTCAAATCGCGCAGGGAGAACCGTGCTGGTTTCTCCCTGCACCCTCATCCAGCCTGGCTTCCGGCCCCCGCTTGCCGGCTGCGCGCCAGGAGTCGAGTTCCTCCTCCTGGACCTTCCCCTTCTCTTATCTGATCCGCAACGGTGAAGGAACCTTCGAGACGAAAAGGCGAGCATGTCTACGGTCGCGCAGGAACACGCCATAGTGTATTGACCGACTAGTCACTCTATGATATATTGGGTTTTGTAGTGAAGAGGCAACAAGCATGGCCAGACCGAGAAGCGAGGATAAGCGGAACGCTATTATAGCGGCGGCAACCTGCGTGATCGGTAATCATGGGCTGAGCGCGCCGACGGCGATGATAGCAAAAGAGGCAGGCGTCTCCAATGGGTCATTATTTGCCTACTTCGAGACGAAGGCCGACCTGTTGAACCGGCTCTATGTAGCGCTCAAGGCGGAGATGGCTGCGGTTGCTCATGAGGGGCTCCCGACCGAGAGCGACATCCGCACCCAGATGTTCCATATGTGGTCCCATTTGCTGCGCTGGGCAACCTCATGCCCAGAGAAACGCCGGACGCTCGCGCATCTCTCTGTATCGGACGATATTACTTCGGAGAGCCGTCAGAATGCGATCGACGAGATCGCGGGCGTCATACAACTTCTGGAACGGGGCCGCGAAAATGGACCGATGCGCGATGCCCCGCTAGCCTTCGTCGCAGCCCTGATGAACGCACTGGTGGACGCGACGATCGATTACATGATCCAGGATCCGGACAACGCAGACAAGCATTGCATAGCTGCGTTCGATGCCTTTTGGCGAATGATCGCCTAATTTTTAACCAGTTTACATGACTGACTAGTCAGACTTAAGGAGGAAACAGAAGATGGCCAAAACCGTACTGATCACCGGCGCGTCAAGCGGCTTCGGCAGGGATACTGCCTTGTTGTTCAAGAAGAAGGGTTGGAACGTCGCGGCGACCATGCGTTCCCCTGAAAAAGCCAAATCGTGGGCCGGCCCGGCCGGTCTGTTCACGCCGCGACTGGATGTGACGGATCGTGTGTCCATGCAGGCCGCCATCGATGAAACTGTCGACAAGTTTGGCGGCATCGACGTTCTGATCAACAACGCAGGATTCGGCCTGTTAGGGCCGCTCGAAGGTGCATCACCTGAAGATCTACGGCGTGAGATCGACACGAACATCATGGGTGTCATTGGAATGATTCAACTTGTCCTGCCCTTGATGCGCGAGGCCAGGAGCGGCGTAATCGTCAATGTGTCTTCGCTCGGCGGACGGATGACTCTTCCGCTTTTTTCGGCGTATCACGCGACGAAATACGCGGTGGAAGGTCTGACCGAAGCCTTGCAGTATGAGCTGGAGGGATTTGGTATACGCGTAAGGCTGGTCGAACCGGGCGGGTCAAAGACTAACTTTGACAGCAGCACCAGTATGGTTCGAACACCGCATCCTGCATATAAAGAGGTGATCGAGGGCTTCGACAAAATGTGGGAGAAGCAATCGGCCAACTTGCCCGGCCCAGAAAAAGTGGTGCAGGCGATCTATCGCGCCGCCACCGACGGATCAGCGCGACTTCGCTACCCCGTCCTTGCGTTTCCCGTTCTCACCATTCGCAACCTTGTAGGTGCGCGCGGATGGAGCGCAATCATGAAGATGATGGTCCGCCGTATGCGTTGAGCGCTGGTGCAATGCGGAGCCGCCGGTTTCTAGACGCATCGCGAGACGCGTTGGTCGCAAGCGGCGAATTCTCGTAGGCCGTAAATAGCAAATCAACAATGAAGGGAAAATTTCCATGTCCTTAACCTGGTTCATCACCGGCACTTCTTCGGGCTTGGGCCGAATCATGACCGAACGACTTTTGGAGCGCGGCGATCGGGTGGCGGCGACTCTTCGCAAGGTCCATCTCCTAGACGACCTGAAGGCGAAGTATGGCGATAGACTCTCGGTGGCGGCTCTGGACGTCCGGGATACACCGGCGGTCAGAAAGGTGGTGGATAGCGCCTTTTCCGCCTTGCAGCGGATCGACGTCATCGTCAATAACGCAGCCTACGGACTTTTTGGCGCGGCCGAGGAGGTAAGCGACGACCAGATCCGGGATCAGATTGACACCAACCTCATCGGTTCCATTCAGATCATCCGAGCCTCCCTCCCGCACTTGAGGTCCCAGGGGGCGGCCGTATTATTCAGGTTTCATCGGAAGGCGGACAGGTCACTTATCCCAATTTCAGTCTGTATCACGCGACTAAATGGGGAATCGAGGGCTTCGTCGAGACGGTAGCAAAGGAGGTCGCGCCTTTCGGCATCGAATTCACGATCGTGGAGCCGGGCCCGACAAGAACCGACTTCGGGAAAGGGCTTGTTGCTCCCCCGCCCATGGCAGTTTATGAAAATACACCGGCCGGCCAGGTGCGCCGTGCCATCGCCACTGGAGAATTCGAGATCAGGGGCGACGCCACTAAGACGGTGGACGCGATGATCGGATCTGTCAAGCTTAGCCCCGCACCCAAACGCCTTACGCTAGGCGGCGGTGCCTACGCCTCGATCCACGCGGCTTTGACAGAGCGTTTAGCCGTCTTGGAGGCCCAAAAAGACATCGCCGTCTCGACCGATGCAGTTCTGTAATGCGCGCCTGAAGTCGCGTCTAGACGTACCAAACCGTAAGGGTCCAGCACCGTAAGGCGCTTTCCAGGATGTAGCCTCAATGGGGTTTGAGAAGATGGCCGGAAGATGGTTAACTACCGGTTCTTAGGTATGCCAGAGAGATTCTGGTTACATGGAACGATCAGACTATACGCTCTATGAAGGGTGGTTTCTTCCTAGGCGGCCGGGGCGGGAACAGGTGTCCCGCTCTTTCCCGGCCGAGCCAGGAAGAGCTTGTCTCCATGATTGATGGCTGCGGCTTCAATGTTGACCAGGACGTGACCGCTTGGCGGCTCTCCCGGAGCGGCGATATCCCGGACTTCAAGTTGACCATCGTCTGTAGCGCAAATCGCTTGCATTGTTTCTCCTCTTATTCTGTGTTCCCGCCTGGAACGAGCCTTTGTGTTTCCCGGCAGCTCGCAAAATGTGGCCTAGTCGGCGATGACGGGAACTGGTTCTTTGCCGCGATCACGGTTTGGGACTAACCATCTTCGCCATGTGCCCGAACGGCAGCGCAGGGGCGAAACGGCTCAGGAGATGAAGCATATTGCTGAGACCAGGACGAATTTCTACTTTGCCCGCTTCGATGCCCACGATAGTCTTCGATACCAGCGCGTCGACTGGCATCGCCTTCTGCCCTTTGTTTTCCATTTCAAATTCACCGCGAAATAGCTTGGTCTCTACCGGCGGGGGAGCCAGCTCGACGACGGTGACGGTTGAACCTTTCAGCTGCACTCGAAGGCACCTAGTGAAGGCGTGTAGACCAGTGGAGCAGAAGCTCATGCGGCACGCCCAAATCTCGACCACGATGAACGTCTACGGCAACGCGCTGATGGAAGCAAAGCGGGAAGCCAACGCGGCCGTCGTTCGCAGGATATTGAGGAGCGCATAACCCATGACTCGAGCGTCCAAACGTGCGAAAACCCGGCGGAGCAAATTCTCTTGCTCTTACACCGGGTTATTCCGGGTTGACGGATTCGCTAGGTGGTTGCGGGGGTAGGATTTGAGCCTACGACCTTTGGGTTATGAGAGCGAGAACCTCCGTATTTTCCAACTAATTCCCAGAGATCAGGATCTTCACAAACTGATGGTTATCTTAGTCTTGGGCAGTCGATTGTCTTCGTGTGCAATTCCAATAGCGAAATTGAACGCGACCAAGAATTACGCATTTCAGGCATAGCCGTTGATAATCGCTCCTCGGCTTCCGCGTTCACTCGTAGTACGCTCGCTGCCCTCCGACGGGGAGCTATTTATCTTAGTGCATGCTATGACAAGTAGAAGACCTCCTCTATCATGGGAAACCTCTCGCCGGGCCGCATGGCCTCCAGCGGAGCAAACAGCGGTGCCATCGTTTCTTGCCAGCGCAAGTTGACTGGGTCATTTTCGATCCGGCGCCAAGTCGTCTCAAAATCGACCGCTCTGAGTGTGAGGATCAACAGTTCGTTCCTCCGATAAATGGAGTACTCGCTGATGCCTGCGCTCTTAAGCAATGCCAACATCTCGGGCCACACCTCGCGGTGCGCTTTCTCATAGGCTTCGGCAGCGCCCTCGCGGAGCCGCAGGATAAAGGCAAACCGCTTCAGCGACTCGCCGTCAGCGGGTTGAGTTGTCGGATTAGTATTCATAAGCTTACCTCCATAACTGCAAGGGGATCCAGTTTAGTCTTTCTGCCTGCCGGATTGAACCTACGCATCGGGCAGTTCCCGATCTCGACATCTACTGTCAGTGCACTTGCCCTGTCGCGGTCTATCGATGGAGTGAATCCAAGGCGACTTAGCCGCGTCAGTGCGTTTCTTGAGCCAGCATCATGATGGTCAGGAAGGAGCCGAAGATTAAAATGCCATGCCCAGACCCACCAGATTGGCAGCCGCGATGATTATGATCATGCCAGCCCAAAGCAAGCGAACCGGCCGGCTTCCTACACCTAGCCACTCACCAAGAGCCAGTCCGACCAAACCGCCACACAGAACATACCCGCTCATGTGCAGCATCCAATTCACGTAGAAGAGGCGCTGCGGAATGTTGGCCGCGCCCCAAGCGTAAAAGAAGAATTGAAAATACCACATGATTCCGCCCGTCGCCGCAAGGGCACCATTTTTTACTAAGGTTCGCTTAGTCTGCGAGAGATCGTCGCTGAGGGATATCCTCTTCACCGAGGCCAGACGCACGAAGCAGTAACTTAGATTCACTATTGCGCCGCCGCCCATGATAATCACATAACTTGGCAACGCCGCGTAGAGTGGATTCACTCCAAGATCAAGCGCGGCCGCTGCCATTGGTCTTGCCGCATCGATCGCAAACGACATACCGGAAGAGAAGACGCCGCACATTCCCGCCAGCGCGATCCCCAGCTTCAAATTGAATTCCCTGGGCGCACCCCGAAGTTGCACCTCTTTCTGGTGACCAGCATAGGAGACAATCGCCACGCCGATGAGCGATACGAATACCCCCGCCATGGTCAACTGGCCGCCTTTGGTTGCAAACAACAGTGCGGCTTGGCCATGAAGTAGCGGAGGCATGAGGGTTCCCACCACGAGCGTGACGCCGATCGCGACGCCGATGCCGAGAGACATCCCCAGATGGCGCATCGTGAGGCCGTAACTTACATTGCCGATTCCCCACATGGCCCCGAAGAGCGCGACTTTCAAGAGCACATGCGCATCGATCGATGCGTAGAAGGCGTTAAAGTTCGGAAGCAGGAGGAAGCTCACGGAGAGCGGTAGGATGATCCAGGAAAAGACGCCGGCAACTGCCCAGGTAGTTTCCCATGACCATTTCTTCACCCTGCCAATCGGCGCATAAAACGATGCGGCACAAGCAGCTCCGACCATGTGCCATCCGATCCCAACGAGAATTGCATTCATCCGATTTCCTTTTTCTAGTGCGGTTGTCTCGTACATCGTTCGTGTTTGGGGGAAGGATAGTACGCCATCTCAGATACCTAACGTGTAAAGTTCGCTGACGTCGTCCGCAGAGAGCTTTCGAGGATTCCCCCGAGCGCAAAGGTCCTGTAATGCGGGCTCAAACCATGCCTCAACATCGGCGAAGTTAATCCCCAGGGAAGCAAAGCTGCGTGGGATGCATACCCGCATGGATAGTCTTCGAATCGCAACGATGGCTGCGAGTAATGCATTCTCTTCGCTCAGTCGAGATGTGTCAATACCCATAGCTGTGGCGATTTGCGCAAATCGCCTATAGTCGAGAGCCAAAACCAGCCACATGAAACCTTCGAGAGAGCGAACGACGCGGTCCGTCAACACGAGGACTCTGCACCCTCCCAACTGCGCGAGCGCGGCGACCGCATTCTCCATGGCGCACTCACTGGTCAGGCTCAATCGTGGTAAAGCAAGGGTAAATGACATCGACCTTCCTCCTCTGCCCTTTCTGGTTAACGCGTGCCGCCTGACACGGCTCCTTCTTGCGGTTCGCAGGCAGGGAAGTTCCCGTCCGGCAACCTGACCATGTGCGCTACGATATCCACTTTTCGGTGGCGAGGGCCTCAGGCATCGGCATCACCTGAAACCGCACAGCCAGATCCTTGAGTTCTTGTGTCGTAATGGACTTCCTCTTTCCGCCCATCGATAGTACCTTCACCAGAATCTCCGCCGCCTTCTCAGCGGTATCGATCAGCCCGAATGTTTCGTCCAGCGTGGTGCCAGAACCGAAGATTCCGTGGAACGGCCAGAGCACAAGCGGATGTTTCTGCATAACAAAGGCTGTTGCTTCGCCTATTGCCGGCGTCCCGGGAACCTTCCACGGCAAGACGCCGATCCCCTCCGGAAAAACCACCAGGCATTCCGTGCTCATCTCCCACAGGGCGCGGGTGAATGCCGCGGAAGAAAGGTCAAGAACATAAGAGAGGGCAATCAGATTCGTCGCATGGCAGTGCATGATCACGCGGCTCGTGCCTTGCGTGACAGCTTGTCGCGACCGATGGGAATTCAGGTGGGCAGATAATTCGGAGGTCGGAACTCCATTTCCTCCGAACCCCCATAAGATGCGCATCGATGTTCCATCATTGGAGATCTCGATGAGCCCGACGTGGTCTTCCGGATCCAGCGCCGTATTTCTGAAGTATTTCCCGGTACCGGTCACGAGGAAGAGCTGCCCTGCCAATTCGGCCACGGTCTCTCCAAGCTCCACTTCCCGCACCGAAATGAAATGTTGCCGGTAGGGTTTGATGTCTTCTGCATCAACGCGCAAGCTGACATTTCCACCATTCCGCTCATCCCATCCCTTCAGCCACATGTCGCTGGTTGACTTCACGATGGCCCTGACAAACCATGACTCTTCGATTGGGTTTCTCATCGCACTCCCCCTCGACGATTGTTCAGAATGTCTCCCTCATACTTCCGGACCACATCCAGCCATTCGATACCCGGGGGAACTTCTTTCGTCACGCAGTAGTACTCCCACACCGCGGACCAGGGCATCGATTTCTGTTCCTCGAATAGCGCCATGCGCGCGGCGCCATCGAATCGCATTTCCGCTTCGATCTGACTCGCTGCCGGCTCCAGAAGCGCCAACAACAGGGCCTTCCGCATATTCCTGGCGCCAATGATCCATGCAGCAATGCGGTTGATACTGGCATCGAAAAAGTCCAGGCCGATGTGTACACGGGACAGCGCATCTGTTCGCACGACCTCCTGGGCGATAGCTACCGTTGCATCGTCAAGCAGGACCACATGGTCGGAATCCCAACGAACCGGTCGCGAGACGTGGAGCAGAATCTCGTCCAGAAAGCACAAGGCCGTCGATATCTTATCCGCGACGTTTTCAGTTGGATGAAAATGTCCCGCATCCAGGCAAAGAAGAGTCTTGCGCGTTGCCGCGTAGGCAAGATAAAAATCGTTGGAACCAACCGTATAGCTCTCCGTTCCGATCCCGAATAGCTTGCCTTCGACTGCGACCTTGTGGTGCTCGCCCAGAGGCGCGGCGATAATTTCGTCCAGCGATTCCTCCAGCCGCTTCCGTGGCCCAAGCCGGTCTGCGGGTAGGTCCTTGTCTCCGTCCGGGATCCAAATGTTCATGACGGCCGGCGTGCCAAGTTCGATTCCAAAATACTCACTGATGCGCCTGCTCGCCAGGCAGTGATCGATCCAGAATCGCCGCACCGCTGCGTCTGGATGGCTCAGCGTCGCCTTTTCGCTCAGCGGGTGCGAGAAACAGGTTGGATTGAAATCAAGGCCAAGATCATTTGCCTTGGCCCACTTTGCCCATCCCTCAAAATGCTGAGGCTCGATTGCATCGCGACTTACCGGCGTGGCAGATTCAAGATAGATTGCATGCAGATTGATTCGCTTCCTGCCCGGGATCTGTGCGAGAGCCATTTCGAGGTCGGCACGCAATTCATCCCCATTACGGGCACGCCCTGGATAGTTGCCGCTGGTCTGAATTCCTCCGGTCAAATCTCCATCTGGATTCTCAAAGCCGCGAACATCATCCCCCTGCCAGCATTGAATGGATATCGGAACCTCATCGAGCCGTCGAAGCACACTCCCGGTGTCCACTCCGGTGGTCGCGAATCGTTCGCTGGCCGACTCATAAGCCAAATTGATCTTGCGTAAAGCGTCATTCATCGAATCTCCTTCTGCGTGCTGATTGATACAAATCCCCGAAACCTACGCCACACTTTGTCCGGGACTTCTTGTTGCGGCTGGTATTCATCTAGCTCAAAAGAGACCCGAATCAATGCGCGCGCCTCATCCAGGCTCGCAATCTCGCCCAAGGCAATCATCTGGACACAAATATTGCCCAATGCGGACGCCTCCACCGGCCCTGCGCAAATTGGCAGTTGGCAAGTATTGGCGCAGAACTGGTTGAGCAGGCGATTCCTGGAACCTCCGCCAACGATGCGAACCCTTGCCAAGTTTCGACCGCAGAGTGACTCCAACTGCTCTTTGACCATCCGGTAGGAGAGCGCCAGGCTATCTAATGCACAGCGCGCAAATTGCGCAAGTGATTCTGGGACAGGCTGCTGTGTTTCCACGCAGTACTCTCGAATCTCTTCCTTCATGGAAAGAGGGTTCAGAAAGCGCGCATCATCCGGGTTCACGATAGACCGCCAAGGAGCGGCGTCGGCTGCGGCATTCATCAGGGCATCGTCGATCGGGGTCTGGAATTCCTCGCATAGCCGTTGCAGCAACCATAAGCCCATGATGTTCTTGAGCACCCGGTAGCGGCGGCCAAATCCTCCCTCATTGGAGAAGTTCCATTCCATGGCTTGATCGGACACGAACGGAATCATGCTCTCCATGCCCATCAGCGACCATGTGCCGGAACTGATGAATACCTCTCCGATGGCTTCGAAGGGCGTTCCCACGACCGCCGATGCCGTGTCATGGGTCGCTGGAGCCACTACTTTTGCCGCTGTTTTCTCGAAGTACATATCTCCAAGAATCGTGCCTGCCTCGACCGGCGCTTGCATCCAGATCTGCTTAAGCCCCGTAGCCTTAAACAGATTCCGGTCCCATTCCCCATTCAGGTTCAGAAGCTGTGTGGTCGTAGCATTGGTGTATTCGTTCGACAACACTCCGCACAGGCGGAAGTGCATGTAGTCGGGAATCATCAAAAGGTGGCAGGTCTGGTTGAGCCACTCCGGCTCCTGCATGGCCATAGCAGTCAGTTGATAGATCGTATTGAATCGCTGGAACTGAATACCGGTTCGTCGATAAATCTCCCACGCCGGAACACAGGCCGTCACGCGTTCGATCATTCCCTCTGTCCGATTGTCGCGATAACAGATCGCTCTACCTACATTTCGCTTCGCTGCATCAAGCAGGACAAAGTCCACTCCCCAGCTATCCACCCCAACGCTTTGTATCGGAGCCAAGCCAGCCACTTGCGCAATGCCCTGGCGCACATGCCCCTCGATCGCATCGATTCCCCAGCAAAAGTATTCCCTGCTTGGATCTTTGGCGAAGGCTATAGGGAACCGGTTCACTTCATGCAGCCTCAAGACCCCATCAACCACCTGCCCGGCGACCACTCGCCCGCTGCTTGCACCTAGATCGGCCGCAACATGACAGGGATTTATCGGGGAGAGCACGCCACCTATGCACATGTCAAAACCTTTCAGGCCAGGAACCATCCTCACTTCCCGCTTCGGGTTGCAAGTCGATCTCGTGAGCTTTTTGACGATTCGATTTCAATCTGTGAGACTCCCGGTAGTCTTCAATCAGCCGACATCACGTGAGCTTTCGTCGCGTACAAGAATCACGGCAAGAAGGCGCGGGCCGTGAACGCCTTTGATGCGTGTCATTTCGATGTCGGCTGTGGCGCTCGGCCCGGAGATAAAGGTGGCCAACGCGGGCGCCCGCTGACAACGCCCGAAATATTCGGGCAGAGTTTCCACGATTTGGCTGGCGCGCAGGATGCAAAGGTGCCAATCGGGCAAAAGAGTAAGCACTCTCCGACCTTCGGTCAGCGAGTGATGCAGCACGATGGTGCCCGAATCGGCGACTCCACAGAAGGCTGCCGTGACAACCCCATCGGCACGTTCAATTTCCTCGATCGGTAGACCGCGGTCGATCTTCCAGTCATAGCCGGGTGTGAGCCATTCAATGGGCAGACCTTCAGGCGCTACAAAGATGGACTTTCCACTTGACGCAAGCTGTGCGGCAATGACGCCTGGAAGTTGCTCAAGAGAGCTTTCCGCAACCACGGCATCGTACTCACGGAGGCGCTCAATCATCAGTTCCACGCAAACTCCTCGATTCATGGTTCCATGGCGAATGTACCTGCGAGGAAGATCCTGATGAAGAGGTGCCCATTCGAGCCGGTCTGCGGAGAGAAAATGTGCGGTCGCGGTACGTATGCTTTCGAGGACTCTTTGCCGGGACGATGCAGTGGAGTTCATCTTGCCTCCTTTGCACGAGCGGCCCACCACTCGTGGAACGTCTGCGGGGGCACTCCGCGAAGGTCGCGGGTCTCAGTCCATTTGGCGCCGATGAATGGCAGGGAATGAATCCATCCGTCCTTGCGCGTGAAGAGGCCCAGGCCGATACGGCCCAGACGCTGGGCGAGGTGAAAACGCCAAGCATGCCCGAAGAAAAAGCTGGCAATGCGCAGTCCGAGATAGAGCGGGTCGAGGAAACGTACAGTTTGCTTACGCTCTTTGTCCGTCACCTGCGCGCGCAGTTCGAGCAGTACTTCGGGAATGTTGATCTTGACCGGGCAGACTTCATAGCAGGCGCCACACAGCGAAGAGGCATAGGGGAGCGACTGCGCATGTTTAAGTTCCATCAACTGCGGTGTGAGAATAGCCCCGATAGGGCCGGGGTAGACCGAGCCGTAGGCATGGCCGCCCGTCTGCCGGTAAACCGGGCAGGCGTTCATGCACGCGGCGCAACGGATGCACTTCAGCGTCTGGCGCTCTACACTACGGGTGAGCATCCGGGAGCGCCCGTTATCGAGAAGAACCACATGAAAACTCTGCGGACCGTCGCCGGGCGTAACACCGGTCCAGAGAGAGGTGTATGGATTCATTCGTTCGCCGGTAGCCGAACGCGCCAGTACCTGGAGCATCACTTCCAAATCCTGATAGCGGGGCAAGACCTTCTCAATTCCCGCCAGGGTAATCATGGTGCGAGGCAGCGTGAGGCACATGCGTCCGTTGCCCTCTGACTCGACCACAGCCACCCCTCCGGTTTCGGCGATGAGAAAGTTGGCACCACTAACGGCCGTGGGTATGGCCAGGAACTTCTGACGCAAATACGTGCGCGCGGCTGCGGTGAGAGCATGAGGGTCGTCGGAGAGGTCTTTCAAACCCATGCGGCGAGCGAAGATCTCTCGGACCTGCCTGCGGTTGATGTGCAAAGCGGGCACTACGATGTGCGATGGCTCTTCGTCGCCCAGTTGCAGGATGATTTCAGCCAGGTCGGTTTCGAAAACGCTGATACCCGCTGCCTGAAGAAAGGGATTCAACTGGATCTCGGCGGAGGTCATGGTCTTGATCTTGATGACCTCGCTTGCGTTCTCCGCGCGCAACAGTTCGAGGATGATCTGGCGCGCTTCAGCGGCGTCGACGGCCCAGTGGATCTGGCCTCCGGCAGCGGTGCAGCGGGATTCAAACTGTTCGAGGTAGTAGCCGAGATTCTCGACAGCATGCGCGCGAATGGCAGAACCTGCCGAACGAAGTTCCTGCCAGTCAGTCTTTTCGGCCACCAGCCTGGACCGCTTGGCCTGGATCACGTCAATCGCATGCGCGACGTTTTTGCGCAGTTGCGGATTGCGCAACACCGGAAGCGCGCCCTCGGGGAAAGGTGGCGCCAGGGTGGGATCCAACTCCGCGTGACTCATGCGAACCCTTCCGCCGCGGAGTCCTCGGTGCTGGCCAGAATCTGCGCCAAGTGGACAGTTTTCATGCCTGCGTACTGGCGGTGCAGCGCCCCGGCCAAATGCATCAGACAACTGTTATCGAGTGCGGTGCAGTACTCGGCTCCTGTGGAGACGACATCCTGGAGCTTGGCCGCCAGCATGGCCGAGGAAACTTCGGCATTTTTGATTGAAAAAGTTCCCCCAAACCCGCAACAGCGATCCATGTTGGCAAGAGGTGCGAGGTCGAGGCCGCGAACCTTGGCCAGCAACCGAAACGGTCGATCGCCCAAATGCAGTGCGCGCAATCCATGGCAACTGGCGTGGTAGGTTACGCGGTGGGGGAAGTAGGCCCCCACATCGTCAAAACCAAGCCGGTCCACGAGGAACTCGCTCAACTCGAAGATCCTGGGGAGCAGGGCTGCGAACTCCTTACGAAGTGAATCGTTCCCCAGTTCTTCAAAGAGGCCGGGATACTGTTCGCGGATCATCGCCACGCATGAGGAAGAGGGGATTACCACTGTGTCCGCGTCGTGGTAGAGCTGGACGAAACGCTTGGCCAGGGAAAACGCTTCGCTGCGAAAGCCGGTGTTGGCGTGCATCTGGCCGCAGCAAGTCTGCTTGGGGTGAAAATCGAGCTCGACGCCCAGCCTCTCAAGCAATACGACCACCGCACGCCCCGTCTCAGGAAACAGGGTGTCGTTGTAGCAGGTAATAAAAAGCGATGTGCGCACCTTTGGCACCGAACTTCTCCGTGTTCTCGTTCGAATCGGAATCTTATCCGAAAGAGGTATAAATTGTCTATTGAAATACAAATACGATATTACGACTCAAATATTGGCTGCAAGCGGTCTCACTCGTCCAAGATCGTTGTCTTCCAAAAAGCGGGCACCCTCCCGCCGCCTCGAGCACCGTGATGCCGTGGAGAAATGCCCATAGTGCTACAGCGGCTTTCGGTGCGCTCTTCTCGTCATGTGCCGTTTCATCTTGGGAAAGTGAAGAGCTCGACGAGCGTCCTCACGCGCTCTTTCTGACGGCTGGGCGGAAATCGCTTGGTTCTTGTTAGCTCGGCGATACCATGGAGGTTCGCCCAAAACAGTTCCGATTTAACCTCCGGCTTCGAGCTCTGCCCTTGAAACAACTCCATGAGTTGGGAAAACGCGAATCGCAGCTCCGGAGGAGTAGCCGCGTCATCGAATGGGACGCTCAGGCCGAGCGAAAACATCACTTCATACAGTGCTGGTGAGGACGCGGCGAACTCCAGATATGCGACCGCGACCGATTCGACCGTATTTCCACGCTTAACCCGTTTCCGTGCCTTCTCCAAAGCCAGGCCGATCTCCTGGAAACCCTCGACTGCAACCGCGGTGAGAATTCCTTCGCGGCTTCCAAAATGAGCGTACAAAACGGGTTGGCTGTATGAAATTTCATCGGATAGCCGCCGAATGGTTACGTTGGACCACCCTTCAAGCTCCGCGATTCGTCGTGCGGCACTGATGATCTGTGCCCGGCGGGCCTGCTTGTCACGCAGTTTTCGTTCCGCAAATCGGTTAGCTGCCAGCGTCGTTGCCATTGATAGGAAGTATATCGCCGCTAGGATCAACGCTTGGCGGACGGTGAAACTTTACCAAATGCTTCGCATCAGATATAGTGTCGCTAGATTTTCTAATTAGGAGATATTTCTTGCACAACGCTATCCAGCTTGCTCTAGCTGCTCTCATGGCTGTGGCGATCATTGTCATCGGCTGTTTCTACGTTATATCTCCTGAACGAATGACAGGATCATTTGGTCTTAAGCCGCCTGCACCCGATGCTGACACTCGTGCCTGGCTACGGCTTAAGGGAATTCGGGACATCGTATCTGGATTGGTCGTGCTGACGTTGATGGTGACCACGGACACGCGGACGGTAGGCATAGCTCTACTCGTTCTTGCCATCACCCCTCTTGGCGACATGTCAAACGTTCTGGGGTCGGGCGGGTCGAAGTCGACAGCGTTCTCAGTTCATGGCCTAACCTGCGCGGTGATGCTTGTCGTCGGCTTCTTCTTGATCCATGTCATTTGAGAGAAATGCCGCTGGCCGTTCTTGTCGACCGTGAGTTGGTTGAACGACCAGTAAATTCTTAACCCAAGTCCATGCAATAGGAAACGACAATGAGAACTTTTGAACTTCGCGTGTACAAACTGCGCACCAAAGAGGCGCTCGATTTCTACATGAATCAGATTTATCTCCGTCATCTCAGCAGCTTTCCGCTCTTCGGGATTGAGGCCCACGGTCTCTGGACCGCCAAGGAGGATGTCGAGCGACGGCTCTTCGTGCTGGCCTCCCATGCGGCGGGCGAAGAACCCGGTGAGGTCGCTCGGCGGTACATGCAAAGCAAAGAATTCGCTGAGGACATCAGGAACTTTGATGTATCGGACATCGTTGGCGTTGAATCGACAATCCTGATACCTTCAACAAGCTCCCCTCTTAAATGAGGTAACTCATTCCAAGGTCTCATTTATGGGGGAATTCATGATGGAAGTTCTAAGTGCCGCTGCAATTATCGTCGCTGGCTTGATGGTTGGAAGTGAACTGGCCGTCGCCGCGTTTGTTCATCCAACGCTCGATAAACTTCCGGATGATGTTCATCTGCCGGCCGCAAATGCCCTCGCTCGCGTGCAGGGGAGGTTCATGCCGTTTTGGTACATTCTTGTATTTTTGCTTACTTTAGCCGTGGTTGTAATCCAATGGCACCAATTTGGCCGCTTACCGGTCTGGATCGCTACATCGGCCGTTTTGTGGATGTTGGCGATCTTGTATTCGGTCACCGCCCTCGTGCCGATCAACAACCGTCTTAAGTCCAATCCGCCTCCCGATTGGAAGACGTACCGGCGTAGATGGGATCTGCTTCACCGCTGGCGTGTTGTACTCCTCACGATAGCTCTCGCGTTTCTAATCGTCGGATTTGTTAGCAAGTAGGCATGTTTGGCCTCTTTGCCAAGGGCAGCTATCGCCGGAGGTCGGGAGCCGTGGCAGTCTTCGAGACGGTGTGTCCGCGCGCGAGATGGATGCGGCCCCAGGAGCACAGGGCTTCGACTAAAGGGAAAAGAGTCATGCCGTATGGGGAGAGGAAGTTCCTAGTTCCGGATCTGAGTTTGCTGACTTACTTCCATGGACCGACTGCTGCGGGCAGCGACCTTTATAACGTGATGCACCCCTATGTGCTCCCTTTCCTTCCGGGCATCCTTGCCGCGCCGCTCGATAGCGCCTTGCTCGGGGAATTGAGCCTTATCTGGATCGCTCAGGTCAGCATGGACCGGATGCTTGGGTATGGCCTGAAGTAGCCGGCGTCCTTCAAGTTCACGCACAGCCATGCGGGCTGTCGAGGGCCTCTGGAAGATCTTCGTCGTTTATTATCAGCTTGGCGGAACGATGCGCTTCGCCGAACTGCAGCGCACCATCAACGAGAGCAACACGCGCGGTTCCATTACTCCCAAAATGCTGACCCAAGAACTGCGCGAGATGGAAGAGGACGGACTAATTCACCGTGAGGTCTACCTTCAGGTGCCGCACAAGGTGGAGTATTCGCTGACCGCGCTGGGCCGGAACCTGCAGCCAGTGGTGGAGGCGATGAAGGGGTGGGGGCGGCAGTGCGAGTCCTTCGCGGAGGGCGGCAAACGCTGCTCGTAGAGAGCGAGCTTGCGCACAAAATGACATAACCGATTCCTCCGGCCACCTAGGTTGTAAGTGACCAACGGACGTGAATGTGGGGTCACTCCAACCGAGGAAAACCATACGAATGTATGTTGGATTTGTGGCCGACCGTTAGTACGCTGGTCCTGAAAGGCCGTCCTTAGCTTTTGGTCGCCACACCTGCTGCCAACAACTCGAATCATGCGTGGCCGCGTCGAGCCCATACGCTCCTTGCACACCTGAGACCACGGGATGCGAGACGATCTAATGCTAGAGGCAACCAGACTGAAGGCTCATTACGCGTCAGAGCGGATGAAAAGAGCACCATCGTCGGTCATCTGGCCCGCGTGTCGAAAACTTCTCTCGCTTTCTTGATGGACTCCCAGTTATTCCCGATCCACAGAATGAGATTCCGCATCGGCTGAAGAAGACTGAGCCCGAGGTTGGTCAGTTCGTATTCCACTCTCGGCGGCACCTCAGGGAACACCTCGCGAGAGAGCAAACCATCCCGCTCTAGCTGACGCAGCGTAGTGGTAAGCATCCGCTGGGAGATTCCTTCCACCATCTTCTGAAGTTCAGAGAACCGGGCGCGATGGCCGGGCGCACTGGCGAGCATCACGACCAGCAGGATGCTCCATTTGTCTCCAACCTTCGTGAGAAACTCCCGAAGAGGTTTGGTGTCCTGTTGTTTGCACATGAGCCCTTCGGCACCAGTTGCGTTATGTTTGCTGCTTTTTTTCATAGGTTACGTCCGCCTCAGTTACTAACAAGAATGTGCCGTCTTCCTTTTTAGTCACTCTCAGTTCATCATACAGGTATGCATTAGTAACCATGCCGCTCGTGGCGTCACTTCACACGCTCGAAGTTCAAAACAGCGCTTACAGGTGGCGGGTCGGTTATGCATGATCAAGGAGGATCAGATGAAAGCTGCAGTTGTAAAAAAGTACGGCGCTCCTGAAGTTGCCGAGTTTGAGGAACCACACGCCAGGGACGGCCAAAAAGTTGTCGATATCCTGATGGCCGGCCTTAACCCCGTAGACATCATCCTTGCTTCAGGCCACATTCCCGCGATCGCTTTGCCGTTGCCGGGGGTGGTCGGGATGGAAGGGGTCGGTACGATGGACGGCAAACGCGTTTACTTTAGCGGTGCTGTTAGCCCCTTTGGTTCCGTAGCGCAACGCAGTCTGGTCGATACAGCGTCTGTCTTCGATGTTCCCGAGGGCCTCACAAATGAGCAGGCGATCACAATCGGAACTGCCGCCTCGACAGCCTATATCGCCCTTTCATGGCGAGCAAAGATCCAACCCGGAGAGAACGTCATCGTTCTCGGCGCGACGGGTGCCGTCGGTCGCATGGCGGTGGAAGCCGCTAAGCTCCTCGGTGCTGGCCGCGTGATCGCTGCTGGACGCAACGAGAAGGTTCTGGAGTCCTTGAAATCAGTGGGGGCTGATGCGACTGTCACGCTTGATGGTGACGTGCCATCGACCGTCGCCAGGTTCGTTGAAGCGTCGCAAGGCCGCGTCAATGTCATCATCGATCTGATCTGGGGTCCGTACGCGACTGCTGCTTTGCTGGCGGCGTCATCCGGTGCGAGATTGATCGCCGCGGGTTTCGCGGCAGCCGCTGAGACACCCTTCAGCCCTGCAGTCATCATGAGGCAGCAAGCTTCGATCGAAGGCTTCGCGATGCTTACCGTTCCGGTAGAGGTCCGGCGCGAAACCTACGCCAAGTTGGCCGCGTACGCCTTTGCGGGCAAGCTCAGGCTGCCGACCGAAGTCTACACACTTGCCGACCTTGCCACCGCCTGGGATCGTCAGCAGAAGTCCCCCAACGGGAAAATCATCATCGATATGCAGCAGTAACGACCACGGCGCGCCCCCATAAGACTCGCCGTATTCGAGCCGTCCATTTCCCGGCGGCTTTTGCATACCAACCAGGGATTCAACAGAACAGTTGTTTTTGAAAGGACAAAACATGGAACGAGCAATCATGATCGGCTGGGTGTTGAGCGCACTTGCGGCGGCTTTTCTTTTCTTGGCGGGCGTAATGAACGTTTTGAAGGCGCCACCAGCGATCAAGAGCATGGAGCAGGTCGGTTATCCGCTCGATGTCCTCCGCACTTTTGGAGTATGCAAAGTCTTGATCGCCACGCTGTGCCTGCTTCCAGCGACCTCTTTCATCGGGGCCATTCTCGCGACAGGTTGGATGGGCGGAGCCATTGCGGCGCATGTCCGAGTGAAAGACAAGTTCTTTATCCAGGCGGCTATTCCAATCATCATCTGGGTTGGTTTTGGACTACGTCATCAGAGTGCGATGCATAGTCTCCTCGGTTTTTGAGTAAATACCCCCGGCAGAGCCGGGGGCTTTCTTATGTGAGCCGCTCGAAGCGGCTTGAGCGGGGTCGCTAACGCGGCCCCGGTTAAGTTGAGCCACCTTAACGGTGGCCAGTTCATTTCCAGAGGTTCATCTGGTCCAAACGCTCATCTTCCTTTTCCTGGTTGCGGATGTATTCCCGAATAGTGGTCTCATCCCGACCAACCGTGGATACGAAATAACCCCGCGCCCAGAAACTCTGGCCCGCGTAATTCTGTTTCCGCTCCCCATAGAACCTTGCCAGATGGATCGCGCTCTTTCCCTTGATGAATCCCACCACTTGCGACACCGCATATTTCGGCGGGATCGAAATCATCATGTGGACATGGTCGGCCAGTAAATGGCCTTCCTCAATCCGGCATTCTTTCTGTTCGGCCAGCTTGCGAAACACTTCGCCCAAATGCTTGCGAAGGTTCCCGTACAACACCTTCCGACGGCACTTGGGGATAAAAACAACGTGGTACTTGCACTCCCACTTCGAGTGGCTTAAGCTCTCATACTCGTCCATCCGGATTCTCCTTGAAGTGTGCTTGGCGGCTCACGACTTGGAGTTTCCTGGATGGACTCCCGCAAATGTCAAACTACTACTGCCTCCCCGGCAGAGCCGGGGGAACTCCCAAATGGATTAGAAGCATTCTAGTTGGTGAGCTGCCTTAAGACCCACGAAAGAGGTGAGAAGCTCGCTCTCAAAACGGATCGTCACAGGCGGTTTCCGTCGCTTATTCGGGTGTCGGTGCTCATGTTTTTCTCAGATCAGGGATTAGGCGACCACATGAGTAGTTTTTCGAGTCTGCCATTCGTGACTTTGCCTCTATCAAGAAAAACGTCGGGAATGCCTCCGCCATAAAAACGGACGTTCTCTTTGCCAAATATGTCCCGTGCCGCGTTTACAGGAGATATGTCGGCAAAGGTTCGTTTAGCAAGTCGCGCATCAAGAGAAGCGGGGCCATGCCAGCCAGGATTGGCGCGATCGTAGCTCACAACTGTGCAACGGACCGTTGTTCCACGTCGCTGCCGCCTGGCGGCGAAAAAAGCTCTGTAGGTTACGTCGTCTGCTGGCAAGGAATACCCCATAAAAATGATGTGGTTTGCCTGCATCGTGGTGGCTCGAAGTTCGCGTTGAATTTCCTCGATAAACGAAGGCAAACGAGGCTTGAATGAGCTCTGCATTATCGCCTGGGTGTGTTGGGTGTAGGTCAACGTACCGCAATGGAGGCATTTCCGGGCGTCCACTCTGCCTCTTTCACGCTGCTCGCGCTCGGGTCCCTCTATCCAGGCGGCGGGTGGCTTTCTGTCAAAGGCCAGCAAAGGCGGAGGAGGAAACAAGCCAGCGGACCTAAGTTCCCATTCATCTCCGTGAAAGGAGGAAAGCTTGCCGCAATCCGGACATTCGCGCCAGCACAGGCAACCGTGTGGGAAGAGAAACTTGGTTAGCCTAACCCTGACGTCGCCATTGTCCGATTTGTTAAGTCGCTGGGCGCCACCTTCATTCAGCGGATACCAGGGCCAATTGTCTTCACCCTTAGCGATGCGGCGGGCAGGAATCAGATGACCGAAATCGTGGAATAGGTGAAGAGGAACTGGAGGAGTTCCGATGCTTGGGACATCCGGGCTCTTATTCAGAGCGTGGTTTGCGCAGAACTGCACCCACAGGGCAATCGGATCGTAGTTCAGGCTTACAAAGGCTACATCGCCCTGATAGAACGAGGGCTGGTCCAGTCCTGCCGTACTGCTTGAAAGGGTCTCCCCTTGCTCCTGCATGCGCTTTCCGACCGCCTTCGCGAAGTCATAATAATGCGCGAGCATGTCTCGCTTTGAATCGATGCACACCTGATAGTCAACATAGAAAGACGCGACCAGAATCATAAGGAGCGCGTTCTTCGCACCAATCAGCCGCCGTGCATCAAGAAATTTCTCATCAGGCAATTTCTTCAGAGGGGAAGTCGCGCCCTGTGCCGGCGCACGAAATCCAAGGCCGGTGGGGATATGCATATCTAAGAGATTGAAGAGGTCGTTAAGTCTGAATCTCTCAGTTGCGCTGCCAGGACAAACGCTGACCACGGATTTTAGTGCAGGCCAGTCGTAGGTTAGGCGGAGATCGATAATACGTCCCTGAAGTTTCTTCTTTGTGGACCTTTTTTTCCAGTTCGGGCGCATGGCTTCGATCTGTTGGTCAGTGACGTCGGTGATGCTGCTATATGACCCTTCACTGTCACCGAGAATAGTGATCAGATCGATTAGAGCTCTATGCCAGTGCTTTGGTGTTGTTGGATCGAGCGCTTTTGCGACGCGTGTTGCAAGCGAGGCGCGGGGATCATCAGCGCCCGTCAGAAAGCGTATAAAGTCTTCTTGGCGTGCAGTCGTTCTGATACCGAGAGCCGCGGTCGCGCCTGCTCCCCAAAATATGACATTCTTAGGTTGACCCGCTTTACTGATCGGTTTACTGGAAGCGGTCTTGCGCGGAGTGCGTTTGGTCATAAGAGATAGTCGTTCGGTATCGTTCCTGCCGGGACAAGAATATGCCAGGCGACGCTTCCTTCAACATCTTATTGCCTCGCAACAGATCAATATGTTGCGAAGAGGCTCGCCGATTTCTCCGGGTTGCAGCCACGGCGGTCGTAGAGTTTGGTCGTGCTGGGCTCGCTATGGCCTGCGGCGCGCTGCACATCATCGAGCGTAGCACCGTTTTCCAGAGCTGTCGTAATGAAGGTTGCTCGCATCGAATGCGACGAAAACCCTCGCGTCAGTCCTATGTTGGGAAGCCTGGGCGGGAAACACGGTGGGTGGAGGCCGGTCATTGGAGTGTTCGGTCATTGTGCGCCCCTGATATTCCAGGACGGGCGGATCATCTCAATCAGTCCTACTTCCAGGCCGGCCGCCGTGTTGACTGGCAGCTCCTGCCATTCGGATGGCTCTGGCGTCGCGACAAGCACTTTAACTTTCTTTCCCTCGCGCAGTGTTTCGGAAATGCGCCCGTTGATACGAGAACTGGTCCTTTGGCCCTTATGGCCGCGGCGATACTGATCGAAGCGGGTTTTGAGGCCGCTAAGAGTCAGCCCGACATAGACCACAATATCGTCGACGACGAAGGCATAGACGCCGGGCAACGCCGGCGCCTTAGCGTCTAGCCGGATCAAGCTCTCAGGGTCGTGAGTCCATTCACCGAGGAGCTGAAAGCCAGCATCGGTGAGCACCTTCCCGGATGTGTCCTCACGCGGCGCGGGCGCGGCGTCGACTTCCACCGGTTCACGTTCGGCTTCGACTTCGCGGCGCAAACCGCCGGCAAGTCCGGAGCGAAGCATGACGTTGCGGACATGCTGATAGCGGATGCCCAGGATTTTGCTGATTTCGGTGCGTTCGTATTTGGCGTTCGCTAATGCCCGGATCTTGTCGGCGGTCGTGGTGAGGCCATTTGTAATTTCAGTAGCTGGTGGTCGGATGTCCATATCGTTCTTTGCGCTCCGAATTCCTAACGGTTCTTAACTTTTTGCTGCCCCCGGACGAATTTCATCCCCTACGTGATAAACCGGATTATCGCGCGCAGGGCCACCCAGCGGCTCAACGAACAAGCCGGAGGCGACTGTAAGGTCAGACTGACCAAATTCCTGTTTCCGCACGGCTGTCTGTGCTGGCGAGAATGCCCGAATTGCGGCAAACTTTCCGCTTACCACGGCGATCAATGGGATCTTCATGCTCATAGCTTGTTCCCGCCGCCGCCTCTGCAAGCCTTAGATACCGGAGTATGCCCAGATTGGATAAAGGGCGTTGAGCGTGCCCAGCGAGAAAAGGGGTTGATCGACGCTCGGTGGCGTCTCCACTGCGGCACGTTGACCTTCGCGCATCACACGCAGGCGGTGATGCAAAGCTCGTTTAAGTCCAACCCGCCATCTTTCATCGAGGAGATACGACGCAACTTGCGGGCTACCACGATGCAGGCGAACCACATTATTCTCATGGGATATTCATTGCCTCAAGACGATATCACCTATTGCGCGTTTTTCTCCGCCAGCTGCCAACGCCACAAAGGGCCGAGCGGCTAGCAGGTGCGTTGCACGGTCGTCGGTAAAGAGTCTGACCATCCTGGTTGGTACGGACCGACTGAGCTGTGACCCCAGGACTTTCCGAAAGATCATGCCGTGAACGCTGCGGTCGATATTTTCGGCGACGGCAATGCTGGCTTTTACGGCGGCGGGGTGTCCGACGTATTCATCGACGGAGGAGGCACGGCAACGGAGGCCATGCTAGAGCGCCTGATGAATTGGTCATCGACAGTCCTGACCTAGCCAACGATGAACCCGCCAAATTGACCGGTAACGTCCTTTATCAAGACTAAGATGCGCCGATGAATCCGGCCGGTACGTGGACTTGGCGTATAACGACTTCTGAGTGTTTTTGCTTTCTTAACCGTACTGCGCTAAGGTGCTGGTCTGAGTTGACCTCCAACCTCGCGTTGCGATGACCGATCTCGTTTTGGAACCCTTGAAACGAATTCAGTCCCGTCTCGACGACATTGAACGGGAAATCATCGGCCTGAAAGCGGCCGTTTTCTCTTCGCACCGGGTCATGGAGTCTTTCCTCAAGAACGACATGCATCACGAGGGTGACATATTCAGCCCGGAGCAACGGATCGACCGCATCGACCGCGGCCTCGATTTGAACGACGAGCCTCTACCGTAATTCGATCCGGATGAATGTCAGCGCCAACGCCTTGAAATCGGTCAGTCCCTAAGTAATCGCGGCGCTGTTTGAGAAATGATCGCGAAATGAAACTGCTCAATCTCAGACGAACTGCCGAAGGCCGGTCGATCCGAACT
>JBEKCA010000029.1:0-43022 GCA_050015115.1 Occallatibacter sp.
CGGCGCAAGACCTGCGCGAGGTCCTGAAAAGTCTTGTCCGCCAGCGTTTGACCGACGACCGAACTGTCAGGCCCAACGCCGACCAGTACCTGTCCGCCCCGGCCATTCATGAACGCGCAAAGCGTCTCTCCAGCTCTGGGGAACTGCGCAGAGCTCTGCTTGAATTCAAGCTGTTCGGATTCACCTCGCGCTGCGAGGTTTTGCAGTTCCTGGAGCGTCACAGGGATGATTCTACAAGACAAACCCTCGCCCGAATCCGCAGTCTCCCCATGCACATCCTCATTCCAGCATGGCTATGGCCAATTCGTCTGATGTATAAATGTCTCAAGAAGACTTCAGAGCGCTTCTCATTTGCAGTAAAAGATCTGAAGGTTGGGGTTCTGGGAATTGCTGGCAATCACTGTACAGTGACCGTACAGTAGATTTGGAAATCATTGCATTTCCTGCAAAGCTGGCATACCCAGAATCAGTAAGTTGAGTGTTTTCAACACTGATGTCGGGTTCGACTCCCGCCGCCTCCATTAGTAACATACTTATTTTCAATAATATACATACTAAAAGCACAGAAATGGCGAAAAATGTTTACACGCATAAGTTGTTTATAATTAAGTAGATGCGAAACTTGCTCGGACACTCCGATGAACCGCCTCCCGAAAAACGATCAATATCTTCGTAGTGCGCGAAAATATTTGGATATACCGATTCGGAGGCAGAAAATGCGGGCCGAAATTGAAACTAGGGAACCGGTCGTCTGCAGACCCGCAATACTGATGTCTTTGATGACTCGTATTTGGCGCCGTCCTACAGTGTCGCTCCGCAAAGCTTGCAGCCCATCGTCAGGTTGAACAGCGATACGGGCGAGCGTGAGCTGACAATCATGCGATGGGGCCTAGTTCCGTTCTTTGCCAAGGATGCCAAGATCGCCTACTCGACGATCAATGCACGCGCGGAGACCGTTGCAACGAGTCCGGTTTTCCGGGAGCCGATGAGACGCCGGCGCTGCCTGGTGCCTGCCGATTTCTTCCTGGAATGGAAGAAGATCGATGCGAAGACAAAGCAGCCGTACGCCATCGCCTTACAGGACAATTCTCTGTTCGCATTCGCTGGCCTTTGGGACACGTGGAAAGACAAGGCGACTGGACAGGACATCGATACATACACTGTCATCACCACGGACCCAAACGAAATGATCAGAGGCCTGTCAATCCATGATCGGATGCCCGTCATACTTCACAGGCAGGATTATGAAAGATGGTTGGCTCCGGCGGTGCCATCGCAGTTGCCGATCGATTTGCTGAAACCATTTTCGGCAGGACAAATGAAGGCCTGGAAAGTGGACGCCGCAGTCGGCAACGTGAGGAACAATAGCCCGGAACTACTCGCCCCGACCGGATGAATCTGGGTCATGTTTGCATTTAACCCTGCTATCATCTTGCGATATGTCCCGAATTCTAGCCGAGATAACGCACGCCAGTCGCGCTCGATGCGCTGCTGCGCGGATTGCCAGAGGTGTGGACGGAAACGAACGAAGGCGAGAATACTTGGAGCGTGAGAACCGTGATCGCGCACCTGATTCACGGCGAGCATGAGGACTGGATGCCGCGGACCCGGCACATATTGCAGTCGGGCGAGACACAGCACTTTGTGCCCTTCGACCGCGACGCACATGTCCGCTATGGCAAGGGCAAGACGCTAACACAACTATTAGACGAATTTGCGAAAGTGCGAGCGAAGAACTTGGACGAGTTGCGCGCATTGAAGCTGACTCCAGAGGATTTCGAGCGGCGGGGACGGCATCCGGCACTCGGCTCGGTCTCTTTGTCAGAGCTGCTGGCCACGTGGGCGGCACACGATCTGACTCATCTGCATCAGATTTCAAGGATCATGGCACACCAGGTTCGAGAAGCCGTGGGACCGTGGGCGAAGTTCTTGGGTGTGATGCGATGCGCGGGCCACAGCGAGGCGGCTTGAAACCAGCGGCTCGGCTCCAATAATCTCAGGCGGAGGCCTCGATGAAACCACGGCTTTTCATTTGCGGACCACTCCCTGCCGGTCCGATTCTCGCGCTGCGGTCGGGCGTCGCCGATTCGGAAGGAACGCTTATTTTGGAGCTAATTCCGTGTGGCCGGCGACACGACCCAAGTCTCGATCACAGCTTAGTAATGATGCTGGAGAGCCCGCGGTGTGGCAGACTCTTTCGGCACTTCCGTTAAACCGGGGAGAATTCTAATAGTCGTCTGGAATTTTCGGTATGCTCCGGCAGAAAGGTTTCCATCGCCGTCGAGTTCGAACGCGGAGTAGCGTGCCTGACCCCACGCGCGCAAGTGCAGAAGAAGCCAAACGCCAGTGTCCATTCGCTTGTTTTGGATCTTAACCCATGTGCCCTTGCGTGCCTCGATCATTCCTCCCTCTGACTTCACATCGGCGAAGAATCTACCTTCCACGTGTTCAACACCGTGGTCCTCCTCGTCAATCCCGACTGTTCCCAAGAAGTACTTGAGAAGTGTTTCGTTCGCGTTCGTAGGGGTTCGAGTAGGGTTCCATGCAAAATCAAGCAGAATGGTGGAACGGCCTCCAATCGCCTCACGCCGTGGATTTGAGAAGACGCACAGTTCAAGCATTCTCGAAAGCAGAATCTGAGGTGGATCGTCGGGTGAAGTGATCGGCTTACCCTGCGCGCGGAGCGCCCTAGCTTCAGCGATCTCGCTATCGACGCGTTGGTTTTCGATCGCAAGCTCGCTTTCGGATGTAGGAATGTCCCGAGTCCATTCCCCTCTTCCAGTCGTGCCGTACTGATTGCTATTGTTCTCTGGAAGAACCCGTACGACACGGATGCCGTCGAGCCAAAACACTTCGAAATGACGTGTCGTATATTTGAGAACTTGATAGTTCGTCCAAGTATGGACTTTTCTGTCGTCGAACGGTGGTCGGCACACTTGTCCCCGGGTGCATTCCTTCCTGAGTGTGTTTGAGTTGAAGTCCTCGCGAAGGACGTATTCCCTCTCTTTGGTTTCCGCGAATTGCTGTTGCAGAATCGCCTTTTGAACGAGGGTTGCGGCTTCCGGCAGCGGAGCTTCAGTCAAGGTTTGAGCGCCGGCCATCATGGCGATGGTTGACAAAAGGATCAAATCAACTCCTGCCTGCCAAATGTTTTTCATGACTGCGATTGTAATGGCCGCCTGCTTAGCGATGGAGCCAACTTGTGACACTTTCAGAACTGTCACAATCGGCAACGAGGTGTTCTGGAGGGGCGCCGCCGACTGGTCTCCGACCCCATCGGTGCCGGAATTTAGACTTGAAAGAACCAAATACTGGATCGTGTCCGAAATGCCGGTGAATCGCTTGCAATCCTAAATACTAAGAGTAATTCGGCCAGGATGCTGCCAGCGCGCCAAAGTTAAGCGCCACCACACCGACGACGTTCATCTACGCCACAACGGATGACAAGACCGTGCCTGTAACGGCGAGTGTTGATTTCTATAGTGCTTTGATCAAAGCCGGGGTTCCAGCCGAGTTGCACTTGTTCCGGCACGGCGGTCACGGAAGCGGTCTTGGTAATGGGGATCCGGCCCTGGAGATGTGGCCTGCGTTGCTTGAAAATTGGCTTCGCGCGCAAGGCTATCTTTGAAGTGTGAGAGGCGCGATAGTCGCTGGATGCCTATGCATCCAGACGTCGATTTCTAACAGACGGCTCAATTGCCGCTTATCTCCGCCAAGGCACTTATCGACAGAGTGCCCGTCGGCGAAATTCAACAAATGGTCGGATCGATGTACACGATGCTGGCGAAGGGTGGGAGACCACGAATTTTCGCCTCCGGGTTTCTGACCCGATCGCAGCGATAACGCGCTCCGCTCTACAGAAGACCTCCGCTCCGCCCCCCAGCATTTTGCAAAAGATTATGTTCATTCGTCGCACCCCGGATCGATAACTGCCAGCCGCAATTTTTGCCCTCAATTTGGCCAGAAAGGGCACAGTTTTTAATGAGAAAGGGCGGCCTTTTCGCCGGCACCGGCAGGCAAAAATGGCCGTTACTGTCATCATTCCTCCGGAAAGTCGATAGATGACGAGCCGTCAATTTTGCAGTAGATTTGGTGCAGGGCTCTTTAGTCTCAATCGCAAGGCCTTGGAAGTCAATACGATCCGAACTCCGGATAACTCAGCCGGATGGGATTAGAGGAGGCAGGGACGAATGATCCAGCCGCAGTCGCTTGATGTGCTTCTCGGGGAGTACTCTGAGCTTCATCGGGTTTGGGCGATTCGTGCCTGGAGCGGGAAGTTTCTTGTAATTGCCGATCAGCGCTTCCCCGGCAGACGGCCGGTGCGCTTCTTCACCAGCGAATACGACGCGATGCGGGTCCGGGACGCAATTCTGGAAGCGAAACCCATGATGTTCAAACAGAGATTCGAAATCGTTGAGGTGCCTCTGCTTGACGCTCTGCGCAAGGTCAAAGCCGAGAAGACACCCCCCGTCGCCGATAGCTTTGTGCTCAACACCCCCGACGAGGTGTACCCGGTGATCGGCCAGATCAAACAGAGGCGGGAGGCCAAGCCATCAATGTCCTCCTGAAGAGTGACTCAGAATCGCCCAATCGGCTAGGTCGGCGATCGCCAAGATCCCACAAGGCCACTCTGATAAGAGACAAGCCCCCGATTAAGCCGCCAGCGGGGTGATTGAATGTCGAATCTGAGGTTCTGTAGGCGGTTGACGAGTCACAGAACGTGCTTGCCTTTGGTTCGGCAGTCGAATGGCTGAATCCGAGTTCTTGTTATAGGTCGCCATTTTTGAGCATGTTGTTGGCGGCAGTAAGCGTGGACCGCTGTTGCTTGAAGGGCCGGCGCGGAGTGGCAAGATGCAACTCCCCGTAATCGGTTGCGCAGGCCGCGGGAACGCATATCGAGCGGTTGCACTGCTACTGCGGCGTCGCTGAGGACAAGGCCATAGGCCGATTCGACGAGAGCCTCAAGCGGCTCTACTATTGATCGACGAGCTTGACAAAGTGGACGGGTTTCGACGCCATCTTATTTACTTGGTCCAGCCTAACTGCTTCGAATCAAGCTTGAAGTCCTCAACCTTGGAGTTCTTCCGGAACTCCTCCATCTGCTGCTTCAACCGGTCCATCTGCTTTTGATCGAGCTTGAAGTCTTCGCTTTTGAGCCCATCGCGCAGTTTTTCTGCCTGCGCGCGCAAAGACTCAGCGGCCGCGCTTTGCGCAAGATCCTCGTCGAGCGCCGCCACCAGCAGCGGACAATCGTCATCGGCAAATACACCATCGAACTCGATCATGCCGCGATGTTTTGAATCCACTTGCAGGGTCAGCATCTGCTGCTTCCTGTCGCGCAGCACAGTGACCTGCACCGGCTTGCCTTGGTTGGCGCGCAGCGAACGGTCCCAGTCGGCTACCGTCGAGATGGGGTCGGAGCCCACTTTGAGAATCACATCGAAGGCCTTGAATCCGGCCGCCTCAGCCTCGCTCTTGCGGGCCACCTGCTTGATCATCAGCCCGCTCGGCACACCCAGGTAATCGGCCATCTGCGAGGTCAAGGGCTCAACCAGCGCACCCACTTTCAGGCTACTACCGAAAAACGGCATGTGAAAGCCGCCCGGCAGCGGCGCGTCTCCACCGCCAGCCAGGATTCCCATCCCCGGAGCCTGCGAAAAGGTATCGCTGCCCGAGCCGATCTTGGCCCAGACATCGTGCTCCATCACTCGCCGGTCGGCCAGTTGTACCGCCAGCGTTTGAATATTGCCATCGCGACTGATCTCAATGCTGACGTTGCGGCCCGCCGGAATCTCACGCAGCATCCGCCGCAACTGCTCGGCGCCCTCGACCGGCTGTCCATTCAGCTTGACTACGACATCGTTGACCTTGAGCCCGATCTGCCCGGCCGGCGCGTCATGATCGATGAGTGTGATGATTGCCCCACGAACCTCTTTGAGCTTCAATGCCTGAGCCTTCTCCTGATCAACATCGGCCAGGTCCACGCCCAGGTAGCCTTGGGAGGTAGAGTGCAGCAGTTGCGGACTCAGTTCCTCGCCGCCCCACTGGACGACTCTAAGTGCCTGCGCCAGAACTGCGCTCGGCCCCATCGCCAGCCACGCGCATGCGCAAATTAATGTAACAACCCATAATCCCCGATACGGCCTCAAAATGTCCTTCATTGCCTCATCTCCCACGACTCTCTTGGTGCCCCATCCTAGCCGCGCTGTTGTTTTTGCTGCTAGGGTGGGAGATCAGAAATCTTGCCCGGCCCGCACTCTCGTCTGACGATGCAGTTCCCGGATCGTAATCCCTGCTTACTGAATTTCCGGAACGCGGTCCAGAACCTGTCTCGAAACGGTCCGTATATATGGACTCCGGTCCGAATTGGCAACTGAGTTCAGCACCTGCCGCACGCTCGTATCACCCTCCACCGGTTCCAGGATGTTGATGGCCGCCGTGCGAATCTTCGGGTCGCTGTCGTACAAAAGCGCCTCCAGCACCGCATCCCGCACCCGCTGATCCTGAGCCACATAAGGCTCCAGCCCCTTCATCGCCTTCTCGCGCACCCCCGCGTTTCTGTCGTAACGCAGCGCCACCATCAGCGCATCGCGAATACCCTCAGCCTGGCAGCCATGACCCGCTCGGCACTCAGCCGCCAGCAGTCCCACCGAATCGTCCCGCACTCCCGCCGAAGCGGAGTTCTGGCTGGCCAGCATCAGCAACTGCCGGATCGCCGGATCGTCAAGCGAACCCTCGATCCGCTGCGGCACAACCTGGTTGTAGCGCACCTCGACCATGTGGCTATTCGGCTGCTGCACAATGCTTAAAATGTTGGCAATTTCCGCTGGCGCTGCCGTTCCCGCTGTTGTAACCGACGCAGGCTCGACCGGCGCCTGGGCAGTTTGCGTTGCCTTGGCCTGAGCCCGAGCCGCGCGATTCTCGGCAACCCGGTAGCCGCCCAGTGAACCCGCTCCGGCTCCAACCAGCAACACCAAAGCCGCCGCCACTGGAGCAGCCTGCAATCTGGCAAAATTGTTGATGAGCCGTTGGGCAAGGCGTTCAAACCAGCGCATTGGCGGCAGAGCGTCGAGCGCTTCCTCCAGCCGGAGCCGCGAACGCGCCACCAAGTTGGCGTCCGGCTCGGCCACGGGATCGGCCGCCATCAGCACCTTCAGCGCCAGCGTCTGTTCCCGCTCCTTCGAGCACTCCGGGCAGCCGTCGATGTGCCGCTCCAGTTCGTGCGTCTGTTCGTCGGCTAGCTCTCCGTAGACCGCCGACACGATCCGCTCATGTGCAACTTGGCAATTCATACCTCTACGTCCTTCCAGCCCCGAAAGCTTGTCTTCAGCGCCCGGCGAGATCCGCATCCCCTCAAGACTTAGGAGGATTGCCGCCGGTCACCTCACCGCAAACCCGCCAACTGAATTCTCAGCTTCTTCGTTGCCCTGAAGAGCGTGTTTTTGGCGGTCTCTTCCGTGGTGCTCAACATCTCTCCGATCGTGCGCAGGCGGAGTCCATGATAATGCTTGAGTTCAAAAACCATTCGTTCGCGCGGTGTCAACTTTTCGAGCGCTGTCTGAATTCGCTCTCCCAAAACCTTCCGTTCCAGTTCCTTGGCCGGATTTGAAAACGACCGGTCGTCGGAGATCGAAGCCAGCACGTCGATCTCGTCTCCAGAGTGGTTCACCACCACCGAGTGGTCCTCGCGCCGCGTTTTGCGCCGCCGCAACTGGTCCAGGCAGAGATTGGTCACGATCCGGTAGATCCAGGTATAAAAAGAGCACTCGAAGCGGAAGTTCCCGATATACCGGTAGGCCTTCAAAAACGCCTCTTGATAAATGTCCTCGGCGTCGTGCTCGCTGCCGGTCAGATGCAATGCCAGCCTCAACACCTGCTGTTCGTACTGCCGCACCAGCGCATCAAAGGCGGCACGCGACCCGGCCTGCGCCTCGCGGATCAGTTCCATCTCCGGCGCGCGCGCCTGTGCTCGCTCCTCAGCGCTTTTCTGCCCGTTCATTGTCCTGGACGCAGCCATACCTTGGGAGGATTGTACCCTCCTGGCTGGCGACCAAGCCATGCCATCCCGCAACCGACCAGGGGAACTGGGGTAGATCGCTTCATCCGCTGCCATGGAATCCGCTCCGGGGAGTTAACTCTGTCCGCACCAAGATAGACGCGGCTATAAAGCGTAGGTGAGCACCACCTTGTCACGGTTAAATTCGTCAAGTTAACCCCGCCCTCAATTGACTGTGTCAGTTGTCCACCGCAGTTGCCGGCCCACAGAGGATGAAGCTTCAGCCAAGCGATGCGATTGGCAAGCTCGCCAACTCACCGGTTGCCTCAGGCGCCGCGAGCGGACCTGGGGGAATCGCACGAAGCAGGCCACCGCGTAAAATATTGTTTATGAACGACCAAGCACCCGGAACAGTACGGCCCCAGCGTGTGCACATTTACAGTGAGTCGATTGCTCCTGCTCCAAACACTAACGGTGCAGGGCTGGTGATTAGTTCGCAGGTGCAGGCGTTTCTAGATCTTGGGTGCGAGGTGGAATTCGTCTATCTCCAAACGAAAGACGACCTCTCCCCATCGATATTCAACCATTTCAGGCAGATCACCTATACCGTCGTCGATGCTCGAAAGGAGAAACCCTCCCGCTCTGCGCGCTTGGCTTACTGGGTTGGATGGCCCAAAGATCTGGCGTTGCGGCAGCTTTTCCCGACACGAACTTTATTGCTGCGTGAGGTGAAAAGACGAATTCAAAATGATGGCACGGCTATCCATGTCTTCAATTGCATGAGGACTGGGAACGTGATTCCCAGCCTTCCCAGGGTGCGTGCGATCTGGGCATGCCATGAATTTGAGTCGGAGTTCCACGCGTTGAGGTCGGCCATCAATCAGGAGATCGAGAAGAGGAGGCCCCAGGCTTGGGAAAAACGATTGATGCGACGATTAGCCGAGCTCGAGCGCAAAGTCGCCGAGGCGAGCGGTTTCGTCTTATGCGTGGCATCCGCGGAGGCAAGGCGGATTGTTGAGGAGTGGTCGGTGGCTCATGCGGCTTATCTTCCATTCAGCGTTGGAAACGGAAACCAGCCGGTGCTTGCCGGTAAGCACGCAAACCCGGGAGAGTTGCGGCTGTTACACGTTGGGTATCTGGAGCACACTCCGACCTATACATCTCTTGAGTTTCTTCTCACCAGGGTGTTTCCGCTTCTTGACGATGGCACATTATCGAGATTGAAGCTGGAGATCGCAGGCGAATCGAGTGCGCAGGGCACGTGGACCAAAGCGATCATGGAGATGGCTCGGCCCTATCCCATGGTGCGGTTTTCCGGCTTTGTCGATGAAATCCGCACTGCATACGGCAGGAACGATCTGCAGGTTGTGGCATCGACTCGCGCCACGGGCATTCGCACGCGAATTATCGAATCGTGGGCATTTGGCACGCCGGTGCTAAGCACGGCAGCGGGCGCGGGCGGAGTTGAAGCCCTTGAGCCCGGCCGAAATATCTTGATAGCGGACGATCCTCGCGAATTCGCGCGCTATCTTCAAGAGTTGGTTCAAGCTCCAGGACGGCTGGATGAGATCGCCGCCGCAGGTCGTCAGACCTACGAAGACAAATATGGACGGAGCGCCGTCGCCGGTGTGTTGCAAGAATTATTGAATTCACACTTCGGCCCGCAGTTGCCGCTCGCCTCTGCCCTGGCGGAATGCAGCCAGAAGTTTTCGGCCGTACCGTAGAGCAAACCACCTGCGGTGGGGCCAAACGCTCTCTTATCGCTCGCAGGAGGTTCGTGGTATCCAAGGTCCCGAAATGCGAGCTAGGGACTTGGGGCTCCCGGCGAATTTGCAAGAGTATAGCGCCGGTCTCCAGACCGGCTGTACTGGCGGCGCCCACGCCGCCAGATGTGCCTGTGGGTCTGGAAACCCACGGAACAGCCGACCCGGAGGTCGGCGCCACCTATTTACGAATAGGCCCTAGGAAACCTGGGATCCCACGAGCTTGCCTTCTACTCCTTTGGCGAACATCTGCTTGATGCCGCGCAGGGCCTGTCTTGTGCGCTCTTCGTTCTCGATCAGGGAGAAGCGGACATGGCCGTCGCCGTAGTCGCCAAAACCAATTCCCGGTGAGACGGCGGTCTTGGCTTCGTTCAATAGCAGCTTTGAAAACTCAAGTGACTTGAGGTGCCTGTAGTGCTCGGGGATCTGCGCCCAGAGGAACATTGTCGCCTTGGGCGATGGAACCGCCCAGCCTAACTTGTTGAGCCCTTCGACCAGTACGTCGCGGCGCTTGCGATAGGTTTCGCAGATCTGGTAGACGCACTCCTGCGGGCCTTCTAATGCGTGGATGGAGGCGACTTGAATGGGAGTGAACGTCCCGTAGTCGAAGTAACTTTTGAGGCGTGCAAGAGCGGAGACCAACACAGGATTGCCGACCATGAAGCCGACGCGCCAGCCGGGCATGTTGTAACTCTTCGAGAGAGTGAAGAACTCAACGGCGAGATCTTTTGCGCCGGGCACCTGAAGGACGCTGGGCGGCTTGTATCCATCGAATGCGATATCGGCGTAGGCCAGATCCTGAATGAGGTGGAAGCCATACTCCCGAGCCATCTCAACGAGGCGTGCCAGGAAGGGCAGGTCCACACATTCTGTGGTTGGGTTCGATGGGAAGTTGACGATGAGCGCCTTGGGGCGGGGGACCATGCGCGGGATCAGCGCTTCCAGTTCCGCTAAAAACTGTTCGCGGTCGTGGACAGGCACGCTGACCACATGCGCTCCGGCGATGACCGGGCCGTAAATGTGAATCGGGTAGCTGGGGTTCGGCACCACGACCGTGTCGTTCGAGTCGAGAATGGCCAGGCAGAGGTGCGCGATGCCTTCCTTCGAACCAATGGTGACGATGGCCTCGGTCTCGGGATCGAGATCGACGTCATAGCGCGTCTTGTACCAATTGCAGATGGCCTTGCGCAGGCGGGGAATGCCGCGCGAGACCGAGTAGCGATGTGTCTGCGGCTTGAGCGCCGCTTCGACCAGCTTGTCGACAATGTGTTTGGGCGTGGCTCCGTCGGGGTTGCCCATGCCAAAGTCGATGATGTCCTCACCGCGATGGCGAGCGGACTTCTTCATGGCGTCGGTGATGTTGAAGACGTAAGGCGGCAGGCGCTTGATGCGGCTGAACTCATTCATGATGACTCCAGTGTAAAGCTAGTGGCCAGTGATCGACGGTCAGGGTTCGGTTTCAGTCAAACGGTCGACGGAGAACGAGTGAAAAAGTGAACGGTGTTCAGACGCAAATCGACAACTGCAAACTGAAAATTGTTTTTCGGGATGAGGTGGAACGAATTTAGGCGGCCGGAGCCGCAGCCGCTGCAGCAGCGGGGGCGATGGCGGGATGGAGGAAGGAGTGGTGCATGAGGTTGATTATAGCCTAATCGTGATCAAATATCTTGAAGGTGGCTAGGGATATACGGTCGAAATAATCCGATGGGTTTAGTGTCCGTTCTCTGCCAACCCTGCCGAAGTGCCGGTTGATCCGCCTCAAAGTGAACATTGTGCTTCCGACGCGGGATTGCGCGCTTCGGCCACAAGGCGGCGGACAACGGCACGAAGCATCTGATATCCGTTCCAAATCCCGAACGTTCCCATCGTCATATTGCAGATTCCCGCATAAAGATAGAACGAGTCGTGATCTTTGAAGAATTTGATGATCTGAAAAGGCCCCACACTCCAGAGAAGCGTAAAACTCACGATCAACCAAATCGGGGAGTTGAGTGTCTGTTTCTTGCAAACTCTGTCGTAGCGCCGGCTAACCCTTCCCATGGCGGGAAGTATATCGCCCACACCTCATGTCTTCAATCGGAAACTCCGGCCAGGCGCCAAGCCCAATTTATACTCAAAGACGATATGCACACATTCTTACCCGTAGATGAACAGATGGACCTGCTTGAAAAGGGCGCGTCGGAGATTATCCGCGTGAGCGACCTGCGCGAACGCCTCGAAGAGAGCCGCAAGACCGGACGCCCGCTGCGCATCAAAGTCGGCTTCGATCCGACTTCGCCCGACCTGCACCTGGGCCACACGGTGCTGATGCGCAAGCTGCGCCACTTTCAGGTGCTCGGCCACACGGTTATTTTTCTTGTCGGCGATTACACTTCGTTGATCGGCGATCCGACGGGGCGCAACGTGACGCGCAAGCCGCTGACTCGCGAGCAGATCAACGAAAACGCCAAGACCTATACCGACCAGGCATTCAAGATCCTCGACCGCGGGGTTACCGAGATCCGCTACAACTCGGAGTGGCTGGGCAAGCTTGGCTATGAAGACATTGTTCGACTGGCTGCGCGGTTCACCGTTTCGCAGATGCTCGAGCGCGACGACTTTCACAAGCGCTACGAGGCAGAACAGCCGATCAGCCTGCACGAGTTCCTGTATCCGGTGATGCAGGGCTATGACTCGGTTTGCCTGGAGTGCGATGTCGAGTTGGGCGGAACGGACCAGAAGTTCAACCTGCTGTGCGGCCGCGAGTTGCAGCGCCAGTATGGCCAGAAGCCGCAGATCGTGCTGATGACGCCGATCCTGGAGGGCCTGGATGGCGTGCAGAAGATGTCGAAATCGCTGGGTAACGCGATCGGCATCAGCGAGCCCCCGGCCGAGATGTATGGCAAGCTGATGTCGATTTCCGACGAGCTGATGTGGAAGTATTGGGTCTTCTTGACTGACCTCAAGCAGTCGGAGGTTGACGGGCTGCGTGCGGACGTGGCTGCCGGCAAGGTGCATCCGATGGATGTGAAAAAGCGGCTGGCGCGGAGCATTACTGCCGATTTTCACGGCGAGGAAGCCGCACAAAGTGCTGACGAAAACTGGGCGAGGATGTTCCAGCAGAAGGAAACCGCCGAGGACCTTTCCGAGGTTTTGATCCCCTTTGCAGCGGTGGCCGGTTTGGAGCCGAACCAGATTCGCCTGCCCAAACTGCTGGTGCAATTGGGGCTGGCTGCCAGCGGTGCCGAGGCCAACCGCAAGATCGCCGAGAAGGCCGTCAAGCTGGATGGCGAAAGCGCTTCGGGGAATCTCTTCCCGGTGAGCCAGCTTCCCGCGCGGGTCGTTGTCCGCCTCGGCAAGCGAGCCAAGGTTGCCCTAATCTCCTAGCTCGCCGTCACCGCTCCCTGGCGGAAATCGGCCACCAGCTTCAGATAGGCGCGGGCGGTTTCGGTGATGGTCTCGGGGGTTCCGGCGTCGACGGCGGCGAGATTGACGAGATCGGCCCCTACGCCGAGGGCGCGGGCACCGGCGCGAAGGAAGCTCTCGGCGGTTTGGAGGGTAACGCCGCCGGTCGGAATCAGTTTGAGATGCGGGAAGGGCGCGAGCAGGGATTTGAGATAGCTCGCGCCGCCCATGGCCGAACAGGGGAAGATTTTAACGTAGTCCGCTCCGGCGTCCCACGCGGTAACAACTTCAGTCGGAGTGAGGGCTCCGGGAATGGAGAGTTTGCCCAGGGCGCGGGTTTTCGCGATCACCTCGGGGTGGAAGCTGGGGCTCACGACGAACTCCGCGCCGGCGTCGATGGTGGCTGCGGCCTGGTCGGCGGTGGTGACGGTGCCGGAGCCGAGCAGGAGCTTCGCTCCGTACTCTTTCCTGAGATCTTTCAGCACGTCCAGAGCGCCGGGGACGGTCATGGTGACTTCAACGACGGTGACGCCGCCAGCGAGCATGGCTTTGACGACGGCATGAGCCTGGACGGAGTTGCGGGCACGGAGGACGGGAATAAGGGCGACGCGTTCGATGGTTTGTGCAGTGGATTCGGGCATGATCTTCCTCGGCCGGGTTATGCGGCCAAGGATACTTTACCGCATCGTTCTTCGAGTCAGCCGTGACGGCCAACTTCATCATCTTCAATCTTGTGGCAGGTGGAAGGCGTCCGATGGCCGTGGGATCATGGAACCAGCGCCTATTTCCTTCCATGACGTGGGTCCAGTGTGTGAGAATTTATACAAACCGACAGCCAGGATCTCTGCGCAACCTCTGATTGAGTCGCAATCGTGAAATGGGCACGGCTTTAGAGCCTGCCCTGAGCTCAGCCGGAGGGCGTCGCAATGCTGCAAAACCAGTTTGGGCCTTAGCCCCGGTTGGAAAGTTCGATTGCAGGACTTGTTCGGAGTTTGCTAGGGGATTTCGTGTTTTAATTCATGCAGCGGGTGTTTTAAGGCGTCCCAGAAAGGCAAGGCCAGTGTGGAAGCAGCAAAACTGACGGTGCCGTTGGCTGACCGGATCTCCCTCAAAGAAAAAATTGGATACTCACTGGGAGATGCGGCTTCGAATCTCTACTGGAAGACATTCGAGTGGTATCTGATTTTCTTCTACACCGACGTCTTCGGCATCTCGGCATTGGCGGTCGGCACCATGCTGATGGTCACGCGCCTGGCCGACGCGGTTGCCGATCCGGTGATGGGATCAATCGCCGACCGCACACAGACGCGCTGGGGGCACTTCCGGCCATATCTCATTTGGGGCGCCGTCCCTTTCGCGGTGGCAGGGGTATTCACCTTCACCACGCCCAATCTGAGCGGCGGCGGCAAGGTCATTTACGCCTACATCACATATAGCCTGCTGATGTTCATCTATACCTTCGTGAACATTCCGTACTCCGCGCTGATGGGCGTGATTTCGCCCAACTCGATCGAGCGCACCTCGATCTCATCGATCCGCTTCATCGGAGCATTCACCGCCGGCACCTTCATCCAGTACTTCACTTTGAAATTTGTCGCTTGGTTCGGTCACGGCAACGAGGCGCGCGGCTGGCAGCTCACCATGGTCTTCTACGGCGTGCTGGCCGTCATCTTGCTGGTCCTCTGCTTCCTGACTACGCGCGAACGTGTGAAGCCGCCGGCGGCGCAGAAGTCCGATCTAGGGCGTGACATGAAGAACCTATTCACCAGCGTTCCGTGGATTATGCTGGTGAGCGTGCTGCTGCTGGTTCTGGCTGCCTTCGCAGTCAAAGGCGCGGCCTCCACGTATTACTTCAAGTACTATCTGCACAGCGAATCGTTGGTGGGTGCCTTCATGGTGGTGAACGGCTTTGCATTCATAGCCGCGGTCGCCATTACCACTCGGTTGACAAAAATATTCGGCAAAAAGCCGCTCTTCATCTTCGCCATCGGCGGAGGCGGCCTGGTGATTGGCGGCTTCTGCCTGCCCGGCACCAACAGCGCATACGATGTTGCTGCAACACATATGATTTCAAGTGTTATCAGCGGTGTAAATGCACTTGGCGGAATGCTGTATCACGGATTCCATTGGTCGATTAGCCCAGAGATATTCTTCATCTTCGCGCTCCAGATCGTCTCCAGCTTCATTATCGGCTTCAACTCCCCGCTGGTTTGGGCCATGTTCGCGGATACTGCGGACCATGCCGAATGGCGCACCGGCCGTCGCAATACCGGACTGTTTTTTGCCGCGGCTATCTTCGCCACCAAGATCGGATTTGCCTTCGGCGCATGGGTATTTGGCCTGCTTCTCACGTTTTTCGGCTATGTGGCCAACGTGGAGCAGCCGGCGCGCTCCATGCATGGAATTATTCTCTGCATGAGTTGGATTCCCTGCGGCATGATGGTGTTAGCCGCAGCGCTGATGCTTCTCTATCCGCTGAGCGACACATTGATGGTGAAGATCGAGGCGGAGCTCAGAGTGCGGCGGGGAGAAGTTGAGTAATGAGATCGGCTTGGATGAAGACGCTCCCGCTCTGCGTGCTGGCATTCTGCCTTCCGGGGGTGGCGCAAACAGCCCATCTGCGCAAGACAAATCCCGATCTGACGGTGCAACGGTGGTATGGAAATGCCATCGACTACTCCGGCTACCGCGTGGGCCAAAATCCGGATCTGAAGGTTTATCCATCCCAGGCGCAGGTTCTTGAGGATCTGACAATTCTCAGGAAAAACTGGAAGCTCGTGCTTCTTTATGGCGGCGATCAGCACTCGCAAGACGTGCTGAAGGTCATTCAGAAGCAAAAGTTGGGAATCAAGGTCGTTTTGGGCTTCTGGCTGAGTGGCAAACCGGGCTTTGAAACCAAGAACGCAGATCAGGTAGCTACGGCGATCCGTCTGGCCAATCAGTACAAGAAAATAGTTATCGCGGTGAATGTCGGCAACGAGGCGCTGGTCTCATGGTCCGATCACCAACTGACCGAAGACAAGGCGATCGAGTACGTTGAGCAGGTCAGAAATGCAGTGCGCTGCCCGGTGACGGTCGCCGACGACTTTCTTTACTGGCGGCAGCCGGAGGCCAAGCTGACCGGCCACGTGGATTTCATCCTGTTGCACACCTATCCGATGTGGAACCGCGAGGATATTGACACGGCCATGTCTTCGACAATCAAGAACTATGAGATTGTGCGCAAGGCGCATCCGGGCAAGACGATCGTGATCGGCGAGGCGGGATGGGCCAGCTACTCCGTCGGCGACAAGCACGCGCCGCGAGCCGGCGATGAGGTCAAGCAGAAACGCTACTACGAAGAACTGAACGCCTGGGCCAAGGCCAACAACGTGACCACTTTCTACTTCGAGGCGTTCGATGAGCCATGGAAGGGAAGCGGGACCGAAGCGCACTGGGGCCTGTTTTCCGTCGACCGCAAGGCCAAGCTGGCGATGCAGGGGCTGTATCCCGAACTGATGCCCAGCGGACCGACCTCGCCAAGTTACGATATGCAGGCGTCCGGCGGAAAATAACCAGCGCTGGATTTGCTTTCGATTCATTTCTCAAAAAAGACAGATTCCAATCAAAGGCTATTCAATTATGAAAACTTGCGTGGGAACGTCGCCCCTCAATTTGGGCGCGCAAAAGGTAGCGGGAGGCCAGGTCGAGATCGGCGGCGAACGGTTCTACCGCATCGTCAACTACGACTCGATGGCTCCGTTTCTGATGAGCATCGTCAGTGACGCGGACCACTGGATGTTCGTCTCCTCAACCGGCGCTCTGACAGCCGGCCGCAAAGACCCCGACTGCGCCCTCTTTCCCTATACAACTGACGACCGCATCCACGACAGCCAGGATCAGACGGGCAGCAAGACCATTCTGCGAGTCGCACGCCCCGACGGCGTCGCGCTGTGGGAGCCTTTTTCGCAGCGCTACGACGGGATCTATCGCGTCACCCGAAGCCTGCTGAAGAGCGTTTACAGCAACAAGATCATCTTCAAGGAGGTCAACCACGACCTCGGCCTGTCTTTCTCTTATGCCTGGATGTCGAGCGACCGCTTCGGCTTTGTGCGGCGCGCCTATCTGATTAACCTGGGCGCGGAGCCGGTTGAGATCGATCTTCTCGACGGCATTCAGAATCTGCTGCCGCACGGGCTGACGCGGCGCTTCCAGATGGAATACAGCACCCTGGCCGATGGCTACAAGGAGAGTGAACTGGAAACGAAGACCGGGCTGGGGCTCTTCAAACTCAGTTCCGTTCCAGCCGACCGGCCCGAGCCCAATGAGTCGCTCGCCGCCACCACCGTCTGGTCAGAGGGACTCGATGCAGCCCACAGGCTCCTCAGCTCGGCGCAGCTTGATCGCTTCCGCCGCGGGGAGCCCGTTGAGACGGAGGCGCTGATCCGTGGACGTCGCGGAGCATATTTCCTCAGCGCCCACCTGACGCTTGCCGCGAATCAGAAGAAGGAATGGGGCATGGTGGCGGAGGTGGATCAGGACGCGGCGAAGGTAGCCTCCCTGGTGGCTTTGCTTAACTCCGGCGCGAATCTTCGCTCGCTGCTCGACGAAGAGGTCGAACGCGGTACAGCGAACTTGGTTCGGATCGTGGCCGCGACCGACGGTCTGCAATGCACCGGAGACGATCTCAGCTCCGGCCGCCATTTTTCCAACGCGCTCTTCAATGCGATGCGCGGCGGGGTTCCAGACTCGGGCTATCAGATCTCGCGATCGGATTTCAAGGCGTTCATCGGTAAGGCCAACCGCGCCGTTGCGGAGCGTCGCGCCGCTTTCATTGATGAGCTGCCTGAAGCGCTGCCGCACAGCCGGCTTCTTGCGCTCTCGCGCGAGCAAAACGACCCGGACCTGGAGCGGCTGGCGCACGAATACCTGCCGCTCACCTTCAGCCGCCGCCACGGCGATCCAAGCCGCCCCTGGAACATCTTTTCGATCGAGGTGAAAAACAATCAGGGCGAGCGGATTCTCAACTACCAGGGCAACTGGCGCGATATCTTTCAAAACTGGGAGGCGCTGGCGCTCTCATTTCCCGGCTACGTCGAGAGCATGATCTTCAAGTTTGTCGATTCTTCGACCGCGGATGGGTACAACCCCTACCGCGTCATGCGCGACGGATTCGACTGGGAGGTGCTTGACCCGCACGACACCTGGTCTTTCATCGGCTATTGGGGCGATCACCAAGTGGCATACCTGCTGAAGCTGCTTGAGTCTTCGGCGCGCTACCATCCGGGCGCTCTGCAGGGCCTGCTTGGCCGCCGGGTCTTTACCTATGCCAACGTCCCCTACCGCATCAAGCCTTACCGCGCGCTTCTTCAGGATCCACGCAATACGATCGACTTCGACGCCGCGCTGGACCGCGAGATCAAGCAACGGGCTGCCAAAATGGGCGCGGACGGCAAAGCCCTGTTGGCTCCCGATGATTCTCCGTACCGCGTGAATCTGACTGAAAAGCTGTTGGTTCCAGTGCTGGCCAAGCTCTTCAACTTCATCCCCGAGGCGGGCTTGTGGATGAACACGCAGCGGCCGGAGTGGAACGACGCCAACAACGCACTCGTCGGCAGCGGCGTTTCGATGGTAACTCTTTACTATCTGCGGCGTTTCCTGTCATTTTGCCGGGACATCTTCGCCGAGGGCACGAAGTCTGTTGAGGTTTCCTCCGAAGTTGCTGAGGCTCTGCGCCGCGTGATGGAAACGCTGGAATTGCACGCCAGTCTCCTGGGTGGGCCAATCCAGGACCAGGACCGCAAGACTGTTCTCGATGCTCTGGGCAGCGCGGGAAGCGACTATCGGGCCGGGCTTTACGCCCACGGCTTTTCAGGCCGCCAGACAGCGCTCGACGGCGCGGAACTGATCGCCTTCTGCACCCTGGCACTCAAGTACATCGACCACTCGATTCGCGCAAATAAACGGGAAGATGGCCTCTATCACGCGTACAACCTGATGAGTGTCGATGGCGACGGGATCACGATTCGGCGACTTTACGAGATGCTCGAAGGCCAGGTGGCCGTATTAAGCTCCGGCGCACTATCCACGGAGGAGTCGGCTGACCTGCTCGATGCGCTCAGGAGCAGCCGCCTCTACCGTGCCGATCAGAATAGTTACGTTCTCTATCCCGACCGCAAACTGCCGGGCTTTTTCGAGAAGAACAACATTCCGGCCGCGGCCATTGCAAAGTCCAAAACGCTGGCAGCCATGATCGAGAGCGGCGACCGCAGTATCGTGGTGCGGGACTTGAACGGCGTCGGCCATTTCAATGCCGCCCTGCGGAACAGCTCGCTGTTGAAGAAGTCCCTGAGCGATCTGAGCCTGCCCGAGGAAGAGAACGCCACCATCCTCGCATTGTACGAACAGGTCTTCGACCACCAATCCTTCACCGGCCGTTCAGGCACGTTTTACAAGTACGAGGGGCTTGGCTGCATTTATTGGCACATGATCTCGAAGTTGCTGCTGGCGGTGCAGGAGGTGCTGGACCGGGCTGGTGCTGCAGGCGATGATCCAACGACAACCGAACGCCTTATGCACCATTACCACGAGATTCGTGAGGGCGTCGGCGTTCATAAAACGCCGGATCTGTATGGCGCGATCCCCACCGACCCGTATTCCCACACGCCCGGATTTGCGGGTGTGCAGCAGCCCGGCATGACCGGCCAGGTGAAGGAGGATCTTATCTCACGGCTTGGCGAGATGGGTGTTGCCGTCGCGAACGGGCGGCTCGGCTTCCGCCGTCACCTTGTCAGCCGCAACGAACTTTTGACAGAGTCGAAACAGTTCCATTTCTACGATCTTGACGGCCAGCCTCGTACCCTTGATCTTGATTCCGGCACTATGGCGTTTACCGCTTGCCAGGTGCCTGTCGTGGCCCACCGTTCGGGACCACAGAGGATTAAGATCACCTTAGCCGACGGTTCTCATCACACGGAGGAATCGCTGGAACTCGACGCCGAGACCAGCGCTGCTATCTTCGAGCGCGCCGGGACAGTCCGTCGTCTGGACGTCTATTTCGGCTTTGAAGATTCAAAGATCATGCCCGAATAGTGGGTGATCCCGGACAAGGACCGAAAACCGTTAAGGCATGGATGGGCCTCAGCGGAAGTTCATACATCAGAGAAATGCCCCATCTGCCGTCCCAGTTGGAAGAATAGCGCCTGGGGGCAGTGTCCTTTTTGACGCGGCGAAGCTGACCAAGTGAATATTGTCGCGTTCTTGCCGATAGAAGATCGAAGGGCCAGACAACGCAGCACCTGTTTTTCTGGATTCTTCCCGATGAAGAAACTGATCTTCATAATCGCGATCTCTCTTGGGTGGGCAGCCGCCTGGGGAGCGCCTGCGCCCGCCCCGCTCACCTCGGCCAAGGCCATCTGCTCGTTGACCAATGCCGAGGCCGACCGCGGACTTCCAGCGGTCTTCGTGGCCACTGTAACTTACGTTCGCGCCTATGAAAACACCATGTTTGTGCAGGACGATGACTGTGCAGTCTATGTGCGTGTTTACTCGCCTCCCGAACTGGTTCCTGGTGATCGCATCCTGATCAAGGGATATACGGAGGCAAGCTTCCGCCCCATCATAGCCTCCGGCAGCGTGGAGTTTCTCCAGCACGGCCCCGTGCCCAAAGCACTTCCGATCGGATTCGATGGGTTGATTCGGGGCATGTACGACTCTCACCTGGTCGTCGTGCGCGGACAGGTTCGCGCCGCGGACCTTGTGGTCAGTCCGCTGGCTCCAGTGGAGAGCAGCCACCTGCAGCTAAATGCTGGAGGCGGTCAAATCGCGGTGTACCTGGATAGCCGCGATTCGGATGCTCTCAAAAACTTACTGGACGCCGACGTGGAAGTCACGGGTGCTGCCGCTGGGAAGTTTGACGGCAAGATGCGGCAAACCGGGAATGTGCTCTTCGTTTCCTCACTGGCGGATGTGAAGATTCTCAAGCGCGCCGACGCCAGCCCCTGGTCCCTCCCGGTCACACCCATGGACCAGATTCTCGACCACTATCAACCGAACAATCTCACGCCGAGGGTCAGGGTTCACGGAACCATCACGTACTACCAGCCCGACTCGGCGGTTGTGCTTCAGGACGGTGCACAGAGCCTATGGATTGCGACCCATACCCGCGAACCGTTGCAGATTGGAGATCAGGCCGATGCCACCGGTTTCCCCGAGGCGCACGACCGGTCGCTGACGATGTCTGATGGCGAAGTCCTGGACAGCCACATCTTCAACCCCATCACGCCGGAATTGACAACCTGGCATCAGTTGGCCTTCTGGAGTCCCAACAGACCTGATGGCCACCAGAACGATCTGGTCTCCATCAAAGGAAAGGTCGTGACCGAGGTTCGGGAAGCCACCCAGGATGAGTATGTTCTTGACTCCGATGGCCTACTGTTCACCGCAATCTACCAACATCCTCTTGCAGCGGGCGCTCTTACGCCCATGATTGAGATCCCGCTCGGTTCCAAAGTCCGCGTCACTGGAATATGCGCCGTCGTGGAGTCCTACACAATCAACCCGGGGAAAGAAGTGCCATTCAATATCTTGATGCGCTCTCCTCTTGATATTGCTGTATTTGAGAATGCCCCCTGGTGGACCGCAACCCATGCTTTGTGGGTTGTCATTCTTCTCGTTCTCGTCATCGTCGGGATGTCGGCGTGGTTGGCTGTTGTCCGGCGGCAGGCCCGCTTGCGCGTCTTGACGGTAACCGACCCTCTTACCGGACTCTACAATCGCAGGGGATTTTTCCTGCTGGCTGAACATCAATGGCAAGTGGCGCTGCGCAAAAAAGCCTCGTTTCTGCTCCTTTATATCGACATTGACCGGTTCAAGGAGATCAACGACACATTCGGGCATAAAGAAGGCGACAGATCTCTCCAGGCTGTTGCTGCCGCAATGAGAGAGTGTTTTCGGACGACGGACATTCTCGCGAGGATCGGGGGCGATGAATTCGCGCTGACGACCGACGTGCCGCCGGATTCTCCGCGAGTGCTCGAAGAACGGCTCGTCGAAGCCACCCAGCGCATCGCGCATCAAGCAGGCATGTCATACCGGATCTCGATGAGCATCGGCATTCTCAAGTGCGATAGCTCCCTTGAGGACCTTTCCTTCGAGGACTTGTTGGCCAGAACGGACGCCCTTATGTATGAACAAAAGCGGGAGCACAAGAACCGCACTCAAGCATAAGCCCCCGCCTCCAGTCGCGCCGAAAATGTGAGAGGAAGTGGGACTACCGCAACGCGCTGCGAATCGCCAGATTCAATCCGGCCATCAGGACAGCAGAGGCCGGAATGACCAACAAAGCCTTCCTCAGCCGCCTTGGATCAGGCCCGGCGATGGCGCCGATAATTCGCGAACTAACCGCGAGGCCAATCCAGCCGCAGGTGATGACGATACCCATCGCCGTGCCGGTCATGCGCGGAAAGGCTGTGCCGACGATGGCCAGCGTTGTTGGAAAGACTGGAGCCATGGAGACTCCGGCGATGAAGACCAGGATCGCGGCAGTAATCGGCTTGCTGGTGCGCAGCATCAGATAAGTGCTCACGGCCATCGCGACCGATGCGACCAAAGTTACATCGACCGGCGAGACGCTCATCAGAATCGGCGATACGCCGACGCGGCCGATGAGCAGGCCGAGCGCAAATCCCAGTGAGAGGATGTTGAGCGCGCGCGATTCCGGAATGCCCTGAGCGATAAGGTGGCGCGGCAGCCAGTTCCACACGCCCACTTCGCAGGTGATGTAGAGGAAGAGGAAGAGCCCAAGTAAAAAGAGCAGCGGCTGGCCGAGGACGGGTCCCGCATCGGCGAAGAGGAAGCGCGCGTCGCCGCTGGGTGGCGGCATAGTGGTAGCGGCTTGAACCGCGACCGCGATGACGGTGAGCGTTGCGACGGTGTAACACAGGCGCACCCAGTTGCTCTTGAAGAGATTGGCGGAGATGAAGGGAGTCGTTAAACCGCCCAGTCCGAAGAAGAGGTTGACCAGATTCAATGCTGTCGCGCGATGCGCTCCGCCTGCATCGCTGGCTAGCGCGTTGGCGCCTGTGACCACAATGCCGCCGCCCACTCCAAGCAAGAACAAAAGGAAGAGAATACTGCGGAAGCCGGGCGAACGCGGCAAGACATAGAGCGCGATGGCAATGAGAGCAAGACCGAGAATCAAGCCGATCTTTTTACCTTCGCTATCGAGCAGCGGGCCGACGGCGACCGAGGCTATGATCAGGCCCAGCGCCTGTGCGAAGGCGATTGTGCCATTCTGCGTGGGCGTGAGCTCGAAACGATCCGACAGGTTGGGCAGGATCGTGCCCAGCATTGCGGCAATCATTCCGTAAACGAAGATGGCGACGATGGCGGCGAAGATCAACATAGGGCGACCTTTCTTTCACGTGCCGGATTAGTGTTCGGGTACGTCGATCCAGCCGCGCGCTCGATGGCTTTCGAGTTCAGCTCTCAGAATGATGAGTTGCCGCAGGCCGTCGGCGAACTGCGGATATTCGGGAGCAATGCTGGAATCGGCGATCGACGCATAGAAGCGGCGCATTAACTGTTTGTGGCTGTCGCCGTAGCCCTCGGCATGGCCTCCGGGAAGATCGGCATAGCTGCGCGCTTCGGCTTTGAGCAGCGCTGGGTCTTTGATGATGATCTCGTTGCTCGTGTCGCGGTGGCCGATCCAGAGTTCGTTGGGCCGCTCCTGATCCCACGCTGCTCCGGCCTTGCTGCCATAGATCTCAATGGAGAGCCGGTTTTTTCGGCCTGCGGACGCTTGGCTCACGACCATCGCGCCGCGCACGCGCGAACCCATATGCCCATCGTCCATGTGAAAGATGACTGAGCCGAAGTCCTCTGTCTCCACTGCACGCTCGACATAGTCTTCAGGGCCGAGCAGCTTATTGGCGAAGCTCTCGACCGAGTGTTTCGGCTGCTTGCGCGTGGGGTGAAAGGTCTGGAGATCGGCGACCAGCGAGGAGACACGCAAGCCTGTGAGGTGCTCGGCCATATCAAACCAATGCGACCCGATGTCGGCGAGGCAGCGCGAGGGTCCGGCGGATTTCGCGTCAATGCGCCAGTTCCAGTCCGTGTCGTAAAGGAGCCAATCCTGCGAGTAGCCGCCCTGGACGGAGAGAATCTCACCCAGTTCGCCGGCCTCTCTCATGCGGCGCAACTGTTGCACCATGGGATAGAAGCGCAGATTGTGGCAGACGCAGTTGCGCAGGCCTTTTTTCGCTGCGAGTGCAGCAAGTTCCTCGGCCTCTTCGACGGTAATGGCAAGAGGCTTTTCGCAGGCCACATGCTTGCCCGCTTCGAGCGCGGCCCTGGCCATCTCATAATGAAGCGCATTGGGTGTGAGGATGTGGACCGCATCGACGGTTGGGTCGCGCAGGATCTCGCGGTAGTCGGCTGTGAAAGTGGATATGCCGAAGCCAGCGCCCAGACGGCGAGCCGATTCCTGATTTGTGGCGGCGATGGCCACGACCTCAACATTCTCCAACCGCCGCAGAGCATCGAGATGCACGCGGCCCATAAATCCGGTGCCGAAGATTGCGGTCTTGATTGATTTCATTGTGTGGCTTCTTTGCGCGGAGCGAGTTTGTTTTGTGAAACCGGCTTTCCCTCAGGGGCTAAAGCCCGGGTCAATTGGTTAGGCACTTCGGCACGACTGAAGTCGTGCCCTTTCAAAAAACATCAGCGGGATCAGCGTCTTGCAAAGCCCGTACCCTTCGATAAGAACATGGCTACTGAATTCTTGTTCAGACCCACCAAGCGGCGCTGGGCTTTTCGCGAATCACGATGCCGTTGAGGAAGTTGGCTGCCTTGGTCAGGCCTTCCTCAGGCGCAAGCAGACTGTCTTCATGTTCGATCGAGAGTACGTAGTCGTAGCCGTAGATGCGAAGCGTGGAAATGAAGTCGGCCCACCATTCGGCACCGTGCCCGTATCCACACGTCCGGAAGATCCATCCGCGATTGCGTTCGTCGGTGTAGGGCTTGGTGTCGAGCACTCCGGTGCGGGGCAGATTGGCTTGATAAATTTGCGTGTCCTTGGCGTGCACGTAGAAAATGGCGTCGCCCAGGACGCGAATCGCGGCGATGGGGTCGATGCCCTGCCAAAACAAATGACTCGGATCGAGGTTCGCGCCAACGCTGGGCCCGGCGATTGCGCGTAGCCGGAGCATTGTTTCAGGACTATAAACAACGAAGCCCGGATGCATCTCGATGGCGATCTTTACGCCATGGTCGGCGGCAAACTTGCCGTGCTCGATCCAGTAAGGCGCGACCACCTCGTTCCATTGCCAGTCGAGAACGTTAAGAAAATCAGACGGCCATGGACAGGTGACCCAGTTCGGAGCCGTCGAACTGGGGGAGTCGCCGGGACAGCCGGAAAAATCGACCACTACCGGAATGCCGAGCTCTTCTGCGAGCAGGATGGTCTTGCGGCTTACCTCGCGATCGTGCTGCGCGCGGGCCTTATCGGGATGCAGCGCGTTGCCGTGACAACTGAGCGCGCTGATCGATGCGCCATGATCGTCCAGCAGCTTTTGGAATTCAGCCAGAACGCCGTCGTCGTCGAGCATCGCGAGCTTGCAATGCGCATCGCCGGGGTAGTTGCCCGTACCCAGTTCGACAGTGTTGATGCCGAGGGTCTTGAGCTTGTCGAGAACGGAGGCGAGCGGAAGCTGCGAGAGCAGCGGCGTGAAGACTCCAATGCGCATGAGATCTCTCCCGTCGGAATCTTATCGTTGGCATCCCATCCTTCGCAAAGTGCGCGAAGGATGGGATGCCCGAAGGCCTGTGCTGCCATCTCTAGTTCAGCGTAAGATCCGCGTTGAGGGGAGTGTTTTCGCTCGAATCGCCAACGCGAACCACAAACTTGCCGGGATCGATGGTCCACTTGTGGGCCGCCGTATCCCAATAACTGAAGGACCGCGCATCGAGATTGATGGTCACATGCTTTGTCTCGCCGGGAGCCAGCCGGACTTTTTCAAAGCCCTTCAGTTCGCGCTCAGGGCGGCTGACCTTGGTCGATGGGTCGGAGACATAGAGCTGGGCTACTTCAGCCCCAGCGACGCTGCCCGTATTGGTCACGTCGAAGCCGACCTGAACTGTTGCGCCGGAGGTTGCCTTTGCGGGAACCTGCAAGTTGGCGAAGCTGAAGCTGGTGTAGCTAAGCCCAAAGCCAAAGGGAAACAGCGGGTGCTTTCCGGTGGTGGTCCAGTAGCGATAACCAACCATCAGGCGGTCGCCATACTTCACGTGAGGAATCACATAGTCGACCGGTGGCTTGTTGTTTTCCTCCACATGCAGCTTTGTATCCGCGCCCTTGACGGGATAGTAGAACGGTGCGGATGGGCTCTCTTCCCAACTGCGGTCGAAGCTCACCGGCAGCTTGCCCTCGGGGTTTTGCTTGCCAAAGAGCACCTCGGCGACGGCGGTGCCGCCCTCTTGGCCAGGATAGTAAATCTGGAGCAGAGCGGGAGTGTGCGCGAGCCAGCGGCGAGTATCGGAGCCCACGCCGCCCGTGAGGGTGACAATGGTGCGGGGATTGATATTGGTCATGGCGTCGATCAGCGCATCCTGACCCACGGGCAGCACAAAAGCGCGGTCCTGGCCTTCGCTCTCGGTGCGGGGGGTGAAGCCGGTGGCCACAACCACGACATCGGCGGCGGCGGCGAACTTTTTGGCGTTATCCGAGATCAAATCCGATTCCAGCACCATGCCCAGTCCAAAGCGGCTGCCGGCGAAACCAGGAATGTATTCGGCCACTACTTTGACCGTTTGGCCGGCATTCAGATCGATGGAAGCATACTTCGGGTTCTGGCCTTCAGCGCGGGGCTGAGCCAGCAACTCGTTGCCATCTACCAGCACTTTGTAGCTATCACGGCCTCCGGAGGCGACCAGAATAAGATATTTTCCCGTCTTATCCGCTTTGAACGCCGTGGTGTATCGAATGCTGCGCGGAGACTTGTCGGCCGGCCCATCCCAGTCTGGTTTGAAGCCATCGAGATTCGCCGGGGTGACGGTCTCAGGCGTCCCGGTGAAGTCGTTGCTGGGATAGGTGGCCATCTGGATGCCGCCTTCCCATCGACTCCGATGGAAGATGTCGTTGAGCTCCGGAATTCCACGGTCATAGAGCACATTGACGCTGGGACCCGCCAGTTTGGCGATCCCGGCCAGAACGCTGACAGAATCGAACGTCTGAACCTCAGAGGAGCCGCCGCCGCCCGTGACTGCCGGCCAGGCATTGGGTCCGATCACGGCGATGGTCTTCACCTTGGCCAGATCGAGCGGCAGGATGCGGCCTTCGTTTTTCAGCAGAGTGATGCTCTCACGTGCGCCGTCAAGCGCCGTCGCGTCGCTCAAAAATGAATAGGTAGAATCGGCAGGATCGAATTGCGGGCGGTCCATGAAACCATAGCGGAGCGCTGTCCGCAGTAGCCGCACCACTTTGTCGTCGATGGTGGACTCCTTCACCGAACCATCCTTGACAGCGGCCACCAAGGTCTTGACATTCATGAAGCGTGGGCTGGGCATCTCCAGGTCCAGACCGCCGTTGGCAGCCGCCACGCCGTCATAGGTCGCGTCCCAGTCTGACATCAGAATGCCCTGGAAGCCCCAATCACCCTTCAGCACCTTGAGGTTGAGGAATTCGTTCTGAGTAGCATGAACGCCATCGACCAAGTTATAGGAGTTCATCACCGCGTCCACGTGGCCCTGGGTGACGGCAGCCTCGAAGGCCGGAAAATAGATCTCGCGCATTGTCCGCTCATCCGCGTCGGAGCTGGCGTTGTGCCGGTTGTACTCCTGATTATTGAGGGCGTAATGCTTGACGGTGGCGACGACACCTCTGGACTGCATGCCTTCGATGTAAGAGACCGCCAGGACCGAGTTTAGAAACGGATCTTCCGAGAGGTACTCAAAATTGCGGCCGTTCAGCGGCGAGCGGGCGATGTTGACGCCAGGGCCGAGAACGAAGTTGACGCCGCGGGCGCGGGCATCGCGGGCAAGGCTCTCGCCCAGCCTGCGAGCAAATTCCTTATCCCATGTGGCGGCCAGCGATACTCCACCGGCATAGGCCGTTGCCGGCCCCCAGGTGCGCACGCCCACCGAGGCGTCGGACATCTTGAGGCGCGGCAGGCCGATGGAGGGCTCCGCATTGGAGTACATATAGTCGGTGCCGCCGATCAGTTTGATCTTCTCTTCGAGCGTGAGCTTGGCCGCCAGTGCGTGAGCCTTGGCCTCAATCGCGGGCGAATCGGGCACTGGCGCCTGAGAGAAAGCGGTCAGGGTGCAGCAGAGCATCATTGGCAACAGGCAGAGAGCGCCCAAAGGAAAACCCAGTTTGGCAGGAGGTGTTTTTCCGATTGTCATAAGCGAAAATGTTAACTCATCCAGCCCGCGAATGTATATCGGCGAGGTCACGTGTGTTTGCGCCGGTCCCGCCTGTTTGTGGCAGCCGACTCCCGCAGGACAAGTCGATTTTGCGGTGCCCATGCAAGGATCCGCTTGGCACGCTCAGCGGATTCCGCGTGGTATCTTTGTCGAGTCGAGAATCCGTGCCCTGGAGCCATTGACAAGAGCATTGCAAACCTCGAATCTCGATCGGTTTTGTTCATCAGGAGTTCCTCTCATGCGCTTCCTGCCGCGTTTCTTTTTATTGCTTTTCGTGATCCCGAGTCTTGGGTCCGGCCAAGACGCAACACAATCTCAAGATCGCTCGGCTGACGTGCAAAAGGCCTACGCGCGCGCCAGGCACCTCAAGCGCGGCATTAATGTCTCTCACTGGTTTTCGCAACATGCGCCAGACTACTCGGCCAATCACCTCGACAGCGAGACGACCGACGATGATCTGGCGCTGATCGCGAAGATGGGCTTTGACAATGTGCGCCTCAGCGTTGATGCGACGCCGCTCGAAGCGGCGCTATCGACCCCGCTTGGACACAACTCCGAGTTCATGAGCCGGCTCGATCATGCCGTGGATACCATTCTGGCCGACGGCCTCGCCGTCCAGATCGACCTGCACCCGGAGGAACCTTATAAGTATCAATTGCGCATCAGCGACGAGGCCGTCGACCGGCTGGCCGGGCTTTGGCGCATGCTGGCCGCGCACTATGCCAATCGCGATCCCGAGCGTGTCTTCTTCGAGATTATGAATGAGCCGGAGGAGACCGACCCTTACCGCTGGGCCGGCATCCAGGCTCGCGTCGCGGCGGCGATTCGCGAATCTGCGCCGAAATACACCATCATCGCCACCGGTGGCAACTGGTCCGATATTCGGGATCTTCTCGCGCAGCATCCATTACCCGACGGCAATGTTATCTACAACTTCCATTTCTATGACCCTCACGAGTTCACCCACCAAGGAGCGTCCTGGGGCCCGAACTGGTGGATCTACGAGCACGGCATTCCCTATCCGCCCACGGAAAGCTCGATGAAGGAGTTGATCGCTCAGATTCCCGACGCAGTGGGACGCTATCAGGTCGAGCTCTATTGGCTGGACCACTGGGACGCGCATCGGATTCAGTTATTGATCGACGAGGCCGCAGCCTGGGGGCAGGCCAACCACGTGCCGCTGATCTGTAACGAATTCGGCGTGTACCGGCGGGTTGCCGATCCGGTCTCGCGCAATGCGTGGATCCACGATGTGCGTACCGCTCTGGAGACCGGCGGCATCGGTTGGGCGATGTGGGACTATCACCATGAATTTGGCGTGGCGATTGAGGAAGACGGAAGACCCGACAGGCCTGATCCGTCAACGGTCGAGGCTCTGGGGCTGACAAAGTAGGGATGTCGCGGAAGGTTTGGTGGAGCTGAGCGGGATCGAACCGCTGGCCTCCTCGTTGCGAACGAGGCGCTCTCCCAGCTGAGCTACAGCCCCACGATTCCTTTATCTTACCAGCGCAACTCTGGACAGGGAAGAACGCGTGCGCTTTTTTCCGTGGCAAGTGGTGCCTGACGAAGTCGGACTCTCTGGAAAGCGTTTCCTCCTTTTAAATGCAAAAGATTGCATTTATGTCGTTCGGCTAACGGGCACATTCGTCCGGTATTTTCAGTGTAAGATGTTTGTTTGTAATGGATTATTCCCAATGGCAGCGCCTGAAAAATCGCCTTGAATTTGGCCTTCGGATTGCTTCCTTACACGTTAAGGTACTCGGCGCATTTTCGCTCGGATCGTTGCTTGGAATCACGACTCTCTTGAAAGGTGCTTATGCGTCTGAATTCAAAGTTTTTCTTTACCGTTGCGCCAGCGTTTTTCCTGGTGATGGCCGTTACGGCTCCGTTGAGCGCCGAGATTTACACACTGAGTGCAACGGCAAGCGGTACTTTGGGCAGCACCTCCTTTACCGACGCGCTGATGACCTTTACGGCTTCGTCAGACGCTCCCGAGGTGCAGATCGAATCCGGGGTATATGTGATCTATCCCACATCCGGTACACTCTCCATCTCCGGCGTGGGTTCCGGAACCTTTACCGACGCCATTGACCTCTTCGTCAATCAAGGCAACAGCATCGCCGGCATCAGTGACTACTCCCGTGGTGGCACCGACTTCCTGGATATCGATGACGACACATTCTCTACTTATGACTTTGGAACTGATATCGGGCCGATCTTCGTTGCTGGGTCCGTCGGGGATTCGCAGGGCGCGGTCGGCACCACTCTGGGCGCTTTGGACTTTCGCGACGCCACAGATGGCACTTTCACGGCATCTCCCGATGGAGCTGCAACGCCCGAACCCTCCAGTTTGCTGCTGCTGGGCAGCGGACTCGTTGGCCTAGCAGGGGCGATCCGCAAAAAGCTGGCCTGAAACGCCAATCGCATTGAACCAACTGAAAAGGGCACGGCCTTCGCCGCGCCCTTTTTTTTCTGGCGGGGAAGAGCCGAAAGCATTCGGCTTCACCGCCGCTGGCTCACAGCTGGTTCATATTCGCCAGGAACTCGGCGTTGTTGCGGACCTTTTCCAAGCGACTGATCAGCAACTCCATCGCCTCGACAGGCGATAGCGGATTGAGCACCTTGCGCAAGATCCAGATGCGCTGCAGGTCTTCCTTGGGAATGAGCAACTCTTCCTTGCGGGTGCCGGAGCGCTGGATGTCGATGGCCGGGAAGACGCGCTTGTCCACCAGCTTGCGGTCCAGAATGATTTCCATGTTGCCGGTGCCCTTGAACTCTTCAAAGATGACTTCATCCATGCGCGAGCCGGTATCGATCAGCGCAGTGGAGATGATGGTCAAAGACCCGCCCTCTTCGATGTTTCTCGCCGCGCCGAAGAACCGCTTGGGCCGCTGCAGGGCGTTGGAATCGACGCCGCCTGAGAGCACTTTACCCGATGGGGGCACGATGGTGTTGTAGGCGCGCGCCAGACGCGTAATCGAGTCCAGCAGAATGACAACATCGCGCTTGTGCTCGACAAGCCGCTTGGCCTTTTCGATGACCATTTCGGCGACCTGCACGTGGCGGGCAGCCGGTTCGTCAAAAGTGGAGCTTATCACTTCACCTTTTACGGACCGCTGCATGTCGGTGACTTCCTCGGGCCGCTCGTCAATCAGCAGGACGATGAGAACAACGTCGGGGTGGTTCGTCGAGATGGAGTTGGCCAGCGCCTGCAAAAGCATGGTCTTGCCGGTGCGGGGCGGGGCGACAATCAGGCCGCGCTGACCTCTGCCAACCGGGGTCAGCAGGTCCATCACCCGGCCGCTGACGGCCTCGCGGACCGTCTCCAGCTTGATGCGGTCCTGGGGATAGAGCGGAGTCAGATTATCGAAGAGAATCTTGTTGCGCGTCTCCTCGGGCGACTCGAAGTTGATGGCCTCGATCTTGACCAGGGCAAAGTACTTCTCGCCCTCGTGCGGCGGGCGGACATTGCCCGAGATCGAGTCGCCGGTCTTCAGATCGAACTTTCGGATCTGCGAGGGAGAGACATAAATATCGTCGGGGCCGGGCAGGTAGTTGTAGTCGGGCGAGCGAAGAAAGCCGTAGCCGTCGGGCAAAATCTCAAGCACGCCTTCGGCAAAGATGTGGCCCTCTTTTTCGCTTTGTGCCTGGAGGATCTTGAAGATCAGATCCTGCTTGCGAAGGCCGCTGGTGCCCTGGATCTCCAGGGTGCGCGCGATGCGGCTCAGTTCAGTGATGTTTTTTTCTTTAAGTTCTGCGATGGTCATATTCACCTGCAAATAGGGAGGATGGGAGTGGGAGGGTCCGGAAGGGGGAAGTGCTCCGGGAAAGGTGCGGGCGGGAGTCCAAAAGCCTGCGGCCGGCCTGCGCCACGTTTTAGAAGCCTCGCACTTAGTCTAGTGGGGCATCGAAAATCGGGACGCGTAACTGCCTGAACGGAAGCCGTTTGAAAGAATTACCTGACTTAACTATACCCCCAGGGGTGCGGTTAAGCGGCGCGGCGGGTTTCAACCGGCTGTTCCGCGGGTGCCATCACGGGCGCCAGGGTGCCGGGGTTGGTGTACTGAAAACGGCCCAGGACTTCATTCGTCGTATCCTGCAGCCGTGTGTTCGGCTTGTGCAGCTTGCGGGTTGCCTTGCTTGCCAACTGACACAATTGATAGCGGTTGGAGACATGAGAAAGAGCTCCAAAAACCAGATTGGAACGCATATCGAGTTCCTCCTTCAAAAGATCTCTGCTAGCCGGAACTCAACCGGCGCCGGCAGTGCGGCAAGGGAAGCCAGCACGATGCGGACCGCCCCAAAATTACCACTCCCGAGTTTTAGACGCGCGAAGTGAGCTTGAAGTTCAGAATCATGACGCACTTTCGCACATTGTGAAACAGGCATGATGCCGTATCGGGGATACAGGGTTCCGCCTGGGGGACCACCCATTCTGCATTCCCGTTCCGGTAGCAATCAACGACACCGGGTCATCAAACGAAGAGCTACAGCTCAATATGATGCGGAAAAACGACAGATGAGCACAGATTCGCACTCTGCAATCTGCCTTTTGTGGATGGCTTCAATGAATGTATAACGAGATGGCACTTAGGTCAATAGTTTTTTTGGGATTTTCCGCTCCCGGTTGGGAGACTGAAAATCCATCTCCAATCTGTTTGTTATATTATTCATATTAAACATGATAGAAAAATAGACCGGTGCGAGAATGTAATCGTTTTCGCGTGGACCTTGTACATAATTGACCACGAGCAGCGCCTTGCGGAACCTGACTAGTTACACCCGCTGACCGTCGGGGCGGGTTGCCGCATTTTCCTATTCCCTGTTCCCTGCCCGCTGCTTTTTCATGCCCAATAGCTGCGGTCGAGGGTCCGGTATTGGATGGCCTCGGCCAGGTGGGTCACCGCCAACTGCTCGGCGCCCTCCAGATCGGCAATCGTCCGGGCGACTTTGAGGATGCGATCGTGGGCGCGGGCGGTCAATCCCTGCTGCTGCATTGCTCGCTCGAGAAGCCGCTCGGCGTCAGCGCCCAGTTCGCAGTAGGCGCGGATCTGGCGCGTAGTCATCTGGGCGTTGGCGTAGATCTTCTCGCCGTGCTTGTGAAAGCGCTGGCGCTGGCGTTCGCGGGCGGCCAGCACGCGGGCGCGAATCTCGGCCGAGCCCTCCGCCGCCGCCCCGCCGCGCAGTTCCTTGTACTTCACCGCCGGTACCTCGATGTGAATATCGATGCGGTCGAGAAGCGGGCCGGAGATCTTGGAGATATAGCGCTGAATCATGGGCGGCGTACACATGCATTCGCGCGATTTGTCGTTGAAGTATCCACAAGGACATGGATTCATCGCCGCCGCCAGCATGAAGCGCGCCGGAAAGCTCAGCGACATCGAGGCCCGCGCGATAGTCACAGCGTGGTCTTCGAGGGGCTGGCGCATTACTTCAAGCACGTTGCGGGGAAACTCCGGCAGCTCGTCCAAAAACAGCAGGCCATTGTGCGCGAGCGAGACTTCGCCGGGGCGGGGAACGATGCCGCCGCCGATCAGGCCCGCGTCTGAGATTGTATGGTGCGGCGACCTGAACGGCCTCTGTGTCACCAGTCCGGCGGCGGCGTCCAGCACACCGGCGACCGAGTGAATCTTGGTCGTTTCCAGCGCCTCTTCAAAACTGAGCGGAGCCAGAATCGAGGGCAGTCGCTTGGCCAACATCGTCTTGCCCGAGCCCGGTGGCCCGATCATGAGAATGTTGTGGCTGCCCGCCGCAGCCACCTCCAGTGCCCGCTTGGCCGTCTGCTGGCCGCGCACATCCTTGAAGTCCACGGCAAAGTGCTGCAGCTCGCCCAGCAGCGCCTCGGTCGAAACGCGATAAGGTTCGCGCTGAATCACACCCACAACCATCGTATTGAGCAACTCAAGAACGTCGAGCAGCGACGAGGCGGGATAGACGTTGACCCCCTCGACCACCGCGGCCTCGGCGGCATTCGCGGCGGGCAAGATCAGGTTGGGAATGTTCTTTTCCCGCGCGAGAATCGCCACCGGCAGCATTCCCGGCACCGCGCGCATAGCGCCGTCGAGGCCGAGCTCGCCGACCAGCAAAAACTGGCTCAGGTCGTTGGTGTGCAGCGCCCCGTACGCGCCCAGAATGCCGACAGCGATGGGCAGGTCAAAGCCCGAGCCCTCCTTTTTCAGATCGGCAGGGGCCAGGTTGATGGTGATGTGTGTCGGAGGAATCAGATAGCCGGAGTTCTTGATTGCGGCCCGCACCCGGTCGCGGCTCTCGCGCACCGCGGCATCAGGCAGGCCAACGGTATGAAAGACATCCTTCTCCGCGACCACGCCGCTATAGTCCACTTCGACGTCGATGAGGTTGGCGTCGATCCCATACACAGCGGCACTGTGAGCCTTGAATAGCATTGGAGGAGGTTGCAGCGAGTGTAGCAGATGGCAGCGATAGGGGAACAGCCACCGAGTTGGCAGGTTGTGGTCCAAGTTCCGGTCAGCCGGCCGCCGCCGATTGAATCGAGGTAGCCTCAGGCCGCAGCGGCAATTTCGATCAATTCGACTGTGACCCGTCAGCGGATCGGAGATCGATTCTATACGTCTCAATGTTCCTGCAAAACCTAACACCTAGTCGCGTTAGCCGGTTATTTTTGGGGTTGATACCGTTCAAAGGGCCGAACACCATTTCCGACTTGCCCTGAAAGCGCGGAGAGACAAGTAACATCTCTACCAAGCGTTTCTCGTGAAGCTCCAAGAGTTCCTGGATTTCGAAGCCTGACACCTTCGCCATATGGTCGGCCCATTCGTGATAACTGGAGGTTGGCGCATGGTATTCGTGAATCGACCTCAGCAGCATTAACTCCCCTGACTTCAGACTCTTCGCGATCTGCCAGAGTTGGTATTCCACAATACGCTCCTTATCCGATGTCTTGGCCTTATTCACCGCGTAAAACATCGCCTTTAGCGCCTCAAGGCGGTCCGTATCTGGAGACTCCTCATCAATGACGCTCATCAATTCAACCCAGGTCTGAAAGCCATACCTTGAATCGGCGAAATCGTCCGGGATGCGACCGGCGTCTCGAAGTTTGCGAAACTCCTCGGCCCACTGCTTGAACAGCATTCCTTTCAGGAGAGCCTGAACTATCCTGCCGCCCGCTACCATCGCGCCGGTCTTTCCGACGGCGAGAGCGCCGGTGATAGTCTCTGCGATGAACGTGAGAGGCTGCGCCAGAAAGTCGGCGAGGATGCCTGCATCTTGTAACTTGGCGATGTCTGAATAGTCGCGCTGCTTTACCACGAGGGACAGATCGTCGTTTGCCATGGAAGACCTCGGCCTAAGAGTAGCAGGGAAGCAGGACTTATGACCCTAGCCCTCCGCGATCATAGCGCAGACCTCAGCGCCTGTCACCGACTGGCTAGCGCCTGAGTTGCCGCCTATTCGAGGACTGCACACTTCCGTCTGCGGCTATCAGTCGCTGAACTAGCTGCCACGGCATCCCCTCACTTCACAGCCTCTTCAGCTTGGCCTCCAGATCGGTGATGTAGCTGACCTGGGCCTCCGGTTCCAGCCGCCTTGCGGAGGCGATGGCGGCTTGCCAGGCCCTGCGCGCGTCGTCCTTCTGGCCCCAATTCGCTGACCAGCAAAAACTGGCTCAGGGCGACGAAAACCTCACATTGCCACGAATCCAAGTTCGATTTGCTCGCCCCAGGCAACCAGGGTCGAGTGCGCCCCATCCTAGTTGCCTGGGGCCGGGGCTTTGACATTCCGGCACAAGGTTTTGCCCTCCCCCAATGACGAGGTCATCCATGAATACCATCTCGCGCACTCTCATGAAGGTGTCTGCTGTTGTCGTGCTCACTTGCTCTCTGGGATATCTTCCGGCTCGCGGCCAGGAACCCGATAATTCTGCACAAAACAAAGCGCAGTCAACGACCGCTGACGATCAAGCCAACGCCAAGACGGATCGGCTCACGACCGCAAAGATCCGGAAGGCCATCATCGCAGACAAGAACCTTTCCACTTATGCCCACAACGTGAAGATCATTACTCGCGGCGGGCAGGTGACCTTGAAAGGGCCGGTCAAGTCCGAGGATGAGAAGCAACAGGTGCTGACCGATGCTACGAGTGTCGTCCCCACAGAAAACATAAGCAATGAATTGACAGTTAAGGAATAGTCACCCCCGGGCTAGCCATCATTGGTCCCGGACTGGTCATCATCCATCATTCAACCGCGCCGGTTTCTCTCGGCGATCCATAGGAGTTTCAAATGGCGAACAAAAATGTTGCCGTGTTCGGAATTTATAAAACGGTTCCGATTGCCGAAGCGGCAGTCGATCACCTTATCGCCCAGGGGTTTCCCAACTCGGCGATCTCAGTGCTGCTCCCGGACGACGAAAGTACGAGAGCCTTTGCCCATGAAAAGAGCACCAAAGCCCCGGAAGGAACGACCACCGGAGCGGCCACTGGAGGAGTGGTCGGGGGCACCCTCGGTCTTTTGGCGGGAATTGGAGCTCTCGCTATCCCCGGAGTCGGCCCGCTGATCGCCGCGGGTCCAATCATGGCCGCGCTCGCAGGGCTTGGAGTCGGCGGCGCAGTTGGAGGCATTGTCGGCGCGCTGGTTGGGCTGGGTATTCCGGAATACGAGGCCAAGCGATATGAGGGAGCCGTCAAAGGCGGCGGCATCCTGCTTTCAGTGCACTGCGATACCTCAGACCAGATTGATGTCGCCAAGGTTTCACTGAAAGAGACCGGCGCTCAAGACATTGCATCGACGACCGAATCCGGATCGAATGACAGATCAGGTAGCGGACAGACGTATTCCACTCCTTCTGCAATGACTCGCTAAAGGATGACGTCATAGTAGATCATGCCCTCCGCCGGGCGGCAACACGGTCAGCCCACGGAATCCACCTCGAGGGAGGTGGATTCTATGGCGGGTTTTCTGGGCGAAAACTTCGGTAGGCAGTATCACGCACGAAATTGATCAGCCCAGACATCTTTGTTTACAACTTCTTCAGCTTAGTTTCCAGATCCGGGATATAGCTGACTTGCGCCTCGGGCTCCAGCCGCTTTGCAGAGGCAATGGCGGCCTGCCAGGCATTGCGCGCTTCGTCCTTCTGGCCCATTCTCGCGGCAATGTCACCCAGGGCGGTCTGGCTCATGATGTCGGCGGGGTCTATGCTCACTGACTCGCGGGCCAGCGCCAGAGCATCGGGCAGCTTGCCGTGGGCTTCGAGCGAGTAAGCGTTCAGCGCCCGGCTGAGGGCGGCGGCCTGATCGACCTGGAAGCTGCCGTGATAGACGAATACGCTGTAGTCGATCACCTCTTCAGGCTTGAGCGGCTGAAAGACGGCATAGGGGCTCATGCGGCCGCTGGGCCACTCGCAGCCGCTCAGGTCGCCGGCGCTGATCAGCACGTAGCCGTTGATGACCTTGGGAACAATGTCCGACCCGCCCAGCCAATAGGTGTCGATGGTGGGCATGGCGTGGCAGCGGATCCCGTAAACCGCCGGGTCGATTTCGGGGCGCGCGAAGTAAGCAAACCAGCACTCCTGGCCGGGATGGCGGTCTTGCCACTGCTTGACTTGAATCAGTTGCTGCGCCCAATCGACGTTGGCGTCGCTGAGCAGGTTGTGGGCGTTCTTCGGCCCGCCCCATGCCTCGTTGGCGTAAGCGATGTAGTTGGGAAAAACCAGAAGCGCGGAAACGATGTGGGCCACGACGAGCGCCGCGCCGGCATAGGCCCAGCGCTTGCTTCCGGCGGCCAAGGCCACGATGCCTCCGGCGGCCAGAATGAACAAAAGCGCGTAGACCGGCAGAATGTGACGTGCGCCGATGTCGATTCCCGCCTGGATGGCGACCGCGAGATAGAAGCCCGCAGGGATCAGAATGAAAGCCAGTTCGCGGCCCTTGCGCAGGCGTCCGGTGAAGATGGCAAAAAAGGCGGCCGCCACCAGCGCAAGCAGGCCAAGCGTGGTCTTGATCAGAATGACCGCGGGAAAATACCACCACTGCCCGTGCGCGTAAACCGTGCCGAAGGCGAAGGTGGGATAGAACTCGGCCATGCGCTTCACATCCACGAGACCCATGAGGTAGGACTCGGGCAACAAACGCAGGTGCGCGATGGCCATCACCGCAGTCGAGTTGAAGTGGCTCAGTGGCGCGGCGTAATCGGCTAGCGATGTACTCAGCGAAAGACCTGTGGGCCGCGCCGCATAGCGGAATCCGTAGAAGGCCCACAGCACCACGACGCCAACCACGACGATGGCTGCGAATGCTCCTGAGAGACGCAGCGCAAGCCGGGCACGCGTGTCCTTCGGCGCAAGGGCGACTTCCCAAATGATCAGAAGAATCAACATCGGCGCCAGCAGGATTCCGGAGTGCTTGGTGGCCAGCAAAAGACCTGACGCCACGCCGGCCAGGAGCAACCGCGTGAGCGAAGGCTGCTTCACGTAGCGATAGAAGCCGTAAATGCTGGCCAGAAAAAAGAGCGAGACGCCAATGTCGGTGGTGACCAGAGCCGAGTGGCCCAGAATATTCGGATCGAAGGTGACCAGCACCAGCGCCACCAGCCCGGCCACATCGCCAAACCATTCGCGAGCGGCAAAGAAGACCATCAGCGAAAGCCCGATCGCCAAAAGACCGGCCGCCAGCCTCATGCGGAAGACGAGCCTCTGGCTTGCGCCGTCGTTGCGGGCCAGCCAGTCGCGACCGTCAAGGTACGCTTCAGTCTTGAAGTTGCGATTCTGCAGCGGCGGAACCCAGAGATTCTCGCCCAGAATGGGCAGCGCGGCCAGCATCTTGACCAGTGGTGGATGCTCCGGGTTCAGGCCGTAGTCGCCGGTATGGAACATCATGTAGCCCGCAAACATGTGATCGTCCTCATCAAAGGTCAGCGACTCGCGATGAACGACGAAGGCCATTTGAAGCGCCTGAATGAGAATCAGAGTGGAGACAACGAGCCAGATCTTCTTCTTTCCAATCGTCACGGCGGGTTCAAGCTCCTTGCACAGGATGGACGCCTCATTGTAAAAGGTGGGGCCAAGGCCCTGCAGCGGGTTGCGAATCGCGCCGGCGCGCGTCTAATTATCGGACCCAGACGCACCCGCGCCGGTACTAGGAGCGAAAGCGGGATTGGCCTACACTGAGATTGCTCTGGTTTCTCCGCGGACCCCACTATGCGGCGAACCGTAATCATCTTCGTGATCGCGGCCTTCCTCTTCGGGAGCGCAGCCTACGGCTCGAAAAAGCCGCGAGTGAGCGCTGCCTCGACCGCTTCCCACAAAAAAGCATTGCATTCGGCGCGGCGTGCCCCAGAGCGGGGAAGCTTGCGCCGGACCTCCGCTACGCACACCTTTGGCTTTCACCACTGGCGCAAGGCCTCACCGGTTGTCAGGTCCCACGCCTCGCTCGAGACTGACATTGCCGCCGAACCCAACTCCGAGTCCCCGGTAGCTGCGTCTCCGGCGGTCGAGTCGGCTTCGATTCACAAATCTCACGTGTTGACCGCCTCTCCGTTGCGCGGCTCTCGCGAGTCTTTGGTGCGGCAAAACGAAAAGTCCGAGGATGCCGACGGTCTGGAGCGGATCGAGGACGACGACGATTTGAACGACCGCATCGCGAGCGGAATGCTGGTGCCGGTTCCAGTTTCGGCTGTGCTCTCGGTCAACAACAGCCTGCCCGAAAACCGGCGCTATTGCCGGCCTTGGACGGCAACCTTTCTCTCTGACCTGTCCCGCGCCCATGCGACTCAATTTCGCACTCCACTTCTGGTTACCTCCGCGGTCCGCACCGTCGAGTACCAGAAACAACTGGAGAGAATCAACGGCAATGCTGCTTCTGCGGAGGGCGACATCGCCAGTCCGCACCTGACCGGCGCGACCATCGACATTGCCAAGCAGGGTCTAAGCCGCCCAGAGATTACCTGGATGCGCAGCCGTCTGTTGGCGCTCCAGAACGCCGGCAAGATCGACGTCGAAGAGGAGTTCCGTCAATCCTGCTTCCACATCACGGTCTACAGAAGCTATGTGCCGGCCAAGCCGGAGGGCGCGGCTCCCGCACTGGCTGCTGCTGCCCCTGCCGAGCCGGCAGCCGGCAAGACCAGCTCAAAGCTCAAGAAGAGTGTCCGCCAAAAACGTCCGCATACGACGCCTGACCAGCCGAAGCCAGAGCAGCAGTCACCGGCTTCCGCCCCGCTGCAAGAAACGCCCATCGAAGGTTAAGACTCGTTCCATCCGTCTCATCGCGAATAATGCAAACAAACATTGACTGTGCCGGACCAGCCCTGCGAGGTTACAATCGCGGCCAGAGCCAGATGTGGCTAGACGAGGCTTTATTATGAGCGACCTGGAAGTTCAACCCGTAGGTGAGGCGGCGCAAGGCCTTTCCCAGTGGCAGCGCGTTTCAAATACTTTTTCCGCGCCGTCGAAGACATTTGAAGACATCAAGCGCGGCAACAAGAGTTGGTGGATGCCGTTCATTATCCTGGTGGTGATCGGCTACATCTTTTTTGCGGCTGTCTCATTCAAGATTGGCATGCAGCAGGTCACGGAGAACCAGATTCATCTCAACCCGTCTCAAGAGGAGAAGATGGCGCAGGCGACGCCGGAGCAGCGCGAGATGGGCCTGAAGATCGGAACGTACATCACCGAGGGCATCTTCATCGCCAATCCGGCCCTCCTTCTGCTGATTATCGCGCTAGGCTCACTTGGCCTGTGGGGTACGATCAATTTCATCTTCGGCGGCAAGGCGACTTATGGGAGCATCTTCGCAGTGTGGATGTACGCGGGTTTGCCCACAGTCGTTAAAACGATGCTGGGGACTGTGGTGATCTTTGCGGGAACCGCGCCGGAGTCGTTCAATATCAAGAACTTTGCGCCGACGAACATTGGCGCTTTTTTGAATCCGGTGGAGACTAATAAAGCGCTCTATGCGCTGGCAACTTCGCTCGACGTGGTCACCATCTGGACCCTCGTGCTTCTGGGGATCGGAACCGCAGCGGTGGCGGGCGTCAAACGTACATCGGGCTACATTGCAGTCTTCGGATGGTGGGCAATTTTTGTGCTGATCGGCGCGGGAATCGCTTTGGTCTTGGGTTGAGTGGTATTTCGCTTTCAAATGCAAAGGGCGCTCATCCTGGGATGAGTGCCCTTTGCATTTGTACCGTGAAAAACTGACAGCTGTTAGCTGACAACTGTCAGCTGCCTCATTCCGTCCAGCGCCGCATGATCAGCGTCGCGTTGATGCCGCCGAATCCAAACGAATTCGACAGCGCCACATCGAAGCTGTGGGCCACGGCCTTGTTGGGCACGTAGTCCAAATGGCACTCGGGGTCGATGTTATCCAGATTCATCGTTGGCGGAAGCATCTGGTTGATCAGCGCCATCACCGTGATGCCGGCTTCAAGTCCACCAGCGCCGCCCAGCAGATGCCCGTGCATCGATTTGGTGCCGGAGATCTTGAGCTTTTTGCTGGTTGCCTGCTCGCCAAAGACCGATTCGATAGCCTGCGATTCGTTGCCATCGCCTGCCGGTGTCGCGGTGGCGTGGGCGTTGATGTAGCCCACCTCCTCCGGTTTGATTCCGGCGTCTTTGAGAGCGGCTCTCATGCTGCGTTGCGCGCCCTGGCCCTCGGGCGCGATGCCCGTCATGTGATAGGCGTCGGCGCTCATGCCATAGCCGATCACCTCGGCCAGGATCTTCGCGCCGCGTTTCTTTGCGAACTCCAACTCCTCAAGAATCACGATGCCCGCGCCCTCGCCGATGACAAAGCCGTCGCGGTCCTTATCAAATGGCCGGCTGGCGTGCGTGGGATCGTCGTTGCGCGTCGAAAGAGCACGCATCGCGGCGAAACCACCTACGGCCAAAGGCGTAACCGATGCCTCAGCGCCGCCCGCGATCATTGCATCGGCATCGCCGTGCAGGATCATGCGCACCGAGTCACCGATAGCATTGGCTGAAGTAGCGCAGGCCGTCGACGTGGCCGAGATCGGTCCCTTGGCCCCGTAACGGATGCTGACCTGTCCTGCCGCCATATTCGCGATTACCGCGGGAATAAAGAAGGGTGAGATCTTGCGCGGGCCCCCCTGCAAAAGGTTGGAGTGCTCGCGTTCGATGATTTCAAAGCCGCCGATGCCGGAGCCGATAAAGACGCCAACCTGGTCGTCATTCTCCGGGGTGATCTGGAGACCCGATTGGGCAAGAGCCTCCTGCGTGGCGGCAAAAGCAAAGTGGATGAAGCGCCCCATTTTGCGCGCTTCTTTCTTGTCCACGAAGTTTAGAGGATCGAAATTTTTCACCTCGGCGGCGAAGGTGACCGGGAAGCCCGTTGTGTCGAAGCCCTGAATCGGGGCCATGCCGCTGGCCCCCGCCAGTAACTGTCGCCACACCTCCGGAGCGGTATTGCCTACACCGCATACCAGCCCAAGGCCGGTGATGACAACTCGACGATTCACCAGTTACTTGCCTTTCGCGGTCTTCTCGTTCTTC
>JBEKCA010000030.1:0-42760 GCA_050015115.1 Occallatibacter sp.
GACCATAAAATCATCGCCAACAACCTGATGATCAAAGTAGGCAAGATGCCCACGCTCGCCCATCAGGCCAGTGCCGAGCCACCCCTCTTACAACACGAAGGATCTACGCGACTCGTCTCCATCGAGAAACCCAAACCGAGGTGCGCCTCATGCCAGGGCTAAAACAACGCAGCATCGAACTTTATAACTGGTTCGAGCGGCGCCTCGGCCTTGGCCGACCTGCCATCGAAGCAGCCGTACATGAAGTTCCTTCCAGCACCTCCAGCTGGTGGTATGTATTCGGCAGCGCCGCAACCATCATCCTCGGCCTGCAGATCGTCACCGGCATTCTTCTAGGGCTCGTCTATACCCCCTCCGCCAGCCACGCGTGGAGCAGTCTCCAGTTCCTCGACCACAATGTCCAACTCGGCTGGTTTTTCCGCGCCCTTCACGGCTGGGGCTCCGACTTCATGATTGCCATCGTGCTCATTCACTTGGCACAAGTCTTTCTCTTCGGCGCCTACAAGTTCCCCCGCGAACTCACTTGGATTGTCGGTGTCTTCCTCCTGCTGCTCACTCTTGGCATGGCGTTCACAGGCCAGGTCCTGCGCTTCGATCAGGATGCATACTGGGGCCTCGGCATCGGCGCCTCGATCCTCAGCCGCGTGCCCTTCATAGGTGGCTCGCTCGTTGATCTCATGCTCGGCGGTCCTATCATCGCTGGCCCCACCCTCACCCGATTCTTCGCCCTGCACGTCTTCATCATTCCCGGTATCCTCCTCGTGCTCGTCGGCCTCCATCTCTGGATGGTTCTGCGCCTCGGAATCAACGAGTGGCCCATGCCCGGCCGCATCGTCAGCAGAGTCACCTACGCCCATGAGTACAGCACCCTCACCAAGGAAGCTGGCATACCCTTTGTCCCCGACGCCGCCTGGAAGGACGCCATCTTCGCTGCGGCAATCATGCTCGCCATCGTCGCTTGCGCCCTCCTCTTCGGTCCCTTCGGCCCCACCGGCCAGCCCGATCCCACCATCATCCAGACCGCACCCAAACCCGACTTCGCCTTCCTCTGGATCTACTCCGTCCTCGCCTACCTTCCACCGAGTCTTGAGACGCCGGTCCTCTTCATCGCTCCCCTCTTAGTTATCGGCGCTATGTTGCTCCTTCCGCTGGTTGCCGGCGAAGGCGAAAAGCACTGGTCGCGCCGTCCCATGGCAGTTCTCATGGTTACCATCATTGCCGTCACCCTCGGTGTACTCACACGTCTTGGCACCTACACTCCGTGGAGTCCAATCATGAATGCATGGACCAGCGATCCCATCCCCACAGCCTATCTTCACAACCGAACTCCACTCGAACGAGAAGGCGCCATCGTCTTCCAGAATAAGCAGTGCCGCAACTGCCACTCAGTCGGCGGAGAAGGCGGCCTTCGCGGCCCGGCGTTGGACTCCATCGCCACCCGCATGACTGAGGACCAGATCATCCGCCAGGTCCTACAGGGCGGAGGAAACATGCCCGCCTACGGCAACTCGCTCAGCCCCTCCGAAACCACTGCCCTCGTCCGCTTCCTCACCACTCTCCGCGGCAACGACCTTGCCCCCGCCATCGACGCATCGCGCCACATGGTGTTGTCAGGAAAGCTGCCATCAACCATTCCCAACGGACATTAGCCCTTTACCCCCTATCGCCATGCCTCCTGAGTACCGCGCCATCTTTGAGCAGTGGTCGCCTCCGCTCTTCCTCACGACGGCGATACTCCTCTCTTCCACCGTCTACATTTGTGGCTGGTTCGCCATTCGCAAAACGCGCCCCGTCCTCTTTCCCGTTTGGCGGCTGGCTGCGTTCCTTCTTGGCCTCGCCACCATCTGGCTCTCCATCGCCTCGCCGCTCGATGGCTTTGCCGATGTTCTTCTTAGCGCCCACATGGTGGAGCATCTGCTCCTCATGTCTTTCGCCCCGCCCCTTCTGTTACTCGGCTATCCGATAGTCCCTGTCCTCCGCGGCCTTCCCCACGGGGTCATCATCCACCTCATCGCTCCCTTGATCCGCTCAAAGTTCCTTCGTAATCTCGGCAATTTCCTCACCACCCCTCTGGTTGCTTGGCTCGCAATGAACCTCATCTTCCTCGGATGGCACGTCCCCGCCGCCTACGACTTCGCACTTGAGCACGAACGCTGGCATAACTTCGAACATATTTGCTTTCTCGGCTCGGCAATCCTCTTCTGGTGGCCAATCATCCGTCCCTGGCCATCACGCGTGCAGCATGGGGGGTGGTTTATGCTGCTCTACTTGGTATCCGCCGATATCGTCAACACTGCCCTCTCGGCATTTCTCGCCTTCTGCGACCGCCCTGTCTACAGCTACTACCTCAGACAACCAGACCCATTCCACATATCGCCCATGTCCGATCAGATTGTTGGCGCAGTCATCATGTGGGTCATCGGCTCGCTGGTCTTCCTGGTGCCCGTGACCTTGATCGCGATGAATCTCCTCCAACCCCATAAGCTTTCCCGAAGCTAGTTTCCCGCCCACAGATGTCAAGCACTGATCCACATTTTCGTTTGCAAGTAGTTCGGATTCAACCGTGCCAGCACTCACCGCATCTGGCAGGCCTATGGCCACCTCAACTTGAGGGTTTACCCAAAAAGGATTCCTATGTATGACCGGTGATAAATACGGTTGCGACGAACTTCAAGCTGTATTGAGCCTTTGGGCTAGGAAGAACCGCTCTTTTTGCTAATCATACGGGCCACGGGCAGCGCTGAAGCCAACATGGAGCGCCGATCATTCTTGTGCAACTCAGGATACGTGGTTGGCTGCCCATCGCGCGCGAACTCATTTGTAAGCGAAGCCTCCTGGCAACGATGGCAACGACGCTGGTCGTGGGCGTCGCGTCAGGGGCGGTGGTTGGCTGAACAATAAAGGGAAGGTACGTTGAAGCAGCGCCGAGAAAGGCACCGGCGGCCATGTAAAACCCACCGGCGCAGTCGCCTACTACCTTCCGTGATCCCCTGCTACTTTGCCGGCTTCTTGGATAGAGCTTTCGCTCCGTCCAGGTGCTTCTGCAGCGTGGGCAGCGTTGCGGTTGCATAGGCCTTCACGTCTGCGCTTTGCGCATTGGAGGATTCCTTGGTATAGACTCCGATCGCCTCAGTGTGTCCCGCAATCATCGTTTGAAGGTACCGGAAGTCGAAGGCCGCGCCCTTCAGCTTTTCAAATGGCGCAATCATCTTGTTGTGGGCGGCATCGAGCCCCGTCGGGACCGTGAGACCAGCCTTCGCGGCCAGAATGCCAAGCTGCTGATAATCGGCTGTGTGATCGATAACCAGCATCTGGGCATAGGTCTTGACATCCTGGCTTGAGTCCTGGTCTGCAGCCATTTGTCCCAGGTGGGCTTCCATCATGTCAGTTTGCGCGGCCATGTTGATGAAGTCTTGATCCGTCATGGCAGCGCCCTTGGCGACGTTTTCCTTCTGTGCCAGCGCGGGCAGGCAGCAAAGAGTCAGACAACAAATGGCTGAAATCATACGTTTCATCCGGGATCTCCTTTTCGGGTCTAATTCGCTTGGATTGTATCGTTCCTGAGCGGTATTGCATGTAGGCAAGAATGTTGAGCCACAACCGAACCTCATTGCGCGCGAGAGGCGCCAACTCAACCGTGCCGGCACTCTCCGCATTTGGCAGGTCTATGGTCACCTCAGCTTGAGCGTTCACCCAAAGTCCTATATATGACTGTGCTATTTTGACCGGTCCTGTCTCAAATGCTCCTGCTACGGTCAGAGTATTGCTGTGGTAGCACACAGAAGCCAGAACACCCATCAGAAATTGACATGAATTTCGATACGCTACCCTGGAGGAAAAACCTTGAAGAACGAGACAATCACTGGAGATTCTAAGAAAGCGTCCCGCGCCGAACTCATCGAACTGTTGAATCAGGACCTGTCGCGTGAATACCAAGCGATCATTGGATACGTCGTCTATTCACAGGTTTTGAAGGGGGCGGAGTTCATGAGCATCGCAGGCGAACTTGAAAAGCACGCTGCACAGGAACTGAGCCACGCACTGATCATTGCCAAGCAGATTGATTATCTTGGCGGGATGCCGGCAGTTGAAGCGAAGACAGTCAAAACATCGGAAAAGGCTACTGAGATGTTGCAGTTCGATCTCGACAATGAAACGGAAACAATTCGAAATTATCGCGACCGCGTCCGTCAGTGCGAGGAGTTAGGCGAATATGCCATGGGCGAGCAGATTCGCAAGATCTTGATCGACGAACAGGACCACCAAATTGCTTTGGCGACGGCTCTAGGCAAGAGCGTGCCGGCTCCGCGCAAGGCCGCATAGCCGACCGCGGAATCGCCCAAAGTCACGGCGCATTAGCGCGTTTTTGCGTCGGGTCATAGAGTGACGAATTCAATACAATGGTTAAATGGATAAAGGTGCGGGGCAAGATCCCAGAGTTTATTTCGCAGCCGAGAGAACCTTCTTGGCCTGGATTCGTACGGGGCTAGGCTTGATCGGTATCGGATTCGCGGTCAGCCGCTTCGGTCTGTTTTTCCGGCAATTGAGCGCAAGCGAATCCCATTCGCCCACTCGCACTACAGGCCTATCTGTCTGGTCTGGAGTCACGTTGGTGGGCCTGGGCGTGATCGTCATCCTCAGTTCCGTCCTGCGGCACTTTCAACTCATTCGCGAGCTTAAATCGGGTACCTGGATACCGGGACGGGTGTCGAGGGATGCCGTGGTGCTGGGACTCGTGTTGGCTGGCGCCGGGATCGGCATGTGTGTTTATCTGATCCTCGTGCGCTAGCCATCCTGAATTGGGTTGTCCCCGTCTTGATAGCAACCGACTTCAAGGTGCGAAGCTGGTTCGCTGAAACTCAAGGGAGCGGAGCCGTGTCGAAAGAATCGGCCAGAAGCGCTCTTGATTCCGCCCCAGTCCGAACTCAAGCGGCTTTGAGCGCTTCGCTCTTGGACGCTATGCAATCCAGTAAATCATTCCAGGACTTGGCGAATGATGCGACCCCTTCTCCAAGAAGCTGGGCTGCCACGCCGTCCGTGTCGATGCCGGCCTTGGCGAATTCGGCCAACACCTCACCGGTCTGTGCGGGTAAGGCCTCGCCAAATTCTTCATGGTCGGCGAGGGCTTTCAGCGTGGCTTCGGGCATCGTGTTCACGGTGAAGGGAAAGGCAAGAGCCTCGACGTACAAGATGTCGGAGGCTTTAGGGTCCTTGGTTCCGGTGCTCGCCCACAGCAGGCGCTGGGACCGCGCGCCGGCGTTTAGGATGCGCTCCGACCGCGGCGAGTCAAGCAGAGCGCGATATCGCTCATAGGCCTCGCCGGCAATAGCGATGCCAAGCTTATTGTGCAACGCCTCCGGCACTTTGTCCGCTACCGCAACATCCCAGCGGCTGACGAACAGAGAAGCCACGGAGCCAACATCGGGATTCAGCCCGGCGGCGATGCGACGCTCGATCCCGCGCATGTAAGCTTCGGCCGCAGCGACATATTGCTCGCCAGAGAACAGCAAAGTTACGTTGATGGGCACGCCTGCGAAGATTGACTCCTCAATCGCAGGGAGGCCCTCGCTTGAACCAGGGATCTTGATGAAGAGATTGGGCCGTTCCGCGCGGGCGTGGAGAGCCTTGGCCGCAGCGAGAGTGCCGGCCGTATTGCGAGCCAGCAAGGGTGATACCTCCAAAGATACCCAGCCGTCTACACCGACTGTTCGGTCGTAGATCGGGCGGAAGAGGTCAGCGGCCTGCCGCAGGTCCTCGATCGCCAATTCAAAGAAGAGCGCCTCGCCCGATTTGCCCTCTTTCATTTTCTGGCTGATGGCGTCGTCGTAGTCACGACTGTTCTTGATGGCGTGATCGAAGATCGTGGGATTCGAGGTAAGACCCGTGATCGATAGCTCCTGGATATAGCGCTGAAGAGTGCCGCTGGCCAGCAGACCGCGGGTGATGTTATCGAGCCAGAGGCTCTGGCCGATCTCATGAAGTTTCTGGGTTGCTTTCATTGTTTTCCTCCTTCATAGAAATACACCGCGTTGGTGTAGTCGGCCCGGAACGGGTCGGACAAGACACGGCAGCGTGCGGTTGTTTATCCCGATGAGTCTCCGCTGCTGGGGTTATGCCAACCGCCGTTTGCAGCGATGATCGTGTCAGCCTCCTTCGGCCCCCAACTGCGGCGTTTGTAAAAGCGAACGCGGTGGTGAGTCTTGAGGACCGGATCGACAACCACCCACGCGGCCTCAACCGCGTCTTCTCGCGTGAAGAGCGCGCCGTCGCCGGCCATGGCGTCGCCGAGAAGCCTCTCGTAGGGGGTTTCGTCGCCCGTCCGTTCTTCCGACAGGTAAAGCTCTTGCTGTTCTCCGAAGAAATCTTGGCCCGCGAGCTTGACGCGTGCGGCAAGAGCAATGGCCGGGTCGGGGGAGAGCCGGAAGCGCAAATAGTTGGATCGGCCGGTCAGCGGTGCTGAGTCGGCAAAAAGCCTCTGCGGCGCGGGTTTCAACTCCACCAGGACCTCGGTTGCGGTGTCTGGCAGGTATTTGCCGGAGCGCAGATACCACGCCACTCCCTCCCAGCGCCACGAATCGATGTAGAGCCGCAGCGCGCAGAAGGTCTCGACGTCTGAACGCTTCGCTACGTCCTGCTCATCCCGGTAACCGGCGTACTGCCCGCGGACCACATCATCTGGCGTCAGAGGTCGCATGGCTTGAAAGACCTTGGCCTTCTCGCTCTGCACGGCGCCAAAGTCCCGTCCCGCAGGCGGTTCCATGGCAAGTAGTGCGACGACCTGGAAGAGGTGATTCTGGATCACGTCACGCAAGCAGCCGGCGGTTTCGTAAAACGCGCCACGCTTCCCCACGCCGAAACTCTCCGAAAGAGTGACCTGGACGCTGGCCACATAGTTGCGGTTCCAGATCGGCTCCAGGAACGAATTGGCGAAACGGAAATAGAGAATATTCATGATCGCTTCCTTCCCAAGGAAGTGATCGATGCGGAAGATGGAGTCTTCCGGGAATACCGAATGCGCAACTTGGTTAAGCTCTTGTGCGGAGGCCAGGTCGCGGCCAAAAGGCTTTTCGACAATAACGCGCGCATTCTGAGCCAGGTTCGCCGCGCCTAGACCTTTGATCACCGTTTCAAAGAGTGAAGGTGGTATAGCCAGGTAGTGCGCCGGCCGCCGCGCTTTGCCCAGCACTTCTTTGATCGCTGTGAACGTGCCTGGGTCTTTATAGTCTCCACTCACATATTTGAGCAGGGAGAGAAGATGCTGCAATGCGCGTTTGTTATCGATTCCGCTCGATCTCTCGATGCTGTCCGTCACACGCTTGTGCAAGCGCTCCATGCTCCATTTTGGAAAAGCGACACCAATGACCGGAACTTTGAGCGCGCCTTTTTTAACCATTGCATAGAGTGCCGGGAAGATCATCTTGTGGGCAAGATCGCCCGTCACGCCGAAGATCACGAGTGCGTCCGAATGGGGCTTGGCCATCAGGCGCCTGCCTTGCTGCCAGCGGCCTTTTCTTCATGGCCGCCGAACTGATAACGCAGCGCCGACAACAACTTTTCGGCGAAGTCGTCTTCACCGCGGGAGCTGAAACGTTCGTAGAGCGCGGCACTGAGGACCGGGGCTGGAACCGATTCGTCGATGGCGGCTGCGATCGTCCAGCGTCCTTCACCCGAATCCGACACACGGCCAGCGAATTTCTTGAGGTCCGGGCTATCGAGCAGAGAAATGGCAGCTAGATCCAGCAGCCACGAAGCAATGACGCTGCCGCGCCGCCAGACTTCGGCGATGTCGGCAATGTTCAGGTCGTATGGATAGTACTTGGGGTGGCGCAGCGGCGTGGTCTCGGCATCCACGGTCTGCTTCTGCTTGCCTGCGTTGGCATGGTGCAGGATGTTCAACCCTTCCGCATACGAAGCCATGATGCCATATTCGATGCCGTTGTGGACCATCTTGACAAAGTGGCCAGCGCCGCTCGGACCGCAATGCAGATAGCCGTGTTCTGCCGTGCCGCCAACTTTCTCCCGGCCCGGCGTGCGTGGCGCCGAATCGATGCTTGGGGCAAGTGCGGAAAAGATGGGGTCGATGCGCTGCACTACGTCATTGTCCCCACCGATCATCAGGCAGTAGCCTCGCTCGGATCCCCATACCCCGCCGCTGGTCCCGGCATCTACATAGTGAATGCCCTTCGGCTTTAACTCGGCAGCGCGGCGGATGTCATCGTGATAATAAGAGTTGCCGCCATCGATTACCACATCATCCTTTTCGAGGAAGGGGATGAGTGTCTTCAGCGTCTCATCGACTACGGCGGCCGGCACCATCAACCAGATGGCGCGAGGCGCTTTCAGCTTCCTGGCGAAGTCTTCCATCGACGTTGCGCCGACTGCACCGTATTTTACGAGCGATTGCACGGCTTCCGCATGGACGTCGTAAGCAATGCACTGGTGACCGGCCCGTAGAAGGCGCTGCACCATGTTGGATCCCATCCTACCTAATCCGATCATGCCTAATTCCATGTGTTTTCCTCTCCGCACCAAAAGCGCTAGATCGACTAAAACTCAAGTTCACAAATATGCGGCCCTCAGAACCCTATACCGGCGCGTAGACCACATAGCCGCGTGGCGGCGTGTGAAACTCACCGTTTTACTCCGCACTGGCGATCAGCGGACAGAAAGCGACTCATCATCTTGGCTTCCATCCGCTTCAGGCCGATGACGCTCGTATCCATGAGATGTTTACCTCCTAGTCCTTTTTCTCTAGCGCTCGAACCTTATCCACTCGACGTTGGTGGCGAACGGCGCCGCTGAACCGAGCCCTTAGAAACGTCTCGATCAACTCCCGCGCGAGCGCGGACCCGATCACCTTGCCACCCAGACAAAAGACATTCATGTCGTCGTCTTCAACGCCTTGGTGGGCGGAGAACACATCGTGGATGAGGCCGGCTCGTGTGCCCGCAACTTTGTTCGCAGCAATGGATGCGCCGACTCCGCTTCCGCAGAGCGCTACCCCGCGTTCCACTTGCCCGGTGGCAACGGCCCTGGCAAGAGGAATGACGAAGTCAGGGTAGTCGTCTCCGGGGCTCAGTTCGTGAGCGCCGAAATCGACGACGTCATGGCCGGAATCGCGCAGCAACTCAGCTACCTGCTCCTTCAGCGCAAACCCGCCGTGGTCCGACGCAATCCCCACGCGCATTACGCTTTCTCCTTCAGACGATCGAGCACAACATGAGCTTGTTTACAGACATTCTCCACAGTGAATCCGCAATGCTCCATCACGGCTGCTCCGGGAGCCGATGCTCCGAAGGTGCCCACCCCAATGACGTCAATTTGTGGGCCTACATAAGATCTCCAGCCAAGCGTGGCGCCGGCTTCGATGGCCAACAGCGGCGCGCCCGCGGGCAGAATCTTTTCTCGATAATCGTCCGGCTGCGACGCGAATATGTTTGTGCTCGGCATGCTCACCACCCTTGCCTGAACGCCTTCAGTCGCCAATCGATCACGGCCATCGAGCGCCAAATGTACTTCCGATCCGGTCGCGATGAGAATGATGTCCAGCTTTGCACCCGCAGGGGAATCCGCAAGGGTATAAGCGCCAAGCGGCACACCAGCGGGTATCCCAGGATATTTATCCAGACCCAGTACCGGGAGTCCCTGGCGTGTGAGGATCAGCGCAACAGGACCCTTCTTTCTGCCGATGGCAATTTTCCAGGCGGCCACCGTTTCATTGGCGTCCGCGGGCCGAAGGACAACCATGCCCGGGATCGATCGCAGCCCCACCAATTGCTCTACAGGCTGATGGGTCGGGCCATCTTCGCCCATGCCGATGCTGTCATGGGTGAAAACATAGATCACCGGCAACGCGTTCATGGCTGCCAGGCGCATTGGAGGACGCATGTAGTCGCTGAATACCAGGAACGTGCCGCCATACGGGATGAGGCCGCGATGCAATGCCATTCCATTCAGGATGGCGCCCATGGCATGCTCGCGAATGCCGAAGTGCATGTTGTGTCCGCCCCCGTTCTCCGGCTCGAAGTTTCCGGCGCCATCTCGATTTGTGTAGGTACTGGGATTAAGATCGGCCGAGCCTCCCATCATCTCGGGCAAACGAGCGCCTAGTATAGCAATTGTTTTTCCTGATGCAATGCGAGTTGCCATCGGGCCATCCGCCGCGGTAAATGTCGGCAAGTTGTCGTCCCAATTCTTCGGAAGCTGCCTGGCAATCACACGGCTAAACTCCGCACCCAAGTCGGGAAATTCTTGTGCAAAAGCTTTGAAGCGCGACTCCCATTCCGACTGCGCGGATTCTCCTCGCGCTACCGCTTTCCGAAAATGATCCAGGGCCTCCTCGGGAATATGAAAAGAGGGTTCAACCGGCCAACCCATCCCCTCTTTGGTCAGACGGACTTCTTCTACACCAAGCGGTTCTCCGTGGGCCGCAGCGGTGTCCTGCTTGTGGGGGCTCCCGAAGCCTATGTGGGTGCGAACCGCAATCAAGGACGGCCGTCCGGTTTCTTCACGGGCTTTCTCGAGTGCGAGTGCTATCGCTTCGACGTCGTTGCTCCGCTCCACTCTCTGTACCTGCCAACCGAAAGCCGCGAACCGCGCTATGCGATCCTCAGTGAATGACAATTCCGTGCTGCCTTCGATCGTGATGTGGTTATCGGCATAGAGAACGATGAGTTTGCCCAAATGCAAATGGCCAGCATCCGATCCGGCTTCGGAAGAGATACCTTCTTCAAGGTCTCCATCGCTGACCAGCACATAGGTGTGGTGATCCACGATTCTGTGGCCAGGTCGATTGAATCGCGCTGCAAGCGCTACCTCGGCAATGGCCATGCCGACTCCGTTAGTTAGACCCTGCCCCAATGGCCCTGTGGTCGCCTCGACGCCTGCAGTCTTGCCGTATTCAGGATGCCCGGGCGTGCGACTGCCCCACTGGCGAAACCGTTTGAGTTCCTCCAGAGGCAAGTCTAAGCCTGTGACATGAAGCAGCGCATACAATAGCGCACACCCATGTCCGGCTGACAAAACGAACCGATCCCGGTCCGGCCAGTCGGGATCGCGCGGGTTGAACTTGAGTGATCGATCCCAGAGCGCGTACGCCATTGACGCCGAGCCCATTGGCAAACCGGGATGGCCCGAATCGGCCTTCTGCACCATGTCCACTGCCAGAAAGCGAAGAGTGTTGATGCACAGCTCATCCAATGCAGGCGGTGCAATGGTCGTCGAAAGTGCCACAGAGGGTGTCATCGCGTGTGCTTTTCCTCTTTGCTGTTGAATTGGGCCAAGTGGAAAAAGCCTCCGAGTTGGAAGAAGCTGCAGGTCATCATGAGATTGCCTTGAGTTTCCGATAGCGTTGAATGAGGGTATTGGTCGAACTATCGTGGTGCAATGTTGGCTCAGATTCGCTCTCGAGTTCTGGAATGATGCGCTGGGCTAGAACCTTTCCCAATTCCACTCCCCACTGATCGAAAGAATCAATCTTCCAGATGGAACCCTGGGTAAAGACACTGTGCTCATAGAGCGCAACGAGCTTCCCCAATGCCGCCGGAGTCAACCGCTCCAGCAGGATGATGTTCGACGGCCGGTTGCCCTCAAAGGCTTTGTGAGGTGCGAGCCACGGTGGCGTGCCATCCGCCTCGACCTCCAGCATTGTCTTACCAAAGGCCAGCGCTTCAGCCTGAGCGAAAACATTGGACAGCAATATGTCGTGGTGCCGGCCGATCTGGTTCAGCGGCTGAGCGAACGCGATGAAGTCGCAGGGCATGAGCTTGGTTCCCTGATGGAGCAATTGATAAAAGGAGTGCTGTCCATTGGTGCCAGGCTCTCCCCAATAGATCGGGCCCGTCTGATAATCGACCTTCTTTCCATCCAGCGTCACATGCTTGCCGTTACTTTCCATTGTCAACTGCTGCAGATAAGCTGGGAAGCGCTTCAGGTATTGCTCATAGGGGAGAACTGCGACGCTCTGCGCGCCAAAGAAGTTGTTGTAATAGACCGAGAGAAGTCCCAGGAGCACAGGTAGGTTCTGCTTGAAAGGTGCAGTGCGAAAGTGGACGTCCATCTCATGAAAGCCGTCAAGCATGTTCCGGAAGTTGTCCGGGCCGATCGCAATCATGGTGGAGAGCCCGATCGCCGAGTCCATCGAATAACGGCCGCCCACCCAGTCCCAGAACTCAAACATATTCGCCGTGTCGATGCCGAACTTCTCTACCCCCTCGGCATTGGTCGAGACGGCGACGAAATGTTTGGCGATGGCGGCGCCATGTTTCAATGTCTCGAGTGCCCACACGCGCGCGGTGTGCGCATTGGTCATCGTCTCCAGTGTCGTGAAACTCTTCGATGAGACGATAAAGAGCGTCTCCTCGGCATCGAGATCGCGTGTGGCCTCGGCAAAGTCGGTACCGTCTACATTGGAGACAAAGCGGAAAGTTCGATCGCGCTGGGAATAGTGGCGGAGTGCCTCATAGGCCATCACCGGCCCCAGATCCGACCCGCCGATGCCAATATTGATGACATTGCGGATGGGTTTGCCAGTGTAGCCCTTCCACTCTCCACTACGCACACGGTTCGAGAAATCAGCCATCTTATCCAGGACGTCATGGACCTGCGGAACAACGTCAACTCCATCTACGAGAATCTTTTGATCTTTCGGGGCTCGCAGGGCCACGTGCAGGACTGCCCGCTTCTCGGTGACGTTGATCCTTTCCCCATTAAACATCGCATCGATGCGAGACCGCAGGCCGGATTCCTCGGCTAGATCGAGCAGGAGAAGAATAGTCTCGTCTGTAATGCGATTCTTCGAATAATCGAAGTAAATGCCAGCGGCATCGACGGTCAACCGTTCCCCGCGCTTGGGGTCCTCCGCGAATAGCTTTTGCAGATGGAGTTCGCGAGTCTTGAACGCGTGAGATTCGAGGGCTTTCCAGGCGTCGAGTTGAGTTACTGGTGCAATGGTTGTCGTCATGTTCGTTCCACTTCCGATGATCGTTTGTTCTTCATTTGTTGCTTCCAATTTGTGCAAACAGAGGCCTCTACCTCGAAAGTATTGAGATCCGTGATGACGTAAATCGCAGGCCGGAGGTTCGCGTGTACACCACGCTCCTCCAGAATCGCATTGCTGAAGGGAGTGATCCGGTCTATTTTGCACATTGGCGCCAAGTGCCTGACGGCCACATCCATGGGCTATTTGTGTGCAGTTGTGGTCGATGGAAGCAAATCGCAAAGCGTTTTCACCGAACTGCGCAGTTGTATCCGAGACCGACCTTCTAACGAGTTCCAGCTCGTCCATTTGTGAGCAAGACTGCACAGCTTCAGAAGCCTTGTTAGCAGGAACTGGCCGGCTACTGGGTGTAGGCACATTCCTCCGGAGTGGGCTGGGCTATACACGAAGAACCGCTATCTTCCCGCCGCCACTAATTTCTGCAAGCGGTCAAGATGCTGGACAGCCGAACTATCGCGGCCATTGGCCAGGAATTCCGCGAGCGGCGCAAATAAACCCGTGTCGTATTGGATGAATTTTCCTGTAACGAATGCGGCTGAATCGCTCGCAGGTTCTGGAAAAACGTATCAGAACGGTTCTCGGCTCAAATGTGTCTTTTCAGTGGATGCCGCGGTCGATCCGGCGGCAGTCTGTTCCTTCCAGCCGGGGAGGCATTGGTCGCCTGTAATGAGGCGTGCGCCTCGGGTGAAGGTGAAATAGGTCCATACCCACGCGGAGAATACCGAAAGACGGTTGCGGAAACCGATCAGGAAAAAGATGTGCACAGAGAGCCAAGTGACCCATGCGGGAAAGCCGCTGATGTGGGCCTTGAAAGGCCATTCAACCTTTGCCACAGCGTCCATGCGGCCGATGGTGGCCAGGTCGCCCTTGTCGAAATAGCGGAACAGAGGCCGCGATTGACGTGCCAGGTCGGCGACGAGCATTTTTGCAAGATGGTCGCCCATCTGCATGGCAGGCTGGGCCACGCCCGGCACCTGACGACCATCTTGCTCAAGGTGCGCCAGATCACCAAGAACAAAAACATCAGGCAGTCCCGGCGGATTGAGTCGATCATCGACGAGCACGCAACCGCGGCGGTCCAAAGGAACGCCCAGCAGTTTGCCAAGCGGAGATGCCTCGACACCGGCGGCCCACAGAATGACTGCTGCGTTGAGGCGATGGCCGTCAAACTCCACCCACCCTGACCCAACAGACGTGACATCAGTACGGATGCGTACTTCGACTCCCAGTCGAACCAGCGCGGCTTCGGCTTGGGCGGAAAGGTCCTGTGGATAAGTACTCAAGACGCGCGGCGAAGACTCGATCAGCAGGACGCGAGACTTGGCGGGGTCAATGTGGCGGAAGTTGTGGCGCATATAGAGCTGGGCAATATCCGAGATAGCACCTGCCAACTCGACTCCTGTGGGTCCGCCACCGATCACCACAAAATTGAGCGGGGGGTGCCAGCCGTGTTCGACCATCTGCCGCTCGGCCAGTTCAAAGCTGAGCAGCACACGGCGACGAATCTCGATAGCGTCCTCAATGGTCTTGAGACCTGGAGCAAATGAAGACCAGCCGGGATTACCAAAGTAGGAGTGTGTGGCTCCGGTTGCCAAGACCAGATAGTCGTAGCCAAGCTGAGCGCCGCTACCCAGCACAACATGGCGTGCCGAGACGTCGATGCCTACGATTTCATCCATCAGCACTTGAGTGTTGGCCTGGTGGCGCAGGATAGAGCGAATGGGCTGAGCAATGTCCGCCGGCGACAGCACAGCCAAGGCCACCTGATAGAGCAGCGGCTGAAAAGTGTGATGGTTGCGGCGGTCCACCACAGTCACGTCGATTGGCAGCCTGGTCAACCCCTTGGCCGCATGGATGCCCGCAAAACCGCCGCCGGCGATCACTACATGCGGACGGCGGTCTGATCTTGGTTCACTCTTCCTGGATTCGGCCAGTTTGCTCACTCTGCACCTCGGTCAATCACTTTGAAGATGCTTGTGAAATGCAGTTGGTTTCGGGTGCTCGTTAATGTCTGGCTTTCGTGGGGCCTGAAACCTCAATTTCGTCTGGCTCTGCGTCAATTTGCTGATCAGCAAACATACTGCGGAACAACGTCAATTCCATCTACTGGAATCTCTAGCCCTTTTAGAGATCGCATAGCCACGTGCATGACTGTGCGCTTCTCGGTGACGTTGATCTATTCCCCATTAAACATCGCATCGTGCGAGACCGCAGGCCGGAGGTTCGCGTGTACCAGCAAGCTCCTCCAGAATCGCATCGCTGAAGGCAGCTATCCGGTCTATTTTGCACATTCGTGCCAAATGCCTGACCGCAACATCTATGGGCTATTGGGGTACTGTTGTGGTCGATGAAAGCAATTCGCAAAGCGTTTTCACCGGACTGCGCAGTTGTATCCGGGACCGACCTTCAAACGAGTTCCAGCTCGTCCATTTGTGAGCAAGACTGCACAGCTTCAGAAGCCCTGTTAGCAGCAACCGGCCGGCTGCTGGGTGAAGGCTCAAAGAAAGCCTTAATCGGGAGTTCGATGGATCCTAAAGAGCATTACAAGCTGATCTGAGGGTGCATAAGAAAGCTGCCCCCTTCCAGAACAGTCCGATCGCCATTGAGTGCCGGGCTGCGAACTAGTTCGCGTACTGTTCAAAAGTGACCGGTTCCTTCATCATATCTCGCTCGATAGTGATTGTTAGTCTAACGGTCGGGCTGTGCACGATTGCGGCTGGAGCGGCAAGCCTGGAGCAAACAGAAACTTGCAGAACCATAACGTCGGCATTTGAAAAGTAAAACCTGTTTTCGGAATTCATGACTCCCAAGTGAGCGTCAGACCGACCGCATGGTTGGTCCGATGCTTACGGTCGGTTTCAGTTCTTCGGTGCTGCGTGCCGCCGAAGTCAGATCATCCACCGATGTTCGCGTGCAAGAGATTCGAGTTCTGTAGAGCCGGAACGGGAAGCGGGGTAGTCCCAAATGAAATCACAGACGCTTAGAGACATAGCAACGGCGCTTTTTGCCGACAATAAGGGCCTACTTGCAATGGATGAGAGCAATCCGACCTGCAACAAACGATTTGCCAGCTTGGGGATTCCGCAGACCGCCAAAGCTCGACGAGCCTATCGCGAATTGATCGTGACCACGCCCCGGCTCGGTGAGTGCATCGGCGGCGCGATCCTCTATGACGAGACGATCCGTCAGCAAAAGAACGATGGAACTCCCTTCATCAAGGTCCTGATCGAGGCGGGAATTGTTCCCGGGATCAAAGTGGACGCTGGCGCGAAGGAGTTGGCAGGACATCCCGCCGAGAAAGTGACTGAAGGCCTGGATGGATTGCGCAATCGCCTTGCCGAATACTTTCAAATGGGCGCCCGCTTTGCCAAGTGGCGCGCGGTGATTGCGATTGGCGATGGAATTCCAAGCTGGGGCTCGATCGAAGCCAATGCACATGCTCTGGCTCGCTATGCGGCGCTGTGCCAAGAAGCTGGTCTCGTTCCGGTTGTTGAACCTGAAGTGCTCATGGATGGCGAGCATACGCTGGAGCAATGTTGCAAAGCTACGGACGAATTGCTGCGAACGGTGTTCAGCGAACTGGTTGCGCAGCGAGTCATGCTTGAAGGAATTGTTCTGAAACCGAACATGGTGCTCCCCGGATTGGCCTGCACCATGCAGGAGACCGTGGATGAAGTGGCCGATGCCACAGTGAACTGCTTCCTGCGAGCCGTCCCCGCTGCTGTTCCTGCGATTGCGTTCTTGTCGGGCGGCCAATCCGCGGAGTTGGCCTCAGCTCGCTTGAATGCAATGAATGCCAGATTCAAATCGCGGCTGCCATGGGCGGTGGCATTCTCGTTTTCTCGTGCCATCCAGCAACCCGCCTTGGAGATTTGGAAGGGGCAGGATAGCAACGTATTGGCGGCGCAGCAGGCTTTGTATCACCGCGCACTTTGCAACCGGGCTGCCCGCGGCGGCGAATACTCCCCCGCGATGGAGAAGAGTTGACCGGATACACGCAATGACCAGCTTGTGCAGACGAGAGTTGGAAGACAAAGCATGAATCAAATACCGCTGTATCCCCTGCGGTTCGATCCGATTTATCAATATCGCCTCTGGGGCGGCCGTCGCTTGTCAGGCCTGCTCTCTGCGCCGCTTCCGGGCGATGGTCCGATCGGCGAAGCGTGGGTCCTTAGCGACCGCGATGATCATCAGAGCCTGGTTGCCAACGGCCCGTTGAAGGGTCAGACCATCGCTCGATTGATGGAGCAATTTCGAGAACAACTGATGGGGAGGCTGACCCCGCGCTTTCGCCGCTTTCCTCTGCTCCTCAAATTTCTTGACGCGCACGAAATGCTTTCCGTGCAGGTACACCCCAGCGACGCCTACCCAGACATGATTCCGGCAGGCGAGACGGCGAAGACCGAAGCCTGGGTGGTGATCGAAGCAGAGAGGGAAAGCCACATCTATGCGGGCTTGAAGCCTGGCACGACTGCAGACGGTCTCCGGAGTTCTCTTGTCAACGGAACCCTCGCGGATCAACTGGTGGGCATTGTCCCTAGGCCTGGCGATGCCGTATTCATCCCTGCGGGAACCGTTCACACTTTGGGCGGTGGCGTTGTTGTCTTCGAGGTCCAGCAAAACAGCGACGTCACATTCCGCCTTTACGACTGGGATCATGTCGACGCGAAGACTGGAAAACCAAGGCCGCTTCAGGTCGATCAGGCGTTTGCCTGCATCGATTTTGATGGGAGCTCCGGTGGCCTGGTCGCACCGCGCATTGAGACCACCATGCCCGTTGAGCGCGAGAGACTCTTTGATTGTGAACCGTTCCGGCTATGGCGATTACTCGGCAAAGCGCCCTTCCCGGTTGGCGTCACGGCAGAGCCGCGTGTGCTGATTTGCATTGGGGGCTCAGGACAGCTTGAAGGTGGCAACGTCCCTTATGCAGTAGGCAAAGGAGACGTATGGCTCTTGCCCGCAGAGGCCGGAGTGTGTGAGTTTCGGCCCAGCCAGGAAGTAACTCTGCTGGAGATTGCAATCCATGAATCGTAAGGAATTGGGAATAGTGCGGAATTGTCGATTGTGCGTGGCGCGAAGCGCTGAAGATCGCGCTGATTTCGCGAACTCTCAGAGGTGGAGATGAATGAAGAAGCTCATTGTGTTCGATCTGGACGGGACCCTGGCGCCCAGTAAGTCGTCCCTGTCTCCCAAGACGGCCGCGTTACTGCATGACCTCTTGGGCATCATCAAAGTGGCAGTAATCTCTGGAGGCGCATGGACCCAATTTGAAAAGCAGCTTCTCACCGATCTTCCCCAAGACGATCGCCTTGCGAATCTTTCTTTGCTTCCAACCTGTGGCACAAAGTTCTTTCAGCATAAAGGCAATTGGAAGGAACTCTATTCAGAGGATCTGACCGCGAAGCAAAGAAAGAAGATCGTCGACGCTCTGAACAAAGCTGCGGGGGAAGCGGGCTATCACGCCGAAAAGGTGTGGGGAAAGGTGATTGAGGACCGGGGAAGCCAGGTGACATTCTCCGCATTGGGTCAGCAAGCTCCCTTGGCCGAAAAGGAAAAATGGGATGCCGATTTCTCCAAACGGAAGAAGATCACAGCGATTCTGGAAACCCTTATTCCGGAGTTCTCTATCCGCATGGGCGGTGCAACCTCAATTGATGTAACCAAGCCGGGCATTGACAAGGCTTACGGAATCGGAAAGCTGAGAGACATCTTTCACTTTTCGTTGAAAGAAATGATTTACATCGGGGATGCGCTGTTTCCCGGCGGGAACGATTATCCGGCGGAACAGGCGGGTGTTGTGTCGATCCCTGTTAAAGGCCCCGATGAGACCAACCTGGTCATCGGGACGATCATCGCTTGCTTAGGCAATAAGTGAGAGGGCGCTCGCGAGGAGAATCTATGAGTGGATTCAAGCTGCAACGCCTGGGAATGGTGATGGAACCGGAGCCTGGCAATCCCAATGAAGTGGAAGGCGTCTTGAACCCGGCCGCCGTCCGTGGACCTGACGGCGAACTGTATCTGTTTCCGCGCCTGGTCGCGAAAGGAAATTACTCGCGCATAGGAATTGCCCGAGTGCGGTTCAATGAGGCCGGCGATCCGACGGGTGTCGAGAGGCTCGGCATCGCACTGGAGCCTGAAGCCGACTATGAGTTGCGGCCCAACGGAGGGGGTGGTTGCGAGGATCCTCGCGTCACGTTTGTGGAACCGCTTAAACGCTACATTATGACCTACGCGGCATTTTCGGTCCATGGGCCGAGAATTGCCCTCGCTGTATCGGAGGATCTCTTCCACTGGAGGCGTTTGGGACGCGCGACCTTTGCTCCCTCCGATGGCATAGACTTCGACAATGTTGACGACAAGGATGCCAGCCTCTTCCCAGCCATCATCCCCGATCCATCCGGCCAACCGGAGTTGGCGGTGCTCCACCGGCCTCTTTTTCCAGGCACTCGTCCCGAGGAAACTGCCTGCTCCCCTGCGCAACGGGACGTAGACATCGATAGAGAAAGCATTTGGATCTCGTACTGTCGAATGACACCGAACAACAAGCCATTTCACACCGGCCAGTTTACATTCCATCACCGGCTGGCGGCTCCTGTATCGCCTTGGGAACGGCTCAAAATCGGGGGCGGCACTCCGCCCGTGCTGACAAAATACGGCTGGCTAATCATCTACCACGGCGTAAGCGAAATCCCAGAGTCAAACAGTATTGGCCACCAGCTATGCTACTCGGCCGGAGTGATGGTTTTCTCAAAGGAGCATCCGCTCGTGATTCGATATCGCTCTGCGGAGCCCGTTTTGACGCCGAGTCTGCCGCAAGAGCAACACGGGACCATTGCAAACGTCGTATTCCCCACGGGAATCGACAGGCGCAGCGACCTTGGCACACCCGATCGCTATGATATCTATTACGGAATGGCGGACTTCCGGATTGGCGTGGCCCGCTTTGATTTGCCAGATGCCCTTCCGCTCGAAGGCGACGCCGATCCGCCGGGAGCAAAGGTGTAACGCATTCCTTGATCGAGCCTGATCCACAGTCCTGGAATCGCGATTCAACCCATCACTCAAGTTGAGGTGCGTTGCTTTGCTGTCAGCAGACATGGCCTTGCCGGGATGTCCCTTGGCCAATGGAACTGGCGCAGCGGATTCGCTGAAAATCGGCTGTCCACTGCCAATTTCTGATCGCGGGCATGTCCTCAAGGAACTGGCGGATGTAGTTGTGATGTTCATTGAGCTTCCTGCCGAATATCTCGATTGCATTGGCAGACTGAACACGAAGCCAAGGGATGTGCTTCAATGCATCGAGCGCAAGATGAACGCGGCTCATTTCGTTGAGCACGACCATGTCAAACGGTGTGGTCGTACCCTGGTCAATATAACCATGCATATGGAATCCGGAGCCGCAACGTCACGCGGCTGCGTAAAGTGGATGTCTACGGTGATGCAGTAATGCGATCTATTTTTCCGGCTTCGTCGAGACTTTTAAGTAACAAGTGAAGAAAGATCATGCCACCATAACCTTTCCATCGCTTCAGAACCTGCTGAACACGCGCATAATCGAGCTTCTTTTTGAGATGCAGCCAACGTTCCAGGTTGTTTCGAGCGCCGACATCGTCGCCAGGAAATACATCGATCCTTCCCAGGCCGCGAAGCAGCACATATTCCGCCGTCCACCGTCCCACTCCGCGCAATGCGGCGAGCCGTTCCACACACTCTGGATTGTCCAACTGGGCAAGCTCTTCCAGATCCAGTTGCCCAGTAACAATTAATTGTGCCACCTCAACCAGCGCTCTTGCCTTGCCACAGCTAAAACCCAACGGCCGGAGATCCGCTGGATCCAGGCGCGCCAGATCCTGTGGCCGCGGAAAAGCGTAAATCCCCGGACTGAAAGCCAGCCCGCAGCGCTCGGCAAGCCGATTGAGGAAAGTGATCCCGACCGTCAAACTCAACTGCTGGCAAGCGATCCCATTCACCAGACCTTCAAAGACTGTGGCGAAGCGCGGGGGCTTTACTCCTTGAAACCGCATTGCCAGTTCGTCCAGGCGCGCATACGGGCGCGCGAACTCATAAAACTTCAAAAGATCCTTTCTCATCCCCAGTAGTTGTTCCAGTGTGCGTGTGACGCTCTGCCTGACCGAAGGAGAGAGATCTTTGCCGGTCGCTGTGATTTCCAGCATCGTTCCTCGTTGGACCACAGCAACCAGCACAGGCGTGTCTTGAACAGCCAAGACTCGCTGATACGTCTCACCGTCCCATCGGTCCACTGCATTCATTGAACGGCGTCGCAACGCCCAAACCGTCAAATCCAATCGAAACGGCGGGACGGGTCGAACGGAGAAGCGAATCACGGGGTCATCCAATCATGTGCCTTCAGGAAGTGAAGAGGACGGCGCTGGTCGATCGCTGTTCAGCGATCTGACTCCCATTTCGATCAATAACCGGTGAACTCCTCAGTGCGAACATCATCATCATTGATGCCGGCGGCTCGAAGCATGGTATGCAGGGCTTTGACCATGCCAGGCGGCCCGGCGATGTTGTAGATAGGAGAAGAAGCATTCTTTAGATGTTTGTCGAGCATTTCCTTATCGATGAAGCCCCTTTCTCCCTGCCAGGATGTTTTCGATTTTTCCATACGGGTCATGGTCCCGATGAACTTGTAATTCGCATTCCTCTTTTCCAGCGACTGCAACTCATCCAGAAACGGGGCGTCTTCCGGACGGTTGTTGGAGAAGAAGAGAAAAATGTGGTGAGGCAGCTTCCTGTTGGCAGCATCTAAAAGGATGCTGCGAAAGGGGGTAATTCCAATGCCCCCGGCTAGAAATACGGCCGCCCGCTTTACATCATTGTGGAGCCGCAAATCGCCAAACGGACCTTCGATCTTCACCTCGGTCTCTAGCGGCAGGGTCCTCAGTATGCGCTTAAACGCTGTATCGCGAAGCCGGGTGGTCACCATGATGGTGTTTTCCTGTGGCGCACTCGAGACGGAGAAGGCGCGTGTGTTCCCCTCGGCATCCGTTTCGGAGGGATTCATTAGATCCATGTTAATGAACTGACCAGGGGTGAAAACAAAGCTGGCGGGTTTCTCAAAATGAAAGGCCATGGTGCCTTCGGCCACGAGGTCGCGGCTCTTCAGCTTTGCCAGAAAGATCGGCCATTTCGCAGCGGCAGCGCTCATGCTTTTACCCTCCTTTGTTGCGCCCTCAATGTTGCTCTTGGTCGCGCTTGCTTTATGTTCCTTGATTTCTCATGCGCGACTGAGTGCCTTACCCGAGTGGTGCACGATGGCTGGTTCGCCGGGGTGGTGATCAGTCTGGCGCACACTGTACATTGTTTTATCTGCGTTGGCGCCCATTTCGGACACACCAGTGACTGTGCCATGGCCGATCGCACTGCGGTAATGCCATGACACTTTGGTGCCAACGGGGATTGTCTCGAACGTCTTTGCTTCAGTAGCCATATCATCTCTCCTTCGAGGTAGACCTATTTCATTCTTCCAACCGGTTGTCACTGCATGCACGGCTTGATCGCCAAGCACCCACTGGTTAAGACGGTGCAACGTTGAACCACAGCTGCGTCGTGCTAGACGCCTTACCCTCCGCACAGATGATGTCATCCGACAATACATCGATTCAGGTCAAAACCGCACACCCCACGAGGTCGGGTTTCCTGGACCGTCGCCAGCACTGCGCGGGTCCTCAACGTATGCGTTGACTCTGTAAATATTGCATCGAATCGCCGTCTTTTCGGAGGTGCCGTGAGATCCCGCAATCTCCGCGTGTCTAACGATCTTCTTCTGATTCGCGACGTGACCACGAGATCGCAAGCAGGAATGCGCTGTCCTCCAGCGCCTCGACATCATGTTTGAGACCTCGCTCCAATGCAAGAATTTCGCCTGGTTCCAACTCGGCAGCTTGGTCCTCGGGCAGGTGCAGATGAATTCTGCCTTGAATTCCTTGAACGGAATTTGGACAGTCCGCATGATGATGGCACACGCGGCTTTCTGCCTTCATTACGACCAGAACAATCCGGAAATCCTCATACTTCACGAGGGTCTCGGAACTGCGACCTTTGTCTTGCTGCAAGAAAAAGGCGCTTTTGAGCTTCTCAATCTCCTGATGGATGTTGGCCCGAATCACTGCATTTGCAAGCTGCGGAAGCTGTGTGAGGGTCTCGCGATACTCGTTGGATCTCGAGCCGATACGATTAGTTGAGCGTGGATATATATCGTGTTACGATGGGTATGTGACCGCAAGAAAAGTTCAGTTTACAACTCGAGAGTTGCAAGATCTGGCTGAATTTCGTTACCAGATCCGCCGTTTCTTGCGGTTCAGCGAAGATCAGGCACGCGCACACGGAATCGAGCCGCAACAGCACCAGCTCTTGCTGGCCATCAAAGGCTTGCCAGATGGCGTTAAACCTACCATTGGTGAACTCGCATTGCGAATGCTGATTCGCCATCACAGCGCCGTTGAGCTGGTAAACAGGCTGACGCAACACGGAATGGTGGAGCGTGTAGCGGCGGAAACGGATCACCGTGAAGTTCTCGTTCGGCTCACGAAGAAAGGGGAGACGGCATTGCATCATTTGTCCGTTGCGCACCATCAAGAACTGCGGGCCAAAGGGCCTGAACTGATGAAAACGCTAGGTGGAGTATTGGGGGCGCATGAAACTGTCGACCGAACTTAAGAAGCTGGGCGATTTTACGACTACCGTTCGTGTGCTGCCAATCTCCGGTTTGGCCATGGTCATTGGCCTCATTGGCGCGTTCGTTGCGCTTGGATTGCTGCGGCTGATCGGGTTCTTCACAAATCTCTTCTACTATCAGCGAGTCGGAAGCAACATGGTTTCGCCCGCTGGAAATCATCTTGGCTGGTGGGCTGTGTTGGTGCCTGTAGCCGGCGGGTTGGTCATCGGCCTGATGGCGAGATACGGATCGGAACGGATTCGCGGGCACGGCATACCGGAGGCCATCGAATCGATCTTGATCAGCGGCAGCAAGGTGCATCCGAAGCTGGCAATTCTCAAGCCGCTGTCTGCGGCGCTGTCGATCGGGACTGGCGGGCCATTCGGCGCGGAAGGCCCCATTATCATGACTGGCGGCGCGTTCGGATCGATGATCGCACAGTTCTTTCATCTGACCAGTTCCGAACGAAAGACCTTGCTTGTGGCCGGGGCGGCAGCAGGCATGTCCGCCACATTCGCCGCGCCACTCTCTGCGATCCTTCTTGCGGTCGAGTTGTTACTCTTCGAATGGAAGCCACGCAGTCTGATCCCAGTAGCGCTGGCCAGCGCAACTGCATGCGCCGCGCGGCGGTACCTGATCGGTCTCGGCCCGCTCTTTCCCACGCCTGCACATTCTGTATTCATTGGTCCAGGCGGGCTCATGGGCTGCGTCGTCTGCGGACTGCTCGCGGGTGCGTTGTCTGCATTGCTTACTGGCGCCGTTTATGCAGCCGAGGACGCCTTCGCCAAGCTGCCGATTCACTGGATGTGGTGGCCGGCTATCGGAGGTCTGGTGATCGGGCTGGGAGGCATGATCTTCCCCCAGGCCCTCGGCGTTGGTTATGACACCATTGGCTCACTTCTCCAGGGTAATGGAGCCATTGGTCTTCTGCTAGGCATTTTGCTGGTGAAATCCACCATCTGGGCGGTATCGCTGGGATCTGGGACATCTGGCGGAGTTCTTGCTCCGTTGCTGATGATGGGTGGCGCGTTGGGCGGTCTCGAAGCGTTGTTTCTTCCCGGGGCCGGCCCCGGCTTCTGGCCACTTGTCAGCATGGGAGCGATCCTCGCAGGCACCATGCGGTCGCCATTCACCGGAATCGTATTCGCGATCGAGCTGACACACGATGTGAACATGATCCTGCCTCTGATCGTAGCCGCGGTCATTGCGCACACCTTCACTGTGTTGGTGCTGAAGCGCTCTATTCTCACGGAAAAGGTGGCTCGCCGCGGCTTTCATCTCAGCCGTGAGTACAGCGTGGATCCGCTGGAGGTGTTGTTCGTTCGCGAAGTAATGCGCACACGGATACTCGCGTTCGAGGGAAGCGGCACGCTCGACGATGCCCGGAGAATGCTGAAGAACGGCCACCCCTCTCGCGGGCAGCATCTTTATCCCGTGATTGATGCAGATCGTCGTCTCAGCGGGGTAATCACTCGCAAGGATTTGGCCAAGTCCAATGACGACCGGACTTTGATGTCCGACATTGCGCGGCGCGACGCCATCGTGGCGGTTGCGGATGAATCGCTGCGGACTGTCGTTTATCGCATGGCGGAAACGGGTTTCACGAGGATGCCCGTGGTGGACAGCGGCGAGGAGCGCAGAATCGTCGGCATGATTTCGCTCGATGACCTGCTGCATGCGCGCGCCCGCAACCTCTCCGAGGAGCGCAGCCGCGAGCGCGTTCTGCACATTCGTTTTCCATTTCGCGGGGCCAGGAAGACGGCCCCGGTGCAAGATTGACTTTTTCGTCATTTACTCGACCAAATCAGCACAATCAGAGTCGTGTTGACCCGCACTCAGGATGCGGATTGCTCCAGCTCAATCGCGCGCGGAAAGAGGATGTTGTTCTCTAAATGAATGTGCTGGTGGAGGTCCTGTTCGAATTCCTTCAGTCCGTCGTAAAAAGCATGAAAGGTAGGGCAGGCATCCTCAGGCGTCGTGAAATTGTGGCTGAGGCTGCGGATTTCAGCGAGGAGAGTTCCGGCTGCGTCGTGTTCCTGCGTCATCATCGCGATCGGGTTGGCAACCGTTCCGAAGCAACTGCGTGGCTTCGTGGAATCATTTGCAATGGCCCGCTCAAGATCGGCTATATAAGGGAACAGGACAGCTTCTTCCTTCGCCAGATGCTGAGTGAGTTCTTTGTCGAGTCGGGCCAAGTTCGCCGCGATGATCGGCAATTCCGCTTTTGTTGCGCCATGACGATTCACAACCTTCTCTGCGAGCATTGCGAGCCTTGGCAGTTCTCGCTTTACAAAAGCATGATGAGTGGTCACAATATGCAGGGTCAAGCTCTCCAATGACTTACTCGCCCAATTTTCAACTTCTGAATCCGCGGTCTTTGCCGCAGCTTCCAACGCGGCGATCACTGTGTCTACTTCAAGATTTCCGGCTGTACACGCTTCGGCGAGAGGCTTGCGGCCGCCGCAGCAATAGTCGATTCCGAACCGCTCAAAAACTCGTATTGAGGAAGGCTGTTCCAGGGCGATTTCGCGAACGGTCTGTGTGGTTGGGGTCATTTCGATCTCCTTTAACCCCAGCCTAGGACTTCGCGAGATGAACCGCAGCGACTTTGGTCACTTCAATCGAAGGAGCGCTGTCATTTTCTCCGCATCTTGAACTCGGCGCCAATTTTGGCAATGACTTCGCTGTCTAATACCTTCGCGGCATAGGGGAACACGACGGTTTCTTCCATCAAAATGTGGGCCGAATAGAGCTCTTTAAGCTGACCGGTCTGAGACAATAGTTGTTCTCTTTCATCGGGCGCCAATTTACCGCCGGAGATCCAAGTCAGGTAGATATTCTCGATGGAATCATGCAATCGATTGGCACGGCGATGGTCCGATTGAAGTTCAGCGATCACGTCAATTGCAGGATTGGGTCTTCCTCGCAAGCGAGGAAACAGAGACTCCTCCTCATCGGCGGTATGGCGCTGCCCACCCAGCCTAAAATAGTGAATAGCCGATTGAACTGCGCTCTTCTCTTCATCCGTCAATTCTCTGTCTTGGGCTCGCTCAACAACAATGCATAAGATGCCAAGAAAGCCCTCGACCCTGCGGTGGCAGTCCGCTAGCATCCCGATTGGATCGTCAAATCCGCTGTCTGGCTTTGCGCCTATTTGTATCGCCATTTTTGGTATTCCGCCTTTAACGTTTGTCAGTCCGAAAATTGGAATTGCCGGCTTTGGATCATGACTTCACCAGAAGACAAGTTTACGCTCCCTGCAAAACATGAAGGGTTGGCGTTCTTCTGGCACTTGGGGGAGGCTGAACGTATCCCCTAGGGATATGGGCGCAACAAGGCTCTTCGGCGTTTGCATTGCCTGTGAGTGCATAGGCACGTGCTCGCGAGCCACCACAGATCTCCTTGAAGTCGCAAGAGCCGCACTTTCCCTCGAGCTTCGATGTGTCCTGCAAATCGCGGAAAAGCGGTGATTCGCGATAGATTGCGGCCAATTCCCGCTCGCGTATGTTGCCTGCTTCGAGGGGAAGAAAGCCGCTCGGAAAGACTTCCCCTTTGTGCGAGATGAAGACAAATCCCTTACCGTCGTTCAGACCACGCGGTGCCCGACCGATCGCGTCGGTGGCTCTGTCGAGCTTGGATCTGGCGTCGATTCCCAGCTTGCGCTCAGCGACACGCTGTTGCAAAAGAAAGCGTCTGTAGTGTTGCGCTTCGGTCGTCTTGATGTCAAAATTTGCGGTCCTGGACAGATTGTACAGCTTCTCAAAGACCGACTCGAACTCTTCCGCACTCAACAGATCGTTCAGCTTCCCACGACCCGTAGGAACGAGGAAAAAGACGCTCCAAAGCGTTATCTTTAGCCCTTCCATCAGCGCGACAATGTCATCGATCTCGGCGATGTTCCTCCGGCTGAATGTGGTGTTGATCTGGACCGGCAGGCCAATCTCATTTGCCCAACGAACCGCATCGAGCGTCCGAGCAAATGACCCGGCCATCCCACGGAATGCATCATGCGTCTCGGCACTTGCGCCATCCATACTCACGGCGAGCCTGGCAAGGCCAGCGCCCTTCAGTCTGACAACAATATCTTTGGTCAGCAAAGGAGTAGCGCTCGGTGTCAACGAGACTCTGACCCCTAGGGAGCGGGCATGACCGATCAGCTCGAACAAGTCCGGCCGCTTGATGGGATCGCCTCCAGATAGCACAAAGACCGGTACTTTCAGCGCAGCGATCTGGTCGATCAAGTCCTTTCCCTCAGCCGTGCTGAGTTCCATGGGATCTCGATCCGGTTGTGCCGAGGCGCGGCAGTGGACACACGCTAGGTCGCAGGCCTGCGTGACTTCCCAAATGGCAATGAAGGGGCGCTCATTGAAATCGATCGCATTGATTTGCGGGTTCATATTCCCATCAGACTTCGTGAAGCCAGGCCCTCGCAGTGACCAAAGTCTCAGGCTGGTAGAATTTTCACATGGTTGCTGAACGCATCGATCTGGCCGGAGTCCTCGGCAAAGCTGCATTGCTATCGGACCTCTCGCAGCCCGAACTGCGCACTCTAGCAGCTCGGACAGTGCGCAAATTGTTTAATACAGATGAGTTGTTGTTTTCAGAAGGCGAGCCATGCAACGGCCTGCACATCATTGCGCGCGGCAAGGTGCGCATCTTCAAAACCTCCATGAGCGGCCGGGAGCAAGTGCTGGCGGTGAACACACCGGGTGAGTCTGTTGCCGAACTGCCCGTTTTCGACGGTGGCCCGTTTCCTGCATCCGCTGTGGCCACGGAAGAGACGGAGATTGCCTACATATCAAGGCGCGATTTTCAGGCGTACTGTTTGGAGCACCCGGACGTTGCGCTCAAAGTGCTTAAGGTGGTGGGAGCGCGGTTGCGGCGCCTGGTTGGAATCATCGAGGAGTTGTCGTTTTCTACGGTCCGTCAACGGCTCATTGCGGTATTGCTTAAGCTGGCCCAAGGTGAGGGTATAGCCACCTCGCGCGGAGTTGAGATCCAATTGCCCGCGAGCCATCAGGAGCTGGCGAATCAGCTTGGAACTGTCCGCGAACTCATCTCAAGAAATCTCATGCGACTCCAGGCCGAAGGTCTATTGGATGTGGATGCCCGCCAGATCGTCGTTAAGGACATGAAAGGTCTGAGCGCTCTTCTGGAATCGACGCAATAGCCTCCGAGTGACATAAGTTACTGCGCGCAAGTCGCGGCCCCTTTACCGTCATGGGTGGAGAGTGCTTATGCCCACCTCAACACAGACCATTCGAGAGATAGTCGCAACCCAACCATCGGCAGCCCGCGTCTTCGAACGCTTCGATATTGATCTCTGCGCGCAGGCGGAGAAATCCATCGAAGGCGCTTGCGCCGAACTGCAACTCTCGGTCGACCAAGTCCTCGAGAAACTCGCGGAAGCCGAGGCTCAAGAACATGGGAGTCTGAGTGTGGATGCGGCAAGCTTGTCCATCGGCCGTTTAGTTCAGCACATCGTGCGTGTTCACCACCAGTGCGTGCGAAGGGAGCTGCCTAGACTGTGTGAGATGGCACATGAGCTTGCATCAAAGAGCAACGATCTTGATCCGAAACTGAAGGATATCGAGGCACTGCTCAATGAACTTCGCGCTGACATGCTGGCGCATATTCAGAAAGAAGAACAGGTATTGTTTTCGTTCATCTATCGGATGGACCAAGAGTCGACGGTTGCGTCTCCTCTTCCCCGTGCGGGCTTTCGCTCAATCGCAAATTCCAACGCAATGGTGACGCAGGAACATGAGTCGGCCAACCACACCATGGCAGAAATCCGCCGCATCACAACAGATTTTGAGGTGCCTGAGGGAGCTTGCGCCACCCACGCCGCGCTCTTCGCCGGCTTGCGCGCATTCGAGAAGGATCTTAAGCAGCATCTGCATCTTGAAAATGATGTCCTGTTCCCGCGCGCCATCAAGCTGGAAGCCGAGTTGAACAGCAGGGGGTAGAAATGGTCGAAATTTTTCAAATCGAAGCCACTCCATACCTTACGAGTACACCACCCACACTCGACATTGTCAGTCGCGAGCGCCAAAAGAGCCTGATGCTTCGTGCATGGATATTGAGTGGGCTTTTCTTCATGGCCCTCCCCGGCACCTTGCTGGGCTTCTCGAATCTGATGGCAATCAGCGCCAGCCACGGCTTTTCACCCTTGCCCGCAGCCTGGATGCAAGGCCACGGGCACGCCCAGGTCTTCGGCTGGATTGGGAGTTTCATCCTCGGCATCGGCTTCTACTCACAGCCAGTCAAGTCTCGGACCGCCGCTTGGCTCCCGCGGTTCTGCTTCATCCTGTGGACACTAGGTGTGGCGCTGCGTTGGTTCACCAGCATCTACAGCTGGGATTGGAGAACCATGCTGCCCGTCTCCGCGGGTTTGGAGTTGGCCGCGTATCTACTGTTCCTGAAGTCCGCATCAGGCCACACGCGGCAAGCGCAGCCTGGCGGAGCGAAGACGAAGATGCCCGTTTGGATGGTCGCCGTGCTCGTGAGCACGGCAGGACTCTTCACGGCCATCGTTTTCAACTTTGTCGAGTGCGTCAGCCTTGCGATGCATGGGTCAGAGCCGGCCTTTCCTCATGCACTGGATCAGCGTTATCTGGTGCTTCTGGGCTGGGGCGTACTGGTTCCCGTCGTGTGGGGATTCTCGGCACGCTGGCTTCCCGCCTTCTTGGGCATTGCCCATCCCGATGAAGGGTGGACCCGGATGGCGCTTGCGCTGGACATCTTGGGAGTCCTGTGCGGCCTGGCCGGCTGGAATGGAGTTGCAACGATCCTGTTCGCGTCCGGCGCAGCGGCTATCGTATGGGCGCTTCATCTTGTGCGCAAGCCCCACGCTCCGGCCAAGGTCCAGGGAATCCATCCTAGCTTCACTTGGTTCATCCGCATCGCCTATCTATGGCTGATCGCGGCAGGTTCGATGAGCATTTGGGCGGCGCACGCCGATCTGCACGGCGGTATATGGGGTGCATCCCGCCACGCATTGACCGTTGGTTTTGCAGCCACGATGGTCTTCTCAATCGGCCCGCGCATCCTTCCTCACTTTGGCGGTGTGCATGGCATCTTCAGCAAGCGGTTGATGTTCTTCAGCCTGCTGTTCCTTCAAACGGGGTGCCTGCTGCGCGTTTCGTCCGAGCCTCTCGCGTATGAAGGGCTGCTTCCTTTCGCATGGAAGGTGCTGCCTATCTCCGGAATGTTGGAGTTGAGCGGAGTTCTGCTCTTCGCAGCCAACCTCTCGCTCACCTTTTTGCTGGGCCGCTCCGCTTTCGCGCACACCCGTGCATGAAACAACTCTTATCACTCGCGATCATCGCACTGATCGCCGACAACAACTTCCTAATTGTCTGAAAAATGAGCCTGACCTATTGTACCCGTGACTAAAGTCCCTGCATTGTCTTCTCATCCTACCTATTATGGGAAGTGAGAAACGGATTCTAAGAAAGTATTTGGAGGGATCTATGAGCGACAGAGCAGAAAAGATTGGAATCGTGGGCGCGGGCAGTGTGGGGGCAACCATTGCTTATGCTTGCATGGTGCGCGGAGTAGGCAAACACATCAGTCTCTATGACCGAGCCAAAACTAAGGTGGAGGCCGAGGTACTGGATCTGAACCATGGACTGATGTTCGTTCCCATGGCGAAGTTGGACGGCTCGGACGACCTGAATGTGCTGGAGCACTCCGACGTGATCGTGGTAACCGCTGGCGCTAAGCAAAAGCCCGGACAGACACGCATCGATCTGGCGGAGTCGAACACGGCAATCTGCCGCGAGCTGATTCCTGATCTGCTGCGCGTTGCACCGAATGCAACACTGTTGATGGTGACCAATCCGGTGGACGTTCTTACTTATGTGGCGCTGAAGCTGAGCGGGCTGGAAAGCCGCCGGGTGCTCGGCAGCGGGACGGTGCTGGATAGTTCCCGCTTCCGCTTTCTGATCGCGCAACGCTGCGCGGTGGCTGTACAGAACGTACATGCCTACATTGCCGGCGAACATGGCGAAAGCGAAATTCCGCTTTGGTCCAGCGCCAGCATCGGCAACGTGCCCGTGCAAGGCTGGCGCATGCCGGGCCGCCAGACGATGAGCGTGCGGGAAGAGAAGGAAATATTTGAAAGCGTGCGCACCTCAGCCGAGAGGATCATCCAGGGCAAGGGAGTCACCAACTACGCTATAGGCTTGGCCGTGGCGGCGATTCTGGAAGCTATCCTCTGGAATGAGGGTCGCGTGCTGCCGGTGAGTTCCTTGCTGACGGACTATCACGGCATCAGCGACGTCTGCCTCTCCATACCGTCCATTGTGGGCCGCAGAGGAGTGGAAGGATTACTCCCGGTGCCGATGAATCCAGAGGAGGAGGCCGGTCTGCGTTCGAGTGCCGAGACCGTCCAAAGGGTGGTGCGATCTCTGGGTTTCTAGCGCGATTCCTTGATGGCTATACCGACTCAGTCAACGGCGGACACTACTTCTTCCGGATGTGCCCAGGCATAAGCAGCTCCCACCCAAGATCGGACGGGGACTGCTTCGGGCAGATGCGGAAGCAGAGCCCATAGCCCAATTAGCGCCAATCCTACGAGATTCGGAAATAATAGTGGAGCCATGGGCGGCGCGCCATTCACCAATTTGTCGAAGATGTTGTGGCCCGGCTCAACAAGGTTCGCGCGCATATGGAACCAGAACCCCAATACGCCCACAAACGCCTGTGCGCACATCACCAGCAAACAGAGATCGAGAAAGCGGCGCGTGACGGGGACTACGATCGGAATGATGAGGAACCCTGTGGCGAATGCCGACGAGATTACAGGAATCCATTCGGTTTTCGCGAAGAATCCGTTCGACGCATGATCCGTTAGCGAGAGAACAAAGTTTCCGAAGAAGCCGCCTAACGCAAGCAATGTCACCCATCGAGCCCATTCCACGTTGCGCGCAGTTACCATGCGATTCATGAGCAGTAGAAATCCGAGTCCGGTATATGCCAGCGGAGCTGCGAAGGGCGCGGCGTAGGTAAGGCTCTTCAGTGTTTTATCAAGGAAAAAGCGGCTCTCCAAGTGGTAGAGAACTCCTCCGAGTCCGACCAACACCGAGAGCCAACCGACCAGATATCCCATATCCCGCCAGGCAGCTTGCAGTTTCCAGATCCAATGCAATGCAATGGCACAGACAAGGACCAGCGCCGCACCAATCGAGAAGTACAGCGGAATGTACTCCGCCGTCTTCTGAAAATGATTGACCGAATGCGCGATGTAGATGTCTGCGGCGAGGATCGCCAGATTCGCGGTGACAAACAGCTCCACCCAAAGTTGGGGATCGTGCGCCCAGCGCAGGCGTGGGTCGGCGACAAGTCTCTGAAGGCGAGAGAGCAATTTATTTATGCGCATGTTCTCTCCGCAATTCGTCGGCGTCGTGTTGCAGCTCGACGGTCTTTGACAGCAGTTCGAAGTTGCCGTGCCACTGTACGAAATCTGCGCCACCCATAAAGGCGCCGTGTTTGCTGGTGCGTCCGTCATAGTGCCAGAGGTCGAAGTAGGTGAAGTCGATGGGATGCGTAAAGGGCGGTCCGGTCAGCGTGCCGTCCTTGTGCAGGCCGTCCATGATGTCTTTGGCAGCGAGAACCTTTTCGTTGGTGCTGGCGACGACCTGTTCAGCCTGGGTGTAGACGCGGTCGATGGCCGCCTGTGTGTGGCACTGGGTGCAGACCTGTTTCATGTTGATCTGGGCCTGGAGGTAGTTTGGCCGGTGTGTGCTGACGGCGTCGGCAAGATACCAACTGAGGCGATCAGAAGGGTTGTGCGTGACCTTGAGGCCATTGATGCCGCTCATGTGGCAGGTGGCGCAAGTGGGCACAAACATATCGCGTGTCGTGAGTGTGCGCGGATCGGCATCGAGCTTGAGCAGGTTGCGCTGGGCTGCGAACATCACGCCGTGCTTGGACTCGTTGTAGATTTCCACCTGAGAGTGGTCTGGACCCATGTGGCACTGACCGCAGGTAGTGGGCAGTCGAGCAAGAGCGACAGAACTGGTGTGACGGGAGTGGCATTCGGTGCAACTGCCGATGGTGCCGTCCTCATTTGGTTTGCCAATGGCGTGGCACTGCTCACAGCCGGAGGTAATCGCGGGGTGACCCTCGGGGAGAGTTAGAGCGTTGGGCGGACGCTTGGTGCCCCCCGGCTGGAACTGCTCGCTGAAGGCGACTTGCTCCGTGCTCAGGCCCTTTTCGCCATGGATGGCGGCCCAACTGGGTGCGGCGTGGCGACTACGAAGGAACTCCTGGTAAATGCCCTCGTGGCAAGAACGGCAGTTGCCCGCCGTGAGGTGGGCGCTGATTACGAAGCCGTGATGATCGACCTTCTGCTGATTCGGGCCTGGCTGATGGCAGTCCAGGCAATTCACGCCCTTCTTCGCATGGACAGACATCTCGTATTCGTGAACGACCGAATATTGAAGCCGCGCATGGCACTCGGCGCACTTGCCCGACGCGCGAACGAAGTCCGCGGTGGGTTGGTCGGTTTCGACCTTGGGGCGTGCACGATTGACAAGAAAGGCAGAAAGAATGAGAGCAAACGCAATGACTACAGCCAGGAACACAGAACGAAACGACATGGACACGCCCCCTGGGGAGGTTTAAGTGTGAGAGCCGTCTTGGGGACTCAAATTCTCCCACAAAGCGGGACAAGGGCAACTGTATCAGGACTACCGCCCGGTCTGTCTCAGTAGAACGAGACTGGAATGAAGTACCCACAAAAAATATGTCGGCAATCAATCTCCGTTCAGTGACAAAAGTCCCTGCTTTGATCTCCACGAGGCCCTACGTTGGTTAGAGCGCAGCATGGTGTCTTGTAAATTCATTCGAGGAGGAATCATGTCCTATAAGCGTTATTGGGTGGCTCTGGCCATAGTCATCATCGGATCCTTTGCCGTACTCGGCGGAGTTGGCCGGAAGATGATCAGTGCTGCCCCACCCCTTCCCGACGTCTACACCACGGAGGGACAACTTTTGTTCACTGGCAGTTCCATCACGGATGGCCAGGGCGTTTGGCAATCGATCGGCGGGCAGGAGATCGGAACAGTCTGGGGACACGGCGCATACGTCGCGCCCGATTGGAGTGCTGACTGGCTTCATCGCGAGTCGGAAATCCTCCTGAGCACCTGGGCCGTCAAAGATGGAGCGTCCGATTTTGCCGCTCTGAATCTCGACCAGCAAGCGGTTTTGAAAGCACGACTCATTCGCGAGATGCGAACCAATACTTACGATGCTGCGCGAAATCGAGTTATCATCGATGCCGATCGCGCTGCCGCTTTTGGGCGGCTTGCCACCTATTACGCCGACGTCTTTGCATCCGGTCGCTCGAACTATGCGATTCCACAGGGCGCGTTGACGGACGTAGCCAAGCAGAAGCAACTCGTGGCATTCTTCTGGTGGACCTCATGGGCAGCGAGCACTGAGCGTCCCGGATCGACAACCACCTATACCAACAACTGGCCACATGAGCCGTTAGTAGGTAACGTCCCAACATCGGGAGCGTTGCTATGGAGCATCCTGAGTATAGTGGGCCTGCTGGCCGGCATCGGCGGTATGGTCTGGTGGTATGCTTCGCAGGAGAAGATTCAGGTTCATGGTCCGTACCCAGATAAAGATCCGTTTCTAGCGGTTCAACCCACGCCGTCGCAGCGCGCCACAATGAAGTATTTCTTTGTTGTGGTGATCTTGTGGGGCGTGCAAATCATGATGGGCATGTTGACGGCGCACTACGGCGTTGAAGGCCAAGGATTCTATGGTTTCCCGTTGGATCGCTACCTGCCCTACGCGGTTACCCGAACTTGGCATCTGCAACTTGCCATCTTCTGGATTGCCACCTCTTGGCTGGCGACAGGTCTCTATGTGGGACCAGCTGTCAGCGGACACGAACCGAAGTATCAAAGGCTCGGCGTCAACGTCCTCTTCGGTGCGCTGATTTTAGTTGTCGGCGGATCCCTTGCGGGTGAATGGCTCGGCATTGAGCAGCGACTGGGCAACATGTGGTTCTGGCTCGGCAGCCAAGGCTACGAGTACGTAGACCTGGGAAGACTCTGGCAGATCCTGCTGTTGATCGGTCTGGTTCTGTGGCTGGTTCTGATGATTGCGGCCCTCAAACCGGCACTGGTTCGCAAGAGCGAAGATCGGTCATTGCTGACACTCTTTCTCATCTCCAGCATTGCCATTCCACTTTTCTATTCCGCGGGGCTTATGTATGGACAACGCAGTCATCTGGTTACGGCAGAGTACTGGCGCTGGTGGGTAGTTCATCTCTGGGTTGAAGGCTTCTTCGAAGTATTCGCCACCGTGGTGATCGGATTCCTGTTCACACGTCTCAAATTGATTGAGATTCGCACCGCAACCAAGGCAGCTCTGTTTTCGACGACGATCTTTCTCTCCGGCGGCATCATCGGCACCTTCCATCACCTGTACTTCGCCGGCGCCACTCCGGCGGTCATCGCTCTCGGTGCAATTTTTAGCGCCTTCGAAGTTGTGCCGCTCACGTTGGTCGGCTATGAAGCATGGGAAAACATTCGTCTGGCACAACCGATGAGGAAAGCTCCGTGGATCGCTAACTACAGGTGGCCAATCTATTTCTTCGTGGCCGTTGCTTTCTGGAATCTGGTGGGAGCGGGACTGTTCGGCTTCCTCATCAACCCGCCTATTGCTCTTTACTACATGCAGGGCCTTAACACTACGCCGGTTCATGGGCACACGGCACTGTTCGGCGTGTACGGAATGCTTGGGCTGGGCCTCACGCTCTTTTGCTTGCGCGCTCTGATTCCCGGCCGCCCGTGGAAGCAAGGACTCTTGAAGCTTTCCTTTTGGTCACTCAATCTTGGACTGACCTTCATGGTTATCCTGAGCATGCTGCCTGTAGGGCTTCTCCAGGCCTGGGCTTCGATCGAGCGGGGGACATGGTATGCACGTTCGGCGGAATTCATGCAGTCCGGTTCAATGCAGGCCTTGCGCTGGATGCGCGTACCAGGAGACATACTTTTCTCCATCGGTGCCGCACTGTTCGCCTGGTTCGTACTCGGATTATTGACCGGGCATTCTTATGACAATGAACCGCCGGCCGGTCTAGAGAATCCGTTGAATGACACTCACAGAGGGCGAGAGGAAGGATTGGCCCGCTGAGTGGACGGCTTACTCCTGTGCGGCGTCTTCGGCGAATCTCCCTTCGAAGACGCTGCACAATAAAGGGCTCACAAAGATCCATTTGCGTACGAGTGGCAGTGCGGCTTTTCGTAAAGGCCTTTCAAAGGACGGTCAAACTCGGAAGGAGACGACTGCGCATTGTCGATTGCGTCGGCAATCTCGTAGAGGATAGAAGTGGCACTTTCCTTCGCAGTCTCTACACGTTACAGTTGTCCCTATGGCAGGTATAAACATACTATTGCGACATACCTCATTTACTCCGACACTAAGTCTAGCGGCTCGATGCTACCAAATTGGGAGCCTTCAATTCAGCTGCTTATGTCCACATGGGATTGGATCCAACAGGATTTCGGCAAGTTGTCGATGAGTTGAAGAGCGTTCGAACTCGCAGCATTCAACGTTTCAAAGCCATTCCTGCATAACAGCCAATACATCGTCCCAACGTAGCGAAGAGCAACGGGAACGGATCCCGGAAGAAGGAGATTATCATGGCGCGCATTGCCGCAGATGTGACTCAGATCATTGGCCGCACCCCTCTCGTGCGGTTGAACCGCGTAGCTGCCGGATTGCCAGCGACAGTATTGGCTAAGCTGGAGAGCCAGAACCCACTGAACAGCGTGAAGGACCGCATTGGTCTAGCAATGATTGAGGCAGGCGAGAAAGACGGACAAATTAAGCCAGGAAAGACCGTGCTGATCGAGGCGACCAGCGGAAACACCGGGATCGCGCTCGCGTTTGTAGCCGCGGTCAAGGGCTATCGACTGATCATTGCCATGCCAGAAACCGCAAGCCTGGAGCGGCGGGTGCTGCTTTTGGCCTTCGGTGCCGAGATCGTGTTGACCCCCGGTCCGGATGGCATGAAGGGCGCCATCGCCAAGGCTGATGAGATCCTGGCCATGACGCCGAATGGCTTTCTCGTGCGGCAGTTTGACAATCCCGCCAACCCAGCCATTCATTACGCCACTACCGGACCGGAAATCTGGGACGATACAGATGGCAAGGTCGACATCCTCGTTTCCGGCGTAGGCACTGGCGGCACGATTACCGGTGTGTCCAAATTCATTAAGGAGCGCAAGTCGGAGTTCAAGGCCATTGCCGTTGAGCCAAGCGATAGTGCCGTGCTCTCGGGCGGCAAGCCAGGGCCTCACAAGATTCAGGGCTTGGGCGGAGGTTTCATACCCAATGTACTGGACACCAGCCTGTATGACGAGGTGGTCCAGGTGACCAACGATGAGGCGATCGATATGGCTCGCAGGCTTCCCCGTGAAGAAGGACTGTTTGTCGGCATCTCATCGGGGGCTGCCGTGGTAGCTGCGCTCAAGGTTGCGGCTCGGCCTGAAAACGTCGGCAAGCTGATCGTCACGGTTCTACCCGACTTCGGCGAGCGTTACCTGTCCAGCGTGCTCTTTGACTCGTTGCGTCAACGGGCGATGAGCCTGCCCATTGAATCGCTAGCCCAGGAAGCGGTTGTTCACTGAGCTTCCGGCGTGGAGTATGATCGGTCGCGTTGTTTGTGTCAGATCAATCGGCCTTGAGAAGAGCCATGTTCGCAAGATATGGCAACTGCAAGAGAGGTATTTACAGCCAGAGCGATTGCGACGAATCCGCATCGTTTTTTTCTCTTTTCTCAGGTCACCGCTCGAAGAGCAGTGCGTGAACGGAATGCCTCAGTGGCTTGGAATTGCGTTACGCTGCAATCCGTTCAAAAGCTATAGTCCGTGTTTTTTTCCCGTTCGGCCGATCAAGTAGACAAAGCACACTAGACCCACCAGAGGCATCGCGATCAGGACCCAAATCATGTTCATGTTCATCCCTCCCTCACCACGACCGCAACACTCAACGCAATGGAGTGTGACTGATTTGATCCGCCATGTCTGGATCTAACAGTTATTTCAAACTCACGGATCTCAGCAGGTCTTTGATCGTGCTACTGACAGTTTCAACAGACGCTCCGAAAATGAATCCCATGCACACGCCTAGCAACCCCCCGAGTATCGTCGCGTCAATCACGCCCATATCTCGCGAAAGATCAGAAAGAGCAAAGCCGGCGACGCCACCGAACACCGCGCATACAAGCGCGCCGCCGGTTGCGGCGCAAAGAGCACTTTCGTCGCTTGTAAAATGCCTTCTCAACAGAAGCCACGTCGCACTTCTTCCAACCCATTGGAGACTCTGATCGGCAATGTCCCAGACACCAAACGTCAATCCAGTCATTTAAGCCACCTTCTTCTCTTGCGGACGCGAAACAGCAGCGCGATTTGGGCCGCGCCTAACTTAAGGATAGTAGTAATCCATTTCTCGATAAATAGAAGATTTGTACTTTGCTTGAGTACAGTTATTCCAAGCTAATTCATGAAAGACAGACTGCAGCGATTCGTAAAGAGCTTCCCTTCACGTTCGCCAGCAATCCAGTCCTCTCCTTTTATCCCTGCGAAATTAGGCGCTTTTCTAAAGGCTCTTAGGGATATATGAGCTTCCCTTTCCTCGTTTTAAGAAATGGTGTCAGTAGATGTCTCGCGGCAATGCTCCGGGTCATAATATCCCGCACAATCCATCCCTTTTTTGTCAAGGCGTCCCCAATCAGGGACCGATGGCAGCGCCACGGTACCGCCTCAGCGCACATAATCGCAGTTTCTCTGGCTTTTGCGATTTCAACGAGCGTTTCCAGTCCCTCTGAAAACTCCGGGGTTTCCATGTAATCCGCGAACCCGCGGAATGAAACGTTTCGCCAGCCGAGGTTGAGCGAATCCTTTCTTGCATGACGTAGACCGCCAAGTTCTTTAATGTGTTTATAGCTCATGTGGTTCTTTTTGAGAGAATGCTCTAGCACATCGGCGTTAAATTGAGGGTTGTGGCGCGACCTGGGTATTGATCTGATGTCAACAATTCCTTTTACGCCATGCGCACGCAACAACTCCATGAATTCATCAATCGATCGTGTCGAATGGCCCACCGTAAAGATGCGGGGCCTTTTCATGTTTCCACCTCTTCACTACGCGGTGAAAGGATCGTCGATTTCTCGCTGCCAAAGGCGGTCAACCGGAAACCGAGTACGATCGGCGGCGCTTACCGTGTCGAAAGAGTGCTCTATTCTGATTATCGTCCTCAACCGTCTACAGAAGAACGGAGATATTCGGCAGCATCCGGATGACGATGCAATACAGCAACTACACCGGATGATTCTTCATCTGAACGAGCAGCATTCGAAGCGGCGACTTCGCTGAGATGCCGTGAGTCAACATTGGAGGCATATACACAAACGAGCCGGATTTCGCTTGCACTTTATCCTCTCCCAATTGCACTTCTGCCTCTCCCTCCAAAAAGTAAATCACTGCTGGGGTTGGGGCAGAATGCGCGCTAAGTTCCTGACCGGCTGAGAATCCAAACAGCGTGACGTTGACGTAGTCGTCCTTTTGCAGAACGCGACTCAGGATGCCCTTTTCCGGGAGTACAAATTCCTGCTGAAGGTCGGCTAAAAATGTGTAGTCCATCGAGTTCTCCTTCTTGTAAACCTACTCTTTTGATCAAAGACACATGAGAACTTCACCTGAACAAATTGGTTCGGGCGAGATCGATGATTTCGTCACCGCTGCCGTTCAGAATGGCTCGGATCATATAGAGGTTGAAATCGACGATCTGGTCCAGCTTGAGAGAAGGCGGCATCGCCAGCTCCTGCCTGTTCACCGCGATGTCAACCAGAGCGGGGCCATCATGCGCCATTGCCTGCTCAAGGGCCGGACGGACCTCTTCTGGATCATCGACATGCAGAGCGAACAATCCCGCGCCCTGAGCAATCTTCGCGAAATCGGGATTGACCAGGTCTGTTCCATGCTTCAGGAAACCTGTCGCCTTCATTTCGAGCTCAACAAATCCCAGAGATCCATTGTTGAAGACGACGACCTTCACTGGCAATTTCAGCTGCCGCAACGAGAGAAGATCCCCCATCAGCATGGAGAAACCACCGTCGCCGGAGAGCGTAACAACCTGGCGTCCGGGATGAGAGATTTGAGCTCCAATAGCCTGCGGCAATGCGTTTGCCATCGACCCGTGGTTAAAGGAACTCAGCAACCGCCGGCGACCATTCATCGTCAGGTAACGTGCTGCCCAAATCACCGGAGTTCCGACATCCACGGTGAATATGGCGTCGTCAGCGGCGACTTCATTGAGCAATTTGGCGACGTACTGGGGGTGAATAGGGCGCTGACCGGGCTTTCCTGTCGCCAGATCGTCCAGCCCCTTGCGCGCTTCGCCGTAGTGGTTGAGGCAGACATCGAGATAGGTTCGGTCTGTGTTCTGCACGATGCGCGGAAGCAATGCGGAAAGAGTCTCCTCGATGCCTCCGACAACACCGAGGTCCAGGCGACTGCGTCGTCCTAGCTGCTCCTCGCGGATATCGATCTGCAGAATGCGGGCATTCTTGGGATAGAACTGCTGGTAGGGGAAATCCGTTCCTAGCATCAGCAGAGCATCGCAATTCATCATGGCGTGATAACCCGAGGAGAACCCCAGGAGGCCGGTCATGCCGACGTCGTAGGGATTGTCGTACTCGACAAACTCTTTTCCGCGCATGGCATGCACAATTGGTGCCTGGAGCTTCGCGGCGAGCTGGATCAGCCCATCATGAGCGCCTGCACAACCTGCGCCCGCCAAGATTGTGACTCGCGTCGCGCGATTGAGTTCTGCCGCAAGTTGATCCAACTCTTCCGTCCGAGGAACAATGTGCGGCTGAGCCGATGTGAAATTGACGCGGCGGTCGCCATTTTCCGCATTCAATAATGCGATATCGCCAGGCATCACTACCACAGCCACCCCGCGCTTCGACAGAGCCGTCTGGATCGCTATCTCGAGTATGCGCGGCATCTGGGCACGACTTGAGATCATCTCGCAGTAGTGGCTGCACTCTTTGAAGAGGTGGTCAGGGTGCGTTTCCTGGAAGTACCCGCTGCCGATTTCCTGCGATGGAATCTGCGCGGCGATGGCCAGAACGGGCACACGGCTTCGATGGGCGTCATAAAGGCCATTGATGAGGTGAAGGTTGCCCGGTCCACAGCTGCCGGCGCAGACCGCGAACTTTCCTGTTAATGCAGCTTCCGCTCCTGCCGCGAAGGCTGCTGTTTCTTCATGCCGCACGCCTACCCACTCTATTCCGTTGCGTTTTCTTATCGAATCGGTGACGCCATTAAGGGAATCGCCTGCCACTCCATAGATGCGCTTTACGCCCGCCCCAACAAGAACCTCCACGAATAAATCTGCGATTCTTTTTGCCACTCCTGGCCCCTCTCGGAATTTGGATTTGTCGCATCAGCGCGGCGGAGGACACCATGCCCTTACTTCCTCCGTCCTATCGTAAAGAGCTGCTTCTGTCCTGTAGATGCGGCGTCGTTACATAGGATGCACGTTCTGGGCTCGAAGAGGAGCAGGAATTGCCGTCCAGGACGACCTGAAGGTTGAAGCAAATGTGGCCAGAGAAAGGAATCAACGATGAAAGAGTACAACTGTCCTTATGCCCGTGACAACCAGACCATTCCATGCTGCTCTGTCGAGGCATAGGCTCAACGCAGTCCAATGTGAGGCGAGTTGCTCGCCTTGTTGCGGGACATACCAGGTGAAGGTGCCCAATGACAATATCTGAACAGAATCGTCACGTTAGCAGTCACCCCGAGGTACTGACTCGTCTGCCGGAACTCGCATACGAGGTCATCAGAAGGAACATTGTCGATGAGTTAGAGAAGTTGACGGATGCCCCGTCATGGCGTCTTGAAGCCGGCCGAAGTTCTGAGACCATCGTGAAGTATCCAGAGTTTCGCATCGTCCTTGTACGGATGAAGAAGGGAAGCTACATGAGCCACCATCGCGCCGACGGGCCGATCTCCGTCCATTCGGTTTTGGGACGGATCCGC
>JBEKCA010000031.1:0-42485 GCA_050015115.1 Occallatibacter sp.
AAGAAGGCACCCGCGAAGAAGGCGGCAAAGAAGGCCGCAAAGAAGAAGTAGCGGTCCCTCCAACCAAAAGGCAACACTTCAGGGGAACGCTTCAAGCGTTCCCCTGAAGTGTGTTTGGGGCCGAATTCGCTTGCCGAGAGGGTTACACTGTTCACGCGATGAATAAAGAGAGGGAAGCATGACACGCCGCCGTTGGATTGCCGAACATTGGGACGAGGCCACCGCAACCCTCGTAGGCGCGCAGGCCGAACACATGATGCGGGTCTTGCGCGCGCAGCCCGGCGTGGAGGCCGATGTCGTAGCGGGCGGACACGTCTTCCATGCACAGGTGGCCGCGATCACCGCCGATGAGGTCCGATTCAATCTGATCTCCGAACTCGAAGCCGACCCCGCGCTGCCCGTCACACTGGTGATGGCCGTTTATAAGTTTGATCACATGGAATGGGCCATCGAGAAGGCAACCGAGCTTGGGGTCGCTGCGATTGCACCCGTGCTTGCGCGACGGACGGAAAAGCATCTGGCTGCTGCGGCTGCAAAGCGCGCCGAACGCTGGCGGCGCATTGCGCATGAATCGGCGCAGCAGTCGCGGCGCTCCGATGTGCCGATCATTTACGAACCTGCCCTGCTGGCTTCGCGCGCGCGTGCGGCATCTGAGGCCAGCGACGCTGCGACGGGCTCTGCACTCATTGTGCTGGCCGAGCAGGAGCGCACTACGACGCTGCGGAATGTTCTGAAGGAAGCCATGGCCGCGGCCGGAACGGAGACGCCGACCATCGAGATTGCGATTGGTCCTGAGGGCGGATGGGCCCCGGAGGAAGAAGCGCTCTTCGACGCCAATGGCTGGCGTGCCGCTTCGCTCGGCCCGCGCATCCTGAGAGCCGAGACCGCAGCTATCGCCGCGTTGGCGGTCGTGGCTTCGTACCTGGAGTAGTTTTGGAATTCTCCCCAATCTCAAGATTAGGAGGTGGGACACACTGGACCCACCTTCAAGGAGTAATCTCTGTGGGTGCCTTCGTGCAAAAAGCACGAAGCTCCTGGTCTAAGATCGAATTTGGGTAGGAAAACCTGTCCTTTGCAATGTCTGGAGGACAGACCAGCTTCCGAAAAGACGTGGCGCTTGCATACGCTCGAATACCCCTTTGAAGCGCATCGCGAATGAGACTTCTCAGAAGCTCTTCTTCATGGGCCGATCTAAACTCGTAGTGAAAATTGCCTGTATCCGGCGGATCGGAGACCTTTGCATCGTCGCCAAAACCTGGCATGTTGTTCGCCATTCTGTTCCCAGATTTGGCATATCCTTTCTTAGGACGGAACCCATCCAGAAGCCAATCTGAGTCAGCTACACGGCATTTAGACGCTCCAATCCAGATGGCTGAACCATTCGTGTATTCGTTTTCGTAGGCATTGATTCCTGACACGATATAGAGATCAGAATCTCCATCCTTCACATATGCGTATACCCTCAGACCGACGTCTATGTCTCGGGGTCGGCATAGTGCTCGAATCTTCGCGGGGGCTAGATCATAGTGCGCAACGGATGGATCGTATTCCATATCGAACACCGGATTCATCAGTGGTTTAGCCGAATGAGGCTTCTTTGCCTGTGCTCGCACTCCCCCACAACTCACAAACAGCACAACACAACAGATGAGTCGAACGACTCTCTCGACCATGTCTCGCACGCTCCAGTTCCAATCATAAGAGGGTCGCGTGCTCGATCCCTTGGCCTTTGTTTCAGCAAAAGCGTGGACGACAATGGCCTATAAATGCGCAAACCGCAGCAGCACCCCCGCCAGCGTGCCGCCTATCAGCGGCGCCACAATCGGAATGAGCGCGTAACTCCAGTTCGATCCGCCTTTGCCGGGAATCGGCAACAGCCAATGAACAATGCGCGGCCCCAGATCGCGTGCGGGATTGATCGCGTAGCCGGTCGTGCCGCCGAGTGAGAGGCCGATGCCCCACACCAAGCTGCCCACCAGCCACGGACCGATTCCGGCCGACAGGCCAGCAGCAGGACCCGCCGCTGAAACTCCACGCGAGAAGATCGAACCAGCTACCACGATTAGCACAGCCGTGCCCAGCACCTCGCTGAAAATATTGCACAGCGGACTGCGCACCGCGGCGTTCGTGCAAAACACACCCAGCTTGGCCGCGGGATCGGGCGTAAGCCGCCAGTGCGGCGCATACTGCAAGGTCATCAGCGCTGCGCCACTCATAGCCCCGAGTAGTTGCGCAGACCACATCGAAATGACCTGGGAGTAGTTCCCGCTGACGACCGCGGCAGCCAGCGTGATGGCCGGGTTCAGATGCGCGCCGGGGCTGCCAAAGGCCTGTGCAACCAGCACGCCGCAGAGCACGGCCAGCGCCCAGCCGGTGGTGATTGCCATCCATCCCGAATCAGCCGCATAGGACTTTCGCAGTGTCACGCCTGCGTTGACTCCGTTGCCCAGCAGGATCAGAACCAGCGTGCCCATGAACTCGCCAAACAACACTGAATGCATCGGAGCTTCCTGACGATTGCGCAACCGGCCACTTCAAGAACGGGCCCGCGCGCAATCAATTACCAGATTTGCGGAACTCCAGCATTGTGCACTGCCGGGCGCATTTCCGCCAAATCTGGCGAAGGCGATGAGAATTGAAAAGGGAGAACCGATGCAGTTTGGAGTCAATCGCAAGAAGAGCGCGACCGAGGCCGCGCTCTTCTTGAAGCTATAAAACTACTCCGCCGTCAATTCTGCGGAGCAGGAGCGGGAGTTTGCGGTGCCGGCGCCGGCGGAGCTTGCGCTGGAGCAGGACCCAATGGAACATCGCCGGAGTTGTCGGCCGGCTTCTCGGACTTCTTTTTGTCTGCCAAGCGGGTCTTGTCGCCGGTGGTGGTTGCTTTCTTCCTCTTTCTTGTGGAGGTATCGCCGGCCAGGCCCAACGGACCTGCCTGCGTCTGGCGGTCGGCAACTTCGGCGGCGTCAGGCGCGGCGGGAGCCATTGTGTCGACTCTAGGTCCCTTTGCCTTGGCCTCTTTGGCCTGCTTTGCGCGTGCGCTGTAGCGTGTCTTCTGCGCCGGTTTGGCGTTTGGCTCCAGCGGATTCACCGGCTCCGCACTGGCGCTGGCGGTCTCAGTTCCCGCCCCACCACCCGCGTCCTCGGTCCGTGTCTCAGCCGCGGTAGGAAGAGTCTTGCTGGGCGCCTGACCGAAGCGAATTTTTTCTTTCTTGCCGGGTTTCATCGTGGCCTGGTCGGCGCTCACGTTCTTTTTGCCGTTCTTTTTTTCCGGTGCAGCGGGAGTGGCAGACGGAGACTCAGCGGATGCAGCAGCCTGAGGCACCTTTTGCCGGAAGCCGCGCGTGCTCTCGCGGAAGCGTGTGCGCTCTACCTTCTTCTTCTTTTTAGGTGTCGGAGGCGTGTAGGCACTGTAGATCGGCTTGGTCTGCCTGGGGCTGGCGCCGCTGTCGGTGAAGCCGGGTTTTATGTCGATGTACGCTTGTTCGCGCATGGTGGTCAGGTAGTCGCGCATGGCAGGCTCCATGCGGGCCATGAAAAAGTTTTCTTCAACCTGCGATTCGACATCCTTATATGCTGGCGCTCCGCCAGGGATGTGCTGCACGACCTTGAGGATGACAAATCCCTGCTTCGTGCGAATCGGCTCAGTATACTCACCCGACTTGAGGGCGAAGGTTTTGTCCTCGAGCACCTTGGCCAGCTTGTTGCGTTGGAACTGGCCCAGATCGCCGCCTTCGGCGGCCGTGGGGCCGTCGCTGAAGGAGCGGGCCAACTGGCCGAAGTCGCCTCCAGCGTGAAGCCTGGCTTCGACCTCGTCGGCTTTAGCTTTGGCCGCGGTCAGTTTTTCCTGATCCTCCGGCAGTGCGCCGCCCGGACTCGCGGCCGCAGGTGCCGGTGCGCCAGTAGAGATGAGAATCTCGGCGAGTGTGACGCTCTCCGGTTGCGCGTAGTCCTGTTTGTGTTGTTCGAAGTAGTGCTGCGCCTCGCCGGGAGTGAACTGAATCCTCTTGCCCACCTCCTGGCGCATCACCTCCTGGGTGATGATGCTGTTGCGGACATTGGCCTTGAAATCCTCGAACGAGATGCCCTCATCCTTGGCGGCCTTTTCCAGGTCTTCCATGGTCTCAAGGTTGGATTGCTTGCGAATCTCGTCCAGTCGCTTAATCAGTTCGGTCTCGCCGGTGATTCCCAGTTCTTTGCCCTTGGACAGCCAGAGCTGCTGATCGATAAGGTTCCGCAGCAAGTCTTTGTGGGCATCGGAGATCTCCTGCATGGAGGAGCCCTTTTGCCGCCCCTCGTCGTCCAGGCTCTTCAAGGCGCGGTCGTAGTCGGCGCGCGTGATGATCTGATCGTTGACGCGTGCGATGATCTCGGCGACTGTAGTGCCGCCATAGGGGCTCTCCGGCGCGGCGGGGTGCGGCGTCTGTGCCGAGGGGTAACTTGCGAGCAGCGCCGCCGAGAACACGAAAGCCGCGGGAGTGCGAAAAAGTCGAAGGGTCATAGGGTCAGGACATGGTAGGCGGCGGCAAATCTCCACCTGTTCCATAGACGTCATTGTAAATGGCTGGAGAGCGGCAACGCGATTCCGGGAGAAATGTGCGGGTTGGGGTTCGGGATTTTCCACACGGTCAGGGGTCAGGGATCGAAGGCAGGAGTGAGCGTGAAGCAGGCTCTTCGGCTCCGCCTCGCTCGGAGGGGCGCATGGCAGCGGGAAGACATCCGTCATGTGCCAATAAGATCTGCTGCGTACGCTGTTCGAAAGCGGACCGTTGCGCACAAGTCAGGTTATCGGCCGAGCCCCTGTGCCTGAGTTTTCACCGTTGCGCCGTTTGCATCTTCGTCTTTCACAGTCACACAAAGGCGCCGCCAAGCCCTCCCGAGGCACACGTCTGAATGTAGAACATCTTCAGAAAAGCAGTCGCAGGCGTAGAAAGATCTCAGTGTTGGGGCCGTATAGCCAGGTTGTTCCCCGTAATCAGGTGCTGGTACCAGTCTTTCATGGCGAAATGGTGCGGTCAAGGCTAGACCCTGCGGGCTATCACCCTGACCTGAACCGGCTCAATATTCGTCCGTTCAGGGCAGCGAATGGTACGTCGGCAGCGTCAGGAATCAGCTTTTGACCATGGGCTAAAAGCGCGACAAAACGGGAAGCGGGGGTATCTTACCCCAGGAGGCATCGCGCGGGCGTGCCTACTGGCATTCTGACGCGATGTATTCAAAGAAACAGAGGGATCTAGGGGCAGATTGTCGATTACTGCAAATGCTGCACGCTGGAATGCCGTCCCCCGGCTAAGGTATAAACGGGCACCGCACCTCAGTGATACTGTATCTTACCTTTCCAACGTTATGTTTGCATGCATAGTTTGATCGAAGCAATAAAGTAGTCACGAAGTTGTAATGAAGTCGTAACGAAGGGAGCATCACGGATGTTTGGAATTTCAAGTCAAAAGTCAGCGACGCAATTAGCGATGGCTGCTGTTGCAGCACTCGTTTTCGTTATGCCAATGAAGGCGACAACCTGTTTGGATGCGCAGTACAGTGCGATGGGTCAGGGGTCTTACGAACTACAAAACGACGAATGGGGATTGTCGGACGATCCCACCGGATGGGAGGAGATCTGCAGCGGCAGTTCAACCACCAATAGCTGGAGTGCAACCTGGAATTGGGCAGAGGGCACCAACCTGGTTAAGGCTTATCCTGGCATCTATATAGGATGGCAGGACGGCGGAGAATGGTCACCCGCAACTGGCGGCTTCCCGGTTGTCATCTCGGTACAGGACCCGATACCGACCAGCGTGACGTTCAGCATGACCGGCAAGAACGAATACGACGATGCCTACGACCTCTTTTTCAGCCCGAGCAGCGATCCCTCCACGCCCTCGGCCGAAATGATGGTCTGGCTGAACTATTCAGGAGATCAGCCGGCAGGTACAAAGGTCGCCTCCGCAGTTACGCTGGGCGGCGTAAGTGGCACGTGGGACGTATGGGAGGGTAATGTTGGATGGCCGGTGTGGTCCTTTGTTCGAGATTCGCAGGTCAACACCTTCAGCGCCAATCTGCAGCCATTCATCTATTATTGCGCCTACACCAAAGGCTGGCTAAACCCCAGCTGGTTTGTACTGGATGTACAGTTTGGCACCGAGATCAAATACAGCTACGGCGCCAATGGATCCATGACGGTAACCAGCTTTAGCGCAGCTGCAAACTAATGCAGGGTGGCCTTGCCTTCAGAATGCATACGCGATTTGCGCCGGATGTAAGGTAACGGGCCAATCCCCCTTAAAATTGAAGCGGTGGAAGTATGGGGAGTACTTTGCGGTTCTCCATACTTCCACCGCCCGTTCCTCCCGTTGCGGAAAGCACTTCATATTCATAGGCCGCCGAGGTGGTCCCAGTAGTTCGGAATGACGATCTCGACCCCGTTCAGGTTTGGGACACCTCAAAGACCTAGATCTTTTTGCCGGCGTGTTGAGTCAAAAGTTCGTTACACAAAACAGAGGATATAATCACAGGTCCTTCGGCTTCCTTCCCCTTTGAAGGAGCTGTCGTTGGTGACTCCAACACCACAAGGACAGGAATACGGCGAGGGTGGAGCACGCCGGGTGGTTGCCATTTGTGGCGCCCCGCTACCGGACAGGTGCATCAGGCGTCCAACGACATAGTGCTATACTTTAGCCCTATGACTGCCGTTTCGGGCCGCATCTGGCACGCGCAGGCCGCGCCGCAGTCCGGAGGATGCTGCCGCTTATGAACCCCCGCGCACGCCGCGCCGTCTTTACCACGATCCTCTTTTTTGCCGTCTGCGCCGTTGCGGGCAGCGTTTTGCAAAGCAATGTGGGGGCGCAGTCCTCTGCCGACGAAAGCCAACTGCGCGACAGCCTGAAGACCTTCACCAACGTGTATGCGCTGGTGGAGCAGAACTATGCCGAGCCGATCGAGGGCGACAAGGCCGACACCGCCATCTATGACGGAGCAATCCCGGGGATGCTGCGGGTGCTTGATCCACACTCGAACTTCTACGATCCAAAGGCCTACGCCAAGATGCGCGAGGAGCAGCATGGGCGCTACTACGGCGTGGGCATGACCATCCAGCAGCAGAACAATAAAGTCTATGTCCTCTATCCATTTGAGGGAACGCCGTCGTTCAAGGCGGGGATTCACCCGGGCGACGTAATCGACTCGGTGGATGGAAGGAAAGTTTCTGTGGATGGGAAGATTCCCGACGGGCTGAATTCTACGGATATGGTGGCCAAGGCGCTGAAGGGACCGCGAGGCACTCATGTGCAAGCGGTCATGCTGCGCGACGGACAGGCGAAACCGCTGGTCTTTGACTTGGTGCGAGACGAGATTCCGCATCCCTCGGTCGATCTGGCATATGAGATCCGGCCGGGCGTGGGCTATATCCATCTGACGCAATTCCAGGAGACGACTGCCCGCGAGGTGATCGAATCAATCGACGGCTTTGGAGACTTGAAGGGGCTGATCTTCGACCTGCGCGGCAACCCCGGTGGCCTGCTGAGCCAGGCGGTTGAGGTCTGCGACCACCTGCTGGCAAAGGGACAAGGCATCGTCTCGCAGCACGGACGGGCCTTCCCCGATCAGGTCTATACGGCAACGCATGGCAACGACGGCAGGACCTTTCCGATCGTAGTGCTGGTGAATCGCGGAACGGCATCGGCGGCGGAGATTGTCTCCGGCGCATTACAAGATCACGATCGGGCGCTGATCGTGGGCGAGACGACGTTTGGAAAAGGGCTGGTGCAGACAGTCTATAACCTCAGCGAAAATACCGGGCTGGCGCTGACGACTTACCACTACTACACCCCTTCAGGGCGGCTGATCCAACGCAACTATACCGGCGTTTCGCTTTACGACTACTACAGCCACGGCGGCACGGCGGCGGCGGATACAGCCAACCGCGAGGTGAAGTTTACCGACGCGGGGCGCACGGTTTACGGCGGCGGGGGCATCACTCCGGACGAGAAGATCGAAAGCCCCAAGAGCAATCGATTCCAGGATGAGCTGCTCTATAAGGATGTCTTCTTCCACTTTGCCCCGCTTTATCTTTCCAACCACACCATTGACAAGAACTTCCAGGTGGATGATGCGGTGCTGGCGGAGTTCAAAAAGTTTCTGACCACGCAGGAGATTCCCTGGACCGAAGCTGATCTGAATGGCGTCATGGACTGGCTGAAGATCAGCATCAAGGACAAGATCGTCACAATTCAGTTTGGCGAGCGGGAAGGAATGCAGACACGGGCCGACTGGGATCCGATGATTCAGAAGGCGCTGACCTTCCTGCCGGAGGCGCAGGCGCTCGAGGACAACGCCCACAAGGTGCTGGTGCAAAAGGCTGAGGCGCGCAGTGAGACGCATTAGCTTTCAAGGACCGTCCTGAAGTGCGGAGGCCATCCCACAAAGGGATGGCCTTTTTCCTGGACTTGTGGGGTTAAGGAAGGATTTGAGGGAACAATTGATGAGCGGTCCGCGTAGACTATTGAGGGTCGTGGCCGAGGTCGAGCCACCGTTGCGCCCTGATAGCAAAGGAGAAACTTATGCGGTCGATGGTTTATGTGGCCGGTCTGGCCACGATGCTCTCTCTCGCGATTCCCGCTGGTTTTGCGGCCCCGCCCTCCAAGAGCGGCTCGGGCACAATTGTGATTGTCTTCAAAGACGGCCACCGGCAGAGCTATAACCTCTCCGATGTGCTGCGGGTGGAGTTTCCCGGCTCAGGGAATGCTTCAGTCGCGGCTGAGCCAGCCGGCCCGATCTTGCCGTCGCGAGGCCACTTCCTGGGTAAGTGGAAGGTTGGCGATGGCAGCGGGGGCACCTTTTACATCACTCTTGAGGAGAGCGGAGATGCTTGGCGTTCGATGAACCGCATACACGGCAGGTGGGCGTATGTGAACGGCGAGGCACAGGTGAGCTGGGACGACGGCTGGAAGGACGCGATCCGCAAGGCTGGCTCGAAGTACGAGAAGTGTGCCTATAGTCAGGGTAAATCCTTCACGGATACACCGGATAACGTGGCAGGCGCAGAAAACACAATGCCGCACCCGATTTAGGAGCCAGCGAGAGGCCCGGCCCCGGGGGCAGTGTATATGCCGGCTAATCCATGACTTTGTGAAGCTACTGTGGCGCGGCTCATGCCGCGCTATTTCCAATGCCGGGTCTATCCAACTCACATCGTTACTACCCTGATGCCCGGTCGTCCGGAGCCCATTTTGGGCCTCCAATTCCCCATTTTGAGCGTCCAATTCCCTTGGGTTAAAGCACCCAACTGTATGTAACCTGCGTCACAGCGCGACGGGTTGCCCCGCACGTAGGCTCTTGAACGGAGTTGGGAGGAGTATTCATGCCAACAATCGCTGAAGAGAGTATTGTCACCGTTCAGAACCTCTTGGCCGCCTTCGATGGAGAGTCGAATGCCAATGCCAAGTACACAGCCTTTGCCGAAAAGGCCGACGAGGAAGACTTGCATGGCATCGCCAGCCTCTTTCGCGCCACGGCTCGTGCCGAGCAGATCCACCTGACCAACCATGCCCGGGTTTTGAATCAACTGGGCAGCCGCGCTGAGTGCGAGATCCATCCGGTTGAGGTGAAGAGCACGCTGGAGAATCTGAAGGCCGCTCTGAACGGTGAAAGATACGAGATCGATATCATGTATCCGGGCTTCCTCGAGGAGGCCAAGGAACACAAGAGTGTAGCCGCTATCCGCACCTTTACCGGCGCGCTCGAGGCCGAGAAGACCCACGCGCGGCTTTACAGCGAAGCCATCGCCCTCTTGACAGCGGGAAAGAAGGGCTCGTGGATCGCCGAGACGCGGGACTTTTACGTCTGCCCGGTCTGCGGCTATACCTCAGAGACCGAGGAAGAGCACGAGCGCTGCCCGGTGTGCAATTGTCCCTGGGAGAGGTTCGAGATAATCCGGTAGTGAGGACTGATTAGGGCTCGAGTTATCACATATCTGGCGCGGTGAGACTGCGCCAGATATGGCGAAAACCAGCACCCGGCACTCGGCCGGAAATCGGCGCTCCGCTCACTTCAGGAACCAGTTCCATTGCTCATCTGTCAGCGGAACTACGGATAGACGTCCGATAAGGACTAACGGCGAGTCGGCGAAGAGCGGCTCGGCCTTGACGGCGGCCAGCGTCCTGGGATGCTGGAGGCGCTTGCCCACTTTAACCTTGACGATGGGGACTTTGGGGTCGGTGGCGTCGACGCTGACCACGGTTCCTGTGCCGACTGCGGCGCGCTCGTCGCCGGTGTGGTAGAAGACCCACTTGGTTCCCGGTTTCATTTCGCGAAGATGTTTGACGGCTGTGGGATTGGTCACGCCATCCCAGATGGTCTCCTTGTCGCGGAGGAAATCGTTGAAGGAATAGACGTCGGGCTCAGTCTTCAAGAGGAAGTAGCTCATGGGGTGATGGTATGGCAGCGAATAGGGATTAGGGAATAGGAAACAGGGACACTAAAGCATATTTCGATAATGTAAGCGTTGAGTCAGGGCATGACTGAACAAGCTGGGATCGATCTCGATCTCTTGAGCAAAGGCCTTTGCTACCCCGCCCAGAGGGAATCTCTCGGCAGAAATCGCATGAAAAAGACCTAGGTTCTCCGCAAAATCTGCGGAATCCATGGTGCCTTTTCATCAGCTCTCGGACTTATCTCAGTCCTTTGCCAGGAAGTAAGCCTCCACCGCTTGCGCCAAGGCTGTCGAATCGATATACGGCTTCCTGCCTTCGTAACGCGCCGCCCAGAGAACCTGGTTCACAATATCCCTGGGATAGCACTGGCGCAACTCCCGCTTCACCGTGTTGCGGATGAAATCGATCAGCGCCTGGGGCACGCCCGGATCGTAGGCCACCTGGTACTCGCTGGCGACGCGGCGAAAGATCTCGCAGAACGATGCATCGGCAACCGAACCGACCTTGATCTTGGTTTGAATCCTGCGCAGGAAGCACTCGTCGACCAACTCCGCCGGATCCATGTTCGAGGCAAAGACAATCAGCATCTCAAATGGAACTTCGAGTTTTTTGCCGCCCGCCAGAGTCAGGAAGTCGATTCTGCGATCGAGGGGCACGACCCAGCGGTTCAGCAGCTCTTCGGGTCGCAGCCGCTGGCGTCCGAAGTCGTCAATGATCAGCACTCCGTTGTTGGCCTTCATCTGCGCGGGCGCGACGTAGAACTTGGTGATCGGATTGAATTGCAGATCGAGCATCTCGGCTGTCAGCTCGCCGCCGACCAGTACCGAGGGACGGTGGCAGTGCACCCATCGCTCATCGCGATTTCCGGGCCCGGGATCCTCCGCACGCTTGTGAATCGCGGGATCGAAGACCGTAATGATCGAGCCGTCCACTTCCACTGCGTTCGGGATCCAGATCAGATCATCCGCAACCACTCTAGACAAAGTCTCAGCGACTGTGGTCTTGCCGGTTCCCGGCGGGCCGTAGATGAAGATCGAGCTGCCGGAGTTGAGTGCCGTTCCGAAGCGCCGCAACGTCGAGCTGTCAATGACCAGATGCGAAAAGGCGCGCTTAACCTCATCGGCATGAATCTCGAGCCTGCGGACGCTCTGCTTCCGCGTCTGCTCGACGTAGCTCTCGAGCGAGACCGGTGCGGGACCGGCGTAGTGGCTCTGCGCGAGCAGATCGACCGCCCGCGTTCTGCCCGCCGAGGTGATGGCAATCTGAGGAATGTTGCCAGTCATGCCGTTTACCTGGCAAAGCATCTCGGTGCGCAGGTGGAAAGAGAGCTCCTTGGCCACCTCGAAGCTGAGCCGGGTCTTTTCCGAGAGTTCCAGAATTGAGAGCGAGCCGGAGAGGTAGAGCGTCTTGAGCGCAATGTCTTCGAGCACCGACTGACGCACGTCGACTTCCTCAATCGACTGCGGCCGGTAGGCTGGCCCATGAACGGGCTCGGTCTTTAGAAAATCATATTCGGGCATCGTCCACAAGGCTACCATCTTTTTCGAGTTCGAACACTTCTCCCCGGGCTTCCAGGAGTTACTTTTTGGTTTCCCCTGTTTTGTTGACCTTCAAGTCTATTTATTACTGCAAGTTGGCTCGATCTGCACGGGCCTACATGCTGAGGTGCGAGACGAGGTAGGCCGGCGAATTGCGTGAGAGACTCAATTGGATCCGCAAAATAGAGGGTTGCCGGCGGCGCAGGTGGCATGGAAGGATCAAACCGCTGGGAACCTGCTAAGAAATCAATACGTACTTCACCTTGAGGCCTGGTTTGCGCAATGTAGGCCCGCCCCGGCAACATAGAAGTGATACCAGCCAGTGCGGCAGGAGAGTGCATGTCAGTTGTCGAACTCGCGGGAGTGACCAAGGCTTACGAAAACAAGGTCGCCGTCAACAATCTGAGTCTGTCGATTGAAGGGGGCCAGATGTTCGGCCTGCTCGGGCCAAACGGAGCGGGCAAGACCAGCTCGATTCGCATGATGATGGGCATCACCGTTCCCGACTCCGGACGGGTCAGCCTATTCGATAAACCTTTCGTGCGAAAGAGCCTGGACAATGTGGGCTATCTACCCGAGGAACGCGGCCTCTACAAGAAGATGAAAGTCCTCGACCAACTGGTCTTCTTTGGCCAGTTGCACGGGCTCGCAGCTGAAGAAGCGCGCCGCCGGGCCGTCGATTGGGCCGGTCGCATGGAGATCGCCGATTCGCTGGCGAAGAAGACTGAAGAGCTCTCCAAAGGCATGCAACAGAAAATTCAGTTCATCGCCACGCTCCTGCACGACCCTGGGCTGATTGTGATGGACGAGCCTTTCAGCGGCCTCGATCCGCTCAATGCCGTGCTGGTGGAGCGGACACTGCTCGACCTCAAGGCGCAAGGCAAGGCGATTCTGTTTTCCACCCATCGCATGGACCAGGTGGAGAAGCTCTGCGACTCGATCTGCCTTATCAATAATGGCGAGGCCGTGCTGGCCGGGCGAGTGCGCGAGATCAAGTCCAGCTATGAACGCGACCACGTGATCGTCGAATTCGAAGGAGACGCGGCCTTCCTTGATAGTGCTGAGATAGCGGAAGCGAGGAACTTTTCAGGCCACGCCGAAATCAAGCTCAAGCCGCATGGCGACGCACAGAAGCTGCTGCACGAAGCAGCGGCCATGGCGAAGATTTACCGCTTCGAGCTGGTCGAGCCTTCGCTCGAAGAGATCTTCATCCAGACCGTGGGAGGAAAGGCCAATGCGTAACGTTCTTCTCATTGCGAAGCGCGAATATCTGGAACAAATTCGCGGGCGGGCCTTCGTCCTCTCCACCGTGATGTTGCCTCTGCTCATTATCGTCCTGGTTGGTTTTTCCTATTTGAATACTCCCAAGCAGGGAATGGGACGCCATCTTGCGATTGCCTCAAACAATGCTGCGCTGGCCGGCGAAGTTCGCCGTGAGTTGCTCGCGAATGACTACATCAAGTTCACTGTGGATGTGGTCGCTCCAGCTACTGAAGAAGACCGCGCGGATTTGCTGAAGCAGGCCGAAGCGAAAGCCATTGACGGACTGCTTGCTGTCGACACCGCCGGCGCTTCCCCGGTTGGAACCGTCACTGCCACCTATACTTCAAGATCCTTTGACCAGACGAGTGACGAGGGGCTTCGGACCGCCGTGAATCGCGCCGTTGTGCATGAACGCATGATCGCCCACGGAATCAACCAGGGCGACGCCGACGGCATAGAGAGTTATGTAACGGTCAAGAGCCTCCAATTGAACGAGAGCGGAAAAGCCGAGAAGGGCATCGGAACAGGGGTTTACGCCAAAGTCGCCGCGATGGCATTCCTGATTTCCATGCCGATTCTGCTGTATGGAATGAACATGGCCCGCGCCATCATCGAAGAGAAGACCTCGCGAATCTTCGAGGTCATGCTGGCCGTGGCCAAACCCGGTGACCTGTTGGCTGGCAAGCTGCTAGGCGTCGGAGGGGTAGGTCTGACCCAGATCTCCATTTGGGTCATATCGGCGACTCTATTCATGAGTTCAGCTCTGGCCGCTTCCTTGCTCACAGGAAACCTCGCTTTGCATTTCTCCTGGGTTGAAGCGGTTCTCTTCCCTGTCTACTTCGTCCTCGGATTCGCCCTTTTCAGTGCGCTGTTTTCGGGGTTGGCGGCCACCTGCGAAACTTCGCAGGAGTTGCAGATGTATATGCCGCTGGCCGCTGTGCCGGTCTGGTTCAGCTTTGGAATGCTCAGCGTGGTCTTCAAGGATCCAAACTCCATCTGGGTGGTTGCCGCCTCCATCTTTCCATTCACTTCTCCGTACGTGATGGTGCCGCGCATCGGTCTGCAGATGCCCCCGGTGTGGCAGATAGGGGCCTCCATCGCTCTGATGGTTCTAACAATCTGGGCCGTCCTGTGGTTCTCTTCGCGCCTCTACCGCGTGGGCATTCTGATGTATGGCAAGCGCGCCACGCTGCCGGAGATCCTGCGTTGGCTGAGATACAGCTAAAATCGAAAGAGTGGCCGCTCAAGACAAACCCAGCTTCACCTTCACCCAACGCCTGATCTTGGCTGTGGTTCCACGGCTGGTCTGGGCGCTTTTCTCAATCATCGGCCGCACCTGGCGCTTTGAAGTGATCGCCGAAGAAGGCGTGACCCCAGTCCTCCTCGGCGAGAAGTCACCGCCGGAGATCTTTTGCTTCTGGCATCAGTGCGTATTGCCCTGCACGGTCTACTTCCGGTACTCCCAGGCTGTGATTCTCATCAGCAAGAGCTTCGACGGGGAGTTGATCACGCGCATTCTCAGGCTATTCGGCTTTGACGCCGTGCGCGGCTCGAGCTCGCGCGGCGCCCGCGAGGGGCTGCTCGGTCTGGCGCATGTAATCGACACTGGACGGACCGCCATCTTCACTGCCGACGGCCCGCGCGGCCCGATTTATCAGACCAAAATGGGCCCGATCAAGCTTGGGCAGATGACCGGAGCGCCCATCGGCGTCTTTCACCTTGAGCCCGAACGCGCCTGGGTAATGCGCTCCTGGGATCGCTTTCTGGTTCCCTGGCCCTTTACGCGCATCTGCGTCAGCTGGGCGCGGGCAACATTTGTTCCGGCCGATCTCGCCCCCACACAATTCGAGCCGATGCGCGAGCAACTGAACGCCGCCCTCGAACGCGCACGTAAGAGGGCCCTGGACCACTTCAGAAAGCGGCTCGCATGAACGGTCTGCGCGTTGCCGACTTCGACTTCGATCTTCCCGCGGAGTTGATCGCGCAGCAGCCACCAGCCGAGCGCGGCTTGAGCCGCATGTTGGTCATGGATCGCTCGACCGGCGCGTTGCACGACTCAAACTTCGCCGAAATCCCTTCGCTGCTCCATCCTGGCGACCTGGTGGTCCTGAACGACACGCGCGTGATCCCAGCGCGCCTTTATGCCCGGCGCACGCTGCGCCGCGAGCGCGAAAAACCAACTGGCCAGATCGAAGTGATGCTCACCGAACAGGTTGCGCCAAAAATGTTGGGTGCCCCAGGTCCCTCGCATTTGGGGACCTGGGAAACTACGAATCTCGATCCTTCGTCATCCGGCGAAAACCTCTGGCGCTCCCTGGTCCGTCCGGGCAGAAAAGTCGCCATCGGCGAGATCCTGGTCTTTCCAGGCCCCTCAGGCGCAATTGAACTTGAAGCCGAGGTGTTGGAACGGGGAAGATTTGGCGAGCGCCTTCTGCGCTTCAAGCCGGTCGATGATTTCTACGCCGTCCTCGACCGCATTGGCCACATGCCGCTGCCGCCCTACATTCACCGGGACGACGCAGAGGCAGATCGCGAGCGCTACCAGACTGTTTTCTCGCGCGAACGCGGCTCAGTGGCAGCGCCCACAGCGGGCCTGCACTTCACTCCGCAGATTCTCGATGAAATCGCCGCGCGAGGCGTCGAGGTGGCTCGCATCACGCTGCACGTCGGCCTCGGGACCTTCGCGCCGCTGCGTGTCGAACGCGTGGATGAGGTTCACCTGCATCGCGAGCGCTACTCACTCTCCGCGTCCGCCGCCGACGCCCTCAATCGCGCCGTAGCCGAGGGTCGCCGCATCGTCGCCGTCGGCACCACCGTAGTTCGCACCATGGAACACTGTGCACAGCAGGCCGCCGGCAATCCGCTTCAGCCTCACTCCGGCGAGACAGAAATCTTCATCTCCCCTGGCTTCGACTTTCGCCTGGTCGGCGTTCTGCTCACCAACTTTCATCTGCCACAATCGAGCCTGCTCATGCTGGTCTCAGCCTTCGCCGGCCGCGAAAAGGTTCTGACCGCGTATCGCCACGCCGTCGAGGAGAAATATCGATTCTTCAGCTACGGCGACTGCATGTTCATAGACTGATTGGCGAGCGACCTCTTACTGGCCACTGTTCACTGTCCACTGCTAAACTCGTCTCGTGACCGACCAAGCCAAGCCGCCTGTCTTTCTGCTCGACACCATGTCGTTCATCTTTCGCGCCTACCACGCGATGCAGCGCTCGCGGCCCATGTCCACGCGCGAAGGCTTGCCCACCGCGGCCATTTACGTCTTCGTCAACATGATCAAGAAGCTGCGCCAGGACTTTCAGCCGCGCTACTTCGCCGCCGTCTTCGATGTAAGCGGCGAGGTCTTCCGCGACGAACGCGCGCGCACCATGAAGCCTCTGCGCAAATGGAACAGCAAAACGCAGTGCTTCGAAGACGTGGATTATTTAGGTTACAAGGCCAATCGAGGGACGATGCCAGAGGATCTGCGCCGCCAGCTTCCGTATATTCGGCGCGCCCTTGAAGCTCTGCACATTCCAATCCTCGAGGCCGAAGGATTCGAGGCCGACGACGTCATCGGCACTCTTGCCCGCGAAGCAGCCGAGCAGCAATATGAAGTCTTCATCGTCTCCGGCGACAAAGACATGATGCAGCTCGTCACGCCGACCGTGAAGATTCTCAACCCGCAAAAGGACAACCTGATTCTCGATCCCGCAGGAGTTGTCGAAGTGCTTGGCGTACCGCCGGAGAAGGTCGTCGATGTGATGGCCCTGCGCGGCGATTCAGTCGACAACATTCCCGGTGCGCCGGGCATTGGCGACAAGGGCAGCGTGGATCTGATCGTGGAATTCGGCAGCGTCGAAGCAGTCCTCGACCGCGCAGTCGAGGTCAGGCGCAAGAGCTATCGCGAGTCGCTGGAGCAGAACCGCGACGCCGTGCTGCTCTCAAAAGAACTGGTCACCATCGACTGCCATGTTCCGCTGCCACTCGACCTTGCCGCAATGGAAACGCAGTCGCCCGATCTGGAAGCCTGTCGTGCGCTCTTCACCGAGCTTGAATTCACCTCGATGCTGCGCGAACTTGGTCCTGCGGACGGCAGCCCTTTGGTTGAGATCATTCAAGATCCGAACTCCGAACAATCCGCAGCGTTCTACACAGCCGCGCGCGCGGGAGGCTTTGCGTTCGCGCTCGATTTGGCGCCGCCCAAGCCGGAACCGGAGGACGATGCACAGCAGTCGATGTCGCTGCTCGATGTGGTCGAGGAGGTCGAAAAGCAGGAGAGGGCGAAGCAGGGGTGCTTCTCAGTTGGCGAGTGTGCCGAGCCATCCAGAGCCCTGAAACTGCCTCTCACGGCTGAGTTGCGCGCTCTGCTTGAAGACCCCGCAGTACCGAAGCAGACCCACGACTGGAAGGCAGCTCTCCACTGTCTCGCCGCGCAGGGCATCGCGTTGCGAGGTGCAGTGGACGACACCATGCTGCTCTCCTACGCGTTGAATCCGACTCATTCCACTCAGGCGCTGGCCGATGTTGCAGCACGCCACTCGCAGCAGGCTCCCTCAACGCTGGCCGCTGGCGCGCTCGCCATTCGCGCGATGGTCCCGGTGCTCAAGGCCGCAGTCGAGAAGGTGGATGTGGTGCGGGCCTACGAGATGGATCTTGCGCTTGCTCCGGTCCTTTTTCGCATGGAGCAGGCGGGCGTGCGCATCGATCTCGGCGTGCTCGACGGCCTCTCCAAACGCTTTGCCATCGAGCTAGAGCGCGTCGGAGAACGAATCTTCGAGTTAGCGGGCCGCCGCTTCAACATCAATTCGCCCAAACAGCTTGGCGAAGTGCTCTTCACTCATTTGGGTCTTCCCGCGCCAGCTAGCCGCGGCAAGGGCAAGGCAGTTTCTACCGCGCAGGATGTGCTTGAGTTTCTGGCGGAGAAGCACGACGTTCCGCGCTTGGTCCTCGAATATCGCCACTTATCCAAGTTGAAATCGACTTACATCGACGCACTGCCGCTGCTCGCCGACGCAGACTCACGCGTTCACACAACGTTCCAGGCCGCGGCCACGGCTACCGGCAGACTCTCTTCCATCAATCCGAATCTGCAAAACATTCCCGTACGCACCGAGCTTGGCCGCGAGATTCGCGCCTCCTTCACCTCCGCGCCGGGCACGCAACTGCTTTCTGCCGACTACTCGCAAATTGAACTTCGTCTACTTGCTCATTTCTCGGGCGATCCGCTGCTGGTCCACGCCTACCAGAACAACGAAGACATTCACACGCTCACCGCCAGCGAGGTCTTCGGAGTGGCCCCCGAAACCATGGACAAGGAGACGCGCAACCGCGCCAAGGCCGTGAACTTCGGCATCGTTTATGGCATCTCACCCTTCGGTCTGGCCGCACAACTGAGCATTCCGCAGTCCGAGGCGAAGACCTACATCGAGCGCTACTTCGCGCGTTATGCGGGCGTGCAGGCCTTCATCGAGCAGACCCTCGCCGAGACGCGCAAGTCGGGCTCGGTGCGCACGCTCTTTGGCCGCCTGCGTCCCATCCCCGATATCGAGAGCCGCAACCCCAACCAGCGCGGATTCGCGGAGCGCACGGCGATCAACACGCCGCTGCAAGGCACAGCCGCTGACCTGATCAAGCTGGCCATGATCGCCATCGACCGCAAGCTCACCGAGCGCAATCTGAAGACGCGCATGGTCCTGCAGGTTCACGACGAATTGCTCTTTGAAGTTCCTGCCAATGAAAACGCCGAGATAGAGAAGCTAGTCCGCACCGAGATGGAAGGCGTGATTCAGCTCAGTGTTCCTTTATTCGCCGACTTGGCCTTTGGTCCCAACTGGCGGGATATGGAGTAAGTTGAGATCCGCGCTTACACGCCTAGCTCTGCGCGTATCGCATCGGCAATTGCGCTAGCGTGCAGGCGCATCGCCCTTTCGCTCTCGGCTTCGATCATCACACGTGCCAATGCTTCGGTGCCGCTGTAACGAATGACGACGCGGCCTGAATCCTTCAGTTCCTCTTCGGCGGAGCGGATGGCGGCTGCCACCGTGGGGATCGACTTCAGCGGCCTCTTCTCGCGCACCTTCACATTCACGATCACCTGCGGAAAGACCTTCAGATCCGCAGTGAGTTCGTCGATGGACTTGCCGCTGCGGGCAACCAGATCGAGGACAACCAGCGCGGTCAGCAGGCCATCGCCCGTGGTGGCCAGATGCGGCAGCAGAATGTGGCCGGACTGTTCGCCGCCGAGTGCCGCGTGGTGCTTCTGCATCTCTTCAAGCACATAGCGGTCGCCTACCGGAGCGCGCAACATGCGAATGCCGCTGCGCTTGAGCGCCGCTTCAAGACCCATATTGGACATCGTGGTCGCCACGACCAGATCGCCGGTCAGCAGTCCCCGCGCCTTCAGGTCGCGCGCAATCTTCAGCATGATCGCATCGCCGTTGATAACATTGTTCTTCGCGCCTGCCAGCATGCAACGATCGGCATCGCCATCGAATGTCAGCCCAAGCTCGGCTCCTCGAGCCATCACCTCCGCTGCAACAATCGCAGGGTGCAAGGCGCCGCAGTTCAAGTTGATATTGCGGCCGTCGGGAGCGATGTTGAGCAGCGTGATCTGATCACCCAGACGGCGGAAGAGCTCCGGCGCAACGGCCGCCACCGCTCCATTCGCGCAATCTGCCACGATGCGCAGCCCGGCGAGCGAAAGACCCGGCACGCAGTCAATGAGGAATTGAATATAGTCGGCCTGGAACGCTGGATTGTCCTCGACAGGAAGCAGCGTCGCCGCGTCGGGAGCAACTGAAGTGGAGGCATGATGGATAATCTCGTCCTCCATCGCCAGCTCGACCGCGTCGGCCAGTTTGAAGCCGTCGCCGCCAAAGAGCTTGATGCCATTATCCTGCCAGGGATTGTGCGAGGCCGAGATCACGACGCCAGCCTGAAAGCCATGCTTCCGCGCCAGAAAGGCGACCGCAGGTGTTGTGATGACTCCGGCGCTTTCCACGCGTACTCCCGTTTCGCGCAGGCCCGCAGCGAGCGTGGCGGCGATCCAGGGCCCGGACTCGCGCGTGTCGCGGCCGAGAATCACCTTCGGTTCAGCCGCAAGCTTGCGCAACGAGTGGCCCAGCGCTAGCCCGCATGCAAAGATCGTGATTGCGTCGAGAGGCGGTTTGCCCGCGACGGCGCGAATGCCGTCGGTGCCGAAAAGTTTGCGTGCGGTTTTTATGCTCATCGTCTCATTTCTTTATTGACTTGTTGGTCGCGGATTCCACGCGGCTAATAAAAGAGCCATCAGAGATGCGCGTCGTAACCGTATCTCCGCGCGCCACCTGCGATGTCGAGCGCACCAGCGCGCCATTTGTGTCGAGGACCAGCGCGTAGCCGCGATCCAAGACCGCAAGCGGAGAAAGCGAGTGCAGCCGCGCATCGAGTGCGCTGAGGCGTGCGGTCGAGCGGTGCAGCGTCCGCTCCAGCGAGCGCTCCAAACGCGTTCGGCAAACGGCAAGACTCTCGCGCGCCTCGGCAAGAGCCCGGCGGGGATCGTGGCGCAGGACAGCGGCGATCAGTTCGCCAACCGTGCTCTCAAACTGGCGAAGCTGACCGCTCATCGCTGCTTCCATGCGGAAGCTGAGGTCATCGAGACGCTGCTCCTGTCGGCGCAGCAGCACGGCCATGCGCCCTTCAGTGCGGCTCACCGGCAAGCGCGTCAGCCGTTGTCGAGCCAGCAGCAACTGGAAACGCGCGGCGCGTTCAAGGCGGTGTGACTGGGTCGCCAGATGCTCGGCAATCTTGTGCTGCGCCTCGGTGATCAGTTCGGCGGCTGCCGATGGCGTAGGCGCGCGCAGGTCGGCCACAAAGTCCGCAATGGTGAAGTCGGTTTCGTGGCCAACGGCAGAGACCACGGGCAGCCGCGATGCCGCTACCGCGCGCGCCACACGCTCGCTGTTGAAGGCCGCGAGATCTTCGAGCGATCCCCCGCCGCGCGCGACAACGATCACATCCACAAGGCCCGATGCATTCAGCTCGGCCAGCGCGGCTTCAATCTCGGCCGGTGCAGAGTCCCCTTGCACTGAGGCCGGGCAGATCAGCACGCTCAGGCCGGAGTGGCGCCGGGCGACGATGTTCAGGAAATCACGAATCACCGAGCCCGTTGGCGAAGTGATAATGCCAACGGTCCGCGGAAATGCGGGCAGCAATCGATTTCGCTCCGCGTCGAAGAGGCCCTCGGCTTTGAGCCGCGCCTTCAGTTGTTCAAAGGCCAGTTGCAGCGAGCCCGCGCCGACCGGTTCCATCGTCTCAGCCACCAGTTGCATCTGGCCGCGCTGCTCGTAGACGCTAACTCGCCCGCGCACCAGCACATGCAAGCCATCTTCGGGACGGAAGCGCAGCAGCATCGCCTGGCGGCGAAAGAGAACGACGGGAAGCTGCGCGCCAGCATCCTTGAGCGTGAAATACAGATGGCCAGAGGGCGCGGGCCTGAAGTTCGAGATCTCGCCCTCGACCCAGACGTCTCCGAACTCCTGCTCGACCAGTTCGCGAACGTGCCCCACCAACTCGCGCACCGGCCAAATGCGGCGCGAATGACGTGGTTCGTCAAAACTGAGGTCGAGCTGCGGCGCGAATGGGTCGTCTCGGGTCACTACTCAAAGTGTAATTGCGCGAACCCCCTCACGACTCGCTCGAAGGAACGGCCATCAATTATGGAGGCCGGCTTTGGCGAGCATGTCCAACAACTGGCGCTGAGTGCACTCGTCGATGGATTGAGCGATCAGCTTGCCCTCCGCGTCGAAGACAAAGTTCCTTGGGATTCCCTCGACATGAAAGAGTTTGTGCACCTTGCTGTCGGTGTCAAACAGAACCGGCGGATGATAGCCCATCTGGGAGACGAGCGAAACGACTTTGGGAGCTTCTTCATCGGTGATGGAGAGGACGACCAGTTGCGACCCGAAGTGCGTATAAATCACATCGAGATCAGGCATCTCTTTGCGGCAGGGCGGGCACGTGCTCTCCCAGAAGTTGACCAGGACGATTTTGCCGCGCAGTTGGGATAGCGTGTACTTTTTGTTGTGGAAGTCTCGGAGAGTGAAATCGGCCTTCTGGACATCGGCTTCGTTGTTGGCCAGAACCTGGACGGCTTTGGCAAGCAGCGGATCGCTGAGGGTAGTTGTCACTCCTTTGTAGCGGACCAGGCTGGCCAGATCGCGGTAGGGCATGGGGGGCTGGTCAGTTTTTGCTGGAACTGGCGACTGGGTCAACGCCTGCGAAAGTGTATCCGCGACGGCTTGCAGAGCCTGTTCGCCCTGATCGCCCTCCGTGACCAGATGGGCCAGCGAATCTGCGATCGTAACTTTCTTGAGTCCGGCAGGCAAGGTGGAGATATCTGCCGCCAGCTTGATGGTGGCCGTCGGACGCTCTGCGTCCGAGAGTGAGCGAAGCTTATCGATCTGTTTGGTGATGGACGACTCGGAGGCCTGCGCATGGATCAGAGGCGCGCCGAGAAGAACTACGGCGACAAAGAGAGTGGAACGCAACAAAGTCATGGGATCTCGCTGACGACTTGAATTGGGTGGTTGCAGTCTATGAAATTATATCCGATTCTCGAGTAGTCGAGCGCAATCGATCACGCCGTTGTCCCAACGGCGAGCACCGCCAGCCGTTCAGCGACCGCCTCAACGATCTGCTCGTGAACCTCATCGATGGTCAGATCGCCTTCGATCAGGACAACGCGCTCCGGCTCGCGGAGAGCGATCTCGCGATATTTCTGCCAGACGCGGCTGTAAAACGCGTCCTGCTCCTGCTCGAATCGGCCTTCGTCGGTGCCCGTTTGCGCTATGGTGCGCTGGTTGCGGCGGCGTGCGCGTTCGAGCGAAGCCTCCAGCGAGGGCAGCAGTAGCAACGTCAAGTCGGGCTGAAGGCCTGCGCAAATCAGCCGATGTAGTTCGAGTACTGCCGGAGAGCCCAGTTCGCGGCCGCCGCCCTGGTAGGCTTCGGTCGAGTCGGTGAAGCGGTCGCAGAGGACCAGCCTCCCCGCGTCGAGCGCAGGCTGGATTACCTCGGCGATGGTCTGAGCGCGATCGGCAAACATCAGGGCCATCTCGGCCATCGGCGCAAGACCCGTTGAGCGCGAGTCGAGCACAAGCGCACGAATGCGGTCGCCGGTCGCGGTGCCGCCTGGTTGGCGGGTAACAACGGGTGCATGGCCGCGCTTTTTCAGCCAGGCAGAGAGTCGGGTGATCTGCGTAGTTTTTCCGGAACCATCCAGGCCTTCGAGCGTGATGAAGAGACCGCGTGGCATGGCCTGAGTCTAACACTCGAACAAAGTTAAAGACGACACGGCTTCGATTGTGTTACAAGGAGTTGAACTGCGAACGCTACCGAGCCAGGCGACTGCGCTCAACCGGAGTTAAGACAAAGTGAATCTTCGCCCCATCCACAAACTCGCTGTTTGCGGCTTCCTCGCGGTCGCCATGCTCCCCACCCGGCAACTCAACGCCCAGTACCTGACTTTGGAGGGCCAGACCGGCGGCTTCCTGACGCCAACCGCCTACGTTGTCTATATGGAAAAGGGCGAGAAGTTCTCTCACCCGGCCGTCGGCTTCCACTTCATCGACGCCAGCGCGGTCATCGGCAACATCGAGACCTTCAGCATTACCGAAGCCTTTTACCGCCGCGCCGAGGCGGGCTATACGCGCAGCGTGCATCAACTGGGAAACCAAACCACGGGCCTCGATCTTAGCAGCTTGTGGCACTACAACGGCATGAACGTCTTTCACGGCAAGGTGGTTGCAATCGATGATGGCCAATTCGGCCCTTGGACGCCGGGGGTCGCTGTTGGCGGAGTGGTGCGCACCCAAGACCGATTTGTCTCGGGCGCGGCCTACCAGCAGGCTGTCGAGGAATACGATCTGTCCTGCCAAGCCGGGCTGCTCGGGCCGTGCGTTCTGGAGGCCGTTCCGGCAGCCAAGTCATACACCAATGGAGACGCGTATGTAGCCGTCACAAAAACCTGGGCTAAGAAGCCGGTCCCTTTTTTGGCAAACATCGGATGGAAGGCCACCAACGCTTCCATTTACGGTATCGGCGGCCAAAGCAATCGGTTCATGGGACGGTTCTTTGGCGGGCTGGGTATTCCGCTGCCCATCGGTTTCGGAGTTGTGGCTGTGCCATCAGCTGGATTCACTCAGCAGCCGCCGACGGTCAAGAACCTCGGCCAAAATCCACCTTTTGGTATTCCGCTGCTAGCTGGCAAGGCCGACTTGCCGACTACCTTGGACTACGCGGTGCGCATCACCCAGCGGGAAAAGCCGCACTTCGCATTTGATGTCGGCATCGGACAGGTGGCAAACAATATCGGCACGACCTTGGTGCCGACTGGAATTCCCGCCGAGCCGGTAGCCCCGGCTCCAATCAATCTGCAGGCGCGCCACGTTGTCGGCATGGGCCTCAGCTATCGCTATTGATCGAGTCTCGATGGGACGAGTCGAGCTGGAAACCGCACACAACAATCAGGCCCACGCGCATCCGTGGGCCTTGGTGTATGGGGAAACCGCGAGCCTCTTGCGCGAAGCGCGATTGACCCCACCGCAGGTGGCAAAAAACGGAAAGAGCCGCCCGGCAACAGGGCAGCTCCTTCCTCAGGGAGAATAGTTCCAACGGAGGCAAAACCATCAGAACTTTCTGGCTGCATAGTAGGTGCGGGAGCAAGGAGTGTCAAGGAGAATTCGAGATAGAAATAAGTTGTTTATAGTCAATACATTACATATTAAGGTCTGAGAAAATCACCGGCAATATGTTCGACTTGTCTTCGCCATTTTTCTTCTAAAATTCACCGGTTTTATAGGCGTTTTATTGGGTTTATCTTGGTTTTCAACAAGGTTTGCTCCCCCATTAACCCTTCGGATGCCGCCCGCGATTCTCCCAGCGCTCACAGCGCCTCAATCCCGCAGGTTGAGACTTGTGAACTCAACGTCGTAGACCGAGGAGACCGGCTTGCCGCGCGCCTTCCGGTAGAGCGCCCGGAAGCCGCCCAGAAAGAAGCCGAGCAGGATTGCGGCGGAGCAACCAACAACCACAAAAAGTGCGATTCCCATCAGCAGTCTTCCGGTCTTCAACACTTCAGAATCCGTCGGCTGCGGAATCGACATCAGATCCGATTCATAGTGAACCAGGGCTAACAGCTTGTGGCTTTCTTCGGGAATGGCGTCCCCGCTGACCAGCGCCACCAGAGGCCCACTACGCCGCACTTCGAGCGATGCCAGGTCAGAGTCGGCCAGCGGCTTGGGCCAGGCCGGCTGGGCCTGCTTGCCGGCTTTGATGTAGTCGCGAATCCTCAACTCCTGCGCCGCGGCCATCTGGGGCGTGGGATAGTCGATGAGGGTCAGCGTCGCCAAACCCGAGCGCAGAGAATAGTTGGCGGTCACCGCTTCAGCGCCGCGATCGAAGCCCACTACCTCGGGCGGTAGCACGCCGCCTGAGCCGCCATAGCTTGCCGGTCCCAGTGCATAGTGAGTAGTCTGCCCGTCCAGCTTGAACTGCGGCAGACCGCTCTGAGGTAGATTGGCCAGGATGGGAGGCGCGAGCGCCTCGCCGCCCTCGGGCCGGGGCAGTTGGTTGGCCAGTTCGCGCAACTCGGCGCCGCTCATGGGTGAGATGTGCGAAAAATTCGCATCCACAACTACATTTCCCACCCAGAAGAGCACGCGATTGTGGTCCGAGGTCGCGCCTGTGCCGATTTCTTCTTTGGGCCAGCCATTCTGGCGGTAATACGAATAGGCGCCGTAAGCGCCGCTAGCGTCGTGGAAGCGCAAGGCGTGCAGGCTCAACGTCTCGCCTTCACGTTTGTAGTCGGCGAGCGCCGCGTCGGTAAGGTCGTACTCCTTGAGCGCAGCCGCGTTGGCCGGATCGGCCTCGGCTGCATCGGTTACTTTCTTCGGCGCTTCGGATACCCATCCGGCAAAGGCCTCCGGCAGCATCGCCTTGGGCACTGGTGGCAGCACGAGGTGCGCCACGCTCGAGGGCGCGGCAGATTTTTGCTGCGCCGCCTGCGCTTGTGCGCTTGCAGAGCCAACCGCCAGCGCACCTGAACAAACCGCAATAAAAATCCAACGCATCCGCAAGCTCCAGTCTTCAGGGTACACTCTGCCGTAGATCGAGGCACGCTTAGGTAGCCTATCTACTTGGACACTGGTAGCATCCAAAAGGTTCCCGGCTGACCGCTCGATCTCGTCTCGCATCCAGGCGATGAATCAAAGCGCAACATGACTGCTCGCTGCCCACCAACCATCGAATGCAGCCAGCGCACGTTCGCAAACGACGCGGTGCCGCTCTTTCTTGTCGCGGATCTTATTGCGGAGATCTTCTTCAAGCGGCTCCAGCAGATCGAATGTAATGTTGGCCGGTTGAAACTCCTTTGGATCGGCATGAGTGATGTAATGCACCAGCGAACCGAGTGCGCTTGCCCGCGGCGCCGGTGTGGGCTCTTCATCGCGCGCCAATGAAGCCGCATAGATTCCCGCCAGCAGTCCGGTCGCAATTGACTCTGTGTATCCCTCCACGCCTGATAGCTGCCCGGCAATGAGCAACCTCGGCTCTTTCTTCAGGCGCAGAGACTCATCGAGCAGCAACGGGGCGCAGATGTACGTGTTGCGATGAATCTGCCCGTAGCGCAGGAAGCGTGCATTCTCCAGGCCCGGAATCAGTCGCAGCACCCGCGCCTGCTCGCCAAACTTCAGGTGATTCTGGAAGCCGACTAAGTTGTAGCTGTCAGCGCGCAGGTTCTCCTTACGCAACTGCACCACGGCCCACGGCCTCAAGCCAGTGCGCGGATCGCGCAGGCCCACCGGCTTCATCGGACCGAATCGCAAAGTGTCGGGCCCGCGACGCACCAGCTCTTCAATCGGCAGGCAGCCCTCGAAGTATTCGAGCTTTTCCCACTCTTTCTTTTCGGCGGCCTCGGCTCCGAGCAGGGCATCCAGAAAGCGCTCATATTCCGCGCGATCCATTGGGCAGTTGATGTAGTCGGCCGTTCCTTTGTCCCAGCGCGCGGCAAAGTACACCTTATCCATGTCGATTGAGTCGGCCTCGACGATCGGCGAGATCGAGTCGTAGAAAGCCAGATGGCCTGAGCCGGTGATGCGCTCGATCTCCGTGCCCAGGGCTTCCGATGTCAGCGGGCCGGTGGCTACAATTGTGCACTTCGTGGTGTCCTCGTTTTGGTCCAGTGTTTTCACCTCTTCGCGAATCACCCGAATGCGCGGTTCGGCGGCAATCGCCTCAGCGATGCGCCGCGAGAACTCGACGCGATCGACAGCCAGCGCATGGCCCGCCGGTACTGCCGTCTCATCTGCAATACGCAGCAGTGCCGAGCCCGCGCGCCGCATCTCCTGCTTCAGCAGCCAGGGCGCAGTGTTGGGCGATTCGCTCTTCAGCGAATTGGAGCAGACCAGTTCGCCGAACTCGATCGTCTGGTGGGCCGGAGTCAGCAGCGGCCTTCCCTCCACCATCTTGCGCATCTCGTAGAGATCCACCTGGCAGCCGAGGCGCGCCGCCGTCAGTGCTGCCTCCGGCCCTGCCAATCCACCACCGATGACACGTATTCTCATTCCGCGACGTCCGTTTCCTGTTCCGCAACGCTGGGGTCTACGTCGGGCGTGCCAGAAATCCCGGCAAGCTTTCTCAGAGCCTCGCCGGTTACGCGCACATTCCGCCACTCGTCCAGGAATTCTGCTCCCATTGCGCGGTAGAACTCGATGGCGGGAGTGTTCCAGTCCAGAACCTCCCATTGCAGGCGAGGGCAATGCTTTTCCACCGCAATCGCTGCCACACGCTCCAGCAGAGCCTTACCAATACCGAGGCCACGCAACTCAGGCTCGACGAAGATGTCTTCGAGGTAGAGCCCGGGGTGCCCCAGCCAGGTCGAGTAACTGAAAAAGTAGAGGGCAAATCCCGCCGCCCGGCCGTCGTGCCTGGCGATCAGGCAGGAAAAGAAGGGGTTAGCGCCGAAACCGTCGCGGAGCAGGTCTGCTTCGGTCGCCTTAACGGCGTCAGGTTCACGCTCATAAGCGGCCAGTGCGCGAATGAAGCCAAGAATCACCGGCGCGTCCTCGCGGGTCGCCGGGCGAATCGTCGTCGCCATGGTTTTATTCTAGTGTGTGATACGCGCCACACCCGGCCGCTTGCCGGCGGGATTACGATAGAGGGTTGACTGCGACGGGCTTAAACCGGCGCAGGCACCGCGGCGAAAGCGAAAACATACTGTCGCCGACTTGAGAATCCACTCGATTGGATGGCAATCACGCTTACGGCGTTACGTCACCGCACCAAGGCGTGTGCCCTTGTGCTGAGCAACCAAGGGGATTTAATTTGAGTCTTGCGCTGGACGAGCGGTTTGCGCGCCAGCTTATCGCGCCCTGCTGTCCGGTCGCAGTTGTCAGAATTCATTTGTCAGAGGTCAGTGACACTATTTTTTGAGCTCGCGGGCTCGCTGCTTCGCGCCGCTCCCAAGGAGAACAACATGAAACGCAATTTCTCGCTTTGGCTGGGCCTGCTGGCACTTGCCCTCTCGCCCGTGCTTGCCCAAACACCCGCGCCCGCTCCGACTACCGGCAAGATTCACGGCCACGTAAGCAATCCGACTGGGACTTCACAATCCGGAGGCTCGGTGAGCCTGGTGAGCACCGGATTAGGGGGATCGAACGGAAAGGCACCCGCCTTCCCAGTCGATTCAAACGGTAACTATTCAGGTGAGGCTGCTCCAGGCAACTACAACGCCATTTATCGTGCCCCCAATACTCCGCCAGACAAGATTGCCGACGAAATCGATGGCGTCAAGGTCGTCGCTGGCCAGGACGTGGTGCAGGACATCGATATGTCCCGCAAGGAGTACATCGACAAGCTGTCTCCCGACGAGAAGAAGCAGTTGGAGGATCTGAAGAAGAAGAACGCCGAAGCCATGAAGGTCAACGAGGTCATCAAGGGTATCAATGCCGATCTCAGGACCGTTACCCAAGACTTCAAGGATGCAGAGGGCGCGCACGCCGCGGCTGTCGCAGCCCTCGGCGCCACTGCCTCCAAGTCTGATCTCGACGCCAAAGAGGCCGAGATCAGGACCGCGAAGTATAGCGAAGCCGAGACGCTCATGCTGAAAGACACCGCAGCCAAGGCCGACGCTTCCGTTCTCTGGGCACAGTTGGGACAAGCGCAAGTCGGGCTGGCAAGAGTGCAGAACGATTCGAAGAAATACGACGATGCGGCAGCTAGTTTCAAGAAGGTTCTTGATCTTGAGGCCGACGCGAAGAAGCCAAACCCAGCAGCTCAAGGCGCCGCCAATGCCGGCCTCGGCGAGATCTATGCGCGCACCGGTAAGGTGGCGGAGGCCAATGCGGCTTATGACGCAGCTGTCAAGGTCAATCCGCCCCAGACAGTCTTCTATCTGAAGAACGAAATGGTGATCTTCTTTCAGGTTGGCAATTCCGATGCCCAGGCCGCCGTCGCGGACGAGTTGATCAAGGCCGACCCTACAGTGGCGATAGCTTACTATCTGAAAGGCAGTGGCCTGCTGAGTAAGGCTGTGGCTGACCCGAAGACCAACAAGCTGATTGCGCCTCCAGGTTGCGAGGAAGCGTTCCAGAAATATTTGGATCTGGCTCCGACAGGTCAGTATGCTCCCGACGCGAAGAGCATTCTGGCTAGCCTTCAGGCAACACTTCCAACCACGGGCCCAACCAAGTCCTCGAAAAAGAAATAACTGGGATCGAAGCGAGTTTCCAAACAGGGCGCACCCGGCAACCGGGAGCGCCCTTCGCTTCTTTGCGCCAATAACAATTCGCTCGGAACCTTCTACAATCCATTGAATGAGTTCTGCTTTGTCCAGTTCCGCTTTGCTCAGCTACACCGAGGCGGCGTCACTCGTGGCTGCTTATTCCGCGAAGCTAATGCGGCGTCGCTCGGCGGCATTGCCAAGCACTGAGCGAGCTGAGCTCGGCTGTGCGTCAGGCCGCGTTCTCGCCCAACCGCTTCTCGCCGACCGCGATCAGCCTCCCTTTGCACGCTCAACTCGCGACGGTTACGCATGCCGCGCAGCCGAGGCCAATGCCCATCAGCCGCTTGCCGTCGCGGGCGCTTCCCGAGCGGGTGATCCGCCAGCCGGGTCGCTGCCACCCAAAGCGCTTTGGGAGATCATGACTGGCGCGCCGGTTCCGCCAGACGCGGACGCAGTCATCATGTTCGAGCACGTTGAAGTAGGAAAAAGCAAGAAACGGCGCAGCATCAGGCTGATCACGCCGCGCACCCTCATGCCGGGCGATAACATCGTCGCCCAGGGCGCGCAAGGCCACGCGGGAGACGAGTTGCTCCCTGCCGGGGTCACGATCCACTCGGGGCAAATCGCCTTGGCGGCAGCCTGCGGCTATTCCACGCTTGACGTCTTCCTCCGGCCTCGTGTCGCCATTCTCGCCACCGGCGACGAACTTGTGCCCGTCGATGCATCGCCCGCTCCGGGACAGATCCGCAACTCCAATGCGCCGATGCTGGCGGCAATGGTCGCCGATGCGGGTGGAGAGCCCTGGGTTCTGCCCACCGCTGGCGATAACGCCAAGGCGCTCGACGATGTGCTCGCCCAGGCTCTTGAGGCTGAACTACTGCTGATCTCGGGTGGCGTCTCGGCAGGCAAATTCGATCTTGTCGAGCCGGCCTTGGCCCGCATGAAAGCCCGCTTTCACTTCACCGGCGTCCGCATGCAGCCCGGCAAACCGACCGTGTTCGGCGAGCTGTCTCGCAAGGGAAAAATCGATTCGCGCCCGAAAACACTGCCTTTCTTTGGACTGCCCGGCAATCCTGTCGCCTCGGCCGTCACTTTTCTGCTCTTCGCGGCTCCGGTTCTTGGCGCTCTTGCCGGCAGCCGTGAGTCGCGTCCCCGATTAGCCCTTGCAAAGCTGGCTCCCCCCGTGGTCCGGGAAGCCAAGGCGGGCCTCACGCGTTTTCTGCCCGCATTTTGCGACTTCGGAGCGGCGGCCGGCGAAGCGCCACAGGCCGCGTTCGTCCCCTGGCACGGCTCCGGCGACCTGACGGCTCTTGCCCGCTCCAATTGCTTTATCGTTGTACCGGAAGACGCCAGGGGCCTCAGGCACGGCTCAAACGTCCGCATGCTGCTCTTGTGAGACTCAGTCCGGCTGAATCAAAGCGCCGGGTGCCCGATCCATTCCGCAGCCTTATCACGGAATGGGTGGGATACCACGAAGCCCAACCCGCCCTGTTCATGAGGAATCGATGCCCGAACATCAGCAACTTTCTCACTACGACGCGACCGGCCAGGCCGCGATGGTCGATATCAGCGCCAAGCAGCCCACCCGGCGCACCGCCAGCGCGTCGGCCCTCGTCGAACTTTCCGCGGCCGTCCTCGCGGCGCTGCCTACAAACCCAAAGGGCAATCCTCTGGAGGTCGCTCGTTTCGCCGGCATCCAGGCAGCCAAGCGCACCGCCGAGCTGATTCCGATGTGCCACCCGCTGCCGCTGTCTCACATCGATGTACAGACTGAGGTCGTCGCCGGAGGTGTGCGCATCACCGCAACGGCGGCCACCGTCGGAGCCACTGGCGTGGAAATGGAAGCCCTCACCGCCGCCACCGTTGCCGCTCTCACCGTCTATGACATGACCAAGGCCCTCGACAAGGGCATCGTCATCCGCAACATTCAGCTCGAAGCCAAATCCGGCGGAAAGAGCGGCGATTTCAAGAGGTCTGCTTCTGGAGCCTGTTGAGACGAGCTAATGCGGCTTTTCGGGCTTGTCGTCGTGAGGCGGTGGGTTCTGCCCCGATCGCGGGCCGTCATGCTGTTCCTTTGGCGCAATGAAGGGCTCGGGCCCCAGATGGCCGCGATGGCAGGTTCCGCAGGTCACCGGCGCGCCGGAGTTGTCGACCATCGAGATGTAATTCTCGTTGATGTCCAGGGTCATCTTGTACATCAGCCGCGCGGTGGACTTCGCCGGCTTCGTATCGTCGGCGAAGTTGAGGCGCGGGCGGCCATTCGGACCAATGTTCTTCGGGTCGGCGGTGTGGCAGTTGTCGCAATGCGTCCCCAGAGCCGCCTCCCAGCCCTCCATGATCTCGTGTACCTGTTCGCCGGTGAGAGTCTTTGGCAAGACTTTGAGATTCGTTGGGACGGGATGATGCTGGTGATCATGGTCTTCGTGAGGCGCGCCGCCTGTTGCGGGCTGCAGTGGCGGAGTGGTTTGCGGCGCCTGGGCAAGGCTGGTGGCGGCGTACACAGACACGGCCAGAAAGGCAACCGCAGCAGAAGAAGGAAACAGGGAAGAGATCTTCAAGCGGAGAATATCCTCTCAATTTAGAGTCACTTACATCAATGGACGCGATTCTATCGAAGATAGATGCGTCTTCCGGTTAAATTCTTGGGCCCGGAGACGCAACCGTGCCCCGGCAGGGTAAATCGCAGCGGCCAGTCGACGGCCACGTTCACCCCGATCCGGGGCGTGACCAGCACTTCGCCAACTTCAAAACCGTCATCCAGCACCTGGAGTGGCGAATCGGAATCCAGCAGATCGAGACCATTGTGCGCGGCACGGGTGAGCCCAAGCGCCTGGCAAAGCCGGCTCGGCCCGCATGTGAGCTCGCGCGGGGCAGCACCTTTCGCCAGCCCCCGATTCACAGCCATTGTGTCGGCTCCGGCCAAAGGCTCGAGCGCCCGCAACAGCACACAACCAGCTAGGCCCTCAACCTCGCAGGTGACGTTCATGCAGAAGTACCGGCCATAGATCGAATAGACATACGCATGACCGGCTGAGCCAAAGATCACTTGGTTGCGCGGAGTCGGACCGCGATAAGTATGTGCAGCCGGGTCAGGGGGCGCGTTGTGCGGGCCGAGATAGGCCTCGACCTCCACAATCCTGCCGGCCATCAGCCCGCCCGCCAGGGAATGCGCCAGGATTTTGCCCAGCAGCCGAGGCGCAACCCGCTCCGGCTGCGCCTCAAAAAAGGCGCGCTGCAGCAACCGGCCAGGCGGGTGCCCCAGCGGCTGTCCCGGGCTTGTCGAAATATCCCGCTTTTGAGACCTGGGAATCGTGGCTACTTGTGCGCCTTGTTCCATTCCTTCAGCAGCGCGAGCACCTCCTCGGCGTGGCCCGCGGGCGTAACCTTGGGGAAGATGTGCAGCAGGGTCTGGTCCGGGCCGATCAAAAAGGTCGTCCGCTCGATGCCCCAAACCTTCTTGCCATACATGTTCTTTTCTTTCAACACGCCAAACTGATTGCACACTTTCTCGTCTACATCAGCAAGGAGTGTGTACGGCAGATCGTACTTTGCGCGGAATTTGGCCTGGTCTTTGGGCGTATCCCGGCTGATGCCCAGCACGACCGCGCCGGCCGCCTGGAGCTTTTTGAAGGTATCGCGAAAGCCGCAGGCTTCAATGGTGCACCCAGGGGTGTCGGCTCTGGGATAAAAGAACAGAATGACCGGCTTGCCGGCGTAGTCTGAGAGGCTGGCTGGTTTATCTTCGTCGGTTTGGAGAGTGAAGTCTGCGACTTTCTGATTCAGTTCCATGGGGAAGCACCTCGCATCTTGGTTTCGGCTTAGAGAGATTGGAGAATCGCTAGAGTGTCCATCAGCTTCGATTATTTCCGAGACAGGCGGCAAATGTCATTGTGCGGAAAGCTAATTTTGCCAAAAAATACGGGTGCTCCATCCTTGTCTGTCATTCTGAGCGAAGCGCGGCGGAGTCGAAGAACCTGCGGTTTGTTCCCGTGCCGAAAGGGTGGGATACCACGAACCAACATACTGTTCCTGGTCGCAATCCTGTTCGCGCTGCCCGTCCGGTCCCAATATCCTGGCCAGATAACAAAAAACTCCAAAGACGCGCCTGAACTGCGCTCTATCGCCGTCCTCGAGTGGACCGGCGACCCGGGAAAGCCCAAAACCAGCCGTCTGGTTCCGGTGGCTGTGCTCGACCAACGGCAGGTAGAGGGCGACCAGCTTCAGGATGGCGGGGTGTATATGGCTCGCCCCGAACCGCTGGCCCTGGCCGGCGAGGTCGAGTACGAACTCCAGCAAGACGGAAAGCCCGTCGGCCTCTACGACATTAAAAACTCCGGCCAGGAACAGGGCTCGTGGGTGGGCTACGGCGCATGGAAGGCGATGCCGAAACCCAAGCCCCAGAGGTCGATGGATGAACTTGCGCGGACCCAACTCGACGAAGAGGACAGCGATAAACCTATCCTGCATCGCAAGCACAACGCCGAAGACGGCGGAACGCAGTCCAGCGGCGGAAGCTCTGGCTCTGCTGACCCGGCTCCATCTCCCGACCCCGACCGCCCCACACTGCACAAAAAGATTCCGAGCGACGGCGGCGAGTCCACTTCGGACAGCAGTTCCTCCGATAGCAGTTCGGGGCCGCCCGAAGACCCGGACCGTCCTGTACTGAAGAAGAAGAAAAAGCAGCAGTCCGAGGACGTCGGCCATGTGGAATCGCTGCCCGATGTCACCGATCCTGACCGCCCCCGTCTCAAGCGAGGCGTGTTTGCGGGTAACGGCCTCGAAGTGCTTCCGACCCTGATGGGCATGCCGCCCGAGATGCAGCAGACGATCGCCGTCTCAGACGTGAAAAACCGCCCCGAACACCCGTGGACCTATACGTGGGGCAATCCCGACGATGAAGCCAAGTCCAAGTCGGCTCTCGAAGAGATCGCCCGCAACGCCCTGGGTCTGAACCCGCCGCCAGCGCCCAGGCGCACAACGGCGCAAAAGACAACGCACAAGGTGGCCAGGCCGCTGACACCGCCCGAGCCTCCGCCTCTCGTCGATGAGAACTTTCGCGTCTTTGAGTTGGCCTACAACTCCGGCGCGACCCTGGTGCTGACGGCCCGCACCGACGGCCCGCTTGCCCAGCAAAAGTTCGTCACCCTTATCGCCCAGCCGGATCTCTACGGCGATGTCAGGGTGGTGCTGAAAAACGTCACCGACGGCGCGCATCTCGACGAGACTCCGCGCATGAGGCTGGTGGACGCCGTCGATGCCCTGGCCGACAATCGCGGCGAACTGCTCTTCGAACTGCGCGGCGCAACCCAGCGCCAATTCGCCCTCTACCGTATCCTTCGCGGCCAGGCCGAAAAACTCTTCGTCACCGCCGCAGGTGCTTATGGGACTGTGAGCCAGTAAATGAGGAACGGAAGCTCTCCGAACCCTGAACAGAATTGCTCATCTGCCTCGAAACTCGCAATTCCATCCAATAATTGAGCAGGATTGACCTATTGTGGACTGTTTTAGTCCGATACAATTGGGGCATAGGGTGGGCTTGTCGCCACCCGACAAGGATCTTCCCCGAATATGGCTTCAGTCATCACCGCACCTTCCTCTCCAATCGCCCCTGAAATCACCGCCGCCGAGTCAGCATCGCAGATTCCCGCAGCGTCTGCTTCTGCGCCCGTTCATGTCCTGCCCGCGCGGCTTCAAGTCCGCATGGGCCGCGACGCCACCGTAGGCGAGGGAATCAACTGGCTCACAATGACGGTGCTCATCATCTTTCATCTTGGCGCGCTTGCAGCACTCTTCTTCTTCACCTGGCAGCGGCTGACGGTGGCCGTGGCGCTTTACGTCCTCGCTATTAATGTCGGCATCGGCATGTGCTATCACAGGCTGCTCACTCATCGCGGCTACCAGACGCCCAAGTGGCTGGAGTACGTGATGGCCATCTGCGCCACGCTCTCGCTCGAAGGCGGTCCTATCTTCTGGGTGGCCACCCACCGCGTGCATCACCAATTGAGCGATCAGCCCGGCGACCCGCACAGCCCCCGCGAAGGTGGCTGGTGGGCGCACACCGGTTGGCTCATCTGGGGCAAGGCACTGCACGCGCAGACTGAGATACTCAATCGCTATGTTCCCGACCTTAGCCGGGACCGGTTCCATATTTGGCTGAGCAAGTATCACTGGATTCCGCTGGTGGCTAGCGGCGTCCTGCTCTTTGGCCTGGGCTGGATCTGGGGCGGCTGGGCCAACGCCGTTGGAATGCTGCTGTGGGGCGCGTTTCTGCGTGTGACTCTCGGTCTGCACTCCACATGGCTGGTCAACTCGGCAACGCATCTCTGGGGCAGCCGCCGTTTTAAAACCCGCGACGACTCGCGGAACAACTTCTGGGTAGCACTGGTCTCGGGCGGCGAAGGCTGGCACAACAACCACCACGCCAATCCAGTATCGGCACGCCACGGCCTCGCCTGGTACGAGGTCGATCCCAACTACTATGGCATCTGGCTGCTGTCCAAACTCGGCCTGGCGCGCAAGATCCAAGTGACGAAGATTGAGCACACAGATGCCAAGACGGTGGGAAGCTAGAGGCTCACCCTGTCAACAGCTTCTTGTCATGTGGACGGGAACGGATCGAACAATAGAAGTCTTCCCCAACTCTCTGTGAGCCAATCCCGTCCGCGTTCAGAGCACAGCATCCATCCACTGCCTTCGCTCCTGAATAGGTCGGCCCCGTTCCAATTGCTCGAATCGAAGGAGAACCCTTTGTATGGTCTCATCAGCGAGCTTAGGGTGATCCTTTCAGGAGAGATTATCTTCCCGGTTTTTGGAACAGTGATCTCCCAGAGTTCGCCTAAAGCGTCCGAAGCACCGGGATTATGCGGCTCAGCGAGGATGTAGTCTTCTGGCTCTCCCGAATCGGGAAGTTTCGGAGGCCAGTCCAGATTCAAATCCCATTCTTCCCAATGCAGTTCGACGATGTGAGCTTTCACAACGGGAAGAAAACTGAGACCAGAGAGTCCCGATGACTCCAAAAGCTGGCGTGCCTCAGTAGTAAGGACAATTGGCCCTGGGAACGTGACCGGCGGGATATAAGGGCCGGTTCTTTCAAGAGAGATACTGCCATTGCGTCTTGGCTGGTGCGATGACATCCCATGCTGAAGAATATCGCCATAATCTCCCCAGTCATTGGGGAAAACTGAACACCCCTCAATCTTGAAGAAGGATCTTGCCATAGTGCGGAATTGTACACCGAAGCACCGGCCCGCCCTGTTTTCCATATGAGTCTACTTGCCCAGCTTGGCCCTGATCCACAGCACGGCAAAGACCGGCAGGGCCACCGCAAGCACCACAACGAAAGCCGGAAAACCCACGTAGCGATAGCTGTCGGCATAGCTCACCGTGTGGTGGCCACCTAGATTCCAAGCCAGCAGCGCAAAGATGGCCACGGTCGTCGAAGCGAAAAACGTAAAGAACGCAGAAGCAAAGGCCAGCAGCAGACTGGTAAACAGGCCGAATCCTTTCAGCGGAAATCCGAGCACCGTTCCGCCGGCCGGACGTTCGGTTTGTGCGGGTTGCATCATCGCTGGGCCCCCTGTGGGGTTAGAATACAAGTTCATGGCAAGCGGTGCACAAATCGAACTCTGGCAGGCTGAGAAGGTGGCCACCCAGGTCACTGTGGCCAAGGCCCCCAATGGAATCCACTACGGAATGTGGGGCGAGACGCGCATCTCGGACGCCGACCTTGAGCGACTTGTTGGCTCGGTACCAGCCACCCTTTCGGCCGCGCTCGAAAATCGCGCCTATTATTTCGTTCCGCTGGCCATCGCCGACACCGACGATACCATGGTCGCGCCCAGTTACACCGTCGATCTCGGCGACCGAGCCATCTGCCACCGCAACGCAGTCTTCGGAACCACCGAGGCTGTCTTTCTTTCGACTCGGCTGGTCGAGGACCGCTTCGGCTTGGCCTTTGAATTCTTCATCAACGTGGCCCACAACTTTGTCGAGTCCGCTGGAGTTCCCGAGAGTTTCTCATTGCTGGTCTGGCTCCAGGCCGAGGCCCAGGTGCGCGGCGAAACCAGCCAGGACGCATGGGAGACCCGCCGCCGCGCGCTCGACAACAAGTCTCTGGAAGGAAAAACCGCGCAGAAGAGCATCGACGAGCGCGCCCGCAGCGCCTTTTTCGAGTCGGCCTTCTCCGATTCGCTGGCCATCTACATGCTTTCGCTGGCCGTGGACTTCGACTATCACGACCTGCGCGAGCGCGACTACCCGCTGCTCGCCGCCCCGGCGCTCGCCGAACGCCTCCGCCATGTAGCGGGCCTCTTCTCTGCCAACCAGGGCTACGAGTTCCAGATCCTCTACCGCCGCAAAGGGTAAATTCCGAAATCAGATATTTTCCGCGCCGTATGCCACGCGACCTTCGCTGATCGTCCAGCGGACCTTGCCCTGCATCGTCCAGCCGTCGAAGGGCGTGTTTCTCGACTTCGACTTGCCTTCGCGGGCGTTGTAGGTCCACTCGGCTTTGGGGTCGAAGACAACTACGTCGGCATAGCTGCCTTCCGTCAGGGTGCCGCGTCCCTTCAATCCCAGCAGCGCCGCCGGTTGAGCGCTCAGCAGGCCCAAAACGCGGCCAAGGGGCAGCTTCCACTCGTGGTGCAGCCAGCGCAGGCTAAGGCCGAGAGCGGTTTCAAGGCCGATGATGCCGTTGGGAGCACGCTCAAATTCGACTTCCTTCTCGTGAACCGCATGGGGCGCGTGGTCGGTGGCGATGGCGTCGACAACTCCGTCGAGAATCGCCTCGATCAATGCGTCGCGGTCTGCGGCCGAGCGCAGCGGCGGACACATCTTGGCGTGCGTGTCGTAGAGACCGACATGTTCGTCGGTGAGCAGGAAGTGGTGCGGCGTCACCTCGCAGGTCACGCGCAGTCCGTTGCGCCGCGCCTGACGCACAGCGGCCAGAGCGGCTGCCGTCGAAATGTGGGCCACGTGCAGATGCGGGCGAGCCTCGCGCAGTCCACCGACGAGGCGAATATCGCGCTCGATAATCGAGGATTCAGCCTCGTTGGGCCAGCCGCGCAGGCCTAGCTTGAAGGACGTCGCACCGGCGTTCATGCTGGCGACTTTTTCGGCGGCGTGCGTGAGCCGCGTGTCTTCGGCGTGCTGGATGACTGTCAAACCGACACGCGCCGCAGCAGCCAGAGCCTCGCGCATGACGTTGTCTTTCAGGATGGGCAGGCCGTCGTCCGAGACGGCTACTGCTCCGGCGGACTTGAGCGCGGCGTAGTCGTTGATCGTCTCGCCCTTCGACGCTCGCGTGGCGGCAGCGATGGGGAAGACGCGAATCGATGCGTTTCGCTCCGGGGCCTGCATCCAGCGCGTGGTCTCCGGCGCATCGTTGACCGGCGTGGTGTTGGGCATGGCGGCCACCGAAGTAAAACCGCCCGCCGCCGCTGCTGCCGTGCCGGTGGCAATGGTCTCTTTGTAGCCTTGGCCGGGCTCGCGCAAGTGAACATGCATGTCGATCAGGCCCGGAGCGACGATGAGGCCGGTCGCGTCGAGAACCTCAGCGCCATTGGTCTGCTTCAGCTTGCCCGGACCGGCGATATCGGCCACGCGGCCGTCCTTGAGCAGAATGTCTTTGAGGCCGTCGACCCCAGCTGCCGGGTCGATCAAGTGGCCGCCACGAATTACCAGTGCCGTCATGCAAAACTCCTCGAATACAACAATCTTCTTTCGGTCGCGGCCTTGTGTCAGGGCACAGCCCGACTAGCTCAGCTAGGTAATTTGCGTTGCAGTCGCGCCCATCCGCCCTTTAGAACGGAAATACATCACTGCCATCAAGGTGCTTATACACGCATCTATCAGCGACACGGTCCAACACAGCGCCGACCAGAAAAGAGACCCGTCGCGCTGCCAGCTGCGGATTGCCACAAATGCAAAGATCGCTACCTGAATCGCGGAGATGGCTAACAATATGCACATGTGACGATCCCTGAATTCCTTCGCCTCGCCGGGCGGTTTTCGACGATCCAGGAATCGCAGGACAGTGTTCACCCCTACATAAAGAGAGACAATAGCTAATGCGATGCCGCTGACGCGGTCTCCAACGTGCCAATACCTCAGCACCATAAGCAACAGAAGACTCAGGTATACCGCCATGAAGCGGAGAATTGCGCGGGGTGACAACCTCTTGCAAGCGGTGCCTGTGCGCGGTCCGCGAGTTAGGGATTCCATTCTGGAAAGATTCCTGCTGATCTTCCTATTCAATCGCCTGCTTCGGATATGGAAGACAACTCGCCACCCAAACCAAGGGAAAGCAAGCAGACAGACGGCCTTCCATGGCATGGGTGTGTTCCGCAGCCAGATCCACATCACAAGGGTCGTGTAAGCGAAGAACAAGAGGGTTTCTCTAACGATCGAACCGTGCTGCGGACGAAAGAGCTTGAACAGTATTGTTGCCGCTATGAAGATGGCTATCCCGCCGGATGCAATTGCCTCAGCCTTGTCACCATGCGCCCAGAAGCTTATCGCTATCCCGCAGCCCCCGATTGCCACGGCCCCGGCAACAGTTGCGATGACGATGTCCCAACCTGGAACCCCTCGCTGCCGAAAGGTATGAAACCACATCGGTAGCGCAACTGCGAAAATCCCCTGAAGAGAAAAGATCGCGAATTGGAGATATCCTCTCTGCCCGTGAAAATGAAGCAGGCCGAGAGCCTCGCCGATAGCTAGAGCAATCAAGATTGGAATGCGAAGTTTGGCGATGGTCGGCAGCTTCATTATTCCCTCAGGGCCCTCAGGGGCCGAAGCCCAAGCACCTTTTACTTCATTCGAGGCACGACTAAAGTCATGCCCTGACACGTTTACGACCTGTGCAGACTCTATTTCGCATTTGCCGCCAACGCCCGTTCGACTACTGCCATCCTGATCGCGACGCCATTTTTCACTTGTTCGAGGATCGCGGACTGCGGCCCGTCGGCTACGCCTGCTGTCAGTTCCAGGCCGCGAATGATGGGGCCGGGATGCAGCACGAGAGCCTTCGGAGCTAACGCGGCCAACCGCTGGCCGGTTAGTTGATAGGCTGCCTTGTACTCTTCGAGGTCTAATTGCAATCCGGCGAGGCGCTCGGCCTGGATGCGCAACATCATCACCACTTGCGACTGGCCAAGCGCTGCTTCAAAGTCGCGCTCAATCTCGATCCCCGGGCCTGCCTGCGCCGCGACCTCCGGCAGCAGTTCCTTGGGTCCGCAGAGAATCACCCGCGCGCCCAACCGCGGCAGCAGCATCATATTTGAGCGCGCTACGCGGCTGTGCAGGATGTCGCCGGTTATCGTGACTGTGACACCGGCCAGGGTCTCGGAGGTGATCTCGACCGGAACCGCAGGTCCTTCGACTCGCTGCGCTCGCTCAGGATGACATGATTTAGTTGGGGGATCAATATGAGCAAGCATGGTACGCAGATCGAGCAGCGCCTGGGTTGGGTGTTCGTGCATGCCGTCGCCGGCGTTGAGCACCGGCAGGCGGGTCTCGGCCTCCAGCAGCCAGGGCGCGCCGCTTGAGTTGCTGCGCAGGATGATGGCCTCGGCCCCAAGAGCGCGCAGCGTCAGGCCGGTGTCCTTCAGCGACTCGCCTTTTTCAATGCTCGAACTCAGGCTTGAGACCAGCGTAGTGTCTGCACCCAACCCCTTGGCGGCGAGTTCAAAACTGGTGCGTGTGCGGGTCGACGATTCGTAGAAGAGCAGCGCAATGCGCCGTTTGGCCAGCAGCCGGGCGCGAGTCAATGGGTCCTGATCTTCGAGAGCCGTCGCGCGCGCGAGCAGATGGCTCAACGCCTCCAGCGTCAGATCTTGGCAGGAAAGCAGCGAGCCGGGGTTGTATGGGAACGGCGATGCGGCAACGGGCGGAGTGAGAAGCGGGCGGCGTGCTTTGGCAGTGGTCGTATTCATAATTTTCAGCTTTCAGCCAAGAGCTAAAAGCCGCCTTTCTCTAGTCGATCCGTTCAACCAGCAGAACTTGCTCGTCGCGGTCGACCTCCTGGAACTTGACCTCGATGATCTCGCGGCTGCTGGTGGGCACCCGCCGGCCGATGTAAGTGGCCTCAATGGGCAACTCACGATGGCCACGATCGATAAAGACAGCCAGTTGCACGCGACGTGGGCGTCCGTGGTCGAAGAGGGCATCGAGAGCGGCCCGAATCGTCCTTCCGGTATAGAGCACGTCGTCGCAGAGCACGATATCGCGGCCGTCGATGCTGAATCCGATGGCGCCCGGAGTGACCACAGGGCGCGTGCCGGTGGTGGACAGATCGTCGCGGTAAAACTGTATGTCGAGCACACCGGTGTCGACCGGGCGCTTCTCAATGCCGGAGATCAGTTTGGCCAGCCGCTCGGCCAGCGGAATCCCGCGGCGCTTGATGCCGATCAAGGCCAGGTTTTCACTGCCGTTGCTTTTTTCGACGATCTCATGGGCCAGGCGCACCAAGGTGCGCTCGATCTCGGATGCGGACATCAGCCTGCCTTTGATGCGCAG
>JBEKCA010000032.1:0-41933 GCA_050015115.1 Occallatibacter sp.
CACTGCTTCCTGCTTGAATTCCAGGGTGTATCGGCCTCGTTTCCCGTTCCTCATTCAGTGTCCCTTTCTGCTATTTAAGCAGTTCGTCAAGGGATACGTTTTGCGGGGGCAAGGTCAATGAGCCAAAACAAAGCTGGCACCCAAAACCACAAATCGAATATTGTTTGGTGGCCGTGATGATTAAAAATTGGTATGGCTGTGGTTAGAACCGCAATCGGCAAGAATACTGCCACGCTAAGAATCCGCTTCCGCAGCGGGAAGGGCCTGGTGTACCGATCTCGCATCTTTGCAGACTCGTCCTGCGGAGGCAGAAAGCTACCCGTATTTATTCTTCGCCGCACGATTTTGAAAAGATAGTAAGAAGGGATGGCTAGAGATACACCTGTCACAACCAGAAGCATGATCAACGGGAAACTTGACCGTCCATGTGGCGACGTAAACCGAGAGATAGATCGATACGGAAATGCTATGAACAAGGGAATCGTGAGAAATGCGGTGTAGAAAATTAACCGGGTGTAGAAAATTAACCGGAAGACATCGCGACCAACTGTCGTTCCGATGGGTTTGCCAGCGGCCACTTTGTCCAAGTAAGCATTCCTTCTTTCCTCCCTCTCGGCTGGCGTCGGGAGGAAACGTCCCGTCTTCCACCGTTGGCGCAGTACTGCCGCGATCATGACTAGAAAAAGGACCGCAATCAGACCTATCATCGTGAATACTTGAGCACGGAGAAAAGGCGAACCGTTCTCCAGTGCAATTCTCGCGATCGCTATGAACGAAAAGGCGAGCAGTGCCAAGAAAACAACCGCGCCTGCCCCATCAAGCCAGTGCTTCCAACGCGGGACTCCCTGGTTCGCTCCCGATTCACGAAACTCGTTCATCGTGCCTCCTGGCTAATTTTGTTAGGACACCCAATAATACCCTTGCCGGCCGTGACCGGGGTGCCCGTGGCGCGAGCGATCCATGTCCGGGTCCTTGGGTCTGCCTGAGCGCTCACTCCCTGATTCGCGTCTAGTACATTACGGGAAGAGCGAGCGGAAGCTGGTAACCTAAATCCTGAGAAGAAAGACTTAACGTGGCCGGGTGACCTTGCCCGGGCGACAACAAAAATGGCTGAATTTGTGATCAAGTTGGCCGACGAGCGCGGCCGCGTCTCGGAGCAGGTGCAGTCGGCGGCCACCGCCGACGAGCTGCGCAACCGCTTTATTCATGCCGGTTACCACGTCTTCTCGGTCAAGACGCGCACCGGCCTTGGCGGTCTCAAGAGCGGCAAAGTCAAGCTCGAGCCATTTCTGATCTTCAACCAGCAGTTTCTTACGTTGATCCGCGCCGGGCTGCCAATCCTGGGCTCGATCCAGATGCTGGCCAAAAACCAGAAGAACGCTCGCTTCGCCGCGCAATTGGATGACGTTTGCGCCCGTGTGAAGACCGGCGACTCGTTATCTTCAGCCTTCGAGGCGCAGAGCGGCTTCCCGATCATGTACACGACAACACTGCTGGCCGGCGAGCGCTCGGGCAACCTGCAAGAGGTGCTGGAGCGCTATGTCAGCTTCCAACGCGTCTCGCTTTCCTTCCGCAAGAAACTGGTGGCCTCGCTGATCTATCCCGGCGTTCTGCTGACGCTGGTCTGCGGGCTGATGGCGTTCATGATGGTCGTCGTGGTGCCGCAGTTTGCAGTGCTCTATGACCAAATGGGCAACAAGCTGCCGGCAATGACAATGGACCTGCTGGCCTTTGGCAAGTTTCTCCAGCACAACATCGTCTATATCCTGCTGGCCATGGCCGCCTCTGGCTATGCGCTCTACCGGTTTTCGACCACCGATCGGGGCCGCGACTTTATCGACGGCTTCCGCATCGGACTGCCCGTCTTTGGCAAGATCTGGCTCAAGTATCAAGTTGCGCTCTTTGCGCGCACGCTTTCGACGCTGCTCACCGGCGGCCTGTCGCTGGTGCCGTCGCTGGAGACCGCCGCGCGCTCGATCTCTTCGCAACGGGTCGCCAAGGCCGTCGCAACTTCCATCACCACGGTTCGCGAGGGCAAGAGCCTGGCCGATGCTCTCGTACAGACCAAAGTCTTTCCCGATCTGGCGTCGGAGATGATCGCTGTGGGCGAGCAGACCGGTGCGTTGCCGCAGATGCTTAACTCCGTCTCGGAGTTCTTTGAGGAGGACGTCGCCACCGCTCTCTCCGCGTCTCTGGCTCTCATCGAGCCGGCCATCCTCATTGTGATGGGAGTTGTGGTAGTCTTCATTCTCATTTCGCTCTACCTGCCTATCTTCTCCCTGGGGTCGGCGAGCGGAGGTCAGGGGTAATCCATGGCTGATTCCACCACCGTTCTTGCGATTCCGCTTTCAGCGAGCGCGGACGAACGCGCCCAGGCTGAGCTGCTCGCCGCGCGCTATCACGCCCAGTTTGTGGATCTGAAGAACTTCAAGATTCAGCATGAACTGCTACGCACGGTGCCGGTCGAGCTGATGTTCCGCTACAACTTTGTGCCGATTGAGCAACAGCTGGACGCGCTGGTGATTGCCGTCAGCGACCCATCGCGGCTGATGATCCTCGACGAAATCGCCGGGCTGCTGGGTCACCGCATCATTCCCCGCGTGGCGACGCTCTCTCAGATCACCGACCTGTTGAAAAAGACCGAGCAGTCGCAGCGCGTTCTCGACGAAGCCAGCGAGGGACTGACCTTCGATGTGCTCACCGGCGACGAAAACTCGGAAGAGAACATATCGATAGAAAAGTTGACCAGCGAGGAAGACATCAGCCCGATCATCCGGCTGGTGGATACGACGATCTTCACTGCGTTGGAACGGCGCGCCTCGGACATCCACATCGAGACTTACGACGATTCCGTTCATGTGAAGTACCGCATCGACGGCGTGTTGCAGGAGGCGATGGCACCCATAGCCCGCGAGCATCACTCGACCATTCTGTCGCGTATCAAGATCATGAGCGAACTGGATATCGCCGAACGGCGCGTGCCGCAAGATGGGCGTTTTCGCGTTAGGTACAAGACCCGTCTGATCGACTTTCGCGTCTCCATCATGCCCACGATTCACGGCGAAAACGCCGTGCTCCGCGTGCTCGACAAAGAGTCAATGAGCGAGAAGTTCCACAATCTCACTCTCGACGTGGTGGGCTTTGCGGAAGAGGATCTGAAGAGATTCCGCGGCTACATCCGCGAGCCCTATGGCATGGTGCTGGTCACCGGGCCGACCGGCTCGGGCAAGACAACGACCCTCTATGCCGCGCTCAACGAGATCAAAAGCGACGAAGACAAAATCATCACCATCGAAGACCCGGTCGAGTACCAGATTCGCGGTATCACGCAGATCCCCGTCAACGAGAAAAAGGGCCTGACCTTTGCCCGCGGCCTGCGCTCGATTTTGCGCCATGACCCGGATAAGATTCTGGTGGGCGAGATCCGCGACAATGAGACGGCGCAAATTGCCATCAACTCGGCGCTCACCGGCCACCTGGTCTTCACCACGGTTCACGCCAACAACGTGGTCGACGTGCTGGGCCGCTTTGTGAACATGGGCGTCGAGGTCTACAACTTCGTCTCCGCGCTCAACTGCATTCTGGCTCAGCGGCTGGTGCGCACCATCTGCGAGCACTGCGCGAGGCCAGTCGCTTATACCGACGATGTTCTCAGGAGCTGCGGCCTGGAGCCGGACGAGTGGCGCGGTTTCGTATTCCGCGAAGGCCAGGGCTGCATGGAGTGCGGCGGCACCGGCTATCGCGGGCGTACGGCGATTCACGAACTGCTCGACCTGACCGATCCGATTCGAGAGTTGATTCTGGCAAAGAAGCCAACCTCTGAGGTGCGCAAGCTGGCTCAGAAAGAGGGCATGAGCTTTTTGCGCGAGTCGGCCATCGACCGGGTCCGCCGCGGATTGACCACGCTCAAAGAGATCAACAAGGTTACGTTTATCGAGGCATCACGCTAGTGAATTCGATCTTAAGCAAAACCAAACTCGGTTCCCAACTCGGAGGCCGGCCTCCGGTCGCGGTAGAGCTCTCATCTCAGGGCGTGCTTGCCGCCGCTTCGCCGGGGCAGGGCCAATCGCCGGTCTACGCCTTTGAGCCGCTGCATCCCGGCGCGCTGGTTCCTCACATCGCCGACAAGAATCTACGTTCGCCGGAGGTGGTTGCGGCGGCCATTCACACGGCTCTCGGCCAGGTCTCGCCGCGCACTCGCTCGGTGACGGTCGTGCTGCCCGACACCGTGGTCCGGGTCTTCGTGTTGGACTTCGATTCGTTTCCAACCCGCGCGGATGAGGCCGTTCCCGTCCTCCGCTTCCGGCTGCGCAAGATGGTGCCATTCGATGTGGAACATGCCGGAGTGAGCTACCAGGTACTGGTCGAAGCCAAAAGCGAAATCAGGGTGCTGGTCGCTGTCTTGCCGGGCGCGATTTTGTCGGAGTATGAGACTGCCGTTCGGCAGGCAGGCTACGAGCCCGGAGCCGTGCTGCCAACGAGTCTGGCGGCACTGGCGGGCATCGAGTCGGAGGAGCCTGTTCTGGCGGCGAATCTGGGCGAAGTAGCGCTGACCACCTCGATCACGCACGGCGCGGATCTGCTGCTTTACCGCACGCTCGATCTGCCCGAAGATCCCAGCCAACGCATCCAGGAGGTACAGCGAGGCATCGCCGTGGCCGCGGCCTACTATGAAGACAAGCTCGGCGCGCGCCCTCAGCAATTGCACTTTGCCGGTATCGGGGCAGGCATCGGAGCGCGCGGCGATAGCGTGGCGGAGGAGTTTGCCCGCTGGATCGACGACCCTGAATTGACCGTCACAGACCTCGCGCCTCGGCCCGAAACCGGAGCCGCTACGCCGCTCGGCAATCTTGTCAGCCTAGCAGGCGTCGTTGGCGCGCTGGCGGGAGCAGCCTAATGCGAATCACCCTCAATCTCGCCACCCGCCCCTACGCCGACATCAGGCCGGCGATCAAGCGCCTGCGCATTGCCATGGCGGTGCTGGTGGTTATCGCCATCGGCCTTGGCCTTGGCCTGCGAGCCTTTCACCAGAAGGCCGAAGAGGCCCGTGCGACAGAACTGTCCGTTCAGAAGAAGATCGATGCCGTCAACCAGGAGCGCCTGGGCTATCAAAAACTGATGCAACGGCCCGAAAATGCGCAACTGCTGACGCAGGCCGCCGAGCTCAACCAGCTCTTTGATGAAAAGACCTTCTCTTGGACGCTGGCGATGGAGGACCTTGAGACCGTGCTGCCCGGAGGAGTTCAGGTAACCGCAATCGATCCAACCCGCGACTCGAAGACCGGCAAGATCACGATGAAGCTGCGGGTCGTAGGACCGCGCGACAAGGCCGACGACCTGGTGCAAAACCTCGAGCATTCACGGTATTTTTTGCTGCCGCACATTGCCAGCGAAAGCACCGAGTCCAATGGCGGACCCAACCAGCGGCTGGAGCCGGTGAGCGCCTCGAACCGTTTCACCTTTGAGCTGCTGGCCGACTACAACACGTCGGCCTCCACGGAATACAAGGTGCGCAGGAGGATTTCGCCGCCTGCGGCCAGCAAGCAAAGCGACACGAGCAGCGCGCCGCCAAGCCCCGCAAGACGCACAGTTGGCCTTCCGGCAAGTATGGGTCCTGGTATGGGTCCTGGATCGATGCGGCCGGCCTTCGTGCCTCCGAACCGGATGCCCAGCCGCGGCCCCAATCCTAATCCGTATCCCAATCAGTACCAGGGAGGTCCGCGATGAGCAGCGATAGCCGCACCCCGGCCTTGTGGCGCGAGCGTCTGGCCTCTCCACTTACTTGGCACTACTTAGGATTTGCCATTCTGCTCGTCGCGGTCATTGGCCTCTCCATTCGCTTCGGCCTGGACTGGGCCGCGACCAGCGGCAGCTCAGCCGAGGCCCTCGCCGGCAAGCAGATTCAGTTGAAGGCCCTCGACATCGAAACCGCTCCGTTGCGCGGCCTCGACAAGCGCGTCGCCGACTCGCGCGCGCAGGTGCTGGACTTTTATGCCAAGCGCATTCCGCCCAACTACTCCTCAATCGATCGCCGCATCGGCGAACTAGGGGTCAAATCAGGCGTCCGGCTTACCCGTGTCACCTACACGCAAGGCAAAGCGGGCTCGGATCTGACGGAAATCTCCCTCGACGCCGGCATTACCGGCGACTATCCGCAGATCATGCGCTTTGCCAACAGCCTGGAGCGCGACCAGATCTTCTTTGTCATTCGCGGCCTGACGCTCACTGGACAGCAGGGCGGCATGGTCAATCTCCGCTTGCTGGTTTCGACGTGGCTGCGGCCTGCCGATGTGCCCACTGGAATGCCGTCAACACCCGAAACCGGTGATACGCAAACCCGCCCGACTGCCGGGAATCCTGTTGGGCAGGGAAAGGAGGGTGAATAGCCATGGACATGAGCCTGAAATCCGCAAAGAAATCGCAGGTCTACACGCTAATCGCTCTCGGCATTATCTTTGTTTGTGTGGGCGGTTACGAGGCTAAGTCCTATTTCGGTGACTCACCGGCTCCGCAGCCCGTAGTCAAAACGCCGCGTCTGGCGAGTATCCCGCCGGAGCAAGCCAATGGCCGGGTGGCCGAAACTTCCCCCATAGCCGGACCGGAGGCACGCAAGCTCTCCAACGCCGGCATCGACCCCGCACTGCACCTCGGCAAGCTGGCGCTCAGCGAAGAGGTGGAGTACGAAGGCACAGGCAGGAATATCTTCTCCGCCGAGTCAGCGCCGCCGGTGATTGAACCGCCGTTGAAGAGCGCCCGCGAAGCTCAGGCGGCAGCTGCGGCAAATTTAGCTTCAGCCGCGCCGGCAAAACCCCAGCCTCCGCCCATCGATTTAAAGTACTTCGGCTATACCCGGAACAAAGATAAATCACTGCAGGCATTCTTCGTCCACGGCGATGATGTCTTTGTTGCCCATACCGGCGATATTGTTAATCACCGCTACAAAGTTGGCGAGATCATGCCGACCAGCGTGATGGTCACCGACCTTGGCTATAACAACTCCCAAGCCCTGCCCTACCAGTCGAACTAAAAAGCGAATGATGACGCCCCGCCCAACCCGCCGACCGTCCAACCCTGGCGAGGAGGGGTACGTTCTGATCGCAGTCATCTTCCTGGTGGCGCTGTTGACCATCTCGCTGGCTATCGCTTTGCCCAAGGTCACCAAGGAGATCCAGCGCGATCGCGAGATCGAGACCATGCATCGCGGCAAGCAATACGCCCGCGCGGTCAGGATGTATTACAAGAAGTTCGGAGCCTATCCGCCCAATGTTGACGCATTGGTCAAACCCACCAATAACATCCGCTTCCTGCGCAAGAAGTACTCCGACCCGACGACCGGCAAGGAGGACTGGAAGCCGGTCTTCCTGGGGCAGAACAAGGCTCCCACGGCCATGGGCTTCTTTGGCCACCCGCTGGGCGGGATCGGCGGGTGCCCCCCATCCAACCCTCTAGGTGCGGGTAGCTCTAACGTTGCGCCAGGCTCATCGTCCATTGGAGGCACAAGCTCCACAGGCACAACCGGCTCGTCAACCGACTCAAGCTCAAATTGCCTCGGAACAGGCCTCAACACCAACACACCAACCTCAACAGCCACCGGCACTACAGCTTCGACAGACCCGAACGCGCCGAATCCCAGCGCGGATCAGAGCGCAGCCGGCAATGGAAGCAGCACGACATCGGCATTCGGTCAGCCTGGGCAAACGATGGGCGGAATGGGCATTATCGGCTTCTCGCCCAACAGCCCCAAGCCGTCCATCATGGTTTACAAGACAAAGAAACACTATAACGAATGGGAGTTTGTCTACGATCCGCTCGTCGAGCAGATGCTGGCAGCGGGCGGCGGCCAGGGAGTTGGTCCTACGCAGCTTGGTCAGCCGGGCTCGCAGTTCGGTCAGCCTGGCTCGCAGCTCGGTCAGCCGGGTTCCAGTGGGCAACTTTCCCCGGGCAGTTCCCCGCCGGGAAGTATCCCAAATGGTAGCGTCCAACCGTCCAATCCGTCGCAGTGACCGGAGGGCCACGATCCGGTCGCTACTTCATTTCATAAACACAGCAAGGCCCGTCCTCCGCGAGAGACGGGCCTTGTTGGCAATCAATATGAGCCGGGCTGCCTTCGCGCTACACGCTGAAGGAAGAACCGCAGCCGCAGGTTGACTTCACCTGGGGGTTGTCGAACTTGAAACCGGCGGCCTCAAGAGTTTCGACATAATCGACAGTGCAGCCGTTAAGGTACATCAGCGAGGTGGCGTCCACGAAGACCTTCAGATCCTCGAAGCTGAAAACCTTGTCCATCATGCCGCTCTGGTTCTCAAAGGCCATCGAATACTGAAAGCCCGAGCAGCCGCCGCCAACGACGCCGATGCGCAGTCCGGCGGGGATGGGATCCTGTGTGGCCATGATCTCGCGCACCTTTGCAATGGCCTGCGGGGTCAAGTTGAGGGGCGCCTTTTTGACTTCGGTTTCCTGTGCGGGTGCAGCGGTGGTTGTGGCCATGGTTTCTCCCAAACAGATTTTGCGTGCCGTAGAGGCAATTTTACGATTCCACGGAAGAGGAAGCAAGATTCTACCGTGGCTTTGTCCAATTTGATGTAACCCAGGATCGGAAAGTCGCAAAACTGCCGACTCGTAACCCCTAAATGGTGACTTCAGACGCGTCCCTTGATGATTCCCAATCCAGCGCCAATCAATCGGAGGTATGATCTTCAGCGGGGCGGTTCCTCTCCCGGCTGGGATATGGATTCCGTTTGGTCCACCGGTGCCCGGGGCTGGAACCTTCCGGAGGTGGTGTATGACGATTGTGCCGGTAATGTGGACAGTTTGGGGAGTACTCGCCGCGGTTGCGACCGCTCTTTATCTCTATCGCTCCAACCTGGAGCGCGACGAAGAGGACCAGATTTACCTCGACGATGCCTTCCAGCATGAAAAAATTCAGCAGGAAGCTATTATTGCCAGGGTAGGCAAGGTCGAGCCCTTGCTGCGAGTTGCTGCATGGATGGTTGCGGCGTGGACGCTACTGGTGGCCGCGTACTATATCTGGGACATTATCGCCCAGTTCAAATAAACCGCTGTTTTCACTTTGTCTGAACGGCCGGCGGCGCCCGCAGGGCTCCGCCAGCCGTTTTGTGTCTTCTACTCGACTTCTTGTTTGGCGCGATAGCCGTCGCGGGCGATGATGTCATATTTCAGCGGTTTGTGCTTCTCGTCCTCCATCCGCAGCGGCTGGCCTTCTTCGTCGACCAGCACCACGCGCAGCTTGCGATATTTGCCGTCTTGAGCGGTGTTGGTAGGGTGATAGACCAACTCATACTTCGAGCGGATGCTCTGATTGACCTCGTGGAAGATATCCGGCAACTCTCCTTCAAAGCGAGGAGCGAACCACCTGCCCCCGGTCATGGTGGCGAAGGTCTTCATTTGATTGTCGGCCTGCAGGTAATCCATGTCGCGCATGGCGCCTCTCATGCCGCCGCTGCCCTCGGTCATGGCGCGCAGCATGCCCCCGGTGGAGATGGTGAAGATAGTGATGTCGGGCGTATTCTTCACTTTCTGCAGGATCTTGTCGAGGGTTAGCTTGGAAAACGTGTCGCGGCCGCTGGAGATCAGGATGAGGTACTTGCGACCCTCGATCCGGCTCAGACGGTCTTCGGCCTCATAGAGCGCGTCGAAGAGATTGGTCTCTCGCCACGTGGGCATGCGCATTGAGCCGATTGCCTGAAGGACCTGGCGCTTGTCCTGCGTGAAGTCGGTGATGATCTGCGTGTGCATGTCGTAAGTCATCACGGCCACATAGTCCTGCGGGCGCAACTGGCTCGCAAACGCATAGGACGTATTGAGCATATCGTCGGCTTTAACCCACCACATGCCGTTGGCTGCAAATTCGCAGAGCATCAGGGCCGTGATCGGGGCCTCGGTGCGCTTGAACCCGGCAATCTTCTGCTCGACTCCGTCCTCGTAGACGCGGAAGTTTTTGGGTTGGAGGTTGGGCACGAATTGTCCGGTCTTCTCCAGCAATACGCCCACATCGACGGTGACCTCGGGAACCTCGACGCGTAGGGAGTAGTTAGGCATTCCCTCGGGATTCTTGAACTTGGGAGCAGCCGGCGCAGGCGGCGGTGTATTGTCGGGGGCATCTTTCTTTTTGGGCAGCGCGATCACTCCCGGATCTCCGGTGGGTCCGCCGGAGTCGGGCGCGGTCTGGTCGGGTTGCGGGGGCTGCTGCCCGGTCGGCGGCGGCGTCTGGGCGCGGCTCACGCCGGAGGAGGCCATGAACACCAATGCCAGAATCAATACTGCCGCAAAAGATCGGCAAAGTTCGGACAAGAGTGGACGCAAACGGAACATAGAGATCTCCTGGTTCAACAGCATACGGGATTAGCCGAAGCGAGCGATACCCACTGCGCAAGTCGCTTCAATGGATTAGACGCAAACCGGCGCGCAAGGATGGGCTGATGCGCTCAGGGTGGGAGTCCACGGATCCTAACCGCACTAAAACCCGCTCGCCACCAACCAGGCTTCAGTCAGTTCAAACGATGGCTTCTTCTCCGCCAGCAACTGCGCGTGTGCCAGCTTCACGAGCACATCGGCCTCGACGTTCATCGGTGCGCCCACGGTGAGCGTGTGCAGATTGGTACGCCAATAAGTCAACGGCAAAATTGCAATGGTGATCACCTCTCCGTCGAAGTCTGCAAGCGTAAGGCTGATGCCCTCGACGGCTACCGAGCCTTTGTGTACCATCCAGGGGCGCACATTCTCAGGGACAGTCACCTTGAGCGTCCAATCGGTGGTCTGCCGGTCAAATGCCGGATCGCTTAAAGAAATAACGGGGTCGAGAGCCGCGAGCACTCCGCAGCCATCCACATGGCCCTGCACGATGTGGCCGCCCAACGGGCTACCCGCGGCCGTTGGCAACTCCAGGTTGACCTTCGAGCCGGGAGCCAGCGCGCCAAGCGAGGTGCAGTCCAGCGTCTCCTGCGCGAGATCGGCGTGAAAGAACTTCGGGTCCACATCGAGCGCCGTCAGGCAGACACCGGAGACCCCCAGCGAATCGCCCTCGCGCAACCGCCCGGCCAGTCCCGGAGCCTCGACGGTGATGCGCCGCACCCCGCCTCTGCTCTCCAGCCCGACCAGCGTACCCGTCTGTTCGATAATCCCGGTAAACATGCTTCCATTCTAACGGGCAGTGCCCAAAGATCCGCGACGCTCAAGCCGTTCACCTTCCGTGAAGAGGTCCGCCGCACTGTCGTCGCGAAGGGTGTTGATCAGGTCAAGCGATCCAGGGAATCGCTCTGATACTCTTATGATTGGCCGGTCCGGCATCCCCAAAACACGGACCGTGGAGGACGAAGGTAAGCATGATCAATCTGGCGGGCAAGACAGCCGTGGTCTTCGGGCTGGCAAACAAGCGTTCCATCGCCTGGGGCATTGCACAAAAGCTGCACGAGGCCGGCGCAACACTGGCCATCTGTTATCAGAATGAGCGCATGAAGCTCGAGGCCGAGGGCCTCATCGCCGAACTACCGGGCGCTAGCGGCTTCCAGTGCGACGTAACAAATGACGACGAGATCAACGCTCTTTTTGCTGCGCTCAAATTGCAATACGGCAAGCTCGACATCCTCGTTCACGCTGTGGCCTTTGCGCCGGCAGCGGAGTTGCGCGGAGAGTTCATCGACACCAGCCGCGAGGGCTTCCGCATCGCGCTCGATGTCAGCGTCTACTCGCTGATCGCCGTCAGCCGCGGCGCCGCCCCGCTGATGACCGAGGGCGGCAGCATCATGACGCTGAGCTTCTACGCCGCCGAGAAGGTCGTTCCCAACTACAACGTGATGGCGGTGGCCAAGGCCGGCCTTGAATCCACGGTTCGCTATCTGGCTCATAACCTCGGCCCCAGAAATATTCGCGTGAATGCCATCTCCGCAGGCCCGATCAAGACGCTTGCCGCCCGCGGCGTCGGCGACCTGAGTGACATGCTCAAGTCGCACGCGGAACGCTCCCCGCTCCATCGCAACGTGGATCAATTGGAAGTAGGCGGGGCGGCGTTATTTTTAGCCAGCGAATTATCCAGCGCCACAACGGGCGAGGTGTTGTACGTAGATTGCGGTTATAACATCATGGGATTTTAAGTGTATCGGGAGAATCCATGAGCTCGATTAAACTGCCTGTGCAGAAGAAGAAACTGAGTCTCGAGAGGGACCGTCGCAATACTTACGGGGAGAATGCCAAGGCGAGCAGGAAGAGCATTCCGAAGGGTAAGCAGACGAGCAATCAGTCAGAGAGGCGGGCCGCAAATGCACCATTGGCAAAGGCCAAGGGCGTGCTCTCGGAGGACATGGCCGACGAGGTGGAATTAGACTCGCGCACGGTGCAGATCGAGAAGCGCCGGAAGGGCTTCAAGAAAAGTCCTGATCAGCCACTCGGTTTAGTGATTGAACAGAAACAGAAATCGGCCTATACCTCATGGAAGGCCTTTGGGAACCTTGAATACATGAAAGCGCGCGGCATCATCTAGTCGGTATTTCTACTCTTTCAGCGTCACGGTAATCTTGCGGGCGTCGCCGCCGGCGGATGCTATTACGATTTCGCCGGTTGATTTCTTTTTAATACTCTTGAACTTCTCGCCCCACTCGACTAACACCAGCGCATCGGGAGTTAGTAACTCGTCGAGGCCGAGAGTCTCCAGTTGGCGCTCGCCTTCCAGGCGGTAAACATCGAGATGAAAGAGCTTCACCGGCCGGCCGTCGCGCGTGCCATGATACTCGTGCAGCAGAGTAAACGTGGGACTGGTGACTTCGTCGGGATCGGCCGCATCGAGCGCCTGGGCGATGCCCTTGACCAGCGTGGTTTTGCCCGTGCCAAGATCGCCGCTCAGGATCATCAACTGCGGCGGCACGAGCAGACGGACCAGTTTGCGCCCCACTTCAATGGTGTCAGCGCCGCTCTTGGTGGTGAACTCGTGAATCCGGCCTTCGGCGGGAGGGGCGGCACTGGTCATTGGGATTCCTCGGGAGAGGCCGCATTTAGAACTCTTGTGGTAGCCCCTGCAACCAAAGATAACCGTTTGGACCGCCGGCACGGAAGCGAAAAGCCTGAGAAAGATGGCCGAGGTAATCGGTAGCCAGTAACGTATGTTCATCGGCGGCGCGGACTGCCAGATCGCCGGCCAGTCCGTGCAGATAAACCGCTGCTTCGACGGCCTTGCCCGGTTCGTTGGGATGCTGCGCCAGCAGGCCGGCAATGAGCCCGGTAAGCAGGTCTCCGCTGCCCCCCTTGGCCATGCCGGGGTTTCCAGTGGTATTGACGGCGACGCTGCCGTCCGGGTGCGCGATCAGGGTGCGCCATCCTTTGAGAACCAGCGTTACGCCGTTGAGCCGGGCAAAGCCGCGCGCCACTTCAAGCCGATTGTCTTGCACCTCGGCCACGGTGTGTCCGGCCAGCCGGGCCATTTCGCCTGGATGCGGCGTGAGCACCAGTGTGCGGTTTTTGGCCAGTTTGGTGAGCAGCACCGGCTTGGCTGCCAGTATATTCAGCGCATCGGCGTCGATGACGGCTGGAATCTTCGTCGTCGAGAGCAGGCCGGCGGTGAACTTTGTTGTGTTTGTACTTTGGCCCATGCCAGGGCCGATGGCCAGCACCGTCTTTCCCCAGGTGAGCGCGGCCGCCAGCTCCGGCGCCAGATTCTCTTCGGAGATCGAGCCCTCGTCGCTCGCGGTTAATGGCCAGGTCATCAGTTCCGCAGCGATGTAAGCCACCAGCCCCAGAATCGGTTCAGGCACGGCCGCCGTGACCAGGCCCGCACCAACGCGCAGCGCGGCCAGCGCCGTCATGGCCGGAGCGCCGGACTTGCCGACCGAGCCGCCGACAACCAGCACATGGCCAAAGTTGCCTTTATTGGCCGCAGCCGGACGGGGCGCTTGTGTGAGCGAGTGCGACGAGCCGGCCCATGTCAGATTCTGCTCGGAGACAATCGCCCTGTCGGGTGAGCCGATTGGCGCGACGACGATGGGTTGCGACCAAAGGCGCGTTAGCTGGCCGAAGACATGCGCCGGCTTGGGCGCTGTGAAGGTAATCACCGCATCGGCTGGAAAAACCGGAGTGGCCACCGTCGCGCTGGTCTCGTCAGCAGACCAGCCGCTAGGCAGATCGACAGCGAGAATCGCAGCTTTGGTGCCACCAAGCCATTCGAGCGCGGCCAGAGGCAAGCCTTTGAGCGGCGGCTTGAAGCCCGTGCCGACAACGGCATCGAGGATCAGATCGGCATCGAGAGCTGCTCTATGCGCGGCCAGATCCTCGGCGGTTTCGACGATGTGGATGAGGCCGTGCGCGGGGCTGGTGAGTTCCTGCCATGCCTGGGCTGCATCGCCCCTGAGGCCATCGCGAGAGCCGAGCAACAGGGTGGTCACTTCAAGGCCGGATGAGGCGAGTTGGCGCGCTGCCATCATGCCATCGCCGCCATTGTTGCCGCGGCCGCAGAGGACGGTAATTCGTCTTGCCTGCGGAAACTGCCGGCGCGCAAAATCAGATACTGCTGCCGAGGCGGCGCGCATCAGTTCAAGCGACGGCACGCCGAAGCGCTCGGTGGTGAGCCGGTCGCAGGCTTGCATCTCGGCTGCCAAAAGAACTTGCATGGAAGCTATGGTACGACAGAGATCAGGGGTCAGGGATCAGAGATCGGGGAGCGGGAGTCACGACGGGCGTCGCCTCCCACCCATTCGCCAAAAAGAAGGCGAATGGATGGGGCACGGAACATTCTCATGACGATGGAATTCAGGTCTCGGGAACGAATTGCTCTTCTGATCTCTGACCCTTGTCTTCACCGCGCCATCAGGACAAGCAGCCAGCCGTTTAGTCCGGCGATCAAAACAGCGACGACCCACGCCAGGCCTTGCAGCCAGGGGGCGTTGACAAACTCGCCCATCTTTTTGCGGCTGCTTGTGAACACGACCAGCGGAACCACGGCGAAGCTCAATTGCAGCGAAAGAATAACCTGGCTGAGAATGAGCAGCTTCTCGGTTCCCTGTTCGCCGGTGACCGCGACCACGATGATGGTTGGGACGATGGCCAGCGAACGGGTGATGAGGCGGCGCAGCCAGGGCGCGACTTTGAGATGGATGAAGCCCTCCATCACTACCTGGCCGGCCAGTGTGCCGGTGATCGAGGAATTCTGTCCGCTGGCCAGCAGGGCAATCGCAAAGAGAGTACTCGCGCCGGTTGCTCCCAACAAAGGGCTGAGCAGTTTGTAGGCATCCTGAATGGCGGCGACCTGGAAAAGTCCGCGACTGTGGAAGACGGCGGCAGCCACGATGAGAATTGCCGCGTTCACAAAAAGGGCCAGGGTGAGCGCGAGGAAGGAGTCGATGTTGGCCATCTTGATAGCCTCGCGCTTGCCCTCGGAGGTGCGTTCGTATTTGCGGCTCTGCACGATCGAGGAGTGCAAATAAAGATTGTGCGGCATCACCGTCGCGCCCAGGATTCCGATGGCGATGTAGAGCATCTCAGGGTTGGTGACGATCGACGCCGAGGGGAAGAAGAGACTCTTCAGCGCGATCCAGTGCTCGGCGTGCGACAGCAGGACCTGCACCAGGAAGAGCGCCGTAATTGTGCCGATGAGCGCGATCACCAGCGCCTCAAGAGCGCGGAAACCCCAGCGCTGCAAGAGCAGAATCAACAGCACGTCCACGCCGGTGATCAGCACGCCATAGATAAGCGGAATGTGAAAGAGCAACTCAAGCGCGATGGCCGAGCCGATCACTTCGGCCATGTCGCAGGCGGCGATAGCGATCTCGGCGAAGATCCAGAGCGCATAGCTGACCCTGGGGCCGTACGCCTGGTGGCAGAGCTGCGCCAAGTCACGTTCGGTGGCCACGCCCAGCTTGAGCGAGAGGCTTTGCAGCAGGATGGCCATCAAGTTTGAGGCCATGATGACGAACAGGAGCGTGTAGCCGAAGCGCGAGCCGCCTGCGATGTCGGTGGCCCAGTTGCCGGGGTCCATGTAGCCGACAGAGATCAGAAATCCTGGACCGAGAAAGCCGACCAGACGCCGCCAGAAGACCGGCGAGCGCGAAAGACCGACCGTCGCGTGAACTTCCGGCAGCGACGGGACCAGATGCTCGGGATCCGGCGCGAGGCCAGGAAGAATCGGTACTGGGGCGAAGTCCGTAGCGCTCATAGAATTCAGTATGCCATAACGAGTTAACCATGGTTAATGTTTTTCGTTATATTAAATTATCAAGGAGATTCCGGACGAAGCCAGACCGCCTCGGCAGCCGGGCGGCCAAGAATCGAAATTCCAGCAGGTAGCTCAATCGAAACGGTTTGGTCGTAGTTTTGACTCACCACGCGCAGGCCTTGGCCTGGGCCGATGCCGTTGCTGTGCAGGAAGAGAAGCAGCTTGGGGTCGCGTTCATGGAGACTGACGACGGTGTATCGCTTGCCCGCGATGGCCTCCGCAAGCGGCGTCTCGCCGCGCTGCTTGCGCTGCGCTGGGGGTTCGGGGACGACAAAGTTACCATGCGGACAGGCCCCGCTCTCGCCGAGCCTCTCTCTGAGCTTGGCCTCAAAGGCCGGGGAGACGGCGTGCTCCAGCCGTTCCGCCTCTTCGTGGATTTCGTGCCACTCCATGCCGAAGATCTCGCTCAACATGCGCTCAATGAGGTGATGGCGCAGGGCGATGCGATAGGCGGTTTCGCGGCCTGTCGCAGTGAGGCGAACAATGCCGTCGGCGCCCACCTCGACGTAGCCGTCGCGCTTGAGCCGCTTGAGCGCCATGGTCACGGCGGGCGCGGAGACTTCGAGCCAATGCGCCAGCACGGCGGGAATCACCTCGCGCCCTTCGGCTTCTGCTTCGAGGATGGCCTTGAGGTAATTCTCTTTCGAGGCGTGGATCGAGTCTTTCATCGGTGGCTGCAAACAGTCTATACGCCGCAAGGGCGGGCGAAGGCCGATTTGATCGCTTGCGATGCTCCGGCCGCTAGAAACACATTATTTGCGTGGGTTTGCGGCGTGGCCGGATATAAAATGGTAACCGTCATGAAAACAGAGGCAATTCGCGGTGGCTGGACAGGGCGGGTCATCGACGATAGATTTACCCTCCAACAATGGCTGGGCGGCTCTGACGAAAGCGGCGTCTTTCTTACCGAGATGCCGGGAGATCAACCTCAGAAGGCGGCGATCAGGCTGGTATCAGTCGATGCACAGAACGCCGATGCTCAACTCGCTCGCTGGCAAGCCGCGGCCTCGCTCTCTCATCCTCATCTCATGCGGCTGCTGCATTACGGAAAGTGCCGGGTCGCGGGTAACCCGATTGTTTACGCCGTCATTGAGTTTGCCGATGAGAATCTCGCGGAGATCCTTCCCCATCGGCCGCTCACTCCCGGCGAGACCAGCGAGATGCTGGAACCCGTCCTCGATGCGCTTACCTATCTGCACGGGAAGGGCTTCGTGCATGGACATCTGAAGCCGTCGAACATCATGGTTGTCAACGATCAGGTGAAGCTCTCTTGCGACAATGTTCAGGCAGCAGGCAAGCTGGACAAACGCGCTGCGGCGAACGGAGTGTACGACGCACCAGAGATCGCCGCCGGCACGATCACCCAGGCAGCGGACGTCTGGTCGCTCGGCGTCACGCTGGTGGAGACACTGACGCAGCGTCCGCCGGTCTTCAATCATGCGACACAAGCCGACCCGGTTGTGCCGGAGTCCATTCCGCAGCCCTTCGCCGGCCTTGCGCGGGAATCTTTGCGCTTTGACCCGGCACTGCGATGCACTCTCGGCCAACTCGGGGATCGTCCTAAAGCTCCTCAAGCACAACATCAACCTCCAGCCTCTAAAGCGAACCCAACCGCACCTGCCAATCTTCGACTACCCTGGGTCGCCGCCGCAGTCGTTGTTGCGATTGTGCTGATCGTGATCTTCCTCATGCACTCGCACCACGCGGAGACCTCACAGGCTGCAGTCGAAGATCAAAGTGAACCTGCAATCGCCAAACCATCTGCCGCGTCTCCGGCACCTGAGCGGCAAAGCTCGAAGCCCGCGACTCCAGATGCGGATGCGCCTGTGCCTGCGCCTGCACATGCGAGCAACGCAGCCGTCGTCGAGCAGGTTTTGCCCGACCTGTTGCCAAAGGCAGTCTCTTCAATTCACGGCCAGTTTGTAGTGAAGGTGCGGGTCTCCGTTGACCCGACCGGCGCTGTGTCGGATGCGGATTTCGATTCCGAGGGGCCGAGCAAATACTTCGCCAAGGCGGCTCTCGAAGCCGCGAAGCGCTGGCGGTTCAAGCCAGCAGAGGTCGGCGGCGAAGCCGTGGCCAGTGCATGGGTACTCGAGTTCCGCTTCAAGCGCGACGGTGCCGAAGTCACTCCGGTCAAAGTGGCTCCGTAGGCGCGATAGAGCCACTCTGCTCTGATGCATTTTCGGACTTCTTTTTCAGAACCTTCTCTACTGCGTTGTAAAGCTCGCCTACGGTGAATGACCGGACTACAGGCGTCGGAGTTCGCTTGAAAAACGAGAGCAGATCTTCGAGGGATGGTCCCCACCCTTCCGAGTTGAAGAGAAATTCATTCGGTTGAAGGTTGAATGTCTTCTGCAATCCACCCTCCCCAGAGGTGAGATCGACCCCGAATCTTTTTTCGACTGCTTCGAGCAGGCCGGCGCCGTCATCTCCGGTTATGCCCAGATCACGCTCAAACAGCGTCTCTGGCGCGATGTTTTTGTACTCCCGGAGTTGACTCCATTCACGAATGAAATCTGCAAGTTGCTCGAACGTGAACTTCTCCATAACAATCCCCGCATCAGCATACCGCACTCTTCCTCGTAGCCAGATGAACAGCTAATGGCTGGAAGCTAGCCTCTAGAAGCTGCTTTTTACTTCACGCGCACCTTGGGCTCGACCGAGAGGCCGGGCCTCAGTTCATGGTTGGGATCTTCGTTGGCCAGATCGGTGAAGTCGATGCGGACCGGGACCCTCTGGACCACCTTGACGTAGTTGCCTGTCGCGTTTTCCGGCGGGAAGAGCGAGAGCACGGAGCCGGTCGCGCCGCCGATTTGTGTGACTCTCCCATGATAGGTCTTGCCGGTCGAGTCGACCGCAATCTCGACCTCCTGGCCGGCAGCCATATGCCTGAGCTGAGTCTCTTTGAAGTTGGCGGTGACCCATAAACCTTCCAGAGAGACGAGTGTGAGCAAGTTCTGGCCGGGAGCCAGGTTCTGGTTGACCTCAACGCTCTTGCGGGTGATGATGCCTGCCGTGGGCGCGATGATCCGGGTGTAGCTCAGGTTGAGCTTGGCCTGGTCGAGCTGAGCCTGTGCCTGTGCCACCTGAGCCTGGGCCTGCTTTGCGCGGGCGCTCTGCGCGGCGACCTGCTGCGGGCCAGTCTGCGCGTACTTCAAACTAGCCTGCGCCTCGGCCTCACGATCGCGAGCCACGCGCACTCCATCCTCGGCAGCACGCTCGGTTGCGTTGGCGTCAGAGAGCGCGGCCTTGGCGGCGTCGGCAGCCGCGACGGCTGAGTCAAATTGCTGTTTGCTGATCACGTCCTTTTCGACCAGAGGCTTATAGCGTTCGAGGTCGGCCTGCGCCTTTTTATTGTTGGCCTCAGCCTGGGCGACGCGAGCCTGCGCGGCCTGCAGTTGCTGCTGAGCCTGCCCGACGGCCGCGTGAGAGCCGCTCAAATTGGCGTCGGCGGTCGAAAGGTTGCTTCCAGTGTTGATGGTGGTGAGGGGCACGTTCACATCGGCCGCGGCAGCATTGGCCTGGGCGCTAACCAGAGCGGCTTGGGCGTTCTCGAGCGCGACCTCATAATCGCTGGGGTCGAGTTCGGCAATCACGTCGCCCGCTTTCACAACCTGGTTCTCTTCGACGTCGACCTTTGAAACCTGGCCTGAGATGCGCGAGCTCACCTGAATCAAATGGCCGTTGACCTGCGCGTCGTCGGTGTCTTCAGAGAATGTGGAGCGCCACCAGAGGCCGAGGGCGACCAACGCAAGAACGGCCACCACGACGACGATGATGGCTCGGCGGCGTGACGGCGCTGGCGCGTTTTCGAGCTTCTCGCTCGGATCGGTTTCGACAGGTGTTCGGGATGAATCCGCCACGTTTACTTTCCTCCCAGATATTTCTTGTAGTTCTCGGCTGCCCCCAAAGCACGAGCCAGGCTGAGCTTGGCCACATTGTGCCGGTAGAGGCTCGTTACATATTGATCGTTGGCCTGAGCGACGGACTGCTGAGCCTGGCTTACGGCCAGGTTGTCGCTGACGCCGTTGGCGTAGCGCTGCTGCGCCTCGCTGAGGGCTTCATTGGCAAGGTCCACGCTGGATTTTGCGACCTCGACCTGCTGTTGCGATGAAGCGATGTCGAGCAGCGCGTCGCGCACATCAGCATCAACCTGCGCATTCTTGTCGCTTAATTGAGCGTGCGTCGTATCGAGTTGCGCCTGAGCTTGTTGTGCTTGACCGCGCAGGGCGAACTCCTTAAACAAAGGGACGCTTAGATTTCCTGTAGCGTCGCCGGTGCCGTGTGAGTTCGCAACGTTAACGCCGATGTCGCCGTAGTCGCCGTTGAACTCCAAAGTGGGAAACCGGGCGGCCGTGGCTGCCTTGCGCTGCTCTTCGGCGGCCTTGGTTTGCTCGAGCATCGCAGCCAGATCCCTGCGGTTGGCGTGGGCCTGGCGAATCGCCGCTTCCACATCGATCTGATCGAAAGCCGCATAGGGTTCCGTGTCGGCGAGTGTGAAGCTCTGCGCCAGCGGCAGGCCGATGGTGCGGGACAGGGCCAGCTTGTCTTTTTCCAGAGCATTGCGCGAGACGATCAACTGCTGATCCAGAGATTGCGAATCTACGCGCGCGCGCAGCTCATCGAGCAGAGGCGCGGTGCCGGCCTCATGAGAGGCAATGGCCTGATCGAGCGAGACCTTCGCGGTGGCAACCTGCGCCTCGACGCTGGCTACACGGCTCTCATCAGCCAGGACGAGCAGATAGGCATTGCCCACGACCAGGATCACCATCTCGTGAGCGTCCTCGGCCGAGAGCGAGGCGGCGGCAAAGTTGTGGCGCGCGGCCAGGTAGTTGCGTAGCGAAGCCACATCGATGAGCGACCAACTCAAGTTGGCGCGCAGATCTGTATACCCAAATGGCCCAATGATCTTCGGAAAGCCGGGAATGCGCAGCCCCTCGGCGGGCAGATCGGTCTGCAATTCAGCTTCGGTGGCGTTGAAGGTCACCGAAGGCAGCAGGGCTTGCAACTGGCCGAGCCGTTCGCCCCGCGCTGCCGCCGTCTGCGTGCCGCTGAGAATCGCTCCCAGGTTGGCCTTGAGGCCGCGCTGGATCGCATCATCGAGGGTCAAGCTGATCGGCTGCGCCGAGGCATCGCCCTGCGCCACGCTGCCTTGGAAAGGCGACGCGCTCTGGCCTGGGGCCGGTGCTGAGATCTGGGCGGCCATCGCACAAGGCAACAACGCCACCAGGCCCAGGATCAGCGTGCGGGCACAGAGGCGCGTCGAGCTGTTGCAAAAAGAGATTGAAGACATCAAGATCGTTCGACTCTCACTGAAGGGCTGCAAACTCAACAAATTCCCCACTCCCGATGGATGCTCAGAGGGGGCGGCAGGGTTCTTATATCTAGTGTAACGAAAGAGCCGGACGGATGCGGCGGGGCGCGATGAGGTTCCCTGAACTACTCCCTGATCCCTATTCCCTGTTTTTACCGTTCCGCCGAGGCGTGCAGCAGTTGCGAGGCAAGCGAGCAGAGTCCCTGACGGAAGACCTCGCGCGTCGCCTCCGGGCCCCAGCCCGCGCCTTGCGGGCCGCCGTTGGCCTTGAGCAGTGCGGCAGTCTCGAGGGCGCTGAATCCAGCCACCGCGCGCAACACAAAGACGGTGCGCATCCAAATCGGAAGGCTTGCCAGCCACTTCCGAACTCGGTCACGATCCGGACCGGAGATCATACTGCTCAGCTCTTCAGAAGAGATTCCAGCCGCAGCTAGATCATCGTCATCGATGCAAGTTGAAGCCGGAGCAAGTCCCTCGGGAGCAGCCAGTCCGCTGGGATCACGTCCAGCGAGCAGTTTAATGGCGGCAACGGCAAGCGCTCGCTGGCTGCTTTGGCGCGCCTCCTGCGGATCCTGGCAGACCGAAATCTCCGCATTGGCGATCGCCGACTCCACCAGCCGCTCGCTATCCTCACCCTCTCCGACCAGCATCGAAGCCAAGCTGTAAAGTCCGGAGGCGATCTGCTCGACAATCTCCTGCAGGCCTTCCGAAAGCCCGACACCAGTCTGCTCGGATGAGCGGGGAATGTCTGGAATCGAGCTGTTGTGCGGCGGGTGAATTTCTTGAGGCATGGCAACGGCTCCTTTCTCAGTTTAAAGCAAGCACTCTCAATCAATATCCTCAACCAGCCGGGGTGAGCGGGTCAATGCTGGTTGGATAGTAGTGGGTGCACGGAGACGATTCGTTACTGGAGTACGCCGCAAGGTGACCCAAGGGATTGCCAAAACACGATGCCGAAGCGATCTGAAAACCCTCTGTTTTATCATGGAACGGTATGGCCTTTCCGATCAAAACGTGTGTGATCTGCTCAGAAGAGTTTGAATTGAGGCCCGGTAAGCCCGGCTTCGCCAACCGCTGTCCGTCGTGCAGCGAGCCGGAGTCCAACGAGCCCGCAGGCTCGCACTCCTTGGACGCCGATGCCCGCAAGGCGGAGAGCGAGATGAACGAAGCGCGCCGGAAGGCGATCCGCGACATGCTTTACCGCAAGGAAAGCTGAGCGGGCCGGCAGCGTCTGGGGCGGCCTAGAAGCGGAACAAATACGACGCCTTGATGAAGATCTGGCGGCCGTCGTTCAGCATGTACGGCGCGCGGGGCGGGACAGTGTTATTCGGGTCGCACCCGCCGCCCGTCAGGCGATTGCAAAGCGATCGGTCCAGATTCTGCATGTCATTGTTATAGCCGATATAGACTGCCGTGCCCGGATGCGGAAGCCATGTGAATAACGCTTCTGTCCCAACCTGCTTGGTCCGCAACAATGAAGTCTCCACTGGATTCGCCAGCGTCGAGTCGTACTCCACAATGACTCGGGCCGAGAGCGCCCGCGTGAACTGGTAGTTGACCTTGGTGCGGAGGGTTTGGCTTTCATAGACAAATGCGCCATCAGCCACCGAGAAATCGCGATCCAGTAGATAGGTATTGTCCGCGGTGAGCTGACGCAAAGGCTGCAAGGTGAAGAGGGCCTGCACCCAATCCTGATTCAGCAGCGATGGCGCCGTTTTCGCGACCGGGTTGTAGTTCACATTTCCGCTGCGGTAGGCCTGGATATTGAAGTTGAACTGCGATAGTGGAGCGCCTCGCGCGATGAAGCCGCCGAAGTTTTCGGTGAAATTCTTGTAGCCGGTGAGCACCGGATAGTTGGGTGGTCCCACTGTGTCGGAGTTGCTGCCGGCGATGGGCTCGAGCACGACATTGCCCGGCAGCGCGACGAAAACGTCGGCATTCGAATAGTGGAACACGCGGTCGCCTTGATGATTGTAGGCGACATTCTGGTTCGTCTCCATACCGAAGCGCTGGATCGTTTTGTGCTTCGGGAACCATGCATAGCTCATGTAGGTCTGGCCGTTACGAAGATTTGCCGTTGGGATGTAGCCTAGTTGGGTTTCAAAGCCGGTGCTGAAGTCCTGATAGATCAAATTGAGGGTGAAGGCATGCCCGGAGCGCAGCAGTTGAAAGGCGCTGGCCGGCCCGGCAGAGTAGGTTTGTGGCGTTCCGCTGTCCATTGTACCCTTAGTCGAGCTTTCGACCATCTGGCCCAACGCAGCCCATTTCTTAGTCATCCGCAAAGTAAAATCGATGCCACCGATCCGGTTCCATCCCCGGCCGAACTCCTCGCCGGTGTAGATCGCCCCAATGCTCGAGCCTTTGCCGAGGTCTTGAGAGAAGCGGCCCACCATAAACTTCGCACGGCTGTTATAGATCGGATCTCCCGGGGCTACCGTCTGGCCCGGCTCGCGGTCGTCGATGCCAAAGAGGCCGATATTGCTATGGTGAATCTTCCCCGTCACGCGCAGGCCGAACTCCGGATGCACGATGTTGCGTGTATTGACCAGAAAGATTGGTGTGGCGAGGTAGTTGGCATTCTCCAAAAAGAAGGGACGAAGATCTGGAAAGTAAACCGGATAGCGCTGATTGACGGTGAACTGCGGTTGGTCCGACTCGATGTTGCTGAAGTCGGGATTAATGGTACCGTCGAAAACGATGCTGTCTTTGAGAATCGCCTTGATCTCGCCGCCTTCCGTGCCTTCAAGGTGGCGCGAGCTCCAGTAGGGATTAAGAGGGTCGACTGTTTCGAGGGTGCGTTCATTCTGCGCCAGGGCATAGGGATTGATCTGCACATTGTGCGAACCGGTGACGCCCTCGATGCCCTTGAGGGTTCCCTCCTGAGTCAGCACTCCAGAGATGTTGGTCGAGACGCGCGGCCAATAGTCCACCTCGCTGTTGCGGGGAAAGTTGCGCATGAAGACCACGCCCCAGTCCAAGCCGCCAGGCCGAAAACGAAGGCTGCGAAAGGGAATGGCCACCAGAGCCATCCATCCGTCGGGCGTCACCCTGCCTTCCGAATCCCACACCTGGTCGTAGCTGTAGTCCGGATTGCTGCTGTTCTCAGCCCAGGCGGCATCAGCCTGCACACCGGCTGGATTTACGGTAAATAGCACGCCCTTCCGGTGATCCTGAAAGGGATCGAGGAGCACTGAGACGTTGTCGTCGTTGAGCACATTCTCGCGCCGCGCCAGATGTCCGCGAATCTGCTCCGGGTGACGGTCATGGCAAACAAAAACCAGATAAAATGCACTCTTGGTATATGCCGCCCAGACCTCAGTCTGCTCAGTGGGCGGCTGGCCGTCGCGCGGCGTGGTCTGAGTAAAGCCGGAAATGTGAAGCAGCTTGTCTTTCAACCCTGGACGGGGTTCCATGCCCTCAAAATCAGAGAGCTTCAATCCCTCGGCAATTAATGGCACTACCATGCCGCCGGCTGGCTGCGACGCCGAGACTGGATTCGCAGACCGGTGCGCGCTCCAGGCCGGCATTGCGTCCAATGCAACGATCGCCAGACACAACGCTAACCTTGTACTTCCACGTGCCATAATCCTATAGTAATCAATTGTGGTGCCTTAAGTTTCGGTTAGTGTCCGATTATCGTCAGAAAGTAACCGCAAACAGAAACGATTTGTCCCGGCTCCCTTGAATTCCCTGTGATTCTTCCATTTTTAACATCCTATTCCCGTCCGATCCTGTATGGATTGACCGACAGGGAGTGTTTCCTGTTGACGGCTGATCTTCAGTTTTCCATCAAAACGGTTTAGACTGCCAACACGACGCACAGATCGGAACCAATGGCACGGAATACACAGAAACAAAAGCTTTTCAACGGCCGGGACCACTCCTGGATGCAGTTTAATCGGCGTGTGCTTGAAGAGGCCGAGGACCCGTCAAACCCGCTGCTGGAGCGCGTCAAGTTCCTTGCCATCACCGGTTCCAACCTTGACGAATACGTAGAAATCAGGCAAGCCGGACTGATGCAGCGCATCGAAGACGGCGGCCACGAGCCGGGCTTCGATGGCTTGCGTCCCGAGGAATCGCTGGCCGTGCTTACGGCAGATATCCACAGCTTTGTTGATGCACAATACCGCTGCTGGAACGAGCAATTGCTACCCGAGTTGCGCAAACAGCGGGTGCGGCTGCTGGAGTGGGAGGAACTGGACGAAGACGCCCGTGTCTTTGCCCAGGGTTACTTCCAGCGCGAGGTCGATCCGCTGCTGACCCCCATCTCCATCGATCCGGCTCACCCTTTTCCGCGCGTACTCAATAAAGCTCTCTGCCTGGCGCTGCTGCTGCGGCTCAAGCGGCGCAGCTCCGGTCCCCAGGTTCTCGGTGTCGTCACGGTGCCGCGCGCGCTGCCCCGCTTCGTTCGCCTGCCCTCGGCCGACGGCGCCCACGATTATCTGCTCTTGCAAGACCTGATTGCGCAAAACCTGGCCGGGATGTATCGCGGCTACGAGGTGCAGGCCCGAGCGGCCTTCCGGGTGACGCGCAATTCAAACCTCTACTTTGAAGAAGAGGAAGCGCGCTCGCTGCTCGAGACCATTCGCGTCGAGCTGCACAATCGTCGCAAGGGCGACGCTGTGCGCCTGGAGATTGAAACCGGCGCCGACCAGGAGATCGTCGAGCGGCTGCGCGTCAATTTCGAACTCGACGAGGATCAAGTCTTTCGCGGCGACGGCCCGGTGAATCTCTCGCGGCTGATGTTCTTTTATGGCGATGTTCAGCGACCGGATCTGAAGTTCCCGCCCTTCACTCCCCGTCCGCTTATCCTGAGTCGCAAATCGGCCAGCATTTTCGACGAGTTGCGCCAGCACGATGTGCTGCTCCACCACCCGTATGATTCCTACGATCCGGTGGTCGATTTCATTCAGCAGGGCGCTGAAGACGCGGCAGTCGTCTCGATGAAGCAGACGCTCTATCGTACCAGCAGCGACTCGCCGGTCTTCGGAGCGATGATCGAGGCCGCGGCCAACAAGGAGGCAACCCTGGTCGTCGAACTGATGGCCCGCTTCGACGAGGCCTCCAATATCCGCTGGGCGCGCAGCATGGAGGACGCCGGCGTGCAGGTTTTCCACGGTGTCGTCGGCCTGAAGACCCATTGCAAGCTGGCCATGCTGGTCCGCCACGACGAGGACGGCCAGACCCGCCGCTACTGCCACCTGGGCACGGGAAACTACAACCCCGTCACCGCCCGCTTCTACACCGATCTGAGCCTGCTCACCTGCGATCCGCAGATCACCGAGCGGGTGCACATGGTCTTCAACTATCTCACCGCGCACGCCGAGATCGATGACTACCGGCCGTTGCTGGTCGCGCCGCTGACCATGGCCGAGAGCTTCCTTGGCCTGATCCGCCGCGAACAGGAGCACGCACAGGCCGGTCGGCCCGCCCACATCGTCGCCAAGATGAACGCCCTACTCGAACCGTCGGTGATCGAGGCGCTCTATGCGGCCTCGCAGGCCGGCGTCGAAGTTGACCTGATTATTCGCGGTCTGTCGATCCTCAGGCCGGGCGTCAAAGGCCTGTCCGAGAGGATTCGCGTCCGCTCCATCGTAGGCCGCTTTCTCGAACACTCGCGTATCTTCCACTTTGCCAACGGCGGCAACGACGAAATTTACATGGGCTCGGCCGACTGGATGCCGCGCAATCTCTTCGAACGCTGCGAGGTGGTCTTTCCGGTACGCGATGCGGCTGCGCTGGCCCGCATTCACGACGAGATTCTGCCCGCTTATCTGGCCGACACCATCAAGGCCCGCCTGCAACAGCCCGATGGCAGCTACTTCCGCGCCGGCAAAGTGTTGAAAGACGCGAAGCCCTTTGCCAGCCAGGATTTTCTCATCCAACTCGCCGAGGGCAAGACCGAGTTGAGCGCGATCCCGCAACCTCCGGCAGCCAGATCGGCCGCAAAGACTGCGGCAAAGAAGAACCGCGCCGACGGAAGCGTGCATGGCCGATCCGCAACGGAACCGACGCCTCCAACCGCTCCTGATTCAGCGCGAAATCGGGCCGCTGCTCAATCCTGACCCTTGTCGAATGTTACATTTGTGTTAATATCGATGATCTAGGAGCTGGCAGACCCCCACTCGTTCTAGCCGGATCGTCCCCCAATGAACCTCTACCTAATGCGCCATGCGAACGCTGGATTGTCGCGGGATAATTCTGCCCTCGATGCCAAGCGATCCCTCATAAGAGAGGGAAAGGACCAGTGCATCCTGATGGCCCGGGTCTTGAGCGCACTCGATGTACAAGTGGACGTGATCGTATCCAGCCCACTGAAACGAGCCTTGCAAACCGCTCAGTTTGTTGGCACGGAGTTGGGCTACGACGCCAAGGTGGAAATCAGCAAGGCTCTCGAACCCGGTGCCGATTACGCTGACTTCCAGGAGATGCTGGCCAAATATGCCGGCTGCGAGGGACTGCTGGCCGTGGGTCATAACCCCAACGTCTTCCAGTTCCTTGGCCGTATGATCACCGGCAACGGCGGCGCGGCGATCCGCATGAGAAAAGGCTCCGTCGCTCGCGTGGATCTCGACCGGCATCCGCCGCTTTTGCGGTGGCTCATCGATCCGCGTTCGGCAAGGTCGATTTACGCCAGCGTGCAGAAGAGCTCGCGCTCGAAGACCTCGAAAAAGTAGTCCGCCTCCTTACGAAGCGACCACAGCTCCAGTTCCGCGCCGGTGCGCCCGGGCTCGACCTCAAGGTAGACACGCTTGGGATAGACCCTGGCCGCAAATCTCAAGACATCTGAGGCTCGATCCTGGTTGAGCGCGACGGCCAACCTGAGCAGCACAACCGCGCGGCGCACGTGCCGATGTTCGCTGGCAGGAATGTTGCGCAGGGCCCGATCTCCAGGCTGTGGGCGGCTCTTGCCCAGGTAGCGGGCGATGGCCGAGATGATGGTTCGTTGCAACTGCGTGCAGCCGTAAATCTCAGAACTTGAAACAATGTACTGCGTATGCCGGTGATGGCCCTGGTGGTTGATGAACTTGCCGGTGTCGCTCAGAACGGCCGCGGCAGCGAGCCAGCTTTCGTACTCCGATGGTAACTGATGTAGCGATTGTAACTCTTTGTAAAGCTGGATGGCATGCAGGCGCACAGGCTCGGCCTGGCGAGGATCGACACCGTAGCGCCGCGCCGTGGCCAGCACGCTCTCCCAGCGCTCATGTTCAAACTCGCGGTGGGCCGCGGCGCGGGCGTCTTCAACGGCCAGCATCTGCGCCAGGATGCCATCGCGCAGGCCCAGAGGAGAGTAGCGAAATCCCTCGAGGCCAAAGCTCTCAAGAAGCTCGGCAAAGACCGTTGCGCCGGGAACGATGATCTCCGCTCTGCGCGGGCCGATTCCAGGTACTGCACTGCGCCCGGCAAGCGGGAGCTGCGCGAGCCGTTTGGCCAGTTTGCGCACCTCGCGCGTGAGAACGATCACGGCTGTCTTCGCCGCTTTGCCCGCGCTCTTGCCCGCTTTGCCGTTTCCACCTTTGGCCGTCGCCGCAACCGCATCGCTGAGCGCGGCAGCCGTGCCCGAGGTGCCGATGACCTGCGAGATCCTTTCCGGATGAATCTTGCGATGAGCCCGGCGCAGTTCGCGCGCGATGAGCTGGTGCATTCGAGCCAGCCCGTCGGCGGGCGGCGGGTCGGTCGGCAGGAACTCCTCGGTCAGCCGCACGGCGCCGAGCGGCAGGCTGATGGTTTCACGGATGTGCTTGCGTTCGGAGAGAGTGATCTCGCAGCTTCCGCCTCCAAGGTCGATAAGCAGCACACGGCCCGCCGCCGTGTGCTGAGAGGCCAGCCCGGCGCCGTCGACGCCGAGCCCCATGACTCCGAGATGGATAAGCCGGCCCTCTTCGAGGCCAGAGATAATTTCCATATTCCAGCCGGTTTCCTCTTTGACGCGCGCCTGGAAGACGGCCGCGTTGCGAGCGTCGCGCATGGCCGAGGTGGCCACGACGCGAATCTGCTCCGCCCCATGCAACTGCACCGCCCGCTGAAAGCGCTTGAGGGCCTGAAGCGTGACAGACATGGCCTCCGGCGAAATCAGGCCGGACTCAAAGACGCTCGCGCCCAGTCGCGTTACTTCGCGGTCTTCGTGGAGGGTCTTCAAGCGATGGGCCACGACCTTGGCGATCTTCAGCCGACAGGAGTTGGAACCGATATCGATAGCGGCAAAGGTAGGCATGAGGGCTGGCGGCGCTCCGGGAAAGAGAATCTGGCTCTGGGGCCAAGATACACGACCGGGCTGGGGCGGCGCGGGATGGGCTTTTTAGCTCTATAGCAGCTTCATGGATAGTGTAAGGATTTGGGTTTCCCACCCATCCGCGACCTCATCGCGGATGGGTGGGAAACCGCGATGCTCGAATTACATCAACGGTGAGAATGCTCCAGCGCCAATTGTGCCATGGCTTTCAAACCAGCCGATCACGCGGTGAGCGAACTCCTCTGGCTCCGCGCCGGCCGCGCCGCAGTGGCCGGCCTCCTTGGGCTCCCACAATTGAACCGCAGGAAAGCGCGAGGAGTTGTGCGCCTGAATCTCCTCCGAATGGCGCGGAGGAAGGTTGGTGTCCTTCAACCCATGAATCAGCAAGACGGGGACGCGGCTTGCCGCGACTGCATTCTCCGGTGAAGCCTGTTCAAAATCGACTCCATACTTCCAGCGAGCGTAGAGGAAGCCAGCTTCCACTGCGGGACGCAGCAAAGTGCTGCCTGCCCATGCACCGGAGTGGAGCTTCTCCCCCAAACGATCATAGGAGGCCTCACGGAAGCTCGCAAAGGAGGACTCCGCCGCGACGGCGCAGAATCCGGGTGTTGTCCGAAGCGACTGGAGCAGTTGCGCCGCGCCCATCGACTCGCCCAGGCCGTAGATGCAACGCGGGGGCATAGACCGCTGGAGCCAATCGAACCAGAGCCGCAAGTCGCCGGCCTCTTTGACCCCGTAAGTGGCAAGATCGCCGCCGCTTGTCCCGTGAGCCCGCGCATCGGGCAGCAACACCGAGTAACCGTGGTCGAGCAGCAACTCCGCGTTGCCCAACATGCCGGCGCGGTTGTCGGTTTGCCCGTGAAGAAGGATCACGACGTCGCCGTTTCCGTGAAGGGGCGGAATGCTCCACGCGCGCAGCGTTACTCCGTCGCTTGCCACAATGGAGACCTCGATCAGCCTCGCGTGGTTGCGCTCGGCGATGGCCTCGGCCTGTGCCTCCAGTTTCGGTCCGAGCAGACGGCGGCCCGGATGCAGCGCCCATTCAGTGGCCACAATGCCGACGGCAGAGCAGAAGAGGATCCAAGCCGCAACGAGGGCGAGCGCCCAGTGCAGAAAAGAACGTGCAAGCTTCATGCATTGGAGTTACGCAGCACGACCGGCGCACGTTCCCATGGCATCGACGCGGAAGGACTGGCAATGCCGCACAGGCTCCAGTCACGCCCGCGACACGGTGCGGCCCTCGCGTGGTGGCGCAGCTTCCGCGCTGCCGGTTACTCGCCAAAGATCGCGTTAGGCCATGCAGGATGAACCAGGACTATCGAATTCGATGTTCTTGAAACCAGGAGAATCCGACCAAGAAGAGAAAAAAGAGAAGAATGAGGAGCGTGGTTTTCGCCCACGTCAGAAATACTTGAGGCCAGTTTAACGGAACGCGGTTGATGACTCGCTGTTCGGCGTCCCCCCAAAACCATTTACCAGGAATTCCTTTGCATTTGAACCGATACGACGCAAGTGGAACTATTGGCATGCCGCCTAGAGCGAACCACTTGGTTCGAAGCCGGATGTTGGCTGTTTTGTCGGCCTCGTTGAGGCAGCGGTTGCCAAAGAACAGGAGCCCTGGCCCCTTGCTCGAGGATCCCCTTTCTTGTGCTTTATCAAGAAGATTAGTGCGATTATTGTAAGCTGTGTTCCGTTTCATATCGCCGGTCGTGAGATTGCGCCGTTTGAGTTCTTCCGTCAACATAAGGTCAGCTTGCTCGGTGAGCCCGTCCTCGGCCCTCAGGTTCAAGAGCTGAGAATCGGTAAGAGTCTCGTAATACTTCGCAAGCGCATCTGCATCCGGCATAGATTTCCTTACATGTTATATCAGCCTTCCGACTTCTTTTTCGGGACTCAGTTCTGGTCGGTTATTCGGGAACAGCACCACTACCGTCTTTCGGCCGTTGCGCGCGGCCCAGCGAACCCTGCTGTTATCCTTATAATGGTCTATAAATCCGTGACGACAACTCAGACGCACTCTCTCGATCGCCCGCGGCAATCGCACTTCACATTGGCCGCCTGGGCACTGCTGGCGGCCATCTTCGCCGCAGTTCAATTTGCCTCACTTTTCACGCCGCCGCTGATGGACGACGTGGATGCCTCCCACGCCCAGGCCGGGCAGTATTTCTCAGAACACAGCGATTGGGTTACGGCCAAGATCAACGGCATTCGCTACATTGAGAAGCCGCCGCTGCCCTTCTGGATCACCGGCGCCCTCGACAAGGTCTTTGGACAGAATGCCTTTTCCGCTCATCTGCCCAACGCGCTGGCGATACTGGGACTGGCCTGGCTGGCGTGGCTGTGGGCACGCCGAGGCTGGGGTCCCCGCGCCGGACTGTATGCCGGGCTGGGCGTGCTGACTTCAGTCGGGCCGTTTCTGTTTACCCGGTTCATCATTCCTGAGGCGCAGCTCAGCCTCTTCTTTCTGATTGCGCTTTATTGCCTGCTCACCGGCTTTGAGCCGGGCAAGGCTGCGCGCTTTTATGGGATGTGGGCGGCAGTGGCCCTGGCACTGATGACCAAAGGGCTGATCGCTCCAACATTTTTTGGCGGCGCGGCGATTGCTTACCTGATCGTGACCGGCCTTTGGCGGCGCTGGAAGGAAATGAGACCGGTCACCGGCACGCTGCTCTTTTTGGCCATCTCCGCGCCCTGGCACATCCTTTGCAGCCTGGCCAATCCCGACCAGGGACACCCCATCGGCAACCATCCCACCATCGGCAACGTGCATGGTTTTTTGTACTTCTATTTCGTCAACGAACACTACTTGCGCTTCTTTGACAAGCGCTACCCGCACGACTATAGCAAGCTGCCCTTCGCAGCCTATTGGCTGCTGCACCTGGTGTGGCTCTTTCCCTGGAGCTTGTTCCTTCCGGCGTTGATCGCCTTGGCCTGGAAGACTCGCCATCACTGGCGGCAGCATCTAAAAGACGACGCTCAGCCGGCCAAGACTAGTCCGAGTCAGGCCGTTGCCCCCAACGCTGCCGATCAAGTCTCTTCGCTTACGTTTCGCACGCGCACGGTGTGGCTGCTGAGCCTGTTCACCGCATGGACGCTGATCTTCTTCTCGATTTCGACCAACCAGGAGTATTACACCTTTCCGGTGTGGCCGCCGCTGTTCATTTTGCTCGCGACCGTGGTGGCGGGCATCGAGCAGAACAACGAAAAATCGCAACTCTCGACTGCGTGGCTTACCGGGGCGCAGGCCGTCTTCGCGGTCGTCGGCACGCTCGCTGCCGTTGTGCTGGGCCTCGGACTATGGGAGTCGCGCCACCTGCCCTTTGTCGCCGACATCGGTACAGTGTTGGCTCATCGCGGTGTAGGCAACTACGAACTCTCCATGTCCCACTTCTTCGACCTCACCGGCGCATCCCTTGCCGCTCTACGGCTCCCGGCCGCGCTGGCGGCCTGCGCTCTGTTGATCGGGCCTGCCCTTGGACTGGTGCTGCGCCTCAAGCGCAAGCACATCGCCTCCACGATCAGCGTCGCGTTGACCTCGGCCGTATTTCTGATCGCCGCGCACATCGCCTTCGCTCGCTTCGATCCCCTGCTCGGCTCCAAGCAAATGGCCGATGTGATCATGGCCGAGGGCTCACCCAGCGATACCTTCATCATCTACGGCGACCAGACCTTTGGCGCTTCGATCATCTTTTATACGCACAAGTTCTTCGGCGGCAGGCCGGCCAGGCTGGTAATCGCCCGCTGTGGACAACATGGCGAAGGATCGTTTCTGCTGTGGGGCTCCTGTTATCCCGACGCGCCCGACATTTATCTCAACAACGACCAGCTCTCGAAAATGTGGGGAACCGGCGAGCGTAAATGGCTCTTTGCGGATACGGACAACTACAACGATCGCGCTAAAGCCGAGCAACTGCTTGGCGACAGGCTTATTTTCGTCAAGGCCATCGCCGATAAAGCGCTGTGGACCGACCGCCCACTGCCTTCTTCCGGCAAGTGAATTTCGCGTCGGCGATAACAACGACCCGTCGGCCACAACACATATGCCAGGAAGCACTCGACCGGCGAACAGAATCGAACCCTAATTTTAATTGGCAATGCCATGGGGGCACCGATTAGCTTAGGGACATGCGAAAGATAAACCGGAAAAGTATCTCGGCTGCGCTGATCGCTCTGGGCGCGATCGGCTTTGGGACGAGCACGGCGCAAGAAAAGCCGGCGTTGCCGGATGTGACTATCGCCCCGAAGTCGAGTGCGACGGTGAGCGCACAGGTGATCGATCCTGCCAAGGAGCCAGCAATCTCGCCAGGCGAGAAGTGGCGCCTGATCCGCAGCAAGGTCAAGTACGTCTTTGTGCTCTTCCAGGAAAATCGGTCTTTTGATTTTTATTTTGGCAGTTACCCCGGCGCGGACGGAATTTACGCAGGGGCCGATGGCCCTTATCCTATCGGCCAGGTGCCGGGATTCACGCAACTCATCGTGAATACGGATGGAAGCTTGGGAGTGATTACTCCGTTCAAGATTCCGGCGACGGTGACCGATGCGAAGGGCAAGACGGTGCCGCTTTATCCAGCAGACATCGCCTCGGTGAACCACTCGCACACCGGCATTGCGCGCAAGCTAGCGCTGGACGCAAATGGTCTGGCGCAGAACTCGGAGTATGCGCTAACCGAAGAGGGCGTAACTCTGACTAACGGCGTCCCGTCGATGACGCCAACGCTCGAACGCAAGCAATTTGGCGAGTTGGTAATGAGCCACGTCGATTGCGACACGGCGCCGTTTCTCTGGCGGTATGCAGATCGATTTACGCTCTTCGATCACTTCATGGACACGATCATCGGACCCTCGACGCCGAACGCGATTGCCATGATCTCGGGCCAGAGCGGCGAGACGCAGTGGATGCTGCATCCTGAGCAGGCCACGATAGGAGGCCAGAGCAAAAGCGCAGTGGTGCCGATGGTCGACGACCCGGCCCCCTATTGGGGATCGGCGCTGGACACAGCAAATAGGCTGCATCAGCCGCAGGCCGTGCCGCCTTCGAACAGCATCTCAAAGAACTTAACCTTTGCCAGTTTGCCGCTCTCATTCATGGGCAACGCAATCAAAGAAACCACGGCTGCCGACTACAATCCCGACTTTGATCTGCCCGATGTGCAGAACGACATCGAAAAGATTGCGGGCCATGGCGTGAAGGCCGTCGATTGGGGCTGGTTTCAGCAGGGCTACGACCACGAGATCAACGATCCCTCTTGGAAGGCCTCGCACGAGGGCTACGTTGCGCATCACAACGCTCCGCGGTACTTCGGCTACGTTGCCAACAATCCGCAAACGAGCACGCATCTGCATGGGTTGAGCGAGTTTTTTGACGCGGTGGCCAAAAAGCAGTTGCCGTCGTCGGGCGTCTTCTATGTGCGCGGAGGCTACGGCAATATTCGCAACTGGAAGCCGGTCGATCCGAATCCGAAGCTGGCCGAGGTGTTCTCTGGCAACGACGATCACCCGGGCTATTCGGATACTCAAATCAGCGAAGGGCTGTTGGCCGAGGAGATTAATGCCATCGCGGCCAGCCCATACTGGCCCCAGAGCGCGATCATCATTACCTACGACGAGTCAGACGGGCTCTACGACCACGCGCAGCCGCGCATTCGTTCGCACGATGCGAATGGGCTGCCACTGGAGCAGGGGCCGCGGATTCCAGCGATTGTGATTTCGCCGTATGCTGTGGCCCATGGCGTCTCGCATGTGCCGTCGGAGCACAGCTCGATCATTAAATTCGTTGACGAGCTTTTCAATCTGATTCCGCTCGCCGACTTACCCGATGAGATGCGCGCGCGGCAGATCGGCATGGATAAGTTTGGCCAGCAGAATCTGGGCCCGGCAGACGATATGGTGCCGGGGGTCGGCGATATGAGTTCGGCCTTCGACACGCTACGCCTGCAAGGCAAGAGCGCGCCGTTGAGCGCCGACTACACGACGATTCCAGCAGCGCAGATTACCGCCTTCCCTCATGCGGGCGGCGCGGGGTGCAAGCAACTGGAGATCAAGCCGACCGACAGCGGCATTCCCAATCCCGTTCCGGCGGACTTCAATCCGCGGCCGGATACAACGCCGGGGACTCCCATGGCGGGTGGGTGGGCGCCATAGTGCAAGCCAGGCCAGAGTCGACGCTGGCGCTTGCGCTGCTGATCGCATATGCAGCGATGTGCACCGCCCAGACCGTTCCAACTCGCGAGACAACATTGTCCCGTGTGCGGGCTACGGGCGCGCTGCGTTGCGGTATCGATGTCGAGGAAGCCGAGTACACGACCTCCGACGGCCACGGCAATCGCGAGGCCTTTGACACCGATCTCTGCCGCGCGGTCACGGCCGCAGTGCTCGGAAAAGATGCGCAGGCGAGAGTCACGCATTATCCAGACGACAGCACGGCAGTGAAAGGATTGGCGAACGGCGAAGTGGAGATGGTGGCCACGCTGCCGGACGACTTTTCACATTCCGCCGGGGCGCAACTTGCTCTGACGCGCCCAGTGCTGTGGGACGGCGTAGGGGTTCTTGCGCCAGAGGGAAGCCACGTGACGCGAGCGAGCGAATTGAGCGGTAAAAAGATCTGCTTTCTGGCTGAAACCACCGTGGAGGAGAGCGTTCGCGCCTGGTTTGCCCGCAACCATCTGGAGTTTGTGCCTTTCCCGTTTCAAGAGGAGGGCGAGATGCAGGCGGCCTTCGCTACAGGCAACTGCGGCGCACTGGCCGGCGACCGAACACGCCTGGCGCAGACCCGCGCAGCGCTGTCGCGGCATGGCAGACAAGTCCGTCTCCTGCCCGAAACGATTTCCAAAGACCCGCTGGCTGCGGCCGTGCGCGACGGTGATTCGCAGTGGGCGTCGATTGTGCACTGGGTGATGGAGGCACTCATTCAAGCGGAGGAGAGCGGCGTCACTCGCGCCAATGTGAAGATTAAGCTCGCTCATGCCGATAGTGATCCTGTGCTGAGGTTTCTGCTTGGCGGTTCGCACCAGATCGGTTCAGCAATCGGACTCGACAACAACTGGGTCGTCAATGTGATTGAGACGACAGGGAATTACGGCGAGATCTATGAACGCGATCTTGGCGGCGGCTCGGCGTTGAAACTGCCGCGCGGCGAAAATAATTTGCGGATCCATGGCGGCACGATGGAGGCTTTGACCTTCAAATAAACTGTGCCAGAATGGAAAGGTCTCTGCGCTGTCAGAAGGAATCTCTTTCGCCAGCCTCTCAGACCGCCGCGGGATGCGAAGATTAACTCATGACCTCCGCCACAGCTCCTACTCAGGGCATTGACCCTCAGGGGAAACTCGCGATGCATCGCGTCGCGCTCATCTACAACCCGGCCTCGGGGCAGCATTCGTTGGGGCGCCGTGCAGCGATCGACAAGGCGCTCGCGGTTTTGCGCGCGGCCGGAGTGGAAGCCGACGCGTTGGAGACCATAGCACCCGGCAGTGCCGGTGTGCTGGCCAAGGATGCGATCTGGCGCGGCTGCGACACAATTCTCGCCTGTGGCGGCGATGGCACTGTGCATGAGGTCTTGCAAAGCCTTGTGGGGACAAATATTGCTCTGGGCGTCGTGCCGTTGGGCACAGCCAATGCACTGGCAGCCAATCTGGGGTTGCAAACTACTCCGGCGAAGGCGGTGCGCAAGCTGTTGACTGCGGACCCGGTGCGTTTCTCAGTGGGGAAGATTACTTACGCGGAGAATGCAGGTGAGACGCGCTCGCGGTACTTTACAGTTGCAGCCGGCGTCGGGGCTGATGCTCTCTTTCTTTCTCGTCTCGATCCAAGCCTCAAACGTCGATTGGGATATCTCCTCTACGTAATAGAGGCCTTTCGCGTCTGGGCGACGCATGACTTTCCGCTCTTTGAAGCGGCCTTTACGGAACGGGAGAGCGCGAAGCCGCGCGTTGAGGAAATCTCGGAGTTGCTGGCGGTGCGCATCAGCGACTTTGGCGGCGTGCTCAACCACATGGTGCCCGGCGCAACCCTGCACAAGAACGGCCTGCGGCTGGTGGCCTTCAAAACGCGTAGCCGTTTTCGCTACTTTACTTTCCTGATCGGGGTCGTCTTTGGGCGTCAGCGTTTTAATGGCGGCATTGAATTGCTCGATGCGGTCTCGGTCGAGTGCCGCGCGTGCAGTGGCTCCTCGACGCGGGTCTTCGCTGAGGCCGATGGAGAGTTGCTTGGCGACCTGCCAGTGCGTCTCGAGATTGTGCCGGATGCCGTGACGCTATTGATTCCACCCAATGCAAGGCCATGACACCGTTGCCGCCGTCAGTTGTGCGGTCTGCGCCGCAGAATTATTGCCGTCAGCTAGTCACGGTTTGGGGCTTTCAGGCTCTCCCAAATCAGCCGACTTCAACCGGCTCAAATTCGCCAGAACAGCCTGCTCGTGTGCAGCGTCCTCGCCGCTCACGACGGGCTTCGAAGAACCGGAATAGAAATCGAGAATGTTATCGCGCAACTGGGCCGATGTCCGATCGAAGTTTGCGGCGGATAGCTTGGCTAGAAGGCTTGCGTAAGTTTCATCCGCCAGCGAGTATTCTCCCGCCTTTGTGGCGACGCCGTCATCGAGATCGTAGTTCGGCAGCACCAGTTTGCCTGCGCGCACCTCTTCGAGCAGGAAGCGGTAGTGGTCCGTGGTGGTGTTGATGCTCTTGATGTAGAGGTCTTCGGTCTTTGGGGTTGGATTATTGAACCCCAAGGCTTTGAACGGGCCGATCTTGGGCACAAAGCGTAGAAGCGCAGCCAGAATTCGTGTGCCGATGCCCGGCTTGGTGTAAGTCTTTCCCCACTCTCTTTGATAGTCCGAGCGTGAAAGACGATAGAGAAACGTCTCTCGCGCGAAATTCGGCGTCTCGCGCATCAGATCCTTTTTGTGCGTCCGAAGGGCCACCTGGGTCATTTTCGGAATGAGCTGGCTGATGAAGAAACGATAGGAACCCACCGCCAGATCCTCGTGCGGCAAAACGTCCTTCAACTCCAACCCATAGACCACTGGAAAAACCCGCTCCAGCAGGGGTTCCGAAACCTCGAAACCTATGAAGTCGTGGTACTGCTGCGGCGCATAACGATTCTTGGCCACTTGCAATGTATCGAAACCAAACTCAGTCTTCAAGTGTGCAGTCTTGTCCTCGGCATACCGAACTGAGTTACCAAACTTTGCCCGCAGCTTTGGATAATGAATCGCTACCGCTTCGTTAACCGCGGGGTGGCCATCGATGTCGGCGACATAGTGCGAGAGGGCGCCCAGCGCGAAGGCATATTCATCGGGACTTTGACTCTCGGCCAACAATTCCCTGACAAAATCGCCCGTGCGAACATAGTGAGCCAGATTGCTGAAATCCTTGCTGCCTAACGGATAGTAGCCCAGATCTTGAATGACCGAACCACCATATGCGTAGCCGTGAGCTTCCTTGATCTGCTCGTCCGTGATACCCGGAAAGCGCTCGACGAGGAGGGGGCGAATCTCCGAGATCCATGCTAAGTCGATGATCTCCTCGTGTGTGAGGACGGAGTAGGCATGCGAAGGTGCGGCCAAGGCCAGCGCGGCAAGAATAACCGCCGCCGCGCGTATAAGTCGCAAACGCCTTCCCCCCACCATCGAATGGGGCCGACGTCTCAAATCCGTCCCAGTAATACCAGGATTACGATGATGAGCAGGATGGTCCCGAGGCCGCCGGACGGATAATATCCCCAGCTCCGGCTATGCGGCCAGGTTGGCAAAGCTCCGATCAACATCAGGATCAGCACGATGATCAAAATCGTTCCGAGCATACATTCCTCCCAGCAAATTCGCGTCGGGGCGCGAGTCTCGCCTTTCAATTCAGTAGATCCTTGACAGTTCCACTTTCTCAGCCATCGCGCGGAGAATTCTGGTCAATCTGACTCAGCATCAGCTTCGACCAAGTCCTCAGCCGCGCCTCATTCTTGAGACTTTGGTGTTAGATGCGTAAAAGTTGCGTGTGGTTTGTGCGAATAGTTCTGTCAGCGTCAACCAATCTCACTCCAGGTCTTCGATTGGCCTCGCGATTACTTTGCTGCAATCAAAGGTGTCGAAATCTGACTGCGCGCGATCAACTTGCTACTGGCGCAATAGCCGCTACAATGTTTGTCATGTTGATTGGTGTGGTCACCGTCTCCGATCGTTGCTCGCAGGGCCTGATGACCGACACCGCTGGTCCGGCAGTGGCAGCGTTGCTTGGGCGGCAATGGCCGCAGGCTGAGATCGCAACCGATCTTTCGCCCGATGATGAAGTCGAAATCGTCGGCAAACTCGAATCACTCAGCGAGCGGGGCGCGGCTCTGATATTGACCGTAGGCGGGACCGGCCTTGGCCCGCGTGACCGCACTCCGGAGGCTACGCGTCAGGTCATCGACCGTGAAGCGCCCGGAGTGGCTGAAGCGATGCGTTCGCTGGGCGCTCAAAAGAATCCCCTTGCCTGGCTTTCGCAAGGAGTAGCTGGGCTGCGAGGCAGAACGCTGATCGTCAACCTGCCCGGCAGCCGGCGAGGAGCTGAAGAGAGTCTGGCCGCGATTCTTCCCCTGCTTGCGCACGGCATCGAGATCGCTGGCGGAAGTCAATCACACCCCTGAGCCGGGTCGCTTCCCGAGCAGTCAGCGCTTTCTCAGGGTTGATTTTATGTGCGGCCGGCGCGACAACATTCAACTCTCTTCTGTATCCAAAGCGCATCTGGAGGTCCGAATGTCCTTGAAGATCACTTTGTTCGCGGCAGGCCATCTCCTGGCCGCATCGCTTGCGGCTGGTCTCTGCGCGCAGGCCCCAACTGCAACCAGACCCACCGCCGCAAAAACTGAGGCCCCGTATGCGCCTGCCTATACCCAGGACGGGCGATTACTTTACCCCGAGCACTACCGCGAGTGGGTCTTTCTCAGCTCCGGCATCGATATGAGTTATATCCCCAGAGCAACGGCCTCAGAGCACAGCGTCTTTGACAACGTATTTGTGAATCCGGAGGCCTATGCGAAGTTTGTTCAGACCGGCGCGTGGCCGGATAAGACGGTGCTGGTGCTGGAGTCTCGAACGGGGATGGAAAAGGGTTCGATCAACACTCGGGGCCACTTCCAGGGCACGCAGTTGATGGGCTTTGAGGTCCACGTGAAAGATGAGGCCAGATTCCCCGGCAAATGGGCATTCTTCGACTTCGACGGGCCGACCAGCGGCAGTCTCATTCCCAAAGAAGCCGGATGCTATTCGTGCCATGCAGAACACGCCGCGGTGGATACGACCTTTGTGCAGTTCTATCCGACGCTTTTGCCGGTTGCAAAGGAAAAGCGGACACTGAGCGCGAACTATCTGAAGGAAGAGGCGGCGGCAAAGTAGATGCCAGACTCAGGCGGCTGCATAATCGTCTCGCGCCTTTGGCTTCTTCGCGCGAGTTTTAGGCTCGGGCGTGACTGAGAGCCGGAGGCCGACAGTCTTCAGGACGGCGACGAGTGTCTTGAGGGTCGGATTGCCTTTCGGTGAGAGCGCGCGATAAAGGGACTCACGGCTGATGCCCGCCTGTGCCGCAACCGCGCCCAAGCCACCATAGGCTTCCGCGACGGCGCGCAAGGCAATCAGCCCTCCGGCGCGTTCTTCTGGATTGTCGAGTGCTTCCATGGCAGCTTGCAGGTAGGCGATGGCAAACCCTTTGTCTGCGCGCAATTCTTCCACTTCGCGCTCGTGGTGCGACACAACTCCAACAAGTTTGCTCATGGTTGCCTCCGTTTCCACTCTGTCCAGAGCGTCCTGGCTCGGGCAATGTCCTTTGATTGGCCGCTCTTTTCCCCACCGCAAAGAAGAATGACCAAAAATTGCCCATGCCGACCGCAATAGACGCGATACCCTGCACCGACATGAATCCGCAATTCCGTCACGCCTCCACCCACCGGCTTCGAGTCGCCCAAGTTGCCGGATTCAATCTGGCGGAGTCTGGCAGCGATCCGGACCTTGGCGTTTTGTCGCGAAGGCCGCGAAACCACTCGGTGTAGGGTTCACGTCCATCCTCTTGCTGGTAGCGGACGAGTTCGATCACGAGGATGATTGTAGCATAAAAGCTACAAATTCTTCTAGTGAACTGGGGCTGATTTTTAGTGAGATGCGGCCTTGGCGGCGGCCATAATTTGCTGAAGTCTTTCGATTGTGTACG
>JBEKCA010000033.1:0-41067 GCA_050015115.1 Occallatibacter sp.
CCCGCCATAAATCTCAAGCCATTCAACCAAAAGCTCTTGCGGCGACTTTCTGGCGTAACGGACACACCGGATAGCTTCCATCAATACCAAAAAGGCCGCGCCGGGCATTGACAAGCGAGGCGAGTCGGAGAATCATAGGCGAATATAAGGCGAATACGATGGCCTCCGCTGCCACCCTCCGGCTCCAGATCGAACGCTCTCTCGAAGGCCGCTTTCCGGCGGCGCTCACGCCTGCGCCTCGCACGATCCGCGAGGTAGTAGCGACTGGAATCGCCGCCGTGGACGAGTTACTCGATGGGGGATTTCCTGTCGGCGCGATCAGCGAGGTTGCGGGGCCAGCTTGCTCGGGCCGGACCAGCCTGGCACTGGCGTTTCTAGCAGCCCGAACGGCGGAGGAGCGGGTCTGCGCCTGGGTAGACGCCGAGGATGCCTTCGATCCGGAGTCGGCCGCAGCCAGCGGCGTGCGGCTCGGACAACTACTCTGGGTGCGCTGTAGCTGTTATGCAGAAAAGCGGCAAAATCAATGGACGAGATTGGATCAGGCTCTGCGTTCGGCTGATCTGCTTTTGCAGGCGGGAGGCTTTGCGGCCATTGTGCTCGACCTGGCCGGGATCGATCCGGCACAGGCGATGCGCATTCCGTTGGCCACATGGTTTCGCTTTCGCCAGACCGCGGACCGCACGCGTTCGTCGCTGCTCGTGCTGGGCCAGGCCTCGTATGCGCAGTCAAGCGCGGCGGTGGTGCTGGATGTCGAGCCGATGCGCATCGAATCGCGTGGTGGAACCGTGCTCCATGCGGGTGCGTTTGCCTTCAGCCGCAGACGCCAGCGCTTTCAACCTCAAATGATCAACGCGCGCAAACCGTCTGTTTCAACGTGGACAGCAAACACACAGTGGACAAGGGAGTGGAGCGCATGAGCCGCGAGCTGTATCTCTCAATTCATGCGGCTGAGTTTCCCGCGCAGGCTTTGCTGCGCCTGCGCCCGGAGTTGCGTGCGCACCCTGTCGCTGTGCTGGACGGCCCCGTGTTGCAGCAGACCGTTTGCGCCCTCAATCGTAATGCCGTGCAACTCGGCACGGTCCATGGCATGACGCGCCTGGAAGCGGAGGCAATCGCCGGGCTGCGACTGATCATGCGCTCGACGGCCGAAGAAGAATCTGCGCGCGCGGTATTGCAGGAGTGCGTCGCGCAGTTTTCTCCGCGCATCGAAGAGGTGAGTTTCGGTAGCGCGTGTGCGTTTGTGCTCGATGTGGCCGGTTCGGAACGGCTCTTTGGACCGGCCGATGCATTGGCAGCTCAACTGCGCCGCGCGGCTGCCGGTGCTGGTTTTCGCACCTCGATCGCTGTCAGTGAGAACTTCCATGTAGCTCGCATCAAGGCCGCGTCTGCGTCCGGAATTAGCATCATCCTGGCAAACGAAGAAGCGCGCGCCCTCGAAAAACTTCCGATCGCACTGCTCGATCTTGAGCCAGACCAGGCAGAAACCTTTGCCATTTGGGGCATGCGCACACTAGGCCTGTTGGCAGCCCTGCCCGAGGTTGAGTTAGTGACTCGCTTCGGCCCAGCGGCGAGTCGATGGCGCGCACTGGCCTCGGGCGCGGCAACGCACAACTTTCAGCCGATCGAGTCGGCGCTCGAGTTACGCGAGTTCTGTGAATTCGAGTCGCCGGTCGAGGAGATCGATTCCCTGCTCTTTGTCGCCGCGCGCATGATCGACTCGCTGGTCGCGCGCGCATCAGCGCGTTCACTTGCCGTAGCCTCACTCGCTATCGAGATGCGCCTTGAACGCGGCGCAGAACACCTTTTCGCAATCCATCCTGCGATCCCGTCTTCGGACCGCAAGTTTCTTTTGAAGTTGCTGCAACTTGAGGCTGCGGCGCATCCGCCTCAGGCCGCCGTTCGATCGCTCGCAATCGTAGCCAGCTCCGGCCACACCAGCAAAGTGCAGCTTGGCCTCTTTGCTCCGCAAACGCCTGAGCCCTCGCACCTCGACGTAACGCTCGCGCGGATACGAGCCATCGTCGGACAAGACCGCGTAGGTTCGCCGGTGCTTGAGGACACGCATCGCCCGCACAGCTTTCGTATGGAAGCATTTCATGCAGAGGAGCGGGGCAGCACATCGGCTCAGCACGCTGCACGCATCGCGTTGCGCCGCGTGCGTCCACCGCGATCGATACAAGTGACTCTACGCGATGACAGGCCGACGGCATTCAGAGATGCAGGCGCGCGTTATTCTATCGCGGCTGCCTATGGTCCGTGGCGATCGAGCGGCTGCTGGTGGTCTCTGGATGCCTGGGACGCGGAGGAATGGGATGTGCTAGCCGCGGATCGCGATGGCGTGGCTCTGAATTGCCTGCTCGTGCGCGATCGGCTGCGCAATTCATGGCTGCTGGAGGCGTTTCTTGACTGAGGATGCGGAATACGTCGAGCTGCACGCGTCGAGCGCCTTCAGCTTTCTCGCCGCCGCCTCGCAACCCGATGCGTTGATTGAACGCGCGGCGGAGATCGGAATGCCAGCGATTGCTCTCGCCGATCGCAACGGCCTTTACGGCGCAGCGCGTTTTCACACCGCAGCCAATCGATGCGGCATCCGCGCGCACATCGGCGCTGAGATTGCCGTCACTGGTTTCGGCTGCCGCTCGCAGCCCGCCAAATGGCTTCCCCATCAGTGTCCGGAAGAGCCTGCGCGCATCACGTTGCTCTGTGCCTCGCAAACCGGATACAAGAATCTCTGCCAACTGATTACGCGGTTCAAGATGCGCGAGACGACGAAGTCGGAAGGCGCGGCTACGCTTGACGATCTTGCGGAGTTCTCGGCAGGGCTCATCTGCCTCACTGGCGGCGACGAAGGCCCGCTTGCTTCCGCGCTAACCAGTGGAGGAGAGCAACGGGCGCGTAACGTTGCCGAACGATTGGTTTCCATCTACGGCATGAGCAATCTCTATATTGAATTGCAACGCCATCAGCAACGCGATGAGGAATCGCGCAATCAGGCTCTTGTCACTCTCGCCGCGGCGCTTAACCTGCCGCTCATTGCAACCAATGGCGTGCGCGCGGCAACCGAGCATGATCGCGAGATTTTCGACGTGCTCACCGCGATTCGCCATCATGTGCCGCTCGATCAGGCGGGCCGCCTGCTCACGGTCAACGATGCGCGTACGCTGCGCAGCGCGCCTCAGATGGCCGCGCTCTTTCGCGATCTGCCCGAGGCCATTGCTAATACGCGGATCGTTAGCGACAGGCTGGAATTCACTCTCGACAACCTCGGCTACAAGTTCCCGCATTATCCTGTGCCGGCGGGTGAAACGATGGATAGCTTTCTTGCAGCGCGTGTCGATGAAGGTGTGCGCAAGCGATACGGCGTTCCATTGAAACTACATCTGCTCGAGAAGGCGCGCACCCAGATCCGCCGAGAGCTGGACCTGATCGCAAGGCTCGGATTTGCCGGGTACTTTCTCATCGTCTGGGACATCGTTCGCTATTGCCAGAGCCATGGATATCTCGTCCAGGGACGCGGTTCGGCGGCTAACTCGGCAGTCTGCTACGCGCTTGAGATCACCGCGGTCGATCCGGTTGGCATGGAGCTGCTCTTTGAACGATTCTTGAATGAGAGCCGCAACGAATGGCCGGATATCGATCTCGATCTTCCCTCAGGCGACGAACGGGAGCAGGTCATTCAATACGTCTACGAGCGCTATGGCGCGCTGGGCGCGGCGATGACGGCCAACGTCGTCAGCTATCGCGGCCGTTCAGCCTCTCGCGAAGTGGGCAAAGCTCTCGGCTTCAACCCGGAGCAGACCACACGCCTCGCAAGCCTGATGGGCCACTGGGAGTGGCAAGGCGAAAACGATACGTTAGCCCACCACTTCGCACAGGCAGGCTTCGATATTTGTCATCCGCGCATTGCGCATTATCTTAACCTTTGCATGCGCATGCAGAACCTGCCGCGTCATCTTGGTCAACACTCGGGCGGAATGGTCATCTGCGCAGGAATGCTTAATCAGGTCGTGCCTATCGAGCGCGCTTCGATGCCCGGCCGCACGGTCATTCAGTGGGACAAAGAAGATTGCGCCGACCTCGGCCTTATCAAAGTCGATCTGCTCGGTCTCGGAATGATGGCCGTGCTCAAGGACTGCATCGAACTGATCCCGCGCCACTATGGCCGCGAGGTCGATCTGGCCGCGCTACCCGAAGATCCGCTCGTCTATGAAACTCTATGCAAGGCCGACACTGTGGGCATGTTTCAGGTGGAAAGCCGCGCGCAGATGGCATCGATTCCGCACAACGCGCCCACGCGCTTCTACGATCTCGTTGTGCAGGTCGCCATCATTCGCCCCGGCCCGATCGTCGGCAAGATGATGCATCCGTACATGCGACGCCGCCAGGGCAAAGAAGAGGTCAGCTATCCGCATCCGTCGCTTGAGCCTGTGCTCAAACGCACGCTTGGGGTGCCGCTCTTTCAGGAGCAGCTGTTGCGCATGGCCATGGCCGTCGCCGACTTCAGCGGCTCCGAGGCAGACGAGCTGCGCCGCGCCGTCGGGATGCGCCGCTCGATGCAGCGCATGAAGAATCTTGAAGGCCGTCTGCGCACGGGCATGACGCGCAACGGAATCGCCCCTGAGGCGCAGGACAACATCGTCCACAGCATCTCGTCCTTTGCCATGTACGGCTTCCCGGAGTCGCACGCCGCGAGCTTCGCTTTAATTGCCTATGCCTCGGCTTTTTTGAAGGTGCATTATCTCGCCGCCTTCACCTGCGGGCTGCTCAACAATCAGCCGATGGGTTTCTACGCGCCCGCCGTGCTTGTTAAAGACGCGCAGCGTCACGGCTTGCGTGTGCGGCCAATCGATGTGCAGCGTTCAATGGAACTCTGCTCGCTGGAGCATGAGAGCGACGGATCGCTTTCGTTGCGCATCGGCCTGAATTACGCGCGCGGCCTGCGCAAAGTTGCAATCGATGCGCTGGTTGCGTCGCGCAACGCTGCGGGGCCATTCACCTCGATTAACGATCTTTCGCTGCGCGTGACTTCGGTCAATCGCAAAGAACTGGTTCAACTCGCGCGCATCGGCGCGTTGAACACGCTGGGAGATGTAGAGCATCGCCGCGATGCGCTATGGCAGGTTGAGGAAGCCGCGCGAGCAACCGGTCCCTTGTTGCGTGGAATTGCCCCATCGCGAAAGAACAACTCGCCGCTTGCTACGATGACAACCGAGGAACGCCTGGTCGCCGACTTCTCTGGCGCGGGCCTGACCACTGGCCCTCACCCGATGACCTACCATCGCGCGGTGTTGCGTTCTGAAGGGATATTGGCCGCTGATAAATTGTCGCAGTTCACAAGCAATGCGTTGGTGCGTGTCGCCGGATGCGTCATTGCGCGTCAGCGTCCGGGAACAGCGAAGGGCTTCGTCTTTCTCTCTCTCGAAGATGAAACCGGCATTGCCAACGTCATCATTACGCCGGATCTCTTCGAGCGAAACCGCCTGGTCGTCACGCGTCACCGCTTCCTGCTCATCGACGGCCAACTACAGAACAACGACGGCGTCGTCCACGTCAAAGCGCAGCACATTGCTCCGCTTGAACTCACAGAGGCCGCTACTGCGTCGCATGACTTTCATTAGCACAGATCAGCGGACACGCGGTAATAACACGGTCGAATTCGGCCGTTAAGGCGGAGGTTGAACGCACCCATTGCTGGTGCTGTGATCTCCGCCTCTGGCAGACAGCAGGAATACTCAAAAATCTTTAGAAAAAAGCTCCCTTTTGCACACCTATAGACGATACATTTGAATAGAAAAACATTCCAGAAATGGTGAAGGAGCGTCCCCAACTGAATATTTGTTTGAAAGGCAAAACCATGCGTGACTTTTGTCCCCCCGTTTGCTTGTTTCGCTCAGCCGCTCTGCGGCTTTTCCTGCTTTGTTTGTTGGCGTTGACAGCCAGCCGTCTGCCGGCCCAATCGACCTTTGGCGCGATTCTCGGCACGGTGCGCGACTCCAGCGAAGCGCTGATCCCGGGAGCGAAGGTGACGCTTGTCAACACCGGCACCTCGGCCAAGCAGTCCGTGACCACCGACGAGAGCGGAAACTACGCCTTCAAAAACATTGAGGTAGGTACCTACGCGCTCACATTTACCGCGACTGGCTTCGAGAAGGAATCAATGTCTGAGATCTCGCTGACTGCACGCGAGACTCGCCGCCTGGATGCAGTGCTGAAGCCCGGCGCCGAGACCCAGACCGTAGTTGTGCTCGATACCGCCGCCCCGGTCATCACCACCGATGTCTCCAACGTTGCCGAAACCAAGGTCGGCGACGAACTGGTCGAGTTGCCCGTGGCCATCTACTCGCGCTCAACCGGCTCCACCAGTCCCATCTCCACGTTGACCACCGAAGCAGGCGTGCAGACCGACGATAGCGGGAACCTGGATGTCTCGGGCACTACCGCGGCGCTGCTCAGCGTCACCATCGACGGCATCTCCTCGGTTGGCGTCGAGTACTCGGGCCCGGTCAACGAGATGTTCCCCTCCTTCAATTCGATCGAAGAGATCCGAGTCAGCGAGTCGAACAACAATGCCGAGTTCAGTGGGGTGGCCGACATCACCACCGTCTCCAAGGCCGGAACCAACCACTATCATGGCGGGGTCTTTGAAAACCACGAGAACACCTTCCTGAACTCTGACGACACCTTTGCGCTCACCAAGCCGAAGATCATCATGAACGACTTTGGCGGCACTCTGGGCGGACCTCTGAGCATTCCGCATCTCTACAGCGGCCAGGACAAGACGTTTTTCTTCATCAGCTTTGAGGGCCTGCGCTTGCCGCGCGAGACGCCCATGGTGCTCAGCGTGCCATCGATGGACATGCGCAGCGGCAATATTGGAAGTTATCTGAATCAGACATACTGCACGCCGACTCCCGATAACCCGACACCTTGTCCCAATGGATACACGGTCTATAACTCCGACGGAAGCGCGCTCACCGCCATCGGCACCCAAACCGCTCTCGACAACACTCCCGTACCGGTTAGCGCGATCTCCGCGAGCCTGGTCAATTACCTGATGCCCGAGCCCAACCAAGGCGCAGCCGGCAGTTTCGTAAATAACTACCAGACCAACTTTCCTTCGCCCATCTCCTCCAATCAGGGAGATGTGAGACTGGATCAGACCATCACTCCAAAGCAATCGATCTTCGCGCGCTTCTCTTACAAGAATCGCCAGGTCATTACCGCGCCCTCGGCTGCCTGCACGTACACATACTGCGCGGAGGCCGGCAGCCCACTGCAAGGCGGCTACAATACGCCCGAGATCGACGAAGGCATGACCTTCGCGCACAACTACATCTTCTCCCCCAAATTGCTCAACGAGTTTCGCGGCGGCTTCAACGCCCAGCACACATCTGAGACGCAGAGTTACTCCACGACATCGCTTCTGACACAGACTGGACTCAGCGTGCCGCAGCCGGACCTGAGCTGGTCCGAGGCTCCGCAGGTGCTCATCAACGGCTTCATGTCCACCGGCGCCGGCAATCCAGGCATGCAGCGCGGCGAGATCATTCAGGCCCTGGACAACGTCTCATGGACGCATGGCCGCCATTCCTTCAAGTTTGGCGGGGACTTCAAGCGAATCAGCGACCACGACGACAACGTGTACGGCAACTACCGGTCGGGCTGGTATGTCTTTAATGGCAGCTCCAGTGTCGGCCAGTCAATCGGCGATCCTTACACGGCTTTTTTGCTCGGCCTTCCGGACTACACAGAAGTCAGTTCAACGAACAGCCCCACCATGAACGGTCTTGGATACTCCTACGCGGTCTTTGCCCAGGACGATTGGAAGGTTACTCCAAAACTAACCTTGAATCTCGGCATGCGTTATGAGCTGCATCCACCCATCCGCGACACCAACTCGAACACAGCCGTCTTCGAGCCTAATTACAGCGCGACAGCTAATGGCCAGCCTGTCAGCGGCGCGGTCGTGGTGCCCAACGAGACCGCAAAATCCTTCACCTCGACCGAATTCGCAAACGCGATTTATCCAACGCCGATCATGACCGCCGCAGAGGACGGGATTCCGGAGGCCTTGCGTTACACCGATCACACCGATTGGGGTCCGCGCATCGGCTTTGCATGGCGGCCCTTTGGCAACGACAAGACGGTCGTGCGCGGCGGCTGGGGACGCTTCATCGAGACGCCGCTCGGCTTCTCGCTGGTTGCCGGTTGGGCTGTCCACGCCAGTTATCTGGCCACCTACAATCAGACCCCAGAGAACGACGGCGTCACGCCGCTGCTGTCTTTCGCGTGTCCTTTTAACACCGACATGACGGGCGCAAGCTGCGACCCATCGGGAGTCAGCAGCGGAACAGCCAACTTCGACTACGCATTTCCGATCCACTACAAAGATCCATCCGTGCAGCAGTGGAACCTGACTGTAGAGCGGGATCTGGGCCGCGGCATTGGCGTGCGCGCATCCTACACCGGCAGCCACGGTCAGAATCTTGAAGCGATGGAGGACCTCAACCAGGTGCCGGCCAACACCGTCGGCTATGCGCAGGCATCAATCAGCCGACCCTTCCCCTCATGGGCGGTGATCCAGAGCGTCACCAACGCCGCTGTGAGTAACTATTCCGGCGGCACTGTCGAGCTCTCACGCCGTAGCGGCAAGGGAGTTACCTTCGATGCCAGCTACAGCTTCACGCGCGACCTTTCAAATGACGGCGGAGCCACTCCCACCGCATTCGCAGTCGCCGGCGGCAGCTTCCTCACCGATCGCTTTCATCCCATGCTGGACTACGGCAATGTGATCTACGATCGCAGGCACCGCTTCCTGGCGAACTACCTCTACGACCTGCCCTTCGGCCACGGCCAACGCTGGCTCGCGAACGGCGCACTCAACAACATCGTGGCCGGCGGCTGGCAACTGGCCGGAGTCACGATCGTTCAGAGCGGCCCGTTCTTGACTCCGTTTGAGCAGACGGTCGATCCCGCCAACACCAACATTCTCACCACCGTCGGCATGACCCGCCCGGATCAAGTGGCTCATGTCTCGCCTTATATGGCTCATCCGACCACAAGCCAGTGGTTGAATCCGGCGGCATTCTCCTACCTCAACCTGCAGAACGCCAATGGCATCGGCATCGGCCGCTTCGGCAATGCTCCAGTTGGCGGCGTTGTCGGACCGGGTACGGTCAATTTTTCGCTCTCGCTGATGAAGATCATCTCGCTTGCCGAGCAATCGAAGCTGCAATTCGGCGTCGAAGCGGCGAACCTCTTCAACCATCGCAACTATGAGCCGCCGAACATGCAGGTCGATTCAAGCGGATTCGGCAGCATCACGGCGCTACAAACCGCCGAAGGAGCGGGCCCGCGCAGCCTCGAGCTCTCCGGCCGCATCACCTTCTAAGCATTCAAGATGCCCCCGCGCGGATCGACTGCCGCAAGCCGATTCGCACGGGCAAACGACGCACCCCAACGCGAGCAGCAAAAGTCGCAATAAGTATTGATGCAAGTCAAGGACTCCCTTGGTAGAAAGTGATAACAACTAGATAGCACTGGGACGAGTCGGTCGTCAGCACTGTGCCGATTGGCGAAGCGAGCACAATAAACCTCTCATCTGACAGGAGTTCAAGATGCGGCGCAGCTTATGCGCAGCTTTGATTCTGTCGTTCTGGCTGGGACCGCTAGCGGCGATCCTCCCGGCCAATGCCGAGTCGCGTCTGCCGGTTTGCTGCCGTCGGCACGGGATACACCATTGCGAGATGTCCGGGACGATGGCTCGGCAGACCCCTGGATCTGCGCCTTCGCTGGCCGCTCCCGCGCATTGCTCCTACTACCCCTACTCCATGCCTGCGGCGGTTGGCCCCATTGAAGCGTTGGCAGCCTCCCCGGTTGCTCTTCCTCCGCTGCTTGCAACTGCCCATTGCCCCGCGACCGCTCGCACTGCGGCCCGCTTGGGCGAACTGCGCACCCGCGCCAATCGCGGACCTCCGGCATCCAAGCTCGGTTAAGAACTCCGTTGAATGCGCGGACCCAATGAGGGTCGCCAAGCATCCTCCGCTTTGGAAGGACGTCTCTCGCGGTTTGCGCCTGTCTTCAACGAATTCCCTCGAGCCTGATTCCTATTCGCGCCGCTGTCTTTCGCATCATAAAGACAGCCCGCGCTACAACTGGAAATTCCCCGGAGGTTACTCCCATGCGGTTGGCGTCTCGCCCTGCCGTCGTCCTTTTGCTCTCCACTTCCCTGTCCGCGTTCGCAACCGTCTTCGCCACGGTTCATGGCGTGGTGCACGATCCCCAGCACCGGCCCATTGCTGGTGCCACGGTCACGCTTCAGGCCGCCGATTCCGCTTTCGCTCTGAATGCTACGACTGACGCTGAGGGCGCATTCGACTTGCCCCAAGCTCCGATTGGCGTCTATCGGCTGCGAATCTCAGCCGCAGGCTTTGCCGCTGTCAGCCAGCCCATCGCCGTCGCCTCAGGGACAAACCCCGTCCTGCACATTGCGCTGCCAGTCGCGGCGACAACTGAATCGGTCGTCGTCCAGGCTTCGGCAGACTCCGGGCTTTCCGTCGATTCGGTAACCCCAACCACGCTCATCACGCGCGCGATGATCGACGAAACTCCAGGCGCCATCCGTACCATCGGCATGGAGATGATTACCGACTACGTCCCCGGCGCTTACATGACACACGACATGCTGCACATGCGCGGTGGTCACCAGACCAGTTGGCTAATCGATGGTATTGCGATTCCCAACACCAAGATCGCCTCCAACGTCGGTCCGCAGATCGATCCCAAAGACATCGATGAGGTGGAAACACAGCGCGGAAGCTATTCCTCCGACGTGGGCGACCGAACCTATGGCGTCTTCGACGTGCTGCCGCGCAACGGCTTCGAGCGCAATCGCGAGGGCGAGTTGCTGCTCACCGGCGGAAACCTCTCGACCGGCGAAGCCCAGCTTTCGCTCGGCGACCACTCCGCCGCAACAGCCTGGTATGCAAGCCTCACCGGTTCCCGCTCCAACTACGGGCTAGCCACGCCCGTTGCCGCGATCTATCACGATTCGACCAACTCCGAGAGCGGCTTCGTCTCGCTGATTCGCAACCAAACTCCCAGGGACCAGCTACGCCTGAATGCGCAGCTTCGCCAGGACTACTTCGACATTCCCTTTGACCCCAGCCAGACCGACTGGCAATACCTCAGCGGATACTACAACTCTTATGGACTGCGCGACGCGCAAACCGAGCGCGACTCATTCGTCATCGCCAACTGGGTGCGCACGCTCACTCCCAAGGCGCTGTTCTCCGTCGCGCCCTTCTGCCACTTCAACCAGGCGGACTACGATTCGCTGCCGACTGACACGCCAGTGGCCACCACCTGGCATCAGAGTTCGAACTACGGCGGCGCACAGGCCGATGCCCATACCGATGTGGGGCCGAACAACTTTTCCGCCGGGCTTTACTCCTTTTATCAAACGGAAGACGATCTCTTCGGCATGAAGGTCAACGACGGCAGCGCACAGTCCCAACCGAACACTCCGGCCAGCGCCAACGCCGGTTTGGTCGAGTTCTATCTCTCCGACCATCTGCGCATCGGCCGCTATATCGCCTTGCTCGGAGGAGAACGCTTCTCAATCTATCGCGCTGTGCTGAGCGAGAGCTCGATCTATCCACGCATCGGCGCAACTGTCGAGGTCCCACGCCTGCACTGGATTCTGCGCGGCTTCTACGGTCATTTCTTTCAGCCTGCCCCGCTCGTAACCGTCTCGACTTCCGTGCTGAACTATGCCGGCAGCCTCGGCTCAGGCGAGAACACATTCACGCCGCTGCCCTCGGAGCGCGACGAAGAACACCAGTTCGGGATTGTGATTCCTTACAAAGGCTGGTTGCTCGATGTGACCAACGTTAAAAACCGCGTGAACAACTTCCTCGACCACTCCAACCTTGGCGAATCGAACATGTACTTCCCGATCGCCGTCGACGGAGCGCTGGTCCGGGCCTGGGAACTGACCCTGCGTTCGCCGCAGCTCGGTCACATAGGACAATTCCACCTGACCTACTCCAATCAGATCGCCGAGCAGCGCGGCGCGATCATCGGGGGCTTTACTTGCAGCATTCAAGGAGATCCTGCCTGCTATCCGCCCGACTTCAGTTACACGCCAGTCGATCACGATCAGCGCGACACGCTCAACACAGGATTCACAGCCAATCTGCCGCTGCATACGTGGTTCGCAAGCAATGTCTACTACGGCTCGGGATTCTCCAACGGCCTGGCGTGCTCCGGCCCAACAACCTGTCCCAACGACACCAGCCCCTACCTCGGCCCCTATCTGCCCGTGCACACCACCTTCGACGTTTCAGCGGGCCATGCTCTAGGCGAACGATGGAAGCTTTCGGCCTCGGTCCTCAATGTCACCAACCATCGAGTTTTGCAGGATAACTCGGTCACCATCGGCGGCTTTCACTTTAACGATCCCCGGCAGTTCTCCGCCGAACTGCGTTACCGCTTCCATTTCTGAGCCCTTGATTGAACCGCCACACGGTCGAGCCATCCCTCAAATCCTGACAATGAAGGAGCGGAAGCCGCCATCAGGCCATGGGCATCCCACACTACGCAATGACCATTAAGCCGCTTTTAGGGCTGCAAATCGACAAATTGGACCGTCAAAGCAGAGCAACCTGATTGATTTGTGACGGTTGCCATTGACAAACACCGCGTCTACTGCTATCCTGAAGAAGGTTGTACTGTATCTCATTTTTCCGATCATGGCGAGTAAGCGTATCCTCCAGGCCCTGCCCAAGGAAGTTTGCAATCGTCAGGCAAGTTGAATCCGAGTGCGGACATTCCCTGCCGCCCTCGAATCATTGAAAGCCGCCGGTACGTCGGATGGGGGAATCCGTGGCTGGCACGAAAGTAGTTGTATGGAGGGGCACGTGGCGACAGCACGATTGTCGGTAGCAAGTCAAGACCAGGCAAGACAAGCTAGAAATGACTCCAGCCTAGCGGAGCGTGTCGTGTTGATGTGCGCTTCCGCGCTTTTCACCGGCCTGTCAGAACATGAGTGCAAGGAGATCGCAGCCTGCGCACGGGCAAGAACCTTCGCGCGCGACGAGCTGCTTTTCGTGCAGGGTCAGCCGGTTCGCAACCTGGTTCTCATCCAGTCCGGCAGTGTAAAGAGCACACAGCTCAGCCCAAACGGCAATGAAGTCATACTTTGGATGAGCGGATCGGGCGAACCTGTGGGTGTGCCGGCCGATTCGCCCGCATGCAGTCACACCTGCTCCGCGCGCGCCATGGAGCAGTGCAGGGCGTTGACCTGGGAATACTCCAGGCTTCAAAACCTGATGTGGGAGCACCCGCAAATCCGAAGGAACATCAGCCGAATTCTCTCCAGCAGACTCAATGAGCTGGAGGAGCGTTTCCGCGAAGTGGCGACCGAGAAGGTCGCAAAGAGAGTTGCTTTCGCTCTTTTGAGACTCCTCAAGCAGGTCGGAAAGAAGTCGGCAGACGGTGTCGAGGTTTCTCTCTCCCGCGAGGAACTCGCGCAGATGACCGGCACCACCCTGTTCACCATCAGTCGCCTGCTCTCAAAGTGGGCCGAAGATGGTCTTGTCTTGCCTCGCAGAGAGGCGGTTCTGATTCGCGATGCCGAGCGGTTGGCGCAGTTGGGCGGCGAGGCAGGCGAATAGCAGCCGCACAGCCCACCAGGAGTAAGTTTTTTGCCAGCCGAGCAGACCATGCGGCTGGCATTCTTGTTAGGAACGAAAATCCCAGAATAGACGGCGACCAATTCCGGCGTGAGTCTATCGGCCGCATGCCGTGACATGCCCACCCAATCCGCGTTACGCTGTAATGGATCAGCATTCGGCGTTTACAAGGAGCCCTTCAACCAACATGCCATTCCAAACGACCACGAAAATCTGGCACAACGGCGAACTTATTCCCTGGGAACAGGCCACCATTCACGTCATGAGCCATGTCGTCCATTACGGCTCCAGCGTCTTTGAAGGGCTTCGCTGCTACGGACAGCCCCAGGGCTCAGCCGTCTTCCGCCTGCCGGAACACATGCAGCGGCTGTTGGACTCTGCAAAGATTTATCGCATGGAGCTGCCCTTTACCCTCGAGGAACTCTGCGCCGGCGTGGTGGATGTGATCGAGGCCAATGGCGTCGCTCCCTGTTACATTCGCCCCATTGCACTGCGCGGCTACGGCGAGATCGGCGTCAGTCCCAAGGGTTCGCCCATGGAGGTCTACATCATCAACTTCCCCTGGGGCAAATACATCGCCGGCCACGGCGGCGCGGATGTCTGCATCTCCAGTTGGAATCGTCTGGCGCCCAACACCATGCCCTCGCTCGCCAAAGCCGGCGGCAATTACATGAACTCGCAGCTCATCCACATGGAGGCCGAGGTCAACGGCTACGCCGAAGGCATCGGGCTCGACGTGAACGGTCTGGTCAGCGAAGGCTCCGGCGAAAATGTCTTTGTCGTACGCAATGGCGTAATCTTCACTCCGCTTCTGGCCAACTCGGCCCTCTCCGGCATCACCCGCGACAGCGTGCTCACAATCGCCCGCCATCTGGGACTGACGGTCAAAGAGCAGCCCCTGCCTCGCGAGCTGCTTTACATCGCCGACGAGGTCTTCTTCACCGGAACAGCCGCCGAGGTTCAGCCCATCCGCTCCATTGATCGGATTTTAGTAGCCGACGGCAAGCCCGGCGAAGTCACCCGCAAGATCGCCGACGAATTCTTCGGCATTGCCAACGGACTCAAACCCGACCGCTTCGGCTGGCTCACCCCGGTCAAGGTCAACACCAGCGAGCCGGTCGGCGCATAAGCGGCTTTGATCAGTAAATACACCATGGGGACGGATTGGCGATTTGCCTTTCCGTCCCCATGTTTTTTCTCTGCCCGCGTGTTTTAAGCCGCCGTGCATAGAACAACTAAGAACCTATCCGTAAATTGGGAAAAGAATGAAGCGCCGGTCTCCAGACCGGCTGTACTGGCGGCGTCCTCGCCTCCAGACGTCGCCCGCAGGTGTTAAGACCACAGTACCGCAGAGCTGGAGACCGGCGGTGCCAATCTACGGATAGACTCTAAGTCACTTCGGCCCCGGCATGCACTAACCTAATGCCGGCAGATGGTCGGAGATTCCGAAGAGAAAGATGACGCCGATGATGCAGCTGTACGCTGCGCCGGTCCATGCGATGGCGTGGTAGAGGCGGGGATGGTGCTGTCCGCTGGCATTGAAGGCCCCGCCCATCGTTGCGGTCATCAGTGCATTCATGGCCACCAGGCCCACGGCAAAGGCCGCCAGCCCTAGCATTCCCCGAGAGGTGCCTCCCAAATTGGCGGTGAGGAAGAACAAGGCCAACTGGCTGGGAGTCTCCGCTCCAACGCCGTGAAGGATGCCGATGATGAAGACCGATTTCCCGTTGTACATCCACTGAAAACGCTCGGGTTGCGGGGTCTCACGGTTCCACATGCAGCGGACTCGCCAGGCCATCCAGAGCACACCATTGATGGCGATGGCCAGCCGGCTCTCGATGCGGCTGTGCGAGTGGCCGTGAGCATCTTTGCGGAGTATTCCGGCGACCACGCCAATGCCTAGAACAATCAGAGTGAGCCCGATCAGCCGCTCGGTCCAGTGGTCAAGATTCTCAGGTAGCCCGATGTGCAACTCAAGTACGGCGATGCCCAGCGCAGCCACAGTGAATGCGTGGCCCAGGGCGTAGGTCATGCCCAAACGCAGTCCGCTTCGCCAGTTGCGCTGCACGGCGGTGATATCGGAGATGGCGGCCAAGTGGTCGTAATCGAAGCCATGGCGAAGCCCCAGCAGCAGGCAAGAGCCGAGCGCAGCATCGAGTTTCCAGTCGCTCAAAGACGGTATCACGAAATTCAGTATAACGCATACGCGCATTTTCCGGCACATAGGAATGAGGCGGCCCACGGCAACCGCATGAAGATGCTTCTCTGGCACACTAGGTTCTGACCGCCTGTTTTTGTACCAGCACCGTGCCCCATCCACTCGCCTTGTTCTGGCGAATGGGTGGGAAACCTCGATCTCGAAAGTTCGAAATCACACGGACAGAGTCCTAGTCCCAATCCGTTATTCGCGTCCCGCAGGGCTGCGTCGAACCTGTCCTTGCGCTACACCACGTTCGTGCATTTGCCCTGGAGATAGCTAAGTTCATTTGGCAGGCCCGGTTTGAATCTGGTAATCCCGATAGTCGATGGTGATGACGGTCCGGCCCAGCAGAAAACTGTCGGTGACGGCTCGCGCGTGCGTGGCCATGGCGAAGCCGTTCACGTTGGTGTATTGCCGCATCACTTGACTCGGCCGGGTAAAGATCGAAGCACTTTCCAACGTGGTTCCCTCCAGGCGCACGATCGTGCCGTCCTTCGCGTCCACCCAGATGGTGCCGTCAATCAGATTGGGAACCTTCCGCTGCGGAGAGATCTCGAGCGCAACGCAGTCTCTTCCGTCGATTCGCTGCACTCCGCCTGGTTTGAGCATCATTCGATAGTTGGTGGATACAAGCCATGAATGCTCCCGAATGCCCGGCAGGTTGACCTGTTTTTCTCGGTCCAGAACCGCGCCAAGCACGTGAGTTACGATGAACCCGGACCCGGACTGCGAGAGGATTGTATAAGTCTTGCCTGTTTCCTTACGGTACTCGGTGCGAACCGTCATCTCCGCGACGGAATGCGACTCGTCCTTGCCCCGATAGACAGCGTAGTGTTCGATGACGGTGTAGGACGCGATGTGGTCGACTCTGGCCTTGACGGCAGCATCGACCTTCGCAATCGCCGACGCAGGGTCAAGTTGCTGAGCCTGCGTCGGAGCCATTCCGAAGACCAGGGCGGAAGCGGCAAGCAATGAAACAGCAAGGAGTTTTGTCTGCGAAAAGACACTCATTCCGAGAATCGCCCTCGCATTCAACCCTAACAGATGATATGACGCTTCGGCGGCCTCAAGGAGTTGGTCTCAACTTCGGTCTGTTCGTAAAAAGTCTCGTCACTGCACTGTCAGAGTCTTCACGCCGTCATGCGGGGTTGTCTTCAGGATGTAACCGATAGCTCCTGGCGTAGTCTCAACATACTCAACCACGGCTTTCTCTGAGTCGACGGAGCGCGGCATGGATATTTGCCCGGAGAAAACCTGGCTCTTCCAATTCGATTGGAACCACGCGTCGGACCTGCCAATAATCATCACCAGGAATTCAACGTGCGCGGAGCCAGCCTTCAAAAGGACCGGGACTACATGTGAGCCGCTCTTGAGGTTCGATGACGCTCCCATAAACACGTCTCGAAGATCGGCTTTGGGAGCGCTTGTATCCCGGACGCTGTTGTTTGCGATGATGATGACCTGAGCCTGTACGCGGACTGCTGAAACAGACGCGGCGAGAAAGGCCAGGAAAATGAATATCGACTTCTTCATGGAATTGTCCTCCTTTCGCCTGCGTTAGAAATCGAACCCGACCTTCGCGACTATTACCCCAGTTTTGGGTTTCAGCCCGTTCGGGTTATCAAAGCCGTAGTAGCCGATTCCGTTGCCGTCGATGTAATGCCCCTCGAGCTTGGCATAGAAATTCAAATTGAAGTCATAACGGCTTGAAGCAACCCATTCATGAAAATAATCCGCTGGCGGAGCCGGATTTGGCAGCGGCGCATCCCACAATCGCGTGTAATAAGTCCCGACCTGCAACTTGTCTGTTATGTGATATCCGGCCATTGCAAACCATGCGGGATTGTCGATCCCACTGGTGGAAGGATCTGAACCGGTGATGGTGACGGTCTGATACTGGATCAGTTTCGTGTATTGCCCGGAGAGAAACAGCTTCTTGATGTCATATTTCGCATAGTAGGCGGGCCAATAAGCAAGCGGCTGGTAATAGGTTCCGTTGGTCAGATTCCCTTTCGCGTCGTATGCCATCAGCGACCCGCCCACTGTCAATCCCTTGGCGGGAGTCTCCCAGCGCAGATCGAAACCAGGCGTCTTTCCCCAGGGTGTATTGGAGAAATTGATTCCTTGTTCGTTGAAACTCTCCATAACTCCATCGTTTGTAGCGACGAAGTAATCGCCATAATAGGCGCTGTAGCTCAATTTACCCAGCCCTGCAGCAAGTGGAACTCTGCCGTAGAGTTCCACTCCGAGTTGCGAAAGATCCGTGGCCCGATAGTCCACTCCGTAAATGGTCTCCGGGAGTAGCGACCAGAGGTAGCCGGGGTCGTAATCCTGCGTGTCGTTATAGAGCCCCCAGCGCATCTTAACTTTTCCAGCGCGCATGCCAACCCAGCGGTTGAACTTGTAATCTCCTAAGGCCCAGTCCACACTGATGCCATCTCCACCGAAGATACCCAGCCGCGTGTAATGGAGTTGAATACCGGCGCGAAGCTTGCCTGTTACCTGATCGTTGACGTTGATCGCGGCCTCTGTCCATGCCGTGCTTCCCGAACTGGTGTCCATGCCCAGGTAGTTGTTGTTATTGCTGTAGACAAGGGCTTGCGTGGCAAATCCGTGAATTTGAAGATTCTGGTCGCCGACTATCTGCGCGGCCAGAGGCATCGCCATCAACGCCGCTGCCATAACTCCTAAAGTGGCTCGATTCATCTTCTTTCCTTCCGGCCGGCTCGGTCGCATCTCTGGTTTGCGGACCGGCTCCATAACTCCGCAACCCCGGGCCACATCCTTGCGATCTTGTGCCGCGGTTTCGCTTCAATCAAGACGAGCGGCATACATTGCGCCGCAGACCGAGACGAGATGTTTAGCCGTTGCATGAGTTCCATCGGCACGATGCTAGTTCCAGTTCAAGAAATGTAGTTCTCATGCGTCCCGTATTGTGAAGCCGTCGCGAATCGCGAGAACACCTTCTGTCCGGAGATGGGCGGGACAGCGCATCGGGTATGCAATCGCAGAGCGGTTCTCGCTAGTCTGCGTTATCCTTGTCTCCGGAGTGATGTGGGCTTGTGAGCGAAGGAACCGATCCAAACGCGCAGCGATATAACGGCATGACGCTCAGGCGCGGCGCGCTGGTGCGCGGCATAGTGCAGGGAGTGGGCTTCCGCCCGTTTGTCTATCGGCTTGCTCATGAAGAGATGCTGACGGGATTCATCGGTAACAATACGGACGGCGTCACGATCGAGATTGAGGGGAAAGACGCTAGGGTGGATGCGTTCCTGACGCGGCTGCGATCTGAAGCGCCGCCATTGGCGCGCATCGACTCGATCACAGTGCGAGAGCTGGCGTTGGCTGGCGGCAGCGAGTTTCGCATCGTCTCGAGTCAGGTGATGGGCCAGGTGAGCACGGGGATTCCCGCCGATGCTGCGACCTGCGTCGATTGCTTGCGTGAATTGCTTGATCCCGCCGACCGTCGCTATCGTTATCCGTTTTTGAATTGCACCAACTGCGGGCCGCGCTTCACGATCACTCGTCGAATCCCCTACGACCGTCCGCAGACTTCGATGGCGAAATTTCCCATGTGCCCGGCCTGCCAGCGGGAGTATGACGATCCGCTCAATCGCCGCTTTCATGCTCAGCCGAATGCCTGCTGGGATTGTGGTCCGAGAGTCTGGCTCGTCAGGGCCAACTCCGCTTTGAGTCAGTGCACGACTTCAATCGCGCCGCAAGAAGTCTTGCGTCAGGGCCTGACTTCAGTCGGGACGCAAGAAGCTTTGTCTCAGGGCATGACTTTAGTCGTGCCGCAAAGACAGCCAAATAAAGCCGGGGCTTTAGCCCCCGAGGAATTCTCCTTAACAGAATTTCACCGAAACGCCGCAATGTCAGCTCCCAGCAGCGCTCAATGCAACCAGTGGCAATCTGACGCAATTGAGGAATCTGTCAGTTTATTACTCTCCGGTCAGATCATGGCCATCAAGGGCATCGGCGGTTTTCACCTGAGCGTGGATGCGACGAATGATGCTGCGGTGATGCGCCTGCGCGAACGCAAGCAGCGTTATGGAAAACCGCTGGCTGTTATGGTGCGCGACCTGGAGGCTGCGCGTGTGGTCTGCGACTTGACGGCGGAAGAGGAAGCGTTGCTGACCACGACGGCGCGGCCCATTGTGCTGGCGCGCCGGCGCGAAGGCTGTGGGATTGCGCAGAATGTTGCGCCGGGCATTCCGTGGATTGGTGTCTTCTTGCCTTACGCGCCCTTGCAGCACTTGCTTTTTGCTGACTCGCGAATTCGAGCGCTGGTGATGACCTCGGCAAATCTCAGCGAAGAACCGATCGCTATCGACAACGATGAGGCGCGAACGCGGCTCGGTAAGATCGCCGATGCTTTTCTGATGCATGATCGCGAGATCTTGCAGCGCTGCGACGACTCAGTGGCCGCTGTGGTTGATGGAGCGCCGCAACTCATTCGACGTGCGCGGGGCTTTGTGCCGCTGGGTGTGCCGCTGCCGTTTGTCGCACCGCCGCTGTTGGCCGTAGGCGGGCATTTGAAGAGTGTATTTGCGCTGTCGCGGGGGGGGTTCGCCTATCAGAGCCAGCATCTGGGTGATCTGGAGAACCTGACAGGACTTGAGTTCTTCAAGGAATCGCTCAACCACCTGATGCGTACCTTCGAGATTGAACCGGAGGCTGTCGTTCACGATGTGCATCCGGGCTATCTCTCGACCGAGTGGGCCAAAGAGTGGGCGCGCGAACGCGGTCTGCCGCTGATTGCCGTCCAACATCATCATGCGCACATCGCTGGCTGCATGGCTGAGCTTGGACTGACGGGCACGGTGATTGGGCTCGCGCTCGACGGCACGGGTTACGGGACGGACGGGAAGGTCTGGGGCGGTGAGGTGCTGATCGCGCGGTTGGGGAGCTTTGAACGATTCGCGCATCTAGACTATGTGCCCTTGCCGGGTGGCGAGAAGGCGATCAAAGAACCGTGGCGAATGGCTTTAGCGGCGTTACGCAATGCGGGACTCGATGTGGAGGCAGCGGCCGCTTTATCGGGAGCAAACGGGCAAGAGGCGCGAGTGTTGGAGCGGATGATCGAGCGCGGCGTGAATGCTCCTCTCACGTCGAGTCTGGGCCGGCTCTTCGATGCTGTGGCGGCTGTAGTCCTGAAAAGGCGTGTGGTCGACTACGAGGCGCAGGCGGCTATTGAATTGGAAGGCATCGCAGTCGATGAGCCCTACGATGAGTCAGGCTATGCCATGGAGTTCGTTGGCGGAGATTGTGCTTCACACCTGGCAGTGCGCATGAAGACCGCCCCGTTGTGGCAAGAATTGGTAAGCGACTTGCGGGCTGGGACGAGCCGGGCAAAGATTTCCGCGCGCTTCCATTCCGGCGTTGCGGCGAGCTTTGTGCAAGCCTCGAAGTCGGCTCGGGAGACTACGGGGATCGAGCAGGTCGCTCTGAGCGGTGGCTGCCTGCACAATCGGCGCTTGGCCCGGCTGCTGCGGATGAAGCTGGAAGCTGAGGGCTTCGAGGTCTTTCAACACGTCAAAGTGAGCCCTGGCGATGGCGGGCTGAGTTATGGGCAGCTTGCCGTTGCAGCTGCGATTTTGGCCAAGCGAAGTGAGTTACTTGAATAAAAGAACATAGAGCCTCTTGCACCCCCCACAAAGACCCAAGAAGCGTCAGGGCACGACTTCAGTCGTGCCGAAAGAGCAAAGTAAATCATGTTGGGCTTTAGCCCCGGCGGTTTTTTGTGTCAGTTATTTGCGATGTTGCACCCTCTAAAACCGAGGATTGAATAGGCCATTTGCGGCACCTTTCGACTTCGCCCAGGGCAGGCTAAGAGATCGTGCCAAGACACATTCGATAGTCCGAATGCAGTTTTGCAAGTGGCTCTATAGTTATAAATATCCCACCTTAGACACAGTGACAAAAACATGCCGAAGGCGGGGCCCCCAAACGATTCTGTCGAAGTTAGCCGGAGAGGCGGACTAGCTGCTGCGCTTCTTCGCGGGGTCCAAGGAGCGAGATCTTGGGAATGCGGCCGCGCACCATGGCAACCTCGTCGCAGCGATGCAGGCGAGGGCAGCTCTGGCAGTCCTTGAAGACCTTGTCGGGCAGTTCGGTCTTGTCTTCGACGGTGCGGAAGCCGTACTTGAAGAAGAAATCGGAGATGCGCGTGAAAAGGCAAATCGACTGAATGCCATGCTCTTCAGCCTCGTCGATGAGCGCCTTGAGAATGTGGCCGCCTGCGCCCTTGCCCTTGGCGGCGGGCTTGACCACGATCGAGCGCACCTCGCAGAGATGAGGCCCGTAAAAGTGGAGCGCGCCGCAGCCGAGGAAGACGCCCCCATCGGACTCGGCGACCGTGAAGTCGCGGATGTTTTCGCAGATTTCGGCGAAGGGTCGGCGCAGCAGCGTGCCGTCGGTGGAAAGCGAGTTCACCAGGTCGTAGATGTTGGATGCGTCCTTGAGCAGGGCCTTACGCACCAGCATGTGCGGCCTCCTGCTCGTTGAGAGTAGGCAAAGTTGCGAGCAGCTTTCGCATGGCCGCCAGCTTCTTATGCACCCGCGCACGGGCGGTGCCTCCGGTCACATCGTGGCAGTCGAGCGTCGCTTGCAAGGTGACGGCGGCGAAAAAGTCCTGCTCAAACTCCGCACCGAACTGGCGCAGTTCGTCCAGACTGAGATTTCCGAGTTCGACGCCTTTCTCGAGTGCGAAGCGAACCGCGTTACCGATCTTCTCATGCGCCGTGCGAAAGGGAACGCCTTTATGTACGAGATAAGTCGCGGCTGCCATCGCATTCAGATAACCCGATTGCGCCGCTGCATTCATTCGTTCGCGATTAAATTCAAGAGCCGCGGTGAAGCGACCCACGAGCCCGAGCATCTGGGGCACAAACTCAACGGCGAAGGCCGGCTCCTGAGTCTCCTGCATGTCTTTATTGTAGGCCAAAGGCAGGCCTTTGAGTTGCAGCGTCACGGCCTCGGCTGCTCCGTGAATGCGCCCGACTTTAGCGCGGATCAGCTCGGTGAGATCGGGGTTTTTCTTCTGCGGCATGGCGCTGGAACCCGTGGAAAAGGCCTCGGGCAAAGTGACAAAACCAAACTCCGCCGTCGCAAATAGCGTTATCTCTTCAGCAAAGCGGCTCAGATGCAAACCAACAAAGGTCAGCGCCTGCAAATACTCCAAAATGAAATCGCGATCGCTCGTTGCGTCGATTGAATTGCCGGTGGGTCCGGCAAAGCCCAACTCCTTCGCAGCAATGCTGCGGTCGAGCGCGAGCGTAGCGCCTGCTACGGCTCCTGAACCGAGCGGACAAAAGTTGAGCCGCTTCGAGCAATCCATCAGCCGTCCAGCATCGCGCAAGATCATCTCGGTATACGCCAACAGCCAGTGAGCAACCAGCACCGGCTCAGCCCGCTGCATGTGCGTGTAGCTGGGCATCACGGCGTCGTCAGCTGCCTCAGCCTTGGCGACAAGCGCGCTGATCCAGACGATCAACGCATCAAGGGTAAGTGCGATCTGTTTGCGTACATAAAGTCGCAGATCCGTCGCGATCTGTTCGTTGCGGCTGCGGCCGGTGTGCAGCTTGAGGCCTAGCGAGCCGACTCGCTCAACTAATGAGAGTTCAACAAAGTGATGAATATCTTCTGCAATTACGTGATTGCGCATGAGCGCTTTGCCCGCATCGGTTGCGTGGTCGACGCTAATCGCATCGAGCGCCGCGCGCAACTCCGCTGTCTCATCCTTTGTGAGGATCTTTGCGGCACAAAGAGCAGAAGCATGCGCCTTGCTGGCGGCTACCTCATGGTCGAGAAGCCGCCAATCAAAGACGATCGACCGTTGCCAAGCTTCAAACTCTTTGTCGAGCGGCTCGCGAAATCGGCCCGACCACATCTTCCCGGATTGTTGTTCGTTGGACATTGCTTTAAGCGTACCTCATGTTACTCGTTCTCCTTGCCGCTCGCGAGCTGGGGCATTTCGCTGCCTTTGCTGAGTGTGAGGAGGCCTGCTTTGGCGTACGTGAGGAGCTTGGCCCTGGTGTCGGTGATGTCGAGATTGCGCATGGTGAGTTGCCCGATGCGGTCGCGCGGGGAGAAGGTGGATTCAGTCTTTTCCATGCTGAGGCGCTCGGGTTGGAAGGTGAGATTCGGCGACTCCGTGTTAAGGATGGAGTAGTCGTTGCCGCGGCGCAACTCGAGTGTGACCTCGCCGGTGATGGGCTTGGCAACCCAGCGCTGGGCCGATTCGCGAAGCATGACTGACTGGGAGTCGAACCAGCGGCCCTGATAGAGCAGGCGGCCAAGCTTGCGGCCATTGTCGCGGTACTGCTCAATGGTGTCCTCGTTGTGGATGCCGGTGATGAGGCGCTCATAAGCAATGAAAAGCAGAGCAAGACCCGGAGCCTCGTAGATGCCGCGGCTCTTGGCCTCGATGATTCGATTCTCAATTTGATCAGACATGCCGAGCCCGTGACGGCCACCAATGCGGTTGGCTTCGAGAAGAAGTTCGACGGGGTCCGAGAACTCGCAGCCATTAAGTGCGACAGGGAAGCCCTCTTCGAAGCGAATCGTGACCTCTTCACGCTGGATCTCGACATCGTCGTGCCAGAAGGCCACGCCCATGATGGGGGCGACGATCTTCATCGACGTGGAAAGATGCTCCAGGTCCTTAGCCTCATGCGTCGCGCCAAGCAGATTGGAGTCGGTCGAGTAAGCCTTTTCCGAAGACATCTTATACGCAAATCCCGCCCTCTGCATGTAGGCAGACATCTCGGCGCGGCCGCCTAATTCGTCGATGAAAGCGGCGTCAAGCCAGGGCTTGTAGATCTGGAGGCTGGGATTAGCGAGCAGGCCGTAGCGATAGAAGCGCTCAATGTCGTTGCCCTTGAAAGTCGATCCGTCGCCCCAGATGTTGACGTCGTCTTCCTTCATGGCTGCCACCAGCATGGTGCCCGTGACGGCGCGGCCGATGGGGGTGGTGTTGAAGTAAGCGACTCCAGCCGTGGTGATGTGGAAGGCGCCCGACTGCAACGCGGCGATGCCTTCGCGCACGAGCGGGCCGCGGCAGTCGATGAGGCGGGCCTTTTCCGCGCCATACTCCAGGGCTGCGCGCGGGATGGCGTCGTAATCGGTTTCGTCGGGCTGGCCGAGGTTGGCCGTATAGGCGTACGGGATGGCGCCCTTTTGCTTCATCCAATGCAGGGCGGCGGAGGTGTCAAGCCCGCCAGAGAAGGCGATGCCGACCTTCTGGCCGACGGGCAGGGATTCGAGAATTACGGACATGCTTACAAGACCTCAGAAAGAACTTTGCTGTTTACTTCCATTTTTTGTTTCGAGACATTGAGCCGGGGAGTGATGATTGAGGCATCTACCCTGTCGAGTATGGCAGGACTTCATTTGCCTTCAAAGCTGCCTTGTAAAGGCATCCATCAAGAACGGTCCCCAAATCCGATCTTTCTTTTGACCCAGTTGACCCAAACGTCAAAATCCGCCCAGCGCTTTGCTTCGTGCTCCTCCTTCTGTCTTTTGCCTTGCGCTTTCTTCTCAGCGAGCAAACGAGCAGACTCCAGGTCCCAAGCCCGGCGTTGTTCATCGGTGGGGCACCTTACCTGGCAATCCAGACATTGGTTCGCGTAGCCCTTATGGTCTGGCCGGAGTTCGAAGTCTTCACCACACTTGCAGCAACGCATCAGTCTCATCGTCACTTCCAGAAATCCTGCTATTGAAAACTCGCCACATTAGCCAGCCCGCCGAGCAGCAATAGCAACAAGGCTTTCTGCGCGTGCAAACGATTCTCTGCCTGGTCGAAGACGATCGACTGCGAACCGTCGATGACAGCGTCGGTGACTTCGGCGTTGCGGCGCGCGGGCAGACAGTGCATGAAGACCGCGCTTGGCTTGGCTTTGGCCATCAGCGCCTCATTCACCTGAAAAGGCCTGAAGATCGGCTCTCGCTTGGTGGACTCGTGCTCAAAGCCCATGCTGACGCAGACGTCGGTATAGACCGCATCAGCTCCTTCGACTGCGGCTTGCGGGTCTTGCAAGAGGCGGAGTTCGCAGTTATTGGTCTGGGCGATGTCGCGGGCAAGCGTGACGATCTCGATATCGGGCGAGTATCCGCGCGGCGTGGCAATGGTGACGTTGACACCCAATTGCGCGCCCGTAAGCATCAGGGAGTGGCAGACATTGTTGCCGTCGCCGACATAGGTGAAGCTTAGGCCGGCCGCTCCACCGAAATGTTCGTCGAGAGTCATGAAATCGGCCAAAGCCTGGCAGGGATGCTCGAAGTCCGAAAGAGCGTTGATGATCGGCACGCGCGAGTTAGCGGCCATCTCGGTAATGGTGTCGTGCGCATACGTGCGCAGCACGATCACATCGACCCAGCGTTCCACATTGCGCGCGACGTCGGCGATCGACTCGCGTTCGCCCAGCGGCGAGTTGGTCTGGTCGACGAAGATCGCGTTGCCGCCCATGGTGTTGATGCCGGCCTCAAAGCTTAAACGCGTGCGCAGGCTGGCCTTCTCGAACATCAGCACCATCTGCTTCATATCGAGCGCGTGGCGATAGTCTCTGGGGTTGCGCTTGACGTCGTGGCCCAGCTTGAGAATCGCGCGCACCTCGGCGCTGGTCAGATCGGAGATGGAACACATGTCTTCGCCATTCAAACGCGCGGCGGCGGCAAGAATGTCGGGGTCCTTCGCAACAGGAACGGGTGGTGCTTCAAGAAGAGTTTTGCTAGCCATGGGTTTGACCTCCTACCGAGGATGGAACGGCGGCCTGAGCCGCGGTGTATGCGGTGAAAATCTTGTCGAGTGCAGCGATGGTGGTGTCCACATGTACGCGCTCGAAGACAAAAGGCGGCAGGAAGCGCAGCACCGTGTCGCTGGTCTGGTTGATCACGACGTGGTTCTTGAGCATCTCGGTGACGGTGTGCTTGGCCAGATCGGCAGAGTTCAACTCAGCCGCAATCATCAAGCCTTTGCCGCGCACGTCCACAATGTAGGAATGGCGCTCAGCGAGCTTGGTCAGCTCTGCCTGGAAGTAGTCGCCAATCTTGACCACGTGGGCGAGAAGATCGTTCTCTTCGATGTAATCGATTACCGCCGATGCGACAGCGCAGGCAAATGGGCCACCACCAAAGGTCGTTCCGTGCATGCCCGCATGGAAGGCGCGCGCCACTTCGTTGGTGCAAAGCGTTGCGCTCATCGGAATGCCGCCGGCGAGAGGCTTGGCCAGCGTCGTGATATCGGGCATAATGCCAAAGTGCTGATACGCGCACCACTTTCCGGTGCGGCCCAAGCCAGCCTGAATCTCATCGACGATCAACAGCGCACCGGTCGAATCGGCCAGCTTGCGCGCCTCGGCAAAGAACTCCTGCGATAACGGGCGCACGCCGCCTTCGCCCTGAATCGCTTCGAGAAGAATGCCGCAGACTTCGTTAGAGAACTTGGCGCGCAGATCGTCCACGTCGTTGAACTTCACAAATTCGAAGCCGGGAACGACTGGCTCGAAGGGCGCGCGATACTTCTCTTTGTAGGTTGCTGAAATCGCGCCGAAGGTGCGGCCGTGGAAGCTCTGTTCGAGAGCAAGAAACTTTGTGCCGATCTGCTTGCCTTCTTCGCGCAACACTCCGGCATGGGCGCGCGCCAGCTTGAGTGCGGCCTCGACGGCTTCGCAGCCGGAGTTGCCAAAATAGGCTCGGTCCATGCCGGTGATGCGCGTAACGCGTTCGGCCAGGCCAGCCATTTTGTCGTTGAAATAGTAGTTCGAAGCGTTGATCAGCGTGCGGCTCTGCTCGGCAATCGTGTCTTGAATCACCTTGTTGCTATAGCCCAGCGCATTGACGCCGATGCCGCTGAGCAGATCGAGATAGCGGTCGCCGTTCTCATCGATCAGATGGACGTCTTCACCGGCGACGAACAAAACTGGAAAGCGATCGTAGGTGTGGATCAGAAGCCGTGCTTCGGCGGCTTGAATCTGTTCGAGCTTGGTCATCTCTTCTCCTTAATTTTTCTAGGCCACCATCACTTCGGTGCCGTATGCTACGCGGGAACTGCACAGGTCGGGCAAAGAACTGGCTGCTTCCGCAGGTAAAATTCTTACGCGCTTCACGCCGTTCAGAAGAGCCTCACGGCAGGCGCTGAGCTTGGGCAACATGCCGCCGGAGATGACGGCGCTTTTGGCCATCTCCGCAATTTGATCGATTGACAGCCATCGGAGTACCTCGCCGGTCACGCCCTTCACTCCCGGCACGTCGGTGAGGAAGACAAGCGCATCGGCGTGGCAGGCGATGGCGCACGAAGCGGCCATCTCGTCGGCGTTGACGTTGTAATACTCGCCATCGAATCCGAGAGCTATGGACGAAAGCACAGGCACGCCCGACATGCTCCATATCGCTTCAAGCCAGCGCGGATCGCTCGATGCAATCTCGCCAACAAATCCCAGATCGGGCGCTGTGCGCTTTTTGCGTGCACGAAAGATCAACCCGTCGCCGCCAGACAAACCCATCGCCGGAACGCCCAGCGACCCCAACGCCGCGACCAGGCCTTTATTCACTTTTCCGGCCAGAACCATCAGCGCCACATCGCGGGTCTCGGCGTCGGTGACGCGCAGTCCGTTGATGAACTCGCTCTGCTTGCCCAAAGCCTTCAACATGCGCGTCAACTGCACGCCGCCGCCGTGAACCACCGCCACCTGATGGCCATCGCGCACCAACTCGGCGATGGCGCGCGTGCAACCCTCGAGCAGCGACGGATTTTCCAAACCGGCCCCGCCTAACTTAACGACGTACTTCATTCCAGCCCCTCCGCCTCGCCCAATCCGAGCATTACATTCATATTCTGCACGGCCTGGCTGGACGCGCCCTTCAACAAATTATCGAGACAGCTGACGATCACTGCGCGGCGTCCGTCGGCCGAGAGCTGGAAGCCGATGTCTGCATAGCACGTGTTGACCGAATACTGAATCTGCGGCAGCGTCTTGTCATAGAGCCGGACCATCGGGCTACCGGCAAAAAACGCACGATAGATCTTCGCGAGGCTCTCCTTCGTTTGCGGATTAACGAAACGCACATAGATCGTCGACAGGATCCCGCGCGGGATGGGCAGCAGATGCGGCGTAAAGGTGATCTCGCTCGCATCAAGGCCGATCTGCTCAAGCAACTCGCCGGTGTGGCGATGCGTGAAGACGCCATACGCGGAGAGATTGTCGGCAGCGGATATGAAATGCGTTTTCGCGGTTGGCGCCTTGCCTGCGCCACTCACGCCGCTCTTTGAATCGGCGACGATGCCGTGCGAAAGATCAACCAACCCCGCGCCCACCAAAGGCCGAAGAGGCAGAATCACCGAGGTCGCGTAGCAGCCGGGATTGGCAATGAGCCGCGCCCCCGCAATCTCTGCGCGATGCAACTCGGGCAGACCGTAAACCGCCTCGGCCTGGGTATCTGCGGCCACTTTGGCGTCTTTGTCGTCGAATGCGTAAACGGCGCGGTTTTCCGACTCGGTAAGCCGCCAGGCGCCGCTCAGGTCGATTACTTTAATCCCGCGCCTCAAAGCCTCCGGTACCCACTCGCGCGACTGTTCGTGCGGGGTGGCGAGGAAGAGTACCTCGACGTCGAGATCGGTGAGCAGGTCCCACGAAAACGGTTGCTGGCGCAGAGAGCCGGTGCCCAGGCTGTCAGCGAGATGCGGATGGATTTCAGCGAGTGGAATGCCGCCACGCGCGGCGTCTTCGGCATCGACGCGGCCGGCAAAGACCGGGGGCTTGCCCTTCAGACGCGGATGATGCACCAGCAGCCTGGCCAACTCCGCGCCCGCGTACCCGGTCACTCCCACAACTGCCGTTTGTACTGTCTCTGTCATGATTCGAGCATCGTCCTTAATCTGGTTTCTACTTCGACAGCCCGGCGAATATCGGGACAGATCACCAGCACCGTGTCATCGCCTGCGACCGTGCCCACAACCTCAGGCCAGGCCTCGTAGTCAAGGGCCGCAGCAAAGGGCTGCGCTCCGCCCATCACCGTGCCAACGACCACTTGATTCATGGCCTGCTTCACACGCATACCGAAGCTCTCAACCATCTCCGCCACCGAGGGCGGACTGTTGTCTTCGACTGCCTGGCTGAAGCCGTTGCCGCCAGAATTATTCGATCTGGAGCCGCCTGATAAAGTGTAGCCGCTGGGACCCTTGGAAAGTCTCAACTCGTGAATGTCGCGCGAGAGCGTGGCCTGGGTCACGGCAAAGCCGCGGCGACGCAGCTTGCGGCGCAACTCGTCCTGGCTGGCAACCTGCGCGTGGGTCACCAGTTCGCGAATCGCATTGTGCCGAAGAGTCTTCATTCACCGTTTCCCGACAAACGATAAAGTACGGCTCGCAGCGAGGCGGCCGTGCTTGTATAAATATACGCCAGAGTTGCATAAGTATGCAAACCCGGGCCATCTTCGGCGCGGGTGGAGCTAATTGAGATTGAATGGGACCGCAACCACTCCACGCTGTTACACTCTTTTATTGATCGCGGCTGATCGATCTCCGCCTCCCCCCAACTGGCTAAACATGACACAGAACCCTGCGCTTCAAACCATCAATGACTTGTTCCGGCGCGTGGCCGCGGCGGGCAATCCCCGCGCAATCCTTTGGCAGGACGAGTTCGGGCACTGGCTGCCGATCTCTTCTGATCAGATCTACCAGCGGGTCCGCGCGCTTTCCCAGGCCCTGCTCAGCTGGGGCGCGAAAAAGGGCGACCGTATCGCCTTGATCGCCGAAAACCGCTGGGAGTGGGCCATCACCGACTTCGCTACGTTGGCCATTGGCGCGGTGAATGTGCCCATCTACCCCACGCTGACCGGCGAGCAGATCGCCGCGCTCGTCGAGGACGCGGGCTGCCGGATTGCCGTCGTCTCGACTCGCCAGCAATTTGACAAGCTGAACGCGGTGCGTGGGCAGACTTCGCTCAATCGCGTTCTGATCATGGATTCGGCGGCAGCGCCAGCCGGGGCGGTCGCATTCAGCGAGGTGATTTCCGGCGCGGATGAGCGCGGAGCCGAACGCGACCCGGTCTTCGATGCGCTGGTTTCCTCCATTGCGCCTACGGATCTGGCAACGTTGATTTACACCTCCGGCACGACAGGCGAGCCCAAGGGTGTGGCGCTGACTCACGGTAACTTCGGCGCCAATCAGAGCGTTGTCTCTCAGGACTTTCATTTCGACTCTACAGATGCACTCATCTCCTTTCTCCCGTTGTCGCATGTGACTGCGCGGGCGCTGGACTACGTCATGTACTCCTACGGCGTTCAGGTCGCCTATTGTTCGAAATTCGACAAGCTGCCTCTTGCCATGCGCGAGGTCCGGCCCACGGTTTTTGTGGGCGTGCCGCGGGTCTTCGAGAAGATTCGCCAGGAGGTCGAGCGGCGCGCCGGGCTTTCGCCGGTAAAAAAGCGAATTCTTGCGTGGGCGCTCGGAGTGGGCGCCAAACACGGCGACATCGTCTATGACGGCCGCCAGCCGTCGTCCAAGCTGTGGAAGCTGGCCAACAAGCTGGCGTACTCCAAGGTGCGCGAGGCCTTCGGCGGCCGTGTAAGGATCTTTGTGGTGGGCGGAGCGCCGCTGGGCATCGACACGGCGAAGTGGTTTGCTGCGGCCGGAATCGCCCTTTGGGAGGGTTATGGGCTGACTGAAACCTCGCCGGTGATCGCGCTCAATACTCCTCTCAGCCACCGCATGGGCGCGGCAGGCCTGCCCCTGCCCAATCTCGAACTGAAGCTTGCCGAAGACGGGGAGTTGCTGGTGCGCGGTCCATCGGTCTTTTCCGGTTACTGGAATAAGCCGGCAATGACGGCTGAGTGTTTCGACGCGGAGGGCTGGTTCCGCACCGGCGACATCGGACACCTGGACGCCGATGGCTTCCTTTACATCACCGATCGCAAGAAAGAGCTGTTGAAGACCTCGGGGGGCAAGATGGTGGCTCCGCAGCCGATCGAGAACAAGCTGAAAAACAACGCCCTGGTGGCCAATGCCGCCTTGGTGGGCGAAAGGCACAAGTTCATCTCGGCCATTCTCTCGCCCAACTTCGCGGCGCTTGAGGAGTGGGCCCGGCGTCATGGCATCGATTCAAAAGATCGCTCCGAACTGGTGGCCGACAACCGAGTAGTTGCTCTCTACGCGGAGATAGTGCGCGAGGTCAATGGCAGCCTGGCCAACTTTGAGAGCCTCAAGCGCTTCCGTGTGGTGGCCGACGAATGGACGCAGGAGACCGGTGAGCTTACGCCCTCAATGAAACTGAAGCGGCGGGTGATTACGGAACGATACGCGGATTTGGTCGACGCACTTTACGCGGACGAAGCAACCGCGCACGGCGAATAGGGAAGGCCAGCCCCCGGCCTATTCCTCTGCCGAATAGGACCCGATTGTCCCACATGCGGCTCAGGCCCCGAAAGAACGGAGCGCCCCAAGTGCCCACGGCCAGCAGGCTGCCAAACAGGATGACCGCGTCGATGCTGAGGCGCCCGTGCGACCAATAGGCATCCGGGTCGAGGTCCAGCCAGATTGAGAACTCATCCAACGTCAGCGCGGCTCCCACGCCGTAGCCCACCGACATCAAGCGGCTGAGGAAGATCGAGAGTGGCGAGTGCGATCGGCCCAGGTCCATCAGCCAGCCGTAGCCGACCAGCAGCAGGATCAGAATCCCCCAAACCAGATGGTGGATGTGCATCCCGTGGATCACCACCCACTGAAAATGCCCTTCGTGATTCACGATCCGGTGGACCAGGATGCGGACCCCCGCAAAGGTCATCAAAAAGGATACTGAGGCGATAAACATGCGCCGCCGGGGCCGGTCGGGGATGGTCGAGCGAACGAGATAACCCAGCCGCGTCAACTGCAGCAGGATCAGCAGCAGGACAGCGACCAGGCTGGCAAAGGCCAGCAATAAAAGCGCTCCAGTTCCGGGCATACTCTATTGAAGCACTTTGCGGCGTCGTCTTTCCACCAATTGAAGATGCAATTGCAGCCGTTAGTCCAGTTTCGCCCGAACTCCAAGAGTCTGCGCGACCTTGAGCAAAGCACCGTCACGCGTCCATAGCTGCGTCCCCGGCGTCAACAGGCACGAGGCGATCAGGTGCGCATCCGTGAGCCCAATGCCCCTTGAATAGAGCGAATGAGCCTCGATCATCTGCCGCACCTCATTGAGTCGCGCGACGCGAACTTCGAGCAGGGTGTCCATTCCTTCGAGGATCTTCCGCCGGTTGTGGAGTGAGCCAAGAGAGATCTCCGCAACGATAAAGGGATGCATGGCAATCTCTCCCTTGCCAAGCAGATTCTCCATCTGAGCGTCGTGGCTGCGAAGATGATCGACCCAGACGGATTTGTCGGCCAGGATCATGATCTCTTAATCACGCGCGCGACTTGTGAACTATGCCTCAGTCGGTCCAAATTCATTTGAGATTCCCTTTCCACGAAGGTGGCAGAACCTGCCGCTTGGGTTTTGCATTTTTATTGGCCTCGTGCCGGAATGTTAGCTCCATGCGCTCGGCAGGCGTAGCCGAGTTCATTTCTTCCTGATACACCTATTCTTCGCTTTTGCGGCGCGAGTTCAAGCCGTCGGCCCTTACACGCTTGATGGCTTTGAGCTCCGGTTCGGTTCCTCCAACCGCGGCAAGCCTGCGCGACGCCTCGAGGTGAATCAGAGACTTCAGTGCCATCCGGAGCAATGCCGTTCTCTCAGCAACGCCCGTAAGCTCTTGAGCCTTGCTCATCAACTCGTCATCCAGCGCAACTGTAGCTCTCATGGACGCCTCCTTTGCACCTATTATATCACCAAATGGTGACGAATTAGATGCCTCTTGAAGACGGGAATCCCCATTCCCTGGATGAAAGATGTCTGGCCGATCGTGAGCATGGTCACGATTTCTCTTTACAGCAGTGGAGTAAACTGCATAAGGTGTCGAGTTTGGCGGTTTGCCCGTCCTGGACCCTCAATTCAAAGACATATTCCCGGCCGGCAATCAAAGCCGCGCCTGCGATCAGGAGAATTTACGATGCGAGTTGCTTTGTTGACCGGCGGCGGCGACTGCCCCGGACTGAATGCGGTGATCTACGCGGCTGTGCGCAAGGGCATCAACCACTATGGCGATGAGTTCATCGGCTTTCTTAACGGGTGGCGCGGCGTGCTCGACAACAATTTCATCCCGCTGACCCTGGAGGCCATCGACGGCATTCAGTTGAAGGGCGGCACGATCCTGCACTCTTCGCGCACCAACGTGAAGAAGATCCCCGGCGGCATCGAAAAGGTCCAGGAAGTTCTGAAGGCCAACAAGATCGACGCGCTGATCGCCCTCGGCGGCGACGACACGCAGTCGGTGACGCTCTTCCTAAGCGAACACGGCGTGCCGAGCGTGGGCGTGCCCAAGACCATCGACAACGACATCAGCGGCACGGATCAGACCTTCGGTTTTGACACTGCCGTCATGATCGCAACCGAGGCCATCGACCGCATCCACACCACCGCCGACTCGCACAATCGCGTCATCGTCGTCGAGGTGATGGGCCGCGACGCGGGCTGGATCGCCTATGCCTCCGGCGTTGCCGGCGGAGCTCACGTGGTCCTGGTCCCCGAAAAAGAGATCGACATCGATCACGTCTGCGCGCTTTTGAAGTACAACTACGACCACGGCAAGCACTACGGCGTAGTGGTGGTGGCCGAGGGCGCCAAGCTGCCCAATGTCGGCCAGATTCTCGGCGACGCAAAGACCGATTCCTTTGGCCATGCGCGTCTGTCGGGCATCGGCGAAGCTCTGTCCAAGCTGATCGAAGAGAAGACCGGCTTCGAGACTCGCTCGGTGAATCTCGGCCACACCCAACGCGGCGGGGTTCCCACGGCATTTGACCGCATTCTCGGCCAGCGCTATGGCCTGCACGCCATCGATATGGTCCACGACAAAAAGTGGGGCCGCATCGCGGTGCTCCAGGGCCTGGACATCACCGACATCCCGATCAAGGATGCCATCGCCACCAACCGCCGCCTCGATCAGCGTTTCTTCGATGTAATCGCCAACCTCGAAGCGAAGGTTTAGGAACCTCCTGATTTGCCTCAGTCTTTCTATGAGATTTCGAGGGTCCAGAAGATTGCCGTTTTTCGAGCCTGAAATCTGGTGAAATTTGCTTGTGATTCGCCTGCGGCGCCCTCTCTCAGGGCGCCGCAGTCACATTACGCCCTTAACGATTCCTGCGCCGTTGTGACTCATCTACATTATGCTCATATATGGTCCGACGCGAAGTCATGCCATGCGCGCCGGGCACTTTGTGGCGCATCTTCTCGCCATATCCCCGACAGGTCGCATGCCCAATGCCTTATCTTCCTTTCCATGCCGCAACTCTGGCAGTCAACCTTTCTGGCACAGTGCGGCCTGGCGCCCCAAAGAGTGAAGATAGCACCCAGGTGACTGTGCGGCGGCGGTAGTGCGGCATAGAAAGCTCTTACTCATTTGCAGAATAATAATCGCCGCCCCTGCGCGGGGCTTCTTATGGCTCGAGATCACATGAATAACATTCCACGAATTGTTAGGCATTGGTCGCTCCTGGGAGTAAGATGCGCCTGCTCAAAACAAGTTATCCTTCACCTACAAACACCAATTGCATCTCAGTAACTCTGCATAGGCTGCGGAGGATAATCTTCTCCGAATTTGTTCTTGTGAGCCGACGCATTTGTTGTTCGTGCCGTCACGTGCACTGTGAAAGACTCCAGCTTGCCGGGTTTAACCTCGATCTTGCGTTCAGCATCTCGCGAACTCTTCTCGGTGGCTTCTTCGCTCCAAACCTTCAATAAGTATTCGCCAGGGGGCACATTGTGAATAACAGCACTTCGATCTTGACCAAGCATTGCATAGTATGGCGTGCGCAGAGAAATGATAACTGCACCCATTTCAGGATGGATGTTGCAGAAGATATAAGAAATCCCTTCTCGATCGAAGCGAACCGAGCGGCGCGAGCCTGCCTCATAGAGCCCAAGATCGAATCGCTTGCCTTCAAAAAGAGAAAAAACATTGTGAAAAAAAGGATCGGCATTGGGAAAATCGATGCTGCTGCCGACTGGAACGACGAGGAAATGGGGATGAAACTCCTTCCCTCTTTGCAGGATTTGATAACTCTGTTGCTGCGGAGCCTGAGATAGCGTCTCCTTTGCCTGCGCGGCAGATCCCTCTTGGATGAGCCACACGGCACCTTGGGCCGCTAGCGCTTCACGAGGCGCGGCATCGACCTCCAGTTGAACAGACACGTCGGAACCTTGTGCCCATGTCACGCCTGCGTTCAAGCAAAGCGCCAAGCCTAAGACTAGCAGCAATAAAGGGCGCTCTCCGCGAGACAGGCGCTCAGAAGCGATAGCCCGCCGAGAGAGTGTACACATTCGCCACATAGGATTCCCCTGCCATCTGTCCGCTCAGGATTCGCCGGTACTCTGGCGACAGGATAAGATAAGTCTTGGGTCGAAGGATAACATTCCCCATGATCATTTGATTGCGCGCCAACGTGCTGACGGGATTGCTGGCCGCGGCGAGAACCAGGGTTCTGAAATCGCTTCCGTAACCGCTATCTTCGCCGACTGCGGCGTTGAATTCAACAGTCGGCGACCAACTCAGCTTCAGTTGGGTCCAGCCGCCAACTGCATCTAGTCCAATGTTACGGTCCTCCCCAGTTGAGGGATCAGTTCCAGAAAGAAAATCCTTATAGCTTCCGCCGCCAAGTCCGGCCAGAGCCAAGCCGCGATATAACTCACCGGATAATGATAATTTTGATTTCATCTGCAGCGCAAAATCAGTACTGACCGCCCAGGACGGGATGGTTGTTCCGTCGCCCGTTTTCAACGCTCCACGGTATCCACCTAGCCCCAAGTGAAAGAGCGACTGGGAACCGGTAGTCCAGGAAACGCGCGTTTCAATCGCCGGCCATTTCTCGCTCTCGTTGTAGGACGGGATGGTTTGCAAGGCTTGCAGGTTTGAGCCGCCATAGGCTGCGTCCCACAAACCCGCTTCGATCCCAAGGTGGTTTGATTCATTGAGCTGGAATCGGTGCTCAAATCTCAGTTGCGGAGCCCATTCCGAAAGATTGCCGGCCCATAAAAACGAAGGCTCTGCGACACTTGCATATGAAGTCGGCGAGCGAGGCGAGATGAGCGGTTCGGTGAGTCCAAGTTCGATGCGGTCATGCGGCCACTCCAGCGCGAAGTGAGCGGTGTGTATTCGCGCGATGCCCGAACCGGCAGGATAGGTCGTTGCATTTCCATAAGAGAAGAAATCCATCTCCAAATCACCGGTAGATCGCGCACCGAAGAGATGAGGCCCGATTGCATTCAAGCCCAGAATGGTCTGCCGAACGTTTGCTCCGATGACATTATTCGCGGTCTGATTGTAAAAAGGCAACGCGATATCAGGAAGGTCTGGATCGTCGACCGCACCTCGATTAGCAAAAGAGTTGAAGAGGATAAGTCCATTGACCGAGAGATGATAGCGCGAGACAGTTTCTACCTTTTCCTGATCATGCACCTTGACCTGCTCTTGAATCGCATCCTGGTCCTCTCGAATCCGCGCAACGTCTTCGGTCAGCTTTGCCACGTCCTTTTCGGCAGAAGGTTCCGGTGCTTCCCCCGTGCGAGCCTTTTCCAATTCGACGCGCAGCCGGCGGATCTCTTCCACAGCAGTGCTCAGTTCCCCGCGCGTCTGCTCGAGTTCAGTGGTGAGGCTGTCCAAGCGCTCACCGATCTGGCGGTATCGCTGATCGTTCTCTGAGTTTGCGGCATTGCTTCCGGCCGCTGCCTGGCCAATCAGCAGCGGCGCAAACGGGGCCAGCAGGGATAAAGCGATCCAAGGTCGTGTGCATTTCATGGTCCACTCCTGGTTTGAAGAATGTCCAATCCCGTGTCCGTTTTCCATTCGTCTTCCGTCGCGTCATCCTGTTGACGTGATGCAAGCGGAAGAGTGAGATGAAACACGGTGCGGCCCGGCTCGGAAGTGGCCAGAACAACACTTCCGCCATGTTCCTGAGCAATATGCAAGGCGAGAGTGAGTCCCAGGCCCGTGCCATTCACCTTGCCCTCCGTTGAGAAAGGAAGAAACATCTTCTCTCGCATTGTTCCCGAGATGCCGGGACCACTATCTTCGATGGCGATCCTGACGGCCTTCCGATCACCGAGGCTGCAACTCCCGATAGAGATCAGCACCCGGGGCTTGCTTCTTCCCTGGCGAGCTGCCTGGCAGGCATTCAAGAATAGATTGAATAGTGCCCGGGAAAGTCTTTTTCCATCCGCCAATATCGTCGCCGAAGCAGCGACCTTCAGTACAATCTCGACTCCGCGCGCATCCGGGTGAGCGCGAATCATCTGCAGGGCGTGTTGCACGATATCGACAAATGGCTCGTCTTTGAGCGAAAGCGTCTGCCCAGTCTGGCTGAACATGATCAGTGAATCGAGCAGGTCCGTCATATCCTGGATGGCCATCGTGATTTCGTTCATCAGTTCCGCTTTCTCGACCTTCGAGTTCCGCCCGAGAACGAGAAATTCTGCGTTCGCATAGATCGCGGATAAGTGATGACGAAGATCGTGCGAGACCGAACGCGCCATGCTTCCGATTGTCACCAGCCGCTCGGACTCAAGCAGCCTCTCCTGCGCCCGGCGCAACTCGCGCCGCATCGAGTCAAAGCTTCGATTCAGCTCCCGGATCTCCGCCGCTCCCTGGTCAGGAATAAAAAATTCAAAATCCCCTTGAGCAAGCGCCCTCGACCCAGCGGTCAGAATCTCGAGAGGCCGCGTGATCCTGCGTGCAATTGCCACTGCAAGTAACGCGCCAACAAGCATCGAAACCAACCCCAGCACCGTAATCCAGCGATTGATGCGGTCAAGGAAGATACTTGCCTGGCGGTACGACTTCAAGACCGTAAGGTGCACTTTGTGACTGCCTGCACTATTCAGATCGACAGAGGTGACGAGATACCGCTCGCCGCCCAGCGACACCGTTTCCTGGTCAAGAGCCTTGTCGAAGAGGCTCTTACCTCCACTGAGCTTCGCATCCAGATTCGAGTTCAAGGTGCTAAGCACGATCCCGTTGTCCACTGTAAAGACAACCTCCGCCGCGGCAAGCTCCCGCAGGCGGCTCAACAATAACTCATCGATAGCATTGCCGATAACCACATAACCGAGACGAGTATTCGCGCTTGCCGGTCCGAAGAACAGAGGCTGCGCCGAAACCGCGTAGAGACGGCCGTTGATGGCAACAATGCGCGGGGCCTTCTCCAATTGCGTGTAGACGCTTAATTCGCGCGCAACTGATTCCCGGTCGAGTTGGTTCCCTTGATTGGAATATGTGATTAGCTTCCCGTCCTGGCGAAGAAGCGCGAAGAAACTGCTCCCGCTCAACTCCCAGAAGTCGATGCTTCCATCGGCGATAGTCCGGTCATCCTGGGTTGTAAGCAGCGCTTTCAGGCTCGGAATATTGGCCAGTAGCGAGGCCTCGCGTTCGAGCATCGACAGATCCTGCTTCTCCTGCTGCTGAAAAGAGATGACGAAGCGGGCCAGGTCGGAGGCCAACTCCTTCTGAATTTGATTCTGGATATGTATTCGGATGATCAGCAACCCGAGCGTGCTCAGCCCGATCGAGAGCGAAAACAGCGCAATGAGCAGTGTCGTGCGCATTCGCAACGGGCGCATTCATGCTCTCCTATTGCCTGACCGTTGTCGGTTGTAACTCAAACTTATAGCCGATTCCATGCATGGTTTGAAAATAAACCGGATTTGCTGGATCTGGTTCGAGTTTCTGTCGTAGCTTCAGCAGCAGGTTATCGACCGTGCGGGTTGTGGGATAGTGATGATACCCCCAAACTTCGTTGAGCAGTTTCTCCCGGCTGATCGCCTGGCCAGAGTGTTCTATAAAATACTTGAGCAATTTAAACTCGTGCGCTGTGAGCACAACGCTCACGCCTTGCTTCACGATATTCATGCGTGTGAAATTCACTGTAATAGCTCCAAAGGAGTAGGTATCTTGCGATTCTGATGGCAGGGATGCGGAACGATGGTTGCGCCGGATAGCTGCTTGCACGCGGGCCAGCAATTCGCGCGGGCTGAAAGGCTTCGTCACGTAATCGTCAGCGCCCAATTCGAGCAAAAGAACCTTGTCTGCGACCTCCGAAACAGCACTCAGAATGATGACCGGTGTTTGCTCCGATTCACTCTTGATCTTTTTGCAGATTTCGCGGCCAGAGAGTCCCGGTAGCATCAGATCCAGCACCACCGCATGGGGTCGAACCTCAGATACCGCTGCCAATCCCGCATCGCCATTCGAAGCAGCGTGAACTGTGTATCCCTCCGCGGTGAACTGTCGCGCAAGTGCCCTCTGAATGCGTGGGTCGTCTTCAATGACGAGTATCGTTTCCATTGTGGTCAATCCTTTTGTCAGGCCGCCGGCCAAGGTCAGCGAGATCAAACTTGTGAGACCGATGACAAGTCAAACCGAGACTTACAAGGCGTGTCACCTGAGATCGATTCTTCGATTCTTCAATTGTCCTATGGCCTGGGTGCTGGCTGGGCTCGCTGACAGAGAAAATTACATAATGACAAAGAAATGACAAATACCTGTTTCACAAAATCGATGATGGTTTGAAAGGCTCAATCAATCAAGCACGTGGAAGCGGTAAAAGTGAGAGAGAAACTGATCGGTAGTCGAGTTTAGGCGCCGATGACGCGCTCGTCTTTGCCCATATGCAAAGATGTTAGACTGCCCCGGTATCGCTGGAACCTCCCCAAAAAATGGTGGCTTTATGTTAGGGCACGATTGGTCTTCTGTCGGGGCGTGATTGGCCCTGTGTCAGGCCACAATATGGTTTTGTGTCCGGGCGCGATTGGCCTTGTGTCCGGACACGACTGGTTTTATGTCCAGGCAGATTAGTTCTGTCAGGTCGCGATTGACTTTGTGTCAGGGCACGATTGGCCTTGTGTCAGGGCACGACTTCAGTCGTGCCGTAAACGGCACCAGACAACTTGGGCTTTAGCCCCTGAGGGGGCACCTTCTACGAATTCATCCAAGATGGGTATCCATTTGACTCAGGTGGACACCATGGGTTGTGGTTTTGAATGCATAGAGGAACAGCATTGCGGGGACTAAAGCTCTTCGGTGTTATCAGAATCGCTATTTATCCACGTAAGA
>JBEKCA010000034.1:0-45148 GCA_050015115.1 Occallatibacter sp.
CCCAACTCCCACTCCCATGGCTAGTTCCATCGTGCTTGCCTCAGAGGTCTTGCTCCTCCTGCTTGTACCAACCAACCGCAGCCAAGGGCAAATCAAATGTGCGAAAAATAGCGTACGTTATCTTATGGTCTGCCGGAAACTCCAGCTTGTCGGTGGTAAAGGTAGTCGTCGCCCACTCCCCGGCCGTCTCGGCCAAGTGTCCGGCTAACCGGCCCAGGCTCATGGATTTGGGGTGGGGCTTGTAGGTGAAATCGGCATCGGCGGGGATCGCCTCCAGCATCTTGCGTGTCTTGGCGGTCTCACGGTCGTATTCGGCAATCAACTCTTGTTGAAAGTCCATTTGGCAACCTCCTGTGTTGCGATGCCAGCATACAACAGGAGGGTCCGAAAAGCGAAGAAAAAGCGATAAATATTTCTAACCGCCCAAAAGGCGGTAATGCAACCTCAAAAGTGGCGATTACAGAGACAATAGAACGTCGGCAGTTCCATCACCAGCGAAGGAATGGAGCATCATCCCATCGTGGCCACAATTTCGTTGACCGATCCAGCGGGCTGCGGCTTGATCGCACCATGCACAGAGATTCCGTTGAGAGTAATTCCAGTGACGCCTTTTTGAACGCCTGAAGGATTGTTGACGGTAATCTCGAAAGTTGCTCCTCGCCACTGACGGGTGACGCTGAATTGTTTCCAGTCGCCTGGAATGCAAGGGTCGAGGATCAATCCGTCAAAGCTCAAGCGAACGCCGAGGATCCAGCGAGTTACGGCCGTGTAATTCCAGCCGCCGCTTCCAGTGAGCCACGGATGACGCGCGCGCCCATAAGCCGTGTGATCCTTGCCCATGACGAACTGGCAGTAAGAATAAGGCTCTGCTTCGCGGGTCTCGATTTTGTCGTTTTGATTGTAGGGGAGCAGGGAGTTATAGAATTTCATCGCGCGCTCTCCGCGGCCCAGCTTGCACTCGGCGATTACCGCCCATGGATTGGGATGACTAAAGATGGATGCGTTTTCCTTGACGCCTTTGTAGACTCGCCCAATAAATCCGATGTCGTCATTTGGCTTCGAAAAGGCGGGCCACGCCAAGTGAATACCGTATTCGGAAAACAGATACTTATCAACAGCATCCATTGCTGACTTGCCTCGCTCGTCAGAGGCAGCATCCGAAACTACGGCCCAGGTATTGCTCTCAAGGAAGACCTTGCCCTCTTCGCACTCTCGCGAACCGACTTTTTGGCCTTTGGCTGTCAGTCCTCGCAAGTACCATTCGCCGTCCCATAACTCTCGCTCGCAAGCCGCCTGGACCTTTTGCGCCAAGCTGCGGTATTTTTTCGCGTCATCGTGACGGCCCAAATATTCCGCGGCTTCAACAAAGCCGCGCAATGCCCAATGGTGCATGAATGAAACCATCGCGCTCTCGCCGCCGCCGAGATTCAGGCAATCGTTCCAGTCGGCGCGAAGACCTTTGCAGATGCCCGTCTTGCCAATTTGTTCCGCCGAAAAATCCAGCGACCGCTTGAGGTGTTCATACACCGTAGCTTCTCCCGCATCGGCGAAAGGTAACACCTGGTCGAACAGTGCATTGTCGCCTGTCTCTTTGACGTATTCGCAGGTGGTGACGACAATCCAGAGGGCGTCGTCGGAACAGGCGTGCTCAATGCCATGAATCATGCTCTTGACGTCGGGCGCATGTGCGATCGTGGGTGATTTGAACTCCGGTTCCTTCGGCTTGTCAGTATCGAACCAGTCAGGATCGAAAAGGTGCAAGCCGTAACCTTGAGCAACTTGCGCCTTCAATAACTCGACGATGCGCTGTCGGCACTTTTCGGGGTTCGTGTGAACCACGCTCATCACATCCTGCGATGTGTCGCGAAAGCCCAGGCCCGTGCGCCCACCCACTTCAATAAACGACGCAAAGCGCGACCAGACGACGCAGGTCTCCGCCTGATAGAGCGTCCAGGTATTGACCATGGTGTTGAGCCCCTGGTGCGGAGTCTTGCATTGGAGCACAGCAAGTTTCTTCCACCAGTAGTTCCCGAGTGCAGCAAACTCTTTATCGACATTCGCCAGACGGGAGTACTTATTCCTGATCTCTTTCCCTTTTGCCCTTGGACCAACGCCCAGCATAAAGACGAGGCGGGACTCTTTACCCGGCGCGATTACGATGCTCTTCTGTAAAGCGCCGCAGTGATTTCCGCCCAACTCCTCACTTCCGCTGCATTTACCTTGCTCGACGGCGAGAGGATTGGTCTCTGTCCTGTATCTGCCGAGAAAGCTGTCGCGCGTTGTGTCATAACTATCTGGATCAAAGTTACCCGCGAAATAGTGATAAGTCGATGGCTCGTAGAAAAAGTCATACTCAATCATGCCATCCCGGCAGTTTGCGCCACTGGCGTACAAGCTCATTTGCAAGTTTTGATTGTCGATCTCAATGTGGTGAAATGAGAACTCCACGTAGCCGAATACACTAAGCCGGCGCGGTTTTGTGCCAGCATTTCGAATCTTTACGTCCCATAACTCGACATCGTCGTCGATAGGAATGAAAAGAGTCTGTTCAGCGCTGATGTCTTGATATTCGCAGGAAAACGTTGAGTAAGAAAGGCCGTGACGGCATTCGTATTTTGCTGCGTCCAAGCTTTTGCCTACGGGCTGCCAGGAGATCGACCAATATTCGCCAGTATCGTCGTCGCGCAGGTAGACGTAGTGCCCAGGGCGATCGAGCGGAACGCCGTTGGCGCGAAAGCGCGTGATGCGATGATGCTCGGCATTCTTATAGAAAGAGTATCCACCCGCGTTATGCGAAACCACGGTGCACATATCCTTCACGCCAAGATAGTTGGTCCAGGAAACCGGCACATCGACCCGGTCAATCACATACTCCCGGCGTTCGTCGTCAAAATAACCGTAGCGCAAGTACTACCTCCAATGAAGAATGCACGCTGACATCGAGCTTACTTCCCTGCCGTTACAAACTGCCGAAGCCACTGGATGAGCTCGGCTGCTTTTTCTTCCGTGTCGGCCTGAACGGAAAGCCTGAGAACTGGCTCGGTACCGGAGAAGCGCAGCAACGCCCAGTTATCGTTTTCGAGGAAAAGCTTGGTGCCATCGGCGTGCGATATCCGCGTCACAGGATATTTGCCAATGTGGCTTGTTGGCGCCTCTTTCAGCAGGCGTGGAACGGCGATTCGCATTTCAGGCGTCGCAGGAATTCCCTCTTCCAGGTCATAGAGCGGCCCGGTGATGGCATAGACGCGATCTCGCAATTCTGAGATCTTCTGACCAGTGCGCGCAAGCATCTCGACAACCAAGGCCGATGCGAAGATACCGTCCTTGCCGAGAATGTGCCCGCGGATGGTTAAGCCGCCCGACGATTCGCCCCCCAGCAGCGCATTGTGCTGCTGCATTACGTTGACAATGTGCTTGAAGCCGACGGGAACCTCATAACACTCCTCGCCCATGTGTTTCGCAAGCCGGTCGAGCAAGTGAGTCGTTGCGAGATTGCGCACAACGCCGCCACGCTCCCCGCGCACCTCGTGGAGATACCAATAGAGCAGCAGCAAAAGGTCGTTGACCGAAATGTATCGACCTTTTTCATCGAGAATCGCGATGCGATCGGCGTCGCCGTCCATCGCCAAGCCCACATCGTAACCGACCTCCTGCATTTGCGAACTCAACGAGCGCAGGCCCTCGAGGCTCGGAGCCGGTGAACGTCCGCCAAACAATGGATTGTGGCGCTCATGAATAAACGTGACGCGACACCTGGCCTCGGTCAGAACGATGCCCAACGTTAGCTGTCCGACTCCATACATAGGATCGACGATTGCCTTGAGCCCGGCCTTGCGAATCGAATCGAGATCGATCAGTTCCTCGACGGCATTCACATATGGGTTGGTGTAGTCTTTTCGTCTCACAATTCCGGCTTCAAGCGCGATGTCGAGTTCAAGCTTGATTACATCATTGGGAGTTAGTGCATTGGTCTCTAACTCGATCTTGCGAGTTTCATCGTCGAGCAAAAGCGAGCCATCAGTGCGAAAGACCTTGAGCCCGTTCCATTCCGGGGGGTTGTGGCTGGCCGTAAAAACGAGGCCATAGGCAGCGCATTCGAGCGCTGTAGCATAGGTGATCAGCGGCGTGGGCGCGTCCTCGCTTAATAGGATAGTCGGGATGTTATTGCCGGCAAAAACCTCCGCAGATGCGTCCGCGGCTTGCTTCGAAAGAAAACGCCGGTCATAGCCGATCAGCACTCCACGCTTCTCGTCTCGGCGCCGCGTGATTTCGTTGGACAAAGCCTGACTTAGCCGCCGCACGTTGTGCATGGTGAAGCCTTCACCAATAATTGCGCGCCAGCCACCTGTTCCGAAGGCCACCTGGTTCTGCTCTTCCTGCCGGTGCGGACGAAAGAGACGCTTCTGCAAAATGAACTCAGCATGTTCGAGATCCTGCGCAGTGTTGATGCCCTGCACTTCGTCCTGATCGTAAAGTTGATAATTGACGACCCGCAGACCGGAGCGAATCAATTGATGAACGCAGTCGGTCAACCGGTAGTCGCCGTCGCGCGGCGAAGGAGTCAGGCTCTCAAGCGCAACCGTGATCACCCCGGCATTAAATACGTAAGCGCCGACATTCAACTCACGAATCTGCCGCACATCTGGCGAGGCTTCGGTGTCTTCAATGATGTCGATGATCTGACCCGTGGCGTCGCGAATAATGCGCCCGTAAGGCAGTTTGCGGTCGACATTCGCAGTGAGCAGCGTGAGGTCGGCCTTTTGCAATTGATGGCGATTAAGCAACCCGCGAATCGAATCGGGCCGGAAAAGTGGCGTATCGCCATAGAGGACCAACAGATTGCCGGGGAAATCCTTGAGTACCTTTGCAACTTGTAACATCGCATGTCCAGTACCCAGGGCCTCTTCCTGGATGACATAGTGAAACTTCGGACCCAGCTGTGCGCGCACATCGTCCTGGCGATAACCAACAACGACATAAATATCCTCGGGACGAACTACCTGCAAAGCATTCTGCACAACGCACTCTAAAATGCTGCGCTCACCCAGGGTTTGCAGCACCAGCGGCTCGCCGGTTGCCGTGATGGCATCCTTGCCCGCGGCCAGTATGACGGCCTTCAATCCTGCATAAGTCTCGGCTGGTGTCGACTCCAGCGTTTCGGCTTGCGGTTTGTTAACCATTGCGATAACTCCTTATTAACTTGGCGATGAACTATCCCTGTGGCTCAGCGACCGGCAACGCAGGAGATTGCGCTCCTCCGCGAATCGGGATGAAGCGCGAGAGAACCAGCGCGGGCAATGCCGCGATGATTACCCAGATGAAGAAATTCGTGTAACCAAGCTTGGTCTGAATCCATCCGCTCACCGCTCCCGGCAAGATGACGCCAAGATTCATTAGCGAGTTTGCAAACGCGTAGTGGGCTGTCTGGTATTTTCCCGGAGCAATCTCCTGCATCATGAGCAGAATGACACCGACAAATCCGAAGCCGTATCCGAACATCTCAACACTCATCGCGGTAGCAATCAGGACGGGATTCACCGGCAACGCCACGCTCAAGTACCAGTACGCGATCATGGGCAGGTTTAAGACCAGGATGAGCCAGGGCAATGCACGTTTCAAACTTAATCGAGCAATGAAGTACCCGCCCAAAATGCTACCCGCAAGGAAAGACAAACTGCCAAAGAATCCGACAGTTCCAAATTCTTGCAAGCTCAATCCGAGTCCGCCGGTCGAGCGCGCGGCACGCAAAAAGAGAGGACCGACCTTGATGACCTGCCCTTCACCTGCGCGATAGAGAAAGATAAAGACTAATAGCAGCCAGATGTTCTTCTTCTTGAAGAAGCAGACCACAACGTCCCAGAAGGTCAGAGCCATCTGCCGTATGCTCTCGGATTTCCTTTCTTCTCCTCCGGTGGGTAACATTCGCATGTGGTAAAGCCCAATCGCAATCAGCAACAACCCAACAATGCCGAAAGCTACCATCCAGGCATGAACCACCGGATTGGCGGCGTGCGCTCGGGCAAATCTGTCTGTGAGAATCCCTATCAGCCAGATCAAAGCGCTCGTGCAAAAAATCCTTGCCAGGTTGTAGCAACCGCCTTGCCAGCCCACATAGGCAGCCTGTTGCTTGGACGTGAGGGCTGCAATGTAGATGCCGTCCGCCGCTATGTCGTGGGTCGCCGAACAAAACCCCAAAACTGCGAGGAGTGCAATGGAATAGCCAAAATATCCCGGTAAATTCAACGACAGGGCAATCAGCACCAGGCTCAACCCGCCGATAAGCTGTGTACCGACCACAAAGAATTTCTTGGTCTTGTACATCTCCAACATCGGACTCCAAATCGGTTTCAGAGTCCAGGGAAAAGCTAGCAAGCTGACAATTAGTGTCGTGTTAGTGTTCCGAACTCCCATGGCCTGATAGAAGATCAGGGCAAGGTAGCTGACGGCCCAGTAGGGAAGGCCTTCGGCGAAGTAGAGAGTCGGAACCCATGCGGCGGGATGCCGGCGGTTGGACCGCTCTTCGCTGACGATGGTGCTGGCGGTCATCGTTGACCTTCTTCCGGAGTTCCGCTCACGTGGCTCTAATGCTTTGACAGCGAACAAGCCGCCGGGGTGCGTAGCTCTTCTCACCGCAGTATCTCAAAAACGGCAACCCGAATACTGATCCAATACTAGAGGAAAACATAAAGGTGGATCCCGCATTCCTTGTTGTGCTGGATCCACTTCTGAATTGAGACGCCAGTGTTTCAGACCACCCCGTACTCCTTGGCATTCACTGAACTCGACAGCAATACCTTGCGATCGCCGATGTGAGTCTTGAGAAGTTCAAGCTCATCGAGCGCGCCGCTCAGCGGAAGCGCCACCTGCCCGCCGGTTGCAGCCGAGCGGCAGAGCCCCATCATGATTTCAAAGCCCGCGTAGGCGCTGTCAAAATTGCATGAGTGAACCTTCTTGTCGTCATCCAGCCAGTCGGCGATCTCCTGCACATAAGGCGGCATGTCCAGGTCGTAGTTCATGTTGCCCGGACCTGAGAATGCGCCGTCTTTGGTGACTGCGCGCCAGCCGCCACCGGTGATGACTTCCGCAAAGCCGTCAGTTCCCTGCGCGCCAATGCGGCACTTGCGCCACCAGGCTTCGGATTCCGGAACATCCGGCGCTCCGGCTCCGCACTCGTACACGCCGCGCACGCCATTGGCGAACTGGACGAACCCAGCGATGTAGTCGGGCGAGGGATGGTTGTCGGCCAGCTTGAAGCGACCTGCGGCCTGCGCCATCGCCCACTCGGCAGGCGCTTCATTGTTGAACCAGCGCGTGTAGTCGATCAGGTGCGAGAGCATATGCGTCATCCAGCCCGTGGACGTGCCGTACACGGTATGAACCCGCCCCAGTGCGCCGCTGGCAACGATTTCCTTCACCTTGCGATAATGTTCGCCATAGCGGTGTTGATGGCTCACCACGGCCTTCACGTGGGCCGCGTCGAGCAGGCGCTTCACCTCGAAGCCCTCGTTGGTCGTCAGCGCCACCGGCTTTTCAAATGCGATCAACCGCGCCCCGCCGTCGATCCCCGCTTGGATCATGGGCGTGCGCAGGTTAGGAAGAGTGCAAAAGCAGAAGACGTCGGGCTTGAGGGACGCGCACAACTGATGCGCGTCCGTACCCTTGGCGGCGCCAAATTTAGCCGCCGCCGCATCCAACCGAGTTGGGTCGATATCGCAGACCCCCACTACATCAAAGCGCCCGTTGGCTTGAAACGCCAGGGCATGGTGCATTCCACGCTTGCCCATGCCCACAACCACAACTCGATATTTCTGACTCACTTGTTCCTCCCGTCCCACTCGAGAACCTTGTCGATCACATAGTCCACTTCCTCGGCGGTCAGCTCGGGGAACATGGGCAGCGAGACGCAGCAAGCCGCGTTGCGTTCCGAATTCGCAATCGATCCGACGATGCGCGCTTCATGGCCCCACGGATAGCCCGCCTGCTGGTGGATCGCGATCGGATAGTGAGACTTTGCATCGACGCCCTCGTCATTCAGGAACTTCAAAAGTGCGTCGCGGTGCGCCGGGTTGATGGTCTCGACGACGTAGAGGTGGTAGACGTGGCGGTAGCCCGGCATCTCGTAAGGCAGCGTAATCGTCTTCGCGCCAGTCAGGCCCTTGGTGTAACGCGCGGCCCAGGCCCGCCGCATGTCGCTCCACTCGTCGATGTGCTTCAGCTTTGCGCTGAGCACGCCGGCCTGCAGATCGTCCAGGCGGCTGTTATATCCAACGCTGTGGCAGGAGCGTTTTTCCGATCCATGATTGCGCAGCTTGCGGATAATGCGGTCGATCTCAGGGTTGTTGGTGACTACTGCTCCGCCGTCGCCAAAGCATCCCAGATTTTTCTGGATGATGAAGCTTGTGGCGACCGCGTCGCTCAATTCGCCAACCCTGAATCCCTCACCGTGAGAGGCGATGCCCTGCGCGTTGTCTTCAATAATGTAGAGCTTGTACTTGTCGGCAATCTTCTTGATGGCCTTCATCTCGGCGCATTGCCCGTAGAGATGAACCGGAATGATCGCCTTGGTCTTGGGAGTGATCGCAGCCTCAATCTTGGCCGGATCAATGCAATTGGTCTTCGCGTCGCTGTCGACAAACACAGCGCTTGCTCTGCGCAGCCAGATCGCTTCCGCGGTGGCAAAGAAGGTATTGGTGTGGGTGATAACTTCGTCGCCGGGGCCGATGCCGAGGGCTTCGAGGACCAGCCAGATCGCATCGGTTCCGTTGCCCACGCCAATGGCGTACTTGGTTCCGTGGAAGTCCGCAAGCTCCTGCTCAAACCGCTTCAGTACGGGCCCGAGCACATACTGGCCACTCTCCAATACGTCCTTGATCTGGGCATCGATTTCCGGTTGGATGTTGTGGTATTGGCGCGTGTGGCCATAGAATCCCACGCTCATTTTTGTGTCAATCATCTGTTCTCCTTGCCCGTAGGCGCATGATGGCTATCCCCGATAGCGAGCAAAAGTAAACTGGAGTGTCGAGACCTCAAGAGCCGCGCCTTTGCGGCCATCGTGGGCACTCTATTGCTCCAGAACCGACTTGGAAAGGTTTCTGGGACGGTCCACGTCCACGCCGTGTTCCAGAGCCATGAAATAAGCAAAAAGCTGCAAAGGCACTACTTCCACTATGGGCAGCAGATATTCAGTCGTCGGCTGCACCTCGATACAATCGCTGACCAACTCCGCCACTTCCCGGTCGCCCGCGTTGGCGATGCCGATGACCTTGGCTCCCTGCGTCCTCATATCACGCAACAGTTGCAGCGTCCGCTCATAGCGCACTACTGAGGCTGCCAACTGACGATCCACCGTTGCCAGCACGACCAGCGGAACGCGATCGCTAACCAGCGCATTTGGGCCATGCTTCAGTTCGCCCGCCGGATAACCCTCGGCGTGAACGTAAGAAGCCTCCTTCATCTTCAAGGCTCCCTCGCGTGCGATGGCGTAGTGTATTCCGCGGCCGAGGTAGAGGAAGGTTGCCGCAGTTTTGTACTTGCCCGCCAGACTGGACGTCTGCTCCCGCCAGCCCTCGAGCTGCCCTTCGATACTTCCGGGCAGCGCCTGCAACTGCTCAATGTTTGCCTCGAGCGCTGGCGCTTTCATGCGTCCCAAACGGCGCGATTCATAGAGTCCGAGCAGAAACAGCACGGCCAACTGGCAGGTAAAGCTCTTGGTGGCCGGGATCGCTTTTTCCACACCGGCTGCCAGAGGCATCGAGACATCCGCCTCGCAGGCCATCGTGGAGTCGACTGCGTTGGTAATGGCCAGGGTTTTCTGTCCGCGCCGGTGCGCCTCGCTCAAAGCCGCTAGCGTGTCTGAGGTTTCTCCCGATTGCGAGAGCACCAGAACGCTCGGATGACGCGCTCCCTTGTCCTCGTGGCCGCCGCGGCAACAGTATTCGCTGGCATACTCCACATCCACCGCGAGGCCGCCCAGGTCCTCCAGCAGAATCTCGGCGAACAGGCCGCTGTGGCGACTGGAACCGCTCGCGGCGATCAGGATTTCACCCTCTCGAATGGACCACTCCGCCAGCAGGTCGGCAACATCCGGCTTCAGGCCGCTGCCGGCTTGAGGCGGCAGATAGAGCCTCATTGTGCGGCGTAGCGCCTCTGGCTGTTCATAGATCTCGCGCAGCATTTCATGGGCGAAGATCGGCATTTTTCCCACTCCAGCGGCCTTGGCGCACAGGCAGAAAGCGAAGTTTATATGACCATATTATGCCATAATGCTCACTAGAATGGTACAAACTAGCCAAAATGTGCGTCAGTTTTCTTCAAATTGGCCGATTTGCCTCCCTTTTTCTCGTCAGCCGCAGAGTTGAAGTTATTGTGGAAGGTCTGACTTGATCAGCCGCCGTTCCAGTTCCTCAGGCGACAAAGTGCTGTTTTGGAGCACGATACTCGAATTTTGAGCAGCCGGTCGCGAGAAAAGGCAGAAGACCCTTCGCTTCGCAGACAAACTCACGCTCGAGTCAGTATCGATCGATGAATCGGACGTTTCTCCATTGCCAAAGCAGATCGTCCATCTGTATTCGGTTCAGCCAGTATTCAGCTCAGCGCACGTCGAAGGGCACCGTGAGCTGCGAGTGGTCGCCGCTGATGCTGGTCGCGGTGATGGTCACCTTGTAGCGCCCTGGCGGAGCCACGATTCTACCGCTGCTGGTAAAGGAGTCGGTGGAGAGGGTGATCGTATCTTGTTGGGAGAGCGTATCGGAAAAGTTCACCACCGGGGTAGCCAGCGAACAGACTGCTGTGGCGGGCTCGGTAGAGCAGGAGAGATGGACGCGCCCGGAGTAGCGGCGCGCGCTCAAAAGCACGTTGCTGGCTACCGTGGAACCGGTCTTCACCTGCACCGGCTGCCATTGAATGGAAGGAGCTGGCGTGGTTGGAATCTTGTAAACCCGCACGTAATCCACCACAATGTCGGCTGGATTGGGCGTGGTGGCGTCAGGATCGCCGGGCCAGTCTCCGCCGATCGCCAAATTGATCACCAGGAAGAAAGGATGGTCGAAGACCCACTGCCCGCCCTCAGGTACGCTGCTGGAACTGGCCACAAAATAAACGTTGGCCGGATCGTCGACGTAGAACTGAATCATTCCCGGCGACCAGATTGCGCCATAGGTGTGGAACCCGTCGTCAACTCTGGTGCCATTGGGCATGCGAAAGTCGTGCCACAGGCCATTGGCGCCGTAGTAGTGCGGTCCATGCAGCGTAGATCGGATAATGCTTGGCCCCAGGCCATTGCTGCCGGATTTGAGAGCCACGTTTTCAATGAAGTCGAAGCTGCCGGAGGCTGGCCACCCAACTGCCGGGAAATCCGATCCCAGCATCCAGAATGAGGGCCAGAGGCCGGTGCCGACTGGCAACTTCATGCGCGCTTCGACTCGGCCATATTCGATATTCTTCAACCCCTTGGTGGTAATGCGGGCCGACGTCCAGAAACCGTCGGGCGTCTTTTCTGCGCGCAGAACCAAATGGCCTGACCCATCGAGAAAGGCATTGGGACGGTGGGGGTTACACTCTCGGAAACTGCTATCTCCAGGTGCACAATATATCTGAATCTGTCTTTCGCCCCAGCCGCCGCTCCCGGTATCAAAGGACCACTTGGAGGGATCGGGGGATTGCTGCGCTGCGCCGTCGAATTCATCGCTCCAGATCGGATCGCCCCACGCTGGAGGTTCGCTCATGGCGACGGTACGCACGTCTCCGCGCCGCCCAAAAAAGAATCCACCGGTAAAGACAATGGCCAGCGCGGCTGCAACAGCCGCCCCCTTCAACACGGGACCCCAATGGATTGACTCCAAACGGGTTCTGAAAGTGGAAGGCCTCTGATGGCTGTAATCCGGCGTCAATTCCAGGCTGTCGCCATCCGTATCATCCACTAAGAGAGCAGGGGAAATAGCGGAATGGCTCCCCGGTTCGGGACGAGGAATGAATTGTGGCACATAGTGACCCAGCGGAAGGACAATTTGGAGTGGGTCGTCTTTGCCCTCAACCTCATAAAAATCCGCAAGCTTCTTGCGCAGGGCGCGCGCCGTCACCCTTACGATGGGGTCGACGCGGGAGTCGAAGCTAGCTTCTTTGCGGCCCAACGCCTCTACGGCAATTGAGTATTCGCGAATCTCGTCGGCTTCTCCGTCGAAATACTTGGTGCAGATGAAGGAGAGAAAGCGGACCAGGCCCGCTGAACGGCTGATCTCGGGATGATCGAGGACACGGTGCAGTTCTTCCCGCTCCTTGTGAAAATCTGAGGGAGCCGATGATCGAGCGCCGGACGAGTTCAGCCCAGACAGGCTTTCTTTCGATGTGGGATTCGAGGTATCAGGCCGCATTCTTATCCACCTCACGACGCCGAGATGCGCGGGGGGAGGCGCACTTTCCATTCGCCATCAGGAATCCATTATAGGGGCTGCGCGGAAAGCTCGTCGAAGAATGTGCTGCGCAGTCCCGCTCCGGAACTGTGGAAGCCTCCGGAGCGGATGGTGAGAGCGGAAGTTCAGTGCCTGGCGGCAGAATCGGTATTCGCCTTGGCGGGCTTGTAAACCCTCACGTAGTCAACCAGCATAGAGGCGGGAAAGACGGTGGTCTGGTTGGGCTCACCTGGCCAGTAACCACCCACGGCAACGTTAAGGAGCACATAGAAAGGATGGTTGAAGGCCCAGCGTCTTTGGGGTGGAAGAGTGGCAGAGCTTTGCGTCTCGAACAGCTTGCCATCCACATAAAAGCGAATCACATTCGGTTCCCACTCGATGGCGAAGAGATGAAATGCATCGCTGAAGCGGGCGTCATTGGGGAGAGCGTATCCGCGGGTGAGTGGTTCGCTTCCCGAGTACCCTGGGCCGTGCAGGCTGCCATAGACTTTAGCGGGCTCGGACCCAATATGTTCCATGATGTCGATCTCGCCACAGTCAGGCCATTGGACTGTGTCGAAGTTGCCGCCCATCATCCAGAATGCTGGCCAGATTCCCTGTCCGTCAGGCACCTTGATGCGAGCCTCAATCCGGCCATATTGGGCTTCGAAGAGGCCTTTAGTCTGTAGTCGCGCGGAAGTATACTCCCGAGCGTTGCCGTCGACGCCGGTGAAGCCCTCTTTCCTTGCGGTAATGACCAGGTTTCCCTTTTCTTGATGCACATTGAGGGGCCGGTCGGTGTAGCTCTCCAACTCGCGGTTTCCGTAGCCTGAACCGCCGGTAACGAGCGTCCACTTGTTGGGATCGGGCAAACTGCCATCCGGGCCGTTGAACTCGTCGCTCCAAACCAGGGTCCAGTCTTTATGTTCGGCGTCAGCCTTCGTGCCTGGCTCCGCCGCAAAGACGCAGGCCGGGGTCATGCAGGCGAGAAGCGCGGCAATGGCGACGGATGCGCCTCCGAGACAATTTTTCTTGTGCGACATCGATCTCTTTCTTTCTGATTTTTTCGCGGCACAGGTAGCGCGTCCGGCGCCCTTCCGCGGCAGGCAATACGATTCAAGGTTGAATGGGAGCCGGACCAGCCTAAAAGTACAGGCCGTCAGATTGCCGACTCCCGCAAGCGAGGCAAAGTACTGCTTCAATTGCTGTAAATGTTCACGTACTGCACCTGCATCTCCGAGGGGAAAATTGTGCTGGAGTTGGGCGAACCTGGCCAACTGCCGCCTACCGCAAGATTGAGAATGATGAAGTTGGCGCCGGTGTCGAAGGGCCATGTCCCAGTTGAGGTGCTGGCGTTGAAAGTCTCATAGATATTGGTCGGATCGTCGACATAATACTGGACCTTCCCCTTGCTCCAGATCATTCCGTAGATGTGCCAATCGGCAGCGGAAAACCCTGCCGTGGTGTATGGAGTGCCGCCATTCAGGTTGGTCCCATGAATTGACGACTGAGTCCAGTCATAGCCGGGAGCAGTGCCGGTGCCGCCGAATGGCGTGTCGCTGCCGTCGATGTGCTCCAATACGTCCTGTTCACCGCAGGCCGGCCAACTGACAGTGGTAATGTTGTTGCCGAGCAACCAGAAGGCTGGCCACATGCCCTGCGATTCGGGCACCATGATGCGCGCCTCGATGCGTCCGTATTGGAAGCTGAAGAGGCCTTCGGTCTTGAGCCGCGCTGATGTGTACACGCTGGCCGAAGGATTCAGCGCGACGATGTGCAGAGTGTTGCTGGTGTCCACGTAGGCATTGGGGTTGGCTGTGTTGCACGGCGAGACTGAGGAACCCGCGGCGCAATAGGTCTCAAGCTCGTTGTTGCCACAGCAGTCAGTACCCACATCATACGTCCACACCGACGAATTGGGCAGCGCATTGGCGCCCGTGGAGTTCGCGAAGTCTTCGGACCATACAAGCGTTCCAGAAGCGATATTAGGTGTGAATGCTTTTGTAGCGGCGCTGCTATCCGTATCTCCGGAAGCCGAGGCAATCGCATTGACGGTTAGGTTCGAGGCTACGAGAAATGGCGCTTCATAGACCTGCGAAGAAGCAGTGGGGGCCGTGCCATCCGTCGTGTAGTAGATGGTTGCGCCGGAAGTCGTCGTGGCCAGACTGACCACCTCCGCTCCATTTTGCGCGGCAGTTGTAGTGATAGTGGGCGTAGCAGCCGACTGTTGAGGAGGTGTAGTGGTTGTACCACCTCCGGTGGTTCCTCCACCACCAGTACCTCCTCCACAACCCGTCAGAAAAATAACACCTGCAAGCAATGCGAACCGGAAGCCTGATTTCATTGAATACGCCATACGATCACTCTCTCCTTTGGCATTTTTCATCCAGTCCTCTTTCCAGCATTGGGGTTGCGCGGCGGGCTCTGGGTACGTTAGGTTCGTTCATTCCCTGGGCAGCCGGCGTGCGGCTGCCCAGAGAAGGTTGAGGGTTAAGTTAGAAGGTGAAGCGCGCGCCAAACTGGCCAACACGCCCGCCCTCGCCACCGTAACTCTGGATCAAACCAAAGTGTAGCGACTGGCTGAGATCCGTGACGCCAAGGTTAGTGTTAGGACCGCCAATCTGATCGCGGTTGAGAACGTTGAAGAACTCCATGCGAAGGGTCAGATTGTACCGCTGGTCCGGACCGACAGCAACGCTCTTGTGTACGCCAAGATCCTCTGTCGCCAGGCCAGGATTGCGTACCTGCTCCAGATAATTCCCTGCGGTGCCCAATTGCGCCAATTTCGCATTCGGATTTTGGAAGCAGTCTGAATTCAGCCAGGTCTCGCCGACCTTGGCTTTACCGTTCGTGAGCTTGCAACCTGAAACCAGATTCACATACACCGAACCGAATCCGCCGTAGTAGTTGGTGGAATGGACCTGGATCGGTGTACCCGTTTGGTAGTGGAAGTCGCCGCTCAGGCTCCATCCGCCAACAAGCGCATCCGTGATAACGCTGGCATTGGACATCAACTGCTTGCCCCGGCCAAACGGCAGGTCATAGATCACGTATCCCTTGACGATATGGGTTACATCGAAGTCTGAGATGTCCTTGGCTTCGTCCTTCAGGTCGTAGATGTTCTGCAGCGATCCTGTCCCCCACAGTTCGTCGAAACCTGTGTCGATATCGCCGCGCGTGCGCGACCAGTTATAGCTGCCCTGCAAAGAGAGCCCCTTTGAGGCGCGCCGGGTAACGCTGAACTGCATGCTCTTGTAGGTGGCGTTGCCCATCGGTGATCCCGTGCTGAGCAAAGGACCATAGCCAGCCTCAGCCTGCGGGTAAGGAGTAATGAGCGTGTACCACGGACAGGAGCCAGCCCAACTGCAGCTGTTGTAGGGCCCGTAGCTTTGCGACGGGAGCACTCCATTCACCGTGTAGTTGTAGTAGTCCTGCCAATGCGGCTGGTTGGTCTGGAAGATACCGCTGTGCAGGTGCGCGCTGCGGCTCTGAATCCAGTTCACATCCACTTTGGTTTTCGAATCCACTTCACGTTGCACACCCGCACTGTATTGCCAGGTGTTGCCCGGCGTCAAAGACTTTGGATCGACGCTGGTTGTGTCGGATCCTGTGTAGGCTGCTGTATACGCAGACTTTGGCGTGGTAACGGGAGCATACCCGTTGTCCCATTCGAAGCCGCCGCCTTCCGAGGTGGCAGGGTGATAGCTGAGCGAGGCCGCCCCACCATAGGGAACGGCGCCCCAGGTGTTCATATTCAGAGGCGTAAAGAAGATGCCGGCGTTGATCCGCGCCACGGTCTTCTGCGACAGCTTGTAGGCGAGACCCACATGCGGTGAGTAGTTGTAAAAGTCCTGGTCGCGCTCAAAGGATTGCTTCCCTGAAGTCAGATACTCGTACGTACCCATCAGGCCCGTTACCGGGTTCTTGTCCTCAAGTTCGAAGCTGGACCAGTGACCGTACTTTTCCTTGTACCGGTTGTTGAAATCCCAGCGCAAGCTCAGGTTTGCAGTCAGCCGCGGAGTGACTTTGATGTCGTCGCTGATATAGGCACCGAAAGTCTTGCGGCGTCCGTACAGATAGAAAGCAGGATTGCTTTCGGCACTGTAGACATTGCCAAGCAGGAAGCTGGCGAAGGCATTGCCGAGTACGTTTTGGTAATTCCACGGGGTAGAACCGCCCGTAGTCGTCGGATCAAAGATGATGGGATAGCCGCCGGTGAAGGTTCCAACGTCTGAACTGTTGTTGAACTGCATGGCGCGGAACTCAATTCCCGCCTTTATATAGTGGTGGTGGTGGCTCCAGGACAGTTCGTCGTTGTAGACGAAGGTGTTCCCAACATAGTAGTCGTTATACTGGCTGCCGATGGAAGAAAAGTTCCAGCCGTTCTCATAGTTTGCGCTGCCGAAGTACGCCCCGCTGTCGAAATACATGAGCGGAAATTCCCCCGCGGCGTCCGATCCTACACCGGATGCCAGGCCCAGTTGGCTGTCCCATTTGCCAGACTTTGAGACCGCGATGCTGGGATTCCGGAAGCGGTTGAAGGTGGCATAGACGGTATTGACCATATTCGGCGAGATGGTGATGGCATCGCTCAGGCGCGCGCCAGGTGCCGTGGTGTTGTGCCAGTAGGAGTTGGCCATCGGGCCGCCATCGGGAGCCGTGGCCGACCATGCGCCGCCCTGATCGGCGTTGATGCGCGGTTCGTAGTCCCAATAGAACGATCCGGCGATGTGCTGATTGGCGCTCGGGTTATAGTCCATCTTGATGCTGCTCTGCGTGTTGTGGAACCAGGGATCGGGGTTGTAGCCTGGACCGGCGTCGTTGTTCGAGGTATTGTTCACCGGCTGGTAGTACTTGTGATAGAGCTGCAGAATCTGCGCCGTCGTCTTGCTGATCATCCTGGTGGGAATCTGGTTGTTTGCGAAAACGCAGTTTGTGCCGGGAAGGAAAAAGGAGCCCTGAAAAACGTTAATGGGAACCGCGGCTGCGCCTACTGCACATGCACCCGTCGTGGGATCGACCGGCACCGCGGTGGTAACCACATTGCTGGTCGTCAGCATCGCGCTCAGGTCGGCAAAGCCGCCTGCCAGGGGTGCTCCAGAGCTCGGGTCCAAACCCATCATGGCATCGGTGGGAACGGTGCGCGACGGGGCTCCCAGCAGCCAATTCGACTGCATGTAGCGCTCGAAGGCGCCGTAATAAAAGAGCTTGTCCTTCTTGAGTGCGCCTCCAAAGCTGGAGCCCCAGTCTGATAGCGATTCGTTCACGGCCAGGTCGGCCGCTGCAGTTGCGGGAAAGGGAGCGGTAAGGGCAGACAATTTGCCGTTGGCGCTCACGGCGTCCAGGCCAACTGAGTGCATGAAGCCAAAGGCTGATCCGTGATACTGATTGGCTCCGGACTTCAGTTCGTACTTGAAGACGCCGCCGCCGCTGCGGCCTGCGTCAGAGCTGATGCCGACGGTGTCAACTTCGGACTCCTGAATGGCTTCCATCGGGGGTTGTGACTCGCTGATGTAACCGCCCAACTGCGAAACCGCCGAGGTGCCGTCAATCAGCACTTCCTTGGTCATCGCCATTCCGCCGTTGATATGAGAGCTGTAGTCGTTTCCTTCTACGCCCGGCACGTAATTGAACATGAAAGTAGCGAGGCTGCGGCTGCCCGTCACGCTCAACGGAAGTTCGCTTTCAGCTTCGGCGTTCAGGTTGGTGGATACCTGGGAATCCTCGGCCTGCAGAATTGGAGCCGCGCTGACCACTTCCACGGTCTCGGTGGTTCCGCCAATCTGCAATGAACCGTCGATCTCCGCGACCTGGCCGATCAGCAAGGTAATGCCCTTGCGCTCCAGAGTCTTGAATCCGCTCTTGGAAATGGTGACGCTATAGTTGCCGACCGGGAGGTTGCCGACCCGGAAACTTCCTGTTTCGTCGGTAATTACGGTTTCAACTGCATTTGTGCCCACGTTCGTCACGCGGACCTGAGCGCCGGGCATCACTGCCGACATCGAGTCCTTGATCGTGCCAACGATAGTGGCGCGATCCGATTGCGCGAATATGGGCGTCGCCATGATAAGCGCAAACAACCCTAATAGGGCCAAAATCCTTCTTGGCGTCATGAAAATCCTCCATAAGGCCGCACGTTAGGGTGCGGGTCAATGCGAACAGTCTTGCCATCTTGGGGATAGTAAGCAGGCTGTGCCGCTTTCTTATTCCACGAAGATCGAAGGGACGGGCCCCTTCACCGTGTTGAAGCCCATATTCCGCTTCAACCAGAGCCATTTAATCGATATATGAATGCAGCTCGCAAGGTAATGTGGCGATAAATTTACAGGTGGCGGTCAACCGGCGTCTTCAAGGGCGAAGCGAGAAGACAGACCAGCCGGCGGGGGGGCCACCAACTGTGGCAAACCGATCGAGATCCTGCTGGCAGATTCCACAAAGGCGCACTCTCGGGCGACCCAGCGCACCGGCGACCGAAGGAATGCCCAAAAGCGTTGCAGTTTCGGTCTTGCGACTGGTCGCCCGATGCGGAGCATGAGTCCCCGACACGAAAGGTGCAACTTCTGCGATTCAACTTGCGCAGGTTCGGCGCTTCCGGAAGCGGCCAGCAATGAAATTTGGAGCGAGTGAAATTCGTCTTTGCAGGCGAGAGCCGGGATGAGCGACGAACGGAGGGGTTAAAGAAGTTTAATTACGGTCGGTTTACGGTAAACAGCAATGCTCCAAGAAGGTAATGCGATGGAACTCACGGGAAAACCGGGCGGCTGGGCCCCCAGCGAAGTTCGTAGAGAGAGAGTCCGCTGGAGCCATAGCTCAAGATGCCACGGTCGCCTGCGTCCGCGCGAGCTTGGTAGTAGCCGGTGTGGGAACAATTCAGATTTCGCGACGGTCTGTGGCTTGGACTCGTCCACCGCGAGGCCGAAACGCCCAAATCGGCCTCGCAACAATCAAAGGGGAAACAAAAAGGAGGGCGCTGGAGACTTCTTGCAGCAATTTCAATCCCCCGGCGGCGCTGTTGGAAATCCAGTCTGCCTCCGTAAAAATCCCCGGTTTTCAATGGTGAGCCCGGTGGGAATCGAACCCACGACCGCCGCCTTAAAAGGGGGATTTTCATCCCCGCCCTGGTATACCATTTCTATAAGTGATAATGCCCTTTATCAGAGTATAGAAAAGTGTGAAATCATGACTGACGACACTGCCGCCGTGGCGCCCGCCTCTCCGAACCCCGAAAGCGAGATTCAGGAGCTCAAGGCCAGAATCGAGGATCTGGAGGCGCGCCTCAAACGCCACAATAACGACTGGCTTGCCTACCAGGCCGATCTGATCGACAAGGCCTGTCCCAACTGGGCGAACCATACGCCACAACCCAACGAGGCCCGGCAATGGAAGGCGTGGGCCGCGGAGATGCAGAAGACTCACCGGCAGGCCAGATGCCCGGCATGCAATCTGTATCAGCTCTGGATTCCCGGAGAGGACCTGAATTGATGCTGCTTCAGGCGCCGCGGGTTAGTGTGAAGCTACGCCATCGGGAATCGTGCTTCGCAGGAGCCCTGGCTGCGTACCTTCCGGCGTATCCGGAGCGAGGTTATAGGGAGCTTAAGAAGTTTACCGAGTTTAGGGAAAAGGCAAAAGCTGTGCCCGCTCCTCAGTTCCCCACCCCGCAATTGGAGCAGGTTTGGCCCTGGATTCCCGTTTGTTGAGGTCTCGATCATGACGGACCAGCTAGTTCCCCGTTCCGGATCCACCTTGCCCGCCCTGGTCACGGCCTCTGGCGGCCGCGCCGGCGTGCGCTTCCTCGAATTCTTCGCCGCGCAGATCCGCAATCCGCATACCCGGCGGGCCTACGCGCGGGTCACGGCCGACTTCCTCGCCCGGCGCGAAAGCATAGATGTCACTTCCCTGCCCCAGGTGCTGCCGCTGCACGTGGCCGGCTGGATCGAGCTGCAGGGGCGGGAGGTATCGGCGCCCAGCGTGAAGCAGCAGCTCTCGGCGATCCGTCATCTGTTCGACTGGCTGGTCACCGGCCAGGTCGTGCCCTTCAATCCCGCGGCCTCGGTGCGCGGCCCGCGTCACGTGGTGCGCTCGGGAAAGACGCCCGTGCTCGATCCGGCCGAGGCGCGGCGCCTCCTGGACTCAATCAACTCTTCGACGCCGGCGGGGCTGCGCGACCGGGCGCTTATCGCCCTGATGGTGTTTTCGTTCGCCAGAATCGGCGCAGCCCTTTCGATGAAGGCCGAAGACGCTTTCACGCAGAACCGCCGGCTCTGAGTGCGGCTTCATGAAAAAGGGGGCAAGGATCACGCCATGCCCTGCCATCACGCGCTGGAGCAGGCCTTGGCCGCCTACATCGACGGCGCAGGCCTCGACGCCGATCCCAAGGAGTCGCTCTTTCGCACCATCGGCCGAGGCACCAGCGAGCTTACACGCACTTCCCTGCCGCAGGCCAACGCTCACGCCATGATCCGCCGGCGCGCCGCGGCCGCCGGCATTATGACGAAGGTCGGCAACCACAGCTTCCGGGCGACCGGCATCACCGCCTACCTCAAGAACGGAGGCACCCTCGAGAAGGGCGCCGCCATGGCCAACCACGCCAGCACCCGCACCACCCAGCTTTATGACCGTCGGCTCGATGAGATGTCGCTCGACGAGGTCGAGAGGATTTTGATTTGAGGCGAGAGTAAAAAGGAATACCCGAGTTGCGGCGTACGATTCAAGCCAACATATCACAACCATAGAGGGAACCGAGGCAACGCTAATGGGATATCAACTTTGGACGTCGACATCAACGGGGTTCCAAATTCAATGGGTTGGAATATGGGTTGAAGGCGAGGCCCCTAACACCCGCATGGATATTGGGTTTAACCCATATTTCAACCCATTGAGAAAATTCCTTTGCGTTCCTTTTAGGGTTTTTTGGGGCATCTTAATTCTCGTAAGTTATTGATAATAAACGACAATATCAGATTAGGAAACTGCTGCTCTATCCACCTGAGCTACGGGGCCACTGATTATAAACGGTTCATATTATTTATCTTATAACTAGCTTCCATTTCATCCTTATGGGACGGGTTCCGTATCATGACCACTTTAGTGACCAGTTTGCTTTCAACTGTGCCTGTTCCAGTTCCCTGCTGTGATTTCCTCCTCGTTTTAGTCGACCCGCTGGGGCACGGTTGTGCGCCGCCAGGTGCGCATAACGCATCGTCCTTTCAATGCTGCTGTCTCCCATCAGTTCGGCGACCGCGCGGTGATCGACTCCCGCCATTACCAGCCTACTGGCAAAGGAGTGCCAGTGGCAATGCCAGGAGTGGTACTTGATGCTGGCTTCGATATCGAATGCGGCTCTTTCTGAGCCAATTAGATCCTCTTCAAACCTTGGAGTGGGGCACTTCACTGGACTAGCCCCCATTCATTACCGATTTACCCTCGCGCCTCGCTGTTCATCATTGCTACGTAGCATGTCTTTCGCTTTCTTGCCGATATACACTTCCAGAGCGTCCCTCAGCTCGAGAGTGAGTTTCTGAGCCTTGCCAATGAAGCGTTTGATCACGGGGTTTGTATTGCTATTCGGATATGTCGCCTTAGCAAGAGCTCAGGCCCCGGGCGCACTCACAACCCTGCACGCAGTTCATGCCCTCACCAAAGCTGAAGCGAGCAAGCATATTCCCGTGGTTTTTCAGGCTTCAGTTACCTATTTTGACGGGAGCATCAATAGTCTGTTTGTTCAAGAGGATGGTGATGCGATCTGGGTGCGTGCCATTGCAGGCATCCAGTTGGCTCCAGGCGACCTCATCCAGGTTAAGGGCATTACAGAGCCGAGCTTCCATCCCATAGTGGACAGCAGCGAAATAAAGATACTTGGCCATGTTTCTCTTCCGAGAGCGGTGCCCGCAACTTTTGAACAGTTGGTTCGCGCTCAACTCGATGGCCGGCTTGTCGCTGTGCGGGCAAAAGTACGCTCCGCCTCCGTCGTCAATAGAAATCGAGTGAAAAGCACTTTCCTTCATTTGCTCGTCGATGGGAACAGCGTTGACGCAACCGTGGAGAACGACGACGACGGCCCGCTGGAAAAGTTGTTGGATGCCGAAGTGGAGTTCACCGGTGTTGCTGCCGGCCTATTCGACGGGAAGATGCAGATGACGGGAGTCGAACTGCACGCATCCTCAATGGCCGATATTGCTATTTTGAAGCCTGCCGGTGCCAGTTCATGGACCCTTCCGGTCACCACCATGGATAAGATCCTCAGCGGCTATAACGTGCGCAATCTTACTGCAAGAATCCGAATTCGAGGCACCATCACTTATTATCAGCCGGGTACAGCCATTGTGCTTGAGGACAACACCAGAAGCGTGTGGATCAATACGCAGATGAGCGCGCCCTTACAAATTGGAGATCTTGCCGATGCAACTGGCTTTCCGGACGTTCATAACGGATTTTTGAATTTAGTGGATGGCGAAGTCCGCGATAGTCACATTCCCGCGCCGATCGCTCCGCAGGCGGCAACCTGGCAGAGTCTGGCAACGAACGATAACATCACCCTGGGACACACATACGATCTAGTCTCCATCGAAGGGGAAGTAAAAACCGAGGCTAGCGAGGCAGCCAGAGACGAATATGTAATCTCCTCCGGGGGGCGTTTATTTACCGCGATCCACAATCACACCAACGATGACACGCTGATTCCGCTTTCGCCGATGAAGGAGGTTCCGATCGGCTCCAGAGTCCGCATTACTGGCATCTGCTCTCCCACAAGTTCAAACGGGCGAAACGGTCCGGTTCCCTTCGATATTCTGATACGCTCTTTCGACGACGTAACTGTGATTGCGAAGCCTTCTTTGCTGACGATCCGCAATCTGGTTTATGCGCTCAGCCTGCTTCTGTTAATTGCGGCCGCCGCGGTTGCCTGGGGCACCATGCTTCGCGTAAAGGTCCGGAGCCAGACCGCGCAACTTGCCCAGCGCATTGAAGCCGAAGCCGCCCTGGAGCGGCGCATGGCAATGATTGAGCAGCGGCGAGGCAGCATATTGGAGAGCATCATCACCGCGCGTCCTCTGGCTGAAGTCGTTGAAGAAGTTGCATCTCTTGTTTCTTTCGTACTAGATGGCGCCTTCTGCTGGTGCGAGATAGACGAAGGCGCGACGCTAGGCACCTATCCGCCTGACCTAACCCTCCTGCGTGTTGTCAGTGAAATGATTCCCTCCCGGTCAGGACCGTCACTGGGAACCATCTATGTCGGCATCGATTCCCAGCGCACAGCCTCTTCCGACGAACGGAAAGCGCTCTCTGTCGGTGCACAGGTGGCGGCGCTCGCCATCGAAACCCACAGGCTTTATTCTGACCTGCACTACCGCTCTGACTTCGACCAGCTTACCGACGTGCATAATCGCTTCTCGCTTGAGAAGCTGATGGATGTCCAGATTGAAGAAGCGCGCCGGAATGCCGGTATCTTTGGTCTCATCTACATTGACCTTGACGGCTTCAAGCAAGTCAACGACCTCTACGGACACCACACCGGTGACCTTTACCTGCAGGAAGTTGCATTCCGCCTGAGGCGCCAACTGCGTCCCCACGATATTTTGGCGAGGCTCGGTGGAGACGAATTCGCCGTACTTCTTCCTCATGTGCGCAGTCTTGCTGCGGCCGAAGAGATCGTCCACCGGCTGGAGCGCAGCTTCGATGAACCCTTTGTGACTGAAAAACACATTCTGCACGGTTCAGCCAGCTTTGGAACCGCTCTCTATCCGGAGTCGGGAAGCACGAAAGACAGCTTGCTGAGCGTGGCCGACGCAGCCATGTATCGCGCCAAGGAATCTAAACACCGGGTCGCAAACGAGATAGCACAGAAAAGTGCAGACTGACCTCCCAATCTCGCAATTCAGGGAAATGGCAACTCTGGCTCGGCTCCAAACCGGCTGCTGATGGAGCCTTTCCTTTAAAACACGCCCTGTGCAAGCGAGATGTGGCTGCCCGCGTCATGCTTGTCACTGATCAGCACATCACGACCATCATGAAGCAGGCTCAGACCCGAATACAGTGGCGGCAGCCGATTCAGCTTCGAGAATACAGAGATCTTCTGTGTGACCGGGTTAAAGACGTTGATCGACGGAGTCTGATGTTTGGTACTTAGGTAGTAGATTCCACTGCGGCTCACTGCCCAGTAACCCCAGAAACTCGCAGCGGGCTCATCGAGAATGCGAACTTCGGGACCACCTGAAGTGGGCATGCGCCAGATGCCATCCTCGCCGCCACGCGCGAAGTAGAGCCATTTGCCGTCAGGCGATTCCTGAGCGACAATCCCGTCGTCTCTGGTGACAGGTTGCGGAGTTCCGCCTGTTGCCGGCAGCTTCCACAGCTGCCAGCGCCCGCCGCGGTTGGAGCGGAAATAGATGGAGTGACCATCGGCCGACCAACTCGGAACGATGTCGTTGACCTGGCCAAATGTGACTTGCTGCGGACGACCGCCGATGGTCGCAATCGCGAAGATGTGCGAATGTCCGTCAATCCTTGAATCGAAAAGGATTCGATCCCCTTCTGGAGACCACGACGGACTACCCGAGATGGATAGTTTGTCATCCAGAGGAGTCAATTGCCGAAGCGATTGTCCGTCGATGGAAGACACCCAGATTTGCTGACTGCCGGAGCGCCAGGACTGAAAGGCAAACCGCGTGCCATCTGGAGAAATGCTCGGAGCGGAATCCTGCGCGGTCGAGGAGACGATCAGCGGCTCCTTCGTCGGGTGCGATTCGTCCTTTGACGCCGAGACGCGGATAATGCCAAAGATGGCGGAACCCTCCACGAACGCCAAATTGTTTCCATTGAGCGAGATAGCTGGCTGCGTGGCATTCTCGGTTCCCACCGGCATCCGCTGAGGCACACCACCGTCGAGCGCGACCTTCCACAGCGCATATTGGCCGGCTCGATTCGAAGAGAAGACAATGGATCGATTGTCAGAGGACCACGTGATTCCATTAATCGTCTTGCCGTCATGCGTGATCTGGCGGGGCTCCCCACCGCTCGTCGGAATCCAATATAAGTCAGCGACCCAACTCTCACTGGCACGCAAGAATGCAATCTTTTCTCCGTCGGGAGAGAAGACTGGGCTCAGATCCCCTTCCCAGCCGGGCGGAGGGTTGGTGACGGCGTGGGCGCGCATGTTCTCCCCGTCAATCAGGAAGATTGACGAACTTGGCTGGGCGCCCATGTGATCGACGAGCACAAAGCTCTTGCCATTCGGAGACCAGGAAAGAGCGCCCTGATCCCAGCGCGTGGTTTCTTCGGGGATATACACTTTGCGAACAGAATGCGAAACAACCAGGGAAGCTACGTAGAGCCCGAGGCCAGCTTCCGATGATGAAAGAAACGCAATTTGCTTCCCGTCAGGCGACCAGGTCGGGCTGTACTCATCGTCAGAGAGGTCGGTCAGGCGAAGCAACGATTCGTTACCCAGCTCTTTGATATAGATGTGCTGCCGCCCACCGTCTTCCTTAGCCCAGACAAAGGCAAGCTTCTTTCCGTCCGGAGACAATGCGGGCCTGCTCTGTTCCCCTGCATTCGTGGTCAACAAAAAGGTGCGAATTGGGGCTGGAATGGCCTTTGGCCGAGTCGCACGAATGGCCCAGAAAACGACTGCGCCGGCCAAAATCAGGCTGACAGCCACGGCTCCGATCCGCATTCCAGCTCTCTTTTTGCCTGTTGCCAGCTCTGGAGGGATAGCAGGGGAAGTGGATTGCTGATGAAGCGTCTCTGGTGATGTGCCTTCCTCGCGCTCCGTCATTCCCGGAGCAGCAGGGCGAGCAACATCAGACGATGCAGCTTCCGTGGGGTGACCTACCACCAGCAAACAGTATCCGACCTTCGAAACCGTCTTGATGAACCGAGGATTGTGAGGATCGTCCTCGAGTATGTGCCGAAGCACTGAAATACATCGGGTCAGAGCATCTTCGCCGACGAATGTGTCTGGCCAGACGGCGCGGAGAATTTCGTCCTTTGAGACGACACGCGGAGCCTGCGCGGCCAACTCCAGCAGAACGCTCATCACTTTAGGTTCGATGCGACGGCTGGTGCTGTCCTTTGACAGTTGATTGAATTCGGGTTCTATGGTCCAGTCGCCCAGAACGAACGGCGATTTGAAGTTCATTTGCTTCATAGTCTATCTGATAAATCCGTTAGAACCTACAGCTTAATCTCCATCGGATAAACATCGGAAATCCATCAGAACAACTTCACGACCTGTGAATTGTCGCTAGCCTAGATTCTCAACAGGCTTTTCGAGTTGTCAAGAGACGCCTGGCACACGGGGGACCCATTTCCTCGTTGTGTGAAGTGTGGACAGGTGAAATCGCTTGAAGTTGTTGATCGTGCAGCGAAGCTGGCTTCGGGAGAGTAGCGGATTCGTTCGATCTTCTGAGGCGCGTTCGGGCTACGATTTGGGGCGGGTGGTCAAGTTCTGGTTTGATCTCGTCCGGAAATGGCTGTTGGGCTACATAAGGCAGGGCGGAGAGGGCCGGATTGTGATGTACAGAGGATTTCTTTTGATTTTATTGGCGGTGCATTGCGTTGCCGGTTGCGGCGGCGGGGGCACACAATCAATTACTCCCACTACTCCCACCGCTGCCTCGCCGGGTTTCACCCCTGCTCCTGGAGCCTACCCCACTACCCAAAGCGTGACGCTCACCGACACCACGGCCGGTGCTTCGATCTACTACACGACGAATGGGACCACACCCTCGAGCGCCTCAACTCTGTTTTCAGCGACGACGCCGATCACGGTGAGTTCGACGACAACGATCCAGGCGATTGCTATTGCGTCGGGGTATTTGAACAGCGCGGTTGGGTCGGCCACCTACACCATCAATTTGCCCGCTGCCGCGACACCGACCTTCTCGCCGGCTCCGGGGATCTTTACCGTGGCGCAATCAGTCAGTCTGTCGGATACCACGACGGGAGCGGTGATTCACTACACAGTGGATGGGTCCACGCCCAGCGCTAATTCCACGGTATTTACTCCGGGGACGCCGATCGCCGTGAATTCGACGACAACGATCAACGCAATAGGTGTGGCCGCTGGATATTCAAACAGCGCTGTTGCGACCGGCACCTACACCATCAATTTGCCAGCCGCAGCTACGCCAACCTTTTCGCCGGCGCCGGGCTCCTACACTAATGAGCAGTCGGTATCTCTTGCCGACACCACGCCTGGAGCGCAAATCCATTACACAGTTGACGGATCGACACCTAGCGTCAACTCGACTCTCTTTACGGCGGGAACGCCCATTGCAGTCGCTACAACTACGGTGATCAATGCGATTGCGGTAGCGGCGGGCTACTCAAACAGTGCTGTTGCCACGGGGACCTACACCTTTCCTGGATCGGCCTCTGCGGTCTCGGTCGTGCTGACGACGAACGACGAGACGAATCTGATGGCCGCGCAGCCCAGTGTGAACTTCTCAACAAGTACTACGGACGCGGGAACAAATACCGTCGTGGTCGATTCGACGCAGCAGTATCAGTCGATGGAGGGATTCGGTGCCGCGTTTACCGACTCAGCCGCGTATTTGTTGATGAAGACTGAGCCTTCCGCCAATCTGCCGGCAACGCTCAATGACCTGTTCACGCGTAACAACAGTGGGATCGGGCTCAGCTTCATGCGCATTCCCATGGGCGGATCGGACATTGCATTGTCGGTGTACTCCTACGACGACCAGCCGGTGGGCACGACTGATTTAACCCTGGCTAACTTCTCGATTTCGCACGACCAAGCTTACATTCTGCCGCTGATTGTGCAGGCCAAGGCGCTGAATCCGCAGATGAAGCTGATGGCTAACCCGTGGAGCCCGCCAGGTTGGATGAAGGATCCTGCGTCCATGAACCCGGTGTCAATGCTTGGGGGCAATTTGCTGCTGACTTCGGCCAATGAGACGGCCTTCGCCAACTACTTTGTCAAATTCCTGCAGGCGTACCAAACGGCGGGCGCGCCCATCGACTATATCTCGCTACAGAACGAGCCGGAAAATGTAACTACGGCGTATCCCAGCATGCTGATGCCGGATACGACGCAGCTGGCCTTGCTGCAAGGATATGTGCTTCCCGCACTGTCTACGGCAAATCTCTCGACCAAAGTTTTTGTCTGGGACCACAACTGGGACACTCCCTCGTACCCGCAGTATGTGTTGAGCGGCTTGACGCCGCAGCAATTGACACAGGTCGCGGGCACGGCCTGGCATGGCTACGCAGGAGCGCCGGGGGCGCAGCAGATTGTTCAAAATGAATTCCCAACGCTGGGCACGTGGGAGACCGAGCACTCAGGTGGAACTTGGCAGAGCGATCAGTTCACGGCCGACATGCTTGAGATTACGCTGGTGTTGCGCAACGCTGCCAAGTCATTTGTGAAATGGAGCCTCGCGCTCAACGAAAACCTCGGACCCGACTTGACGCAGAACGCGGGACTGGGCGGGTGCAATACATGCACGCCGATTGTAACGGTAAACAGCTCGACGGGCGCGGTTACAAAGGATATCGAGTACTACACGCTCGGCCACTACAGCAAATATGTTCTGCCGGGCGCGGTGCGTGTGTACTCAAGCAACACGCCCACAATTGCCAGCGTGGCCTTCGAAAATCCAGATGGTTCGATGGCCTTGATTGCATACAACAGCTCCACTTCGAGCCAGACTTTCCAGGTTCAGTGGGGTACGCAGTCGTTCTCGTACACCCTCCCAGCTACTTCCGCCGCTACGTTTAGCTGGACAGGAACGCCGACCGGCAGCGTACCCCCCATTTTGGCCACGGCACAGATCCAGGCCTCCAGCTACAGCAGCGAAAGCGGACTCGAAACGGAAAGCACCGGTGACTCCACTGGCGAATACGATCTGGGCTACGTGAGCGTGGGCGCCAGTGCCGTCTACAAAAATGTCGACTTCGGCAGCAGTGCCCCCACATCGGTCAGTGTCCGCGAGGCGAGCGGAGGCGGCGGAGGCACGGCCACTTTCTACCTCGATAGTCCAACTGGAACGCCAATTTCCTCAGTCACTCTTCCTGTCACAGGCGGCTGGCAGAGCTGGCAAACAGTCACGGGTTCAGTCTCTGGGGTGACCGGGGTGCATGACCTTTACATCGTCTTCACGGGATCAGCGAGTGGCATCGCCAACTTGAACTGGTTCCAATTTCAATAGCCGAGGTGATCGAAGTATACGAAGAAATGGACGAGTGGAAATTGCAACTTAAGATGCTCGATTGATTCCTTTCGATGATCAAGCGCCAAAGCTGCACAAGGCTTTTCTGACTAGAGAGGATCTGCAATATCAACCAATTCAGGAGGCAGTTCATGAAAATCTCGATGCGTTGGATTCTGTCCCTTCTTCTGCTGATTCTTGGAAGTGGGATATGTCTCGCACAGAGCACAAACTCTGGCGACATTCGCGGTACAGTGACCGACCCTATGGGGGCGGTGGTTCCCGGAGTCAAGGTGACTGTGCTGAATGTCGATACAAATGTGGCAAAAGAGTACATCACCAACCGGGATGGCCTGTATGACACCAATTCGATCATTCAGGGTAATTACACCATCACATTCACGCTGACCGGATTTGAGCGGCTGGTGCGCGGCCCCATCACGCTGCCGGTGGGTTTCACCGAGGTCAATGCGCAATTGAGGGTCGGCTCGGCGGCTGAGCAGATCACGGTCACCTCGGACGTGCCGCTGCTGACCACCGAAAGCGGCGACCAGTCTACCGTGCTGGATGCCAAGTCGATGGACGAGTTGCCTCAGTACGGCGCGGACTGGCAAAACTTCGTGATCCTGCTGCCCGGTGCGGCGGGAACCTCAAGTTCAGGCCCCGGCATGGAAGCAGCCATCAACGGCAATCTGCCCTATAGCAACATCCTTTCCGATGGCGCCTCGACCACACTGGGCCAGAGCATGAACGCCAACTCCACCACCTTTGAGGATGTGGCCGAATTGCAAATCAACACCTCTTCATTTTCAGCGCAATACGGCATTGGCGGCGTCGTGTTCAATCAGGTCACCAAGAGCGGTACCAGCGTCTACCACGGCACTGGGTACGACATCATACAGAACGGGGCATTCCTGGCAGCGCCCTACACGGTCGGTGGCAAGGGTGTACATCCCCAGGTGCGCAACAACAACTTTGGCGCTTCGCTGGGCGGTCCTGTAGTGAAGATGAAGAAGATGTTCTTCTACTTCAACTACGATCACATCATCGACGACGGATTTGCTGGCGGCCTGAACAAATATACCGTTCCTACCCCGCTGATGATGACCGGCGACTTCAGCGAGATAGCCGGCACGACTACTCTCTATGATCCGACCACGCAGACCATCGGCACCGACTCAAACGGCAAGCCCTACCCGATTCGCCAGGCCTATTCGGGCAACAAGATCCCCACCGGCGAACTGGACTCGGTGGCTTCCAAATTCATCCAGTGGTACCCGACGCCAACCAATCACATCGTCGGCGGCGAGTTCCTTTGCGGAACCGCAGCGCAGGCGCCGGCGCTTCCTCTTTGCACCAACTTTGGACCGCACGGCGAACCTTATCAGAACTTCGGCTCCGACCTGTCTTCTCCCAATCCGACCACTCGATACTTCGGGCGTCTGGATTACGATCTCTCCGCCAATCACAAGCTGACCTTGTCCGACGTTCAGACCGACAATCCAGCGGTCGCGAATGGCAGCGGCGTGGAAGCCTGCCCGGTGGGCTGCGGTTCCTCTGACGTTGACAACAACAACGCGCAGATCAGTGATGTATGGACCATCAGTCCGCGCATCGTCAACGAAGCGCGCATGGGCTACACCTTTCAGTACAGCCGGGGAGGTGACGACAGCCTTGACCAGGGATTACCCGCCCAGTTGGGCTGGCAGTTTGCCAAATTGGACGACTTCCCTGATGTTAACTTCGTGGACGGCGATTGGGATCCGGCATGGATCAATAAGCAGAGCAACGGCGGCAATCTCTACAAAGAGCATGTCTTCGATCCATCCGATGTGGTGACCATGATCGTCGGCAAGCACATCCTCCACTTCGGCGGCGAGTTGCTGATGTATCGCAACGATTCAAAGATCTGGGGTGAAGGTCAGCAGTCGGGCGCATTGGATTTTGGCGGAACCGGTAACGGCACCAACCAGGACTACACTGCGCATTGGACGACCAACTCCAGTGGCGCGGCCAGCATCTCTAGCGGCGGCTGGGCGATGGCCGACTTCATGCTGGGGTACGCCGGGGCCTGGAACGCATCAGTGACTCCAGAGTACGGCTCGCGCCTGAAGTCTCCGCAAATGTTCATTCAGGACGATTACAAGATCCGTCCTAACCTGACGGTGAACGCGGGAGTTCGCTATCAGATCAATCATGGCTGGAACGAAGTTCGCGGCGATGAGGATACATTCGATCCTAACGTGGTCAATTCGGCCGATGGCACTCTAGGCGGAATGTGGTTTGGTCAAACCCATGCTAATGGGCGCACCTCGATGGAGGCCAATGTCCTCAATATCTTCCTCCCGCGCGTCGGCTTCTCATGGTTACCCGATTCCAAAACCACCTTGCGCGGCGGATTTGGAATCTATGCCTACAACTGGAGCACAGATGACTACGGCAATGGCCTTGGCGCTCCATTCGGCGGATCAGGCAGCGCCAGTGACGGCACTGGAGGTATTACTCCGATCACCCAGTTTGATGGCCCTGGAACAAACTTTGTCACCGGCGCGCCGTTACCCTATGTTTCGGACAACACCTCCTCGGCGGCATACAACGGTCAGAATGTCAGCTATACGGCTTATCACACTCCGGTTCCAAAGATCATGCAATGGAATCTGGCCGTGCAGCGTCAGTTGTCTCGCGACATCGTAGCCGAAGTCTCGTACGTGGCAAGTCATGCAAGCGACCTGATTTTCGGCGGCAACGGCGGCGTTGTGCTTACGCAGATTCCCGCGAGCGAACTGCTCTCCACCGGAACCAACTGGGCGGCTGTTCCTTATCCAAACTACTCCTCACCGAAGGCAAACGGGTCCATCACCGGGTACACGGATAACGCGGTATCCAACTACAACTCTCTTCAAGCGCAGATCACAAAACGTTACCGCTCCGGCGTAAGTTTCAACTTCAACTACGTCTGGTCGCATTTGCTGGATTCCGGGGATTCCTCTGGCTGGGGCAGCCACGCCGGGCCCTTGCAGTATCAGAACTCCTACGATCCGCGTGCCAACTACGCCAGCTCCAACTTCGATATTCGCCACAGCTTCAAGGGCTACGCGGTGTACCAGTTGCCGTTTGGCAAAGGCAAACCGTTCTTGAGCCACAGCACGATTCTCGACGAAGTGGCTGGCGGCTGGCAGATCTCCGGGACGGCCATCCTTTCTACCGGTAATCCGTTCAGTCTGACGGCCTCAGGCAATCAAACCTATGCCAACGGCGGCGGATCCTATCCCGATTGGAACAAGAACGTCAGCCCCAAGGCGAATCACACCCCCCGCGCAGGAACTTGGTATAACCCGAGTGCCTTCCAGCAGCCTGCTAACGGAACCTTCGGCGACGTAGGCCGAAATGCGTTGTACGGTCCAGGAATCAACGACTTTGGTATGGCTGCGCATAAAGAGTTCACACTGCTGCAAGCCTGGGACCACACGGTCAAGATGCAGATTCGTCTCGACACGACCAACGTCTTCAACCATGCGAGCTTCGGCGAGCCCAACGGGATACTGGAAGGCTCAAGTGGCGCTGGAACACCTTACACGTCAGTCCAATCCGGCTCTGTTACCAATGAGTTCACCGGGGTGGTCGTGGGCGGACGCGATGTCCAGTTCACAGGACGTATCAACTTCTAACCTGACAATGGAGTGAAACACACTGGAGAGGCAACCGGGAGGTTGTCTCTCCAGTTACTATTTAGACGGGAGCGACAAAGGTGTGAAACTGAAACATATTTCAAGATGGATCGCAGCGGCACTCCTGTTGAGCACGGGCCTTTGCAGAGCGCAAGCAGGCGACACCGAGCAGCAGATCGCCGAGCACAATCGGAAGATTCAGCAATATATGCGGGAAAATAAACCCGACCTGGCCCTGGCGGAGGCACAAGCCCTGGTGGCACTCGATCCAAATAATCCGGAGGCCCGCGCCAATCTTGGAGTGATGTACTTTTTCAAGGGAGACTGCGCCGCAGCCGTTCCGCATTTGCACACCGCTACCACGCAACGCACCGGACTTTGGCGGATTCAAGTTCTGCTTGGCATATGCGAGAGGAGACAAGGCGATGCAGCCAGCGCCCGCGCCGACCTGGAGGGCGCTTTTCCGCATTTGGATGAAGACAAGATTCGGATGGAAGCGGGCATGGAGCTGATCGATCTGGCAATGATACAAGGGGATCTAGCCCAGGCCGCGTCGGTCGTGGAGACCTTGCGCGCCCACAGCCCAACCGATGCCCACGTGCTTTATATGGCCTATCGAATCCATACCGAATTGGCCGGCGAAGCGACTCTGAGTCTTGCGATGGCCCATCCGGACTCGGCCGAAATCCATCAGGCGATGGCGCATGAGACATTGCGCTATGGTGATCCGGCGGGAGCCATCGTTCAGTTTCGCAGGGCAATCGCGATCGATCCAAAACTCCCCGAAGTTCATTTCGAGCTGGCCGAGGTCCTGAACGAATCGACGGACCCGGCCGTCAAGCGCCAGGCGGAAGACGAATATCAATTGTCGTTGAAGTTCGATAGCCACGAAGAAAAAGCCGAGTGCCGCTTAGGAGAGTTTGCTGCCGAGCGCGGCGATGTGCAGGCTGCGTATGAGCACTATCAGCGCGCCATCGCCTTGGCGCCTGCCGATGCCGATGCAGCGCTGGGGCTGGCCAAGGCGTTAGCCGCATTGAAGCAGCCAGAGAAAGCGTTGGCGCTGTTGCAGCAAGTCGTGGAGCGTGATCCGACCGACGAGGTGGCACACTTTCGGCTGAGCGCTCTCTACCGGCAGATGGGAAAGCGTGAAGATTCCCGGCGCGAGTTGGAGTTATACCAGAAATACAAAGAAATCAAAGATCGACTGAAAGAAACCTACAGGCAATTGCGCATGGAACCGGGCCATGAAGAGGGTAACAATGGCGATGCGCGTTAGTGGCCAGAATAACTCGCCAGTAAAGCTAATCGGAATTGCGCAAGTCCTTGTCTTTTGCCTGTGCGGTGGAGGGCATTTCCTTGGCCAGGAGGCTGGACAGGGAATGGGCGACGGAGGCGTTCATCGCGCCTCGATTGTATCCAGTGCGGTGAATGATCGCAAAAACTCGCTTCCTCTGCCGCAACTGATTGACATTACTGCTTCAGCAGGAATCGATTTTGAGCATACGACTTCAGTGGATCAGCGCTATCTTGTCGAGTCGATGAGTGGTGGGGTGGCTATCATCGATTACGATCGCGATGGCTGGCCGGATCTTTACTTTACCAATGCGCAGACCGTGGAGTCGGCGCTTGCGGGAAAGGTCTCGCGCAGCGCGCTCTATCACAACAATCGTGACGGCACTTTTACTGACGTAACGGACAAGGCTGGCGTAGGCTACCCTTGCTGGGCGATGGGCGCGGTGGTGGGCGACTACAACAACGACGGCTGGCCCGATCTGTTGGTGACGTGCTTTGGGGGCGTCGTGCTCTATCGCAATAATGGCGACGGCACTTTTACCGATGTTACCCAGAGTGTCGGCCTTGGCGGAGACAAAATGTGGGCCACGGGTGCTGCTTTTGGAGATTACGACAACGACGGCTGGCCCGACCTTTTCATCTCGCATTATGTCGATTTCAATCTGCACGATCTTCCCGTTTTTGGGTCTGCCAAAAGTTGCAAGTATCATGGCGTGGATGTGCAATGCGGGCCGCGCGGCCTCAAAGGGTCGCCCGACAGTCTCTATCACAACAATCAAGATGGAACCTTTACCGATGTTTCCAAGCAGGCAGGCGTGGACAACCCGCAGCACTACTTCGGCTTGACCGCGCTCTGGTCGGACTTTGACAATGATGGTCGGTTAGACCTTTTTGTCGCCAATGATGGCGGGCCGAACAATCTATTTCGCAATCTGGGAAACGGAAGCTTCTCCGATGTTGCGCTTCTTGCTGGGGTGGCCTTCAGCGAGGACGGTGCCGAGCAGTCGAATATGGGCATTGCCAGCGGCGATTACCGGCACACCGGGCGCACATCGCTCCTCATCAGCCATTTCAACGAGCAGTATGCGTCGCTCTATCAGAATGACGGCGCGATGAGTTTCACCGATCTCTCCGATATTTCCGGAATTGCACATGCCACCACGCCCTATGTCGGCTGGGGAGATGGTTTCTTCGATTTCGACAACGATGGATGGCCCGATTTGTTCATTGCCAACGGCCACGTCTATCCGCAGGTGGACGGCGCAGATTTGGGCGTTAAGTACCGCGAGCCGAAGCTGTTGTTGTTAAATAACGGCGATGGCACATTTTCAAACGTCGGCAAGCAGGCGGGAACCGCATTGCAAATTCCGCAATGTAGCCGCGGCGTGGCGATGGGCGACCTCTTCAACGATGGAACGATTGACATCGTGGTGGAGAATCTGCAAGGCAAGCCGATGATACTGCGGCCGCGCGGCGTCACGGGTCATTGGATCGAGTTTGAATTGAAAGGCGTGCAATCCAATCGACTGGCGCTGAATGCACGGGTACGCGTTTACAGTGGGACAATGGTCCAGTCAGATGAAGTCCATAGCGGCGGAAGCTATCTCTCGCAAAATGACTTGCGGCTTCATTTTGGACTCGGTACATCGGATCGCATAGACAAGGTGGAAATACTCTGGCCCTCGGGGAAGGTTGATACGCTCGGCAGTCTGGCCGCCGATCGTCTCTATGGTGTTGAAGAAGGGAAAGGAATTATTCCGGTAGCGAGGCTCAAGCCGAGTGCTGCCACGCAGCGATAAAAACGAATCGCGGTAGGCGCTCGACAACCGCCACCGTGTTTTGAACTGGAGAGATGTATGCTTCTTATAACGCGGATACAGTCTTTGTTTTCTCCCGGCAAGCTGCGTAGATTGAAGCTGATTTGCCTCGGCCTTGTAACAATCCCATTCATCGCTGGTTCGCCGATTGCTGCTCACGCGCAAAAAATTGTGTCCCAGGCTGATGCTCCGTTGCAGGAGCAGTTGCATCGAGTGCTCAGTATCACCGAGCATGGGGATATCGGGCAAGCTCTGCAACTAACCAATCAAATGGTCGAGCAACATCCTGAGTTTGTGCCCGGGCTGAAGTTACAAGGGATGCTGCTTGAAGAGGCAGGGCAATCGGAAAAGGCGGCGCAGTCTTATCAACGCGGGCTGAAACTTGCGCCCAACGACGCCGACCTGCTCTTCAAGGTGGGTGTGGCCCGGCTCGTTGCCGGAGACAAAGCCCAGGCCATCGCATTGCTGCTGCGCCATTTGCGCATTGAGCCGCGAGACGGAGACGCATTCTATTATCTAGCTCAGGCTTATCATTTGAGCGGACAAAACGATCTGGCCCTCGATGCAATCCAGAAGTGCGTGAAATATTTGCCGGCCAACCCATCGGCATTGCAGAAATTTGGGGAGTTGCTGTGCAGCACTGGAGATAGCGAAACCGGGATTGGATGGCTGCAGAAAGCTCGGCAAATCGATCCGAAACTCGAACAAATCGATCTTGATCTTGGAATAGCCAGCCTGGGCAATATGGATTTGCCGAACGCGGAGAAATATGCTCAGGCAGCGATAGAGAACAATTCTGGTAACTCCGATGGCTGGGAGTTGCTTGCCTCAGTGGAAGTGAAGCTCGCTCAATGGCAAAAGGCGAAGGATGCTTACCTGCAAGTGCTGTCGCTGAGACCAGAGGAGCCTGATGCCTTGCTTGGAGTAGGCCATTGCGAACTCGAGCTGAAGCAATACGAGCCCGCCATCGATACATTGAACCGGCTGTTGCGACGCGATCCGACTAAGATTCTCGCGCATTTCTACTTGTCCAAAGCCTATGCGGGCCAGGGCGACCGGGTTGAAGCGCAGCATCAGGCCGAACTACATCATACGATGATGGAGCAGATTTCCTTTGCCGCTTCCGCGCTTGGATCGGAGGCTGACAAAGCAGCTTGGTCCCAGGCCCGACAGCTTCTAATCGATCATCACGAGCAGCAAGCTCTGCGATTATTCCTGGAAAATGCGAAAAGAACAGCCGCTACTCCCGGCCATTCCTACTTTCTAATAGGAGCGCTTTACTTATACATCGGAGACCCTACAAATGGTCTGCGCTATCTAAATCGTGCCTTGCAAATCGAGCCTACGGTGCGCGGCGCGCGGACGTATCTGGGAATCTACGATTTGCAGCAGGGAAGGTTGGCCGAGGCAGAAAAGGAATTCTTGGCGGAGATTGCTAACGATCCGAATTATGAAACAGCGGTTGCCGAACTGGGTGTGGTTCGCTACAAACAGCAGCGATGGGCAGAGGCCGCCGACCAGCTTGCAAGATCTCATACGCGCACCCCTGCGCTTCTACTTCCGCTCTGCGACTCCTATTTTCATCTGGACAGAATCAAAGATGCAAATCTGACCGCGGAGATAGCGGCAGCCTATGCGCGCGACGATCCGCAGTTCCTGGAAAGCCTGAATGCTCTGCTGAACCGCAATGGGCAAACCGAGCTGGCGCAGAGGCTAGCGGGATCTCCGAGACCATGAAAGTCAAGGCCACACGGAATTATTTCATTAATATCAATTATTTCTGGCTCTCAGTTATCGTTAGTATCTGGTCTGCCTTCACATTGTTCAGTACTTGTTTAATCCCGCTTGGCCAGGAAAGCTCGATCCTGTCGATTACTGTCGCATCACCCAGTCCGAAGTGAACTCGTTTGTCGCTTGATGAGTTATAGCCCACCGCAGTTGTGGCGTGGTTGAATTGGCTACCATGCGATGTTGTGATCCTGATTTTCGTTCCGAGTCCATCGCGATTCGATTTTGTCCCAACGAGGTTCAGTAGTATCCAATGGTTGGACGTAGGGGTGCGATTCATCAGCAACTGAGGAGTGTCATTGAGAGCTGCCACGACAATATCGATCTTTCCGTCATTATTGAGATCTCCAAAAGCTGCGCCACGATGAGCCGCCGGAAGAGAGAAGCCTTTTCCCACGCTGCTGCTAACATCTTCGAAAGAAAGATTTCCCCGGTTGCGGAACAAGCCATTGGAAAGTGCATAAGGGCGATGCGCTATTCCCATCGAGTTATCGTTAATCTCCGAGTTAGCCGTAAATATGTCTTTGTTCCCATCGTTATCGAAGTCGAATATTCCCGTGCTCCAGGCAGTCAGGCGGCTGGAGATGCGTGTGATTCCAGAGGCTCCTGAAATATCCTGGAACTGCCCCTCCCCGCTGTTGTGATACAGTTGAAAACTATCGCCGAACATTGCTGTATGGAACACATCCGGCCTGCCATCGTTATCGATGTCCCGGAAATCCACTCCCATTCCAGCCACGGTCTTCCCGCTCTCATTGTATTGGACTCCGGCCAACATTGCGGCATCGGTGAAGGTTCCGTCGCCGTTGTTGTGAAATAGATAATTTTGAAAGGTATCATTGGTGACGAAAATGTCAGTAAACCCGTCGTCGTCGTAGTCGGCAAATGCCACGCCCATACCCTTGCCGACATACTGCGAGATATGAGACTGCTTGGAGACATCGGTGAAAGTTCCATCGCCATTGTTGCGATAGAGAATATTGGCGGTCCCCTGAAACTCGTTGGGCGAGCAGTAAGCTGGGATTCCATTGGTGGGGCAACTCTTGGCCGTTTTGATGTCATAATTCAGGTAATTGACGACAAATAAATCGAGATATCCGTCATTGTTATAGTCGAACCATCCTGCGGCCACCGACAGTGCTTTTCCCTGGTTGGGGATGAAGCCGCTCACGCCAGCCTTTTCCGTGACATCGGTGAATGTCCCGTCGCCATTGTTATGAAAGAGCTGGTTGCGGTTGACCCCGGCAACGTAGAGATCGACAAATCCGTCGTTGTCGTAATCCCCGGCCGCGACCCCCATCGAATAGCCGATGCCTTTCAATCCAGCGCTTTCCGTCACGTCGGTAAAGGTGCCGTCGCCATTGTTGCGAAAAAGGCGGTTCCAGTAACTGGGATCGGTCTTTTCCAGTGAGGGAATCGCCGCTCCATTGGTGAAGAAAATATCCAGCAGACCGTCGTTGTTGTAATCGAAGACGGCCACGCCGCCCATCATGGTTTCGATAGAGTAATGTTGAGGCGAGGCGCTGTTTTTGAGCGTGAACTTGATCTTCGACTGTTCGATGATGTTCTCGAATTGAATCGCCGAGGCAGGTGACGCCAGCGCATTGGCGGAAGTGGTTTCCGAGCCGCCTGGCAGGGCCTTGGCTGGTTGTCGAATAGGAGGTGCGAGAGCGGGAGCGGTGCTCTGTGCAGATAGGACTGCTATGCCACACTGGAGGTTGAGAGCTGCGAAAACAATTGCGGTGGCTGCCAGATTTACATTGTGACCAATCACGCGACAAGCCGCCTGTCGGATACAATGCGAAAAATGCTTGAGCGGATACATTTTCATTCTATTATCAATCGAGTTTCATGCATCTCGGGGGAATCAGCCGTTCTATACACTTAACACTTCTGCCAGCGAAGCAAGAAGAAGGATGGACAGGCTTTGAAAGTCTTTGCCGAGATCGATAACTTGTTGATCATATTATAGCTGTGTTTTACGAAGATGTCATTCAGTCGCCCTTCGTCACAATTCCATCCGCAGGCGACAGGCAATTGAGACAGAGTTGTCGCCGGGCTTGCCTGTTGAGACTCCTTACACATCGACTCAGGACTCTTAATACTGCCGTTGTAAATAGTGATCATCCGAGTTTGTTCTGGCAGAAGCTCTCAGGCGTTATCGATGAAGAAGCCATCGATCGGGGCAAGCGCTCAATTCGGGTCAATCGCCACAACACAGGCCGGGCGGGACGCGACGAAAGCGGATTGGATGGGTTTATCTCTGCTGAGCAAATGCAGGGAAATGGTCCGTTGGTCCAATCTGAATTGCGATTCGCTGCTTTTTGCAAAGTATTAGCGGACATACATTATCAATAAAGTCAACAACATATGAACATCAGATTCCCATCGGAATTTCTTCGGAGATTCTTCGGAAACAATTCAGCGCGATCATCAAGACAATCCTCCGGTGCATCACCTACTGTGAGCCGTATTTCAAGCGGCCCAAAAAGGAGCGCTGTACCGATAGGCAAGGCCCCCGAAGCAAGAAGAACTAAGACGTCGACAAGGCGCCAGGCAGAATGCGCAGCACGATGCGTGTCGATTGGAGAAGCTTGCCGAGCGCTTTAGTCAGAGACTCGTTGGCTCTGCTGCCCGACAAAAACGGAGGTTCCCAGCGATTCCAACGCACTCTGCGTTGGGTAGGCAAAAGAAGGACTTCGTTGAAGAAGTGACGCAACTACTTGTCGTCTTCTTAGCGGAAAACCACCTTAACCGCGACTGTGGAGGGACGCATCGTTCTCAGATGCGTAACGCAAGCGGTCATTTAATGAATTAAGCCCGGAGAAATCAAATGAAATATAAGCTGTGTTTGAGTTTCATGCTGACAGCCGCGCTTGTGATGTTGGCGCCGGCAACTGGACAGACCGTCAGCGTGGTGGAGACGACTGGATCCCAGTCCGAGCTTCTGGCGACACAACCATCCGTATCGTTTGGCACGGCGACAGGCGGTACATATACCATCACCCTCACACCAAGCGTGGAGTATCAAGAAATGGACGGTTTCGGAGCCTCATTCACCGACACCTCCACCTATCTCGTTTACAACAAACTGACTTCGGCTCAGCAAGCCACGCTGATGACAAACTTATTCAACAGCACATCGGGAATCGGGTTAACCTGGCTGAGACAGCCGATGGGGGCCAGCGACATGTCCGCCCAAGGCGATTTCAGCTATGACGACCTGCCTTCTGGGGAAACGGATGTGCCACTGGCGGACTTTTCCATCGCCAAGGATCTGACCTACACGATTCCAGTCCTGAAGCAGGCGTTAGCAGTCAATCCGAACATCAAAATCGAAATGCTCCCCTGGAGCCCCCCGGCGTGGATGAAAACCTCAGGCACCATGAACGGCGGCAATTTCAACGATACGTATATGCCCTCGCTCGCCCAGTATTTCGTGAAGGCAATCCAGGCATATCAGTCCGAACTGGGCACTACAATCTATGCGGTCAACCCTCAGAACGAGCCTGAGAACTCCAACAGCAGCTATCCAACTGAGGCCTTCTCAGCGACCGAAGAAGAAGAATTCATCGCCAATGATCTTGGGCCGGCTTTGGCCAGTGCTGGCCTCAGCCCCAAGATACTCGGATATGAGCATAACTGGGGCGACACCACCTATCCGGAAACGCTGCTGGCATACAGCCCGGCAGCACCGTATCTTGCTGGGATCTCATGGCATTGCTATGCCGGTGCGGTATCGGCGCAAACCACCGTGCATAACGCGTACCCGAACTCGGGAACCTGGTTCACAGAATGTACGACCAGTTCGTCGAGCACCAATTTCAGCTCAAACCTTGGCTGGGACATGGAAAACCTCCTAATTGGCGGAACGACGAATTGGGCCAAGAGTGTCTCCGAGTGGAATCTGGCGACCGACCAAAACTACGGGCCACAAAACGGCGGATGCACCAACTGCACGGGATTTGTAACCATTAACGACAGTGCGAGTCCGGCGACTATCACGTATAACGAGAGCTATTACGCCTACGGCCAGTTCGCGAAGTTTGTGCAGCCCGGCGCATATAGAATCCAGTCAAATTCGGCGTCGGCAGGTTCCGGCGGCATTGAGGACGTTGCCTTCAAGAACCCGAATGGTTCGATTGCTCTCGTTGTTTATAACGATGCAACGTCATCCCAAACATTCGACATCAACTGGTCCCCGAACAATACGAATCTCGTCTACACTCTGCCAGCGAGTTCGGTGGCCACTTTTACCTGGACTCCGTCGACAGGTGTATGCAGTGCCGTTCCCTCGGCTCCAACTGGGCTATCGGCGACGGCCTCTTCCTCCAGCGCCATCGGCTTGAGCTGGTCGGCAGTGACACCCCCAACCAACTGCACTATCAGCTCCTACAGCGTCTTCCGCAGCACCACCAGCGGATTCACGCCCTCTTCGAGCAATCTGGTCGCAAGCGGCCTGACCGGTACCACTTACTCCAACACCGGCCTCACGGCTTCGACAACCTACTACTACAAGGTTGAAGCGGTCGACTCATACGGAACATCGGCGGCCTCGGCGCAAGCCAGCGCTACAACGACCGCTGCATGCGCCGCGGTCCCCTCTGCGCCGACAGGTCTGACGGCCACTGCGTCTTCCTCCGTTGCCATCGGCTTGAGCTGGACGGCGGATACCGCTCCGGCCAACTGCTCCATCAGCTCCTACAGCGTCTACGGCAGCACCACCAGCGGCTTCACGCCATCCTCGTCCAATTCGTTGGCGAGTGGAGTGACCGGCACAACCTACACGAACACCGGCCTCACGGCCAAGACGACCTACTACTATAAGGTCGAAGCGGTCGACGCGTACGGCACATCGGCAGCCTCGACGCAGACTAGCGCTACTACACTGTCAGCCCCGGTTATTTCGACAACCTCCTACTACACGATTACCAATGAGGCGAGCGGAATGTGCCTGGACGATACCGGTGGAAGTACAGCCAACGGCACCGTTCTGCAACAGTACACTTGCACATCCGGGGACGTGAATCAGGACTGGCTGTTCACGGCAACCAGCGGGGGCTATTACGAAGTGACCACATACAACTCGAGTACATTGGGTTGGGATGTCGTCAATCTGGGAACCTCTCCAGGGACGGATATGCAACTTTGGACCTATGGCGGCGGGCTCAATCAGCAGTTTGAACCAGTGTTGCTCTCGACCGGATACTATGAGTTCATCGATCACAACAGCGGCCTCTGCCTCAACGTTCCGGGCGGAGCTGCGACCAACAACCTCCAGTTGCAGATCAACACCTGCAACGGTGCGACAAGCGAGTCGTTCACACTTGCCGCCGTAACGCCTCCCACCTACTACCAGATCGTCAATGAGGCAAGCGGAATGTGCGTGGACGATACCGGCGGCAGCACAAGCAATGGCACCGTTCTGCAACAGTACACCTGCGCAGCCATCGGGACCAACGCTAACCAGGAATGGCTGCTCACGGATATCTCCGGCAGCTATTACGAGATAACGACACGCAATTCGAGTACGTTGGCCTGGAATGTAGTCAATTCTGGAACCTCTTCCGGAACGGACATGCAGCTCTGGACTTACGGCGGTGGACTGAACGAGCAGTTTGAAAGAGTATTGCTCTCAACCGGGTATTACGAGTTCATTGACCACAACAGCGGTCTCTGCGTAAACGTTCCCGGCGGAGCGGCAACGAATAATCTCCAGTTGCAGATCAGCACATGCAACAGTTCAACTAGCGAATCGTTCAAGCTGAATGCAGTTCAATAACATAGCCCGATCACAGAGAAGGCGGCTCCGGGCATTGGCCCCAGCCGCCTTCAATATTCGGCAAACGCAACAGAAAATCCTGACGGCATCGCGATCGGAGTTAGTGAGCGTTTGGAAAACGCCGATTCAATCTATAACTTTCGGGCAATTTTCGCGGACCGGCTGCCAGAAAGGGGATGAACTGAAGACCGTGAGACTCCGCGCGAGCGCCGAGCGGGCATCCGGGCGGCGTCTCGACACCCCACGCAAACAGTGAACGCGAAGCAAAGCTCGTCAATTGTGTTTTCAAATCTTATGGCCTATGAGACTTGACTCGGCAGCATGACCGGGGCAACTTTGAGCGGCGATTTCAAAACTGCGGCATCAGCTTTCTGGCAGAACCTCAATCGCATTGATGGTCGAGTAATTCACGACCGGTGTGAAATTCAATTCCAGCAGACCTTGGGAAGTCGGTTTTATGTGATGGAACGTCGGAGTGGCTATACCATCGGGATGGTCTTTCAGAATGTCAAAATCTTTGAGCAAGAGGGAGCCATTACAGGAGACGCTGAAGATGCGGCTCGCCAACCCTCCCGGACCGCTGTTAATGGCACCAAACCATCCTTCGGCCATGTAAAGCTTTATGCTGTATTCCTTGTTGGAAGCCACGGGGAGAAGATAGCGGAAGTGTCCGTATCGCTCTGACGCAAAAATCCTGGCATTGAGATCTTTGGGAAGAGCGCCGGGTTGGGGAGCACGCCTGCCACCCAAAAAGAAGCGTTCTGGACTCCAAATCTTCCCCTCCGCGTCATGGACAACTTCGGCGCCAGCTGTCATTCGAATTGGAAGAGGATCGTCGGACGGCGACGGTAGAATCTCGATTGCGTTTAGAAACCCCGCCCCAACTGTTTCGAGATTGTTGAGGATGTCGATGTGAATGGCGCCGTCCGCCATGGGATGGACTCCAGAGATGAGGGTCGCCGTTGCAACATCATTGTCCCCGGCCTGATCCACGATATCCACCTTATGCGGTGTGCCGTTGTTGATGGCAAAGTTCAGGATCAGACTATTTACCTCGTCGTCCGCCGTATCCGCAAAAAAAAGTTCAATCTGGTAAGCGCCCTGCTTGACCGGGATCGCGCATTGGAATTGCCCTTTGCGGCCCTGCTGGAAGATGGCCGGATCGTCAGTGCCCTTCACCACGTGGTCAGCATGAACAAAGCTGACCCCACCCTTGCAAAACTGATTTCGAGACCAAACCTGACCT
>JBEKCA010000035.1:0-40598 GCA_050015115.1 Occallatibacter sp.
CTCATCCAGAACAGCTTGTACCATCCGGTACTTCTTTCGCAAGATGACCAACTCATTACCCATGCGAAAAGAATACAACGTCACAATCATACGTTCAGGTTATTTATGCGCAGACCCTTAGATGGCCGTGGTTGGAAGCGTCGAATCCTGCAAGCAAAAAGGTTAAACTCAATTCCTCTCGCCTGATCTCCGAAATCAAATCGTAATATACACTCTCGGTGAGGAACTCTTTCCCTTCGGTCCTGAAAGAATCCATCGTAAATCCCAATTTGGCGAGAACTTTCGCTTCAATTTTCTGTTTCCTTGTCTCAGCAAGCTCCTGATGAATTAGCATCGCAATTTCGTCCGGGTCAATCATCTCGAACGGCATTGCCTTCTGAATTCGCTTTATGGTTGGCATAATATAGCCCGAGTCATTCCCGGCTACTAGGACCGCATAGTAATGCCCTATCGGAATGTTCTTGAGTACTCCGCGATCTGCTGAAAAATCACCGAATGCGGCCTTTGAATCAGAAACCATTACGATTTTTGCTCCGTTTTCGGCCAACGCAACGATTCCCACCGTCATTTTTGTGCCCCTCCCGTCAGTCGGATATAAACGACATACTTTGATTCCGGCTTAGGCATTATTGGACACCTCCGCCGATACTTCGGTAAAGTGAGGAATCCTTCTATCGTGCTAACATTGTTATTGCATGAAGGCCGCTATGCTGGCAACGATTCGGCGGTTGGGCAACTCGCAGGGAATCCTGATTCCCAAGCCGCTGCTGCAACAAATTGGGCTGGTTGACCAGGCGGAAATGAGCGTCGAGGGCGATGCGCTGGTCCTGCGCAAACCCAAGGCTCACCCGCGTGCCGGCTGGGCCGAGGAGTCCAAAGCGCTGGCGGTCGCTGGCGAAGATGCCCTCGTTCTTCCCGGCTTCGCCAATGAAGGCGTCAAGGATCTGAGGTGGTAAAGCGAGGCCCCGTAGTTCGTGGAGAAATCTGGCTGGTCAACCTCGATCCCACTGTTGGCAGCTGGATTCAGAAGACACGGCCCTGCGTAGTGATCTCTCCGCCAGAGATGCACGACCATCTGCGCACCGCCATTGTCGCGCCCATGACGACCGTGAACCGCCCCGCCTCTTTTCGCATCCCGGTTCGGCATGGAGGCAAGGTGGGGCTGATCCTGATCGACCAGATTCGCGCCGTCGACAAGACCCGGCTGGTAAAGCGCGCCGGCACCGTCGCCCCGGCCACGCTGAGCACCGCACTGTCGGCTCTCGGCGAGATCTTTGCCGAATAGCGAGGTCAATCCAGGGGATCAAGAATGCGCCAATGCCGCCCCAAGATGCCCAAATTCGAGCGCTTTTTTGTCCAGCTTCACGAGGAGGCTTTTTTGCCCGCACAATCCGCGCAAAAGACTCCCCGCAAGTCCTTCAAATTCATGGTCCATTCTTCCTTTTTCGCCCTCTGACCTTCCCTGTCCCGCATTGCAGCACAAAAGGCCTGCATGTGAGGTCCATCACATCTTGGCGCAACTCCGTCTCCCTACTATCAATGTATGAATGCAGTGACCTTAATCCTGATAGCGCCCTGTTCGCTTCTTCTGGGCGCCGCGCTCCAGATTCTGGGGGCGCGGCTGTTTTCCGCCCGGACCAAGGGGATTCTGGCCTTTGCCGCTTGTCTGCCGGCCGTCCTCGCTGTGGCTTTGACGGCGCGCTGGGTCCAGGCAGGACAAGCTGCCGATCAGAACCTCTTTCACTGGGACGGCCCGCTAGCTCTCGTATTTCACGTCGACGCACTCAGCGTGCTGTTTGCCTTGATGGGCACCGGGCTTGGCGCATTCGTCCTGCTCTATTCGATCAGCTACATGGCCCACGATAAGGCCACCACTCGCTTCTACGCGTCGATGCTGGTTTTCATCGCCGGTTTCGTCGGATTGGTGCTCAGCGCCAACCTCTTTTTCTTCTATCTCTGCTGGGAACTGGTCGGCCTCTGCTCCTTCAGCTTGGTAGGCTTCTGGTACACCAATCGCGAGGCCGTCGCCGGAGCGCGCAAGGTTCTGCTGATGACGCATATTGCGGGCTACGGTCTGCTGGCGGCCATCCTGGTGATCTACTATCGCACGGGCAGCGCTCTCTGGACAGACCCTGCCGTGGCTCACGCCTTCACCGGCGGCGTTTTTGTTTTGATGCTAGTGTCCCTGGTCGCAAAATCCGTGCAATTCCCGCTGCACACTTGGATTCCCGAGGCTATGGCCGCGCCTACACCGGTCAGCGCGCTGCTGCACGCGGCATGTTATGTCAAAGCCGGCGTCTATCTCGCTTGCCGCATGCACAGTTTTGGCGCATGGCCGCAGTCCGGGGGCTTCGCCTGGGGCAGCGCAACTCTCGTCTGGATCGGCACAGTGACGATGGCGGTCGGCGTGATGTACGCCATGGTGCAGACCGATCTGAAGCGCATGCTGGCCTTCTCTACCGTCAGCCAGTTCGGCTACCTGATGCTGGGTCTCGGCATCGGGACCCCGCTGGCCATCGCCGCTGGCTTGCTTCATTGCCTCAATCACGGATTCTTCAAGGGCGGGCTCTTCCTCACTGCAGGCTCAGTTCAGCACGCCACCGGCACGCGCGACATGAATCAACTGGGCGGCTTGGCGCTGAAGATGCCGCGGACCACCTTGTCGTGGCTGATCGGCGTCGGCAGCATGATGGGTATTCCGCTCATGAGCGGCTTCGCCAGCAAGTGGATGCTCTATGCGGCGGCTCTGCAATCCGGGTGGGCAGTCCCCGCTATGGTCGCGTGGGCCGTTAGTCTTGGCACCGTGTTCCTGGGAGCCAAGGCCACCAGCGCAGTCTTCCTCGGCCCGCTCACACCCGCAACCAGAGACGCCCACGAATCCCCGAGTTCGATGGTTTGGGGCATGGGGTTCATGGCTGCGGGCAGCGTCATCCTCGGTATCGCCCCGCAGTTGGCCGTCAACTATCTGCTCAATCCGATCCTCGGCGCGCTGCAAATGGCCACCGTGCAGGTCACCTGGTTTGGGCTTTCGGCGAATGCGGGCAGCTTCTCCACGATGGGCGGCTTGGTGCTGGCCGTCGTTTCGCTGATCGTCGGCGGAGTGATTTATGCCATCGCCTACGTCGTGCGCCCGGCAACTGCCGGCGGAGTGGCGCTGGCTGGCGGAGGCGGCGGAATTTTCACCGGCGGCGAGCCGCTTTCGGATCAGGGAAGACTCACTGCCGGCGACTTCTCTTCGATCTTTCTCGGCAACTGGCATGAGTTCTTCCGCTGGTCCAATGTGGACGCTGTTTATCTTGGCGTCTGGAGCGGCTTGCAGGCTGCCTCACGCGGTCTTGGCCTCGTGGTCTCCTGGCTCGAGCGCAACGCAGTCGCTTCCGTGGTCATCCTTGCAGCGTTGTTCCTGGCGGGCGCTCGCTGGCTGGCTCCAGCGGGTACGAGTGCTCATACTGCCCCGCTGTTCAGCAATCCGGCTCCTTTGATTGCTTCTTGTGCCGTGGCTGCGCTAGCGTTGATCCTCGCGGCCTTTGCCCACACGGCTAATGCACGACTCCTGCCGCTGATGGTTCTATCCGCCGCCGCCACGATCGCCGGATTGATCTTCGCTGCTCCCAAGCTTCGTCTCGGGCTTCTCGAAGTTGGCGCGCTGTTGACCGTTGTGCTGGTCGGGCAAGGTGCCAGTAAGCTCGCAGCGAAGTTGACCTACCTTGTGGTCGTCCTCATCTCGGCACTGTCGTTGGTATCGAGCGACATACTGCTGGAGCACGGACAGACCGATTGGGCGCACGCGCTGCTCCTGACTAGCATCTTCGTCAAGCTCGCTGCGGTTCCGCTTTTCTTCTGGCTGCTGAGTCTGGCCGATGAACTCCCCGCCGTCGTCCTCGGCCTTATCATCTCGGTTGTCGATATGGCCGCCTTCGGAGAGTTCCTGCTATCTGCCCAATCGATCTCCGGTCTTCTCTCCCACAAGATTCTTCTGCTCGGCGCGGCAGCCGCAACGTCGTTCCTCGCGGCGCTGCTGATGCTCACGCAGCGCAGTTTGAAGCGTTTGCTGGTCCTCTCCACGGTTGAAGACGCCGGCTTCCTGTTGCTTGGAGTCTTCTCAGTCAACCAACTCGGACTCGACGGCGCGATGATTGCCGCCTGTACTCATGCGCTTGCCAAGTCTCTGCTCTTCGTCTGCCTCTGCGGTCCCGAGGCAGATGGCGAGCTTAAAGGAGAGCCAATCGCCCTTGCCGCGCGCTACCCGGTCGCCGCTTTCGGATTCCTCTTTGGAATGCTGGCGATGTTGGGGGTCCCGCCGACGATGGGCTTCATTGGCCGCTGGAGACTCTACGAAACTGCCCTGCAAATTAACCCATGGCTGGCCGCCGTTTTTATCCTCTCCTCTATCCTCGCGCTGATCGCCTACGTGCTCGCATTGACCCGAACTTGGTGGGGACCCCCTCCCGCCATCACTCCTGCGCGTTTTGAATTTGCTACGGCCGAGGAGCCAATCCTGCTGCAAGCTCCGATCATCGAGCTCACCGTTCTGTTGTTGGCAGCCGGCATCTGGCCCAATGTGCTGCAACTGCTCTTGGGGGTGAGGCCATGAATCTCTGGAATAAATTGATGTGCTACTCCCGCCGCCACAGTCCATGGCTCTTCCACATGAACGGGGGCAGTTGCAACGGCTGCGATATCGAATTGATCGCCAGCCTCACGCCGCGTTACGACGCCGAGCAGTTGGGCGTGCGTCTTGAGGGCAGCCCGCGCCACGCAGACATTCTCTGCATCACCGGGCCCATTACCAGCAACGCGGTCAATGCCATCAAGACCGTCTACGATCAAGTTTGCGGACCCAAGGCGGTGATTGCGATCGGCTCCTGTCCGGCCACAACAAACGTGTTCATCGAAAGCCGGACTCTTAACGGCCCACTGAACAAGCACATCCCTGTTGATGTTTTCGTTCCCGGCTGCCCGCCCCGCCCTGACGCCATCATTCTCGGAGTTGCAAAAGCCGCCGAAATCCTGGCCGAGAGAGCAGGGAAGAAGCAGCCCGTCACGCCGGTCGTCATGCCGTTAGTCGGACCCGGATGCAGTGGCGCTTGCGCCTGTGGGAATTCAACCGAAGCAAACAAAGAGGAGGTGGCGCAATGAATATAATTACCGCCTTAGCCCGCTTGCTTATCTTCCCCGGCCTTCTCTTTGCCGTGCCCGCTGCGTGGTTTTTTCTTTGGGTCGAGCGCAAGGCCGTCGCGCGGATGCAGGGACGAATCGGACCACCGTTCATGCAGCCCTTTTTCGACTTCATCAAGCTGATGGGCAAATCCACTCCTCCCCGCACCGGGCTCGGGGGAATGCTGATGAGGGCCTGGCCGCTGATCGCCGTTTCTGCCGCTGCCGGCGCTGTTGGGCTGCTGCCCGTGCTGCCCGCATCCGGCGGCTTCCAGGGCGACCTGATCCTTTTGCTTGCGCTGTTGGAACTGCCTTCGATGTGCATCATCGCCGCGGGCTTCTCCTCCGGCTCAATCTTCGGCGAAATCGGCTCAGCTCGCGAAGCTGTCTTGAGCGTTTCGTACAACATCGTATTTCTGCTGGCCATCGTCTCGATCGCGGCTTCGCAGCACACCTTCAGCCTCGGCGCTCTGGCGCAACAGTCAGCATCGCCGCTGCGCTGGCTGGGCGTCATGGCGATTCTCGTCTGCCTGCCCGCAAAGCTGCACTTGAATCCCTTCTCTCTGCCCAATGCCGAGCAGGAAATCTACTCCGGCCCCATGACCGAGTACGCAGGGCCTGAACTGGCCATGTGGGAGCTGTCACATGGTTTGGAATGGGTCGCCGCCACCGGCCTCGTTGCCACTCTCGCCGCTCCGGTTGTTGCGACATGGTGGGCAGCCGCACTGATCTTCGTCGGACTCTGCTTTGCGATCGTCCTGCTTTTGTCGGTGGTCGCGGCAGCCACGGCGCGTTTGCAAATCGACACGACCGTCCGCTTTTACTGGCGCTGCACGCTGATCTTCGCGGTCCTGGCCGTTGCCTCCGCGCTCTTTATGAGGTTTAGAGCATGAACATTCTTGCCATGTTGTGGAAGAACCTGTGGGGCGGTCCCAGGACCATGCTCTTTCCCAAACGCCCCGTGGTCACGGAACATTTTCGCGGCCAAGTCCGTTTCGATCCCGCGCTCTGCACCGGTTGCGCAATCTGCCGCTTCCGTTGCACAGCCAAGGCCATCGAATTCAAGGCCGGCAAAGGCGAGTTCACCTGGAGCTACGATCCCGGCCAATGCACCTTCTGCGGCCGCTGCATCGAGGGCTGCAAGTCCAACGCCATCAGCCAGGACTCCGAGTGCCCGCCCATCTACACCACCATCGGCGAGTTGAAGACATCCTATACGCTCACCCGCAAGCCGCCCGTCAAGCCTGCCGCGGTTGCGCCAGCCCTTGCCACGCCAAACCCGGCCAAAGGAGATGCCAAGTGATAGCGACAATGACTCCGCTCGAAGCCGTATCGGAAAAACTGAAGACCACCGAGCCTTGGGTTGAAACCGGCGGCGTTCACTGGCTCTCGCCCGGCGATATGAAGGTGCGCGATCTCGCCACTGCGATGAATGAGCTTCACGCCCGCTTCATCACCATCACCGCCTACCAGTTGCCCGGCGAGCAAGGCTTCCGACTGGAATATCACTGGGACCTCGACGGCCAGTTGCTCGGCTTTCCCTTTCTGCTGGCAGGCAATTCGATCGAGAGCATTTATAACCTCTGCGAGGCCGTCGACTGGATCGAACGCGAAATTCACGAAGGCTTCGGTCTCAACTTTTCGGGACGCGCATACGAACCCCTGCTGCTGCGCCAGGGCGACACTTTGGGCGTGAATCTGCGCGAGGAGAAGAAATGAGCTACAAAATCCCCATGGGCCCATACCATCCGGCGCTCGAAGAACCCTATAAGCTCGACCTGATCTGCGAAGGCGAAACCGTCACCGATGCCAAGCTGCATATCGGCTTCAATTTTCGCGGCATCGAGCACCTGGCCGAGACGCGCAACTACATTCAGGTCATCGCGCTCATGGAGCGTGTCTGCGGCATCTGCTCCAACATCCACACGCTCACTCTCTGCCAAGCGATGGAGGGCCTCACCGGCCTCACTCCGCCCCCTCGCGCCCTCTACATCCGCACCATCATGGCCGAGCTTGAGCGTCTTCATTCACATGTGCTCTGGGCCGGAATTGCGGCCAAGCTTATGGGCTTCAAGACCATGTTCATGACCTGCTTTGAACTGCGCGAAAAAGTCATGGACGTACTTCAGGCAATCAGCGGCAATCGCGTCAATTATTCGATGAACCGGATCGGCGGAGTAAATCGCGACATTACCGAGCCCTTGGACATTCTCAAGATGGTCGAGGCCCTCGAAGCAGAGATGGCTCGCACCGTTATCCCGATCTTCACCACCAGTTCGACCGCTCGTTCGCGCTGCGCCGGCATCGGCGTCTTGACCACCGAAAAGGCCACCTCCTGCGGTGTTGTCGGACCGGTCGCACGCGCCTCTGGATTGTCTCAGGATCTGCGCCGCGCCGCTCCCTACGCGGCCTACGCCGAAATGCAGTTTGATGTACCCGTCCAGCCCGACGGAGATGTTCGCGCTCGCCTGCTGGTCCGCGCGCTCGAAATCATGGAAAGCTGCAAGATCCTCCGTCAGGCTCTCGAAAAGATGCCTCCCGGCGAGATCCACACCGAGGGCGAAAAGTTCCCCTTCATGACCGGTACCGCCACCAGCCGCGTCGAAGCGCCTCGCGGAGAGGTCATGTACTCGGTCACCTGGAAAGAGGGTTCACGAAATCCGGCCCGCGTCCACGTGCGCACGCCGACCTTCGCCGTGATGCCCGCGATTCGCTGGATGGTCCTTGGCCAGCGCTTGGCCGACACGCCGTTGATCCAGGCTTCGATCGACCCCTGCTACTCCTGCACCGACAGGTAGGGCTCAGCCAGTCAGCAAGAAAAGAAGCCGTCCTCTCCATGGGGATGGCTTCTTGCTTTCCGCCTGCCGTAGAGTTGAACTGTGAACTACCGTCAATATGTTCCCGAGGACTTCGATCGCCTCTACGCTTTGGAAGAACGCTGCTTTGAGCCGCCCTTCCGATTCACCCGCCGGATGATGCGCGCCTTCGTGCAGCATCCTCATTCCGCCACATGGATTGCCGAGGAGAACGGGCAAATGGCCGGATTCGCCATCGTCGAGTGGGGAACGCGCAAGGGCGAGTCTCGAGCTTACATTCAGACCATCGAAGTTGTTCCTGTGGCTCGCTGCCGTGGTGTTGGCCTGGAGTTGCTCAACCGGATTGAGGCTTCAGTGTGCGATGCGGGGGCCGGCTCGATCTGGTTGCATGTCGAAGCTGAAAATGCCGGAGCCATCCGGCTCTATGAGACGCAAGGCTACCGCTGTCAGGGCCGGAAAGAGAACTTCTATCCGCTGGGACAAGCCGCGCTGATCTACGTGAAGGCGGTAACCCCGAAAACCGCGGAGACTCCGTCGGCCTCCGCGCGTTCCAATTTCGAGGATCAAATTCCCACCGGCTGGTAAATCACTTGGCCATCATAGTGACATGGTCGCCGGAGCATCTACCGGAATCGCGTCGAAGCAAATGCCGATGAGAAAGACTCCTGCCAACCCACGCCGGGTGGTTGCGGTGTGATTTGCGGCGGCACATCAACTGGCAGCCGCCATGCCGGAGGCTCGGGGTCAGTGATCTGCAGATAGTCGCTGTGCTCAAACTTCCAGTCGTCGGGAATCTCGAAGGGTGCCTGAAAGTTTGATGGAAAGGGTAACGTGGGACCAGTGTGGCCCAGCGCGGCATGCCACCAGGGATGTCCCGCGGCAATGATCCCCGCGAAGAAATTCCCCAACGGAAAAGCCGCCGACAGCACCTCATCCTTCTTCGAAGCCAGGACCGAGATGGTTCCGACATTGCAGGCACACGCCTCAAACTCCGTCGAGAGGCAGTTGTCGTCGATTGCCGGGGCCATCAGCATCACCCGCCGCACCGGCAAACTGAGGTGCGAGATTGTCGCCAGCACCACCCGCGCGCCGAGGCTGTGCGATGCAAATGAAATGCTCGCCGCCCCTTGGAAGTAAGTGTCAAAGAACTCGGCCGCCAGCACGCCCGCCTCGTTGGCGATCTTCGGCTCATCGGGATAGTCGAGCCCGTGCGCCCAGATCGAATCTCCCGGCCACAGCAGTCCCAGGAATGCAGAGCCCGGTTGCGGAAGCTGCAACAATCTGCCCCAGTTCGATAGGTGGGCGATGCCATCGGCGCGGTTCACATTAAAGCCATGAGCGGCGATCAGCACATGCCGTCCCTGGATCGACTCCAGCAGATCATGCAAGATCATACCTGAATAGTCGTCAATAGTCGTGCCCTGGCTGACGCTCACCGAGGTCGCCAAGCCTCCGCCGACCGGTTGAAGACGAAGATCGAGGAATTGTGTCATGGCAGCCTACTTCTTCACCGCTTGCATCGTGTTGACGGCAGTCGAAATCGCGCTCGAGATATCCTTTGCAATCGGCGCCAGAGGTGTGGCCAGCAATCCAATCAGCAACGACAGGGCCATGTCGGAGGTCCACCAGAATCCCTTCCACGTGCCAATCAGGCTCAATCCGCCGACAAAGGCCAGCGCCACCGCCAACAGAGCGGCCAGCGCACGGGTCCAGTTGCGATAGACCTGATCAGCGTGCTGGTAGGCCTCATCGATCAGCGCCGTCACGATCAAGTCAAACCGCGCATAAGCATCACTCTGCGGCTGAGTGAGCGCGGTTGATGAGGCGATGCTTTTCGCCACTGCGGTCAGCAGATCCGGGTCAACATTTGTGGCCGCCGCCAGGGTCGAAGCATTCCCCGCGCTCAGATGCAGTTTGATGAGAGACTTGGCAATCGACTTCTGGCTGCTTAGATCCGTACCGTTTACCCAGTTGGCAAGCAGCGATTCGAGAACATTCGACTGTGGCAGCGCATTCAGCGGCGGATGAGCGCCGGGCTCGCTGGGCGTCAGGCTTAAAATCGTCGTGCGAATCCGGGCAAATCCAATGTGATTGATGCCGGGAAAGACCGGTTTGACGGCCTCCAGCAGCCCAAAGGCCGCAGTGCCCAACCCGCCGATCGCAGTGATAACTTGAGGAAGATCTGTGAGGATCATGCGTGACATCCCCTTTCTCCCGGTAACTTTACAGGCGGAGGGTGAGGCAGTAAAGAAGAATCTTATGCACAGGGGCGCCAGATGTCAGAGATGAGAATGCCCGAACCCAGGTCCCCAAATGCGAGCGACCTGGGCTGGGGCACCCGGCAGAAAAGCAAGGAACCCGCGTTGTTGCTCAGGTTCTTTGCTCTTGTCGGGCATGAACGGGCTCGTTGAAGGAATCAATACCTCGGTGGTGGCGGCGGTCCTTGATGGAGAAATGCATTGTAGCCGGCCCTGAAACCGCGACGGTAGTCCTCAAAGGCATCCGGAGACACCGGAGGTTTACGGAACCGGGGATGCCGTTCAATATCCGGCGTTTTTCCTTGCGCGACGTCGCGCCGCGCGGCTTCAAACCCATCGTGGTAGGCTTGCCGTGCTATTTCAGAAAATTCTGAGGGCGGTGGCGGCGCGGCATAAACAACCACCGGTCGTGGATGAGAACATCCAGCCAAAGAGAACGGCAGCAGCAATGCGGCCAGTGCGATAAGTTTCTTCATACCATTTCCTCGTGTGTGGTAATTTTGATTCCCTGCCGATCATCCGGCACTGGGTTCTATTAATCAAACCCCTGTTCTCAAAAAGTGTTGCACAGGACACGGCGGGGTACCCGGCTCACTTCCAAAAAACCTGTGTGCCGTGGTGCTACCCAATGAAGGTTTCCTCCGATAACAACCGAAGGCAAGATAATGAGATACTCTGTACCGTCGGTAACGAGCCAGTCCCTTAGGCAGCGCAGGAGAATCTTGCGCTGGCGCTGCCCAAGCCCGTAAATTCTTTCTGAGAATGAGAAACAGCGTTGGGATTCCTGGTTTCCCACCTCTCGCCCAGCCACCCCACGCACGAAGACCTGTCCATGGGGACCCCGGCCACGCGAAGGATGGAGCACCCAATCGTTTAAAGCCGATCCGAGGACGGGGGCACCCGGCAATCGAGCTCGATTCTCGCGAATATCTTCGCTCTATATTCGCTTCTAATATATAATCTGGCCATGGACTTTCAGTTGGTCACTAGCTACACGCCGCGGGGAGATCAGCCGCGGGCCATTGAGGAACTGATGAATGGCCTCGCCGCTGGCGAGAAGCATCAGGTGCTGCTCGGCGTCACCGGCTCGGGCAAGACCTTTACCATGGCCAAGATCATCGAGCAGTCCAACCGGCCCGCGCTGATCCTGGCGCACAACAAGACGCTCGCCGCGCAGCTCTATCACGAGTTCAAGCAGTTCTTCCCCGGCAATGCCGTTGAATACTTCGTCAGCTACTACGACTACTACCAGCCCGAGGCCTACATTCCTGCCGGCGACCTCTATATCGAAAAAGAAGCGACAATCAACGAAGAGCTCGACAAGCTGCGCCTCTCGGCCACGCGCTCGCTCTTCGAACGCCGCGATGCGATCATCGTCAGCTCGGTCAGTTGCATCTACGGCTTGGGCTCGCCCGAGGCTTACTACGGCATGTTGCTGTTGCTGGAGAAGGGCCAGCACATCAGCCGCAAAGATATTACGCGGCGGCTGGTCGAGATCCTCTACGAGCGCAACGACACGGACTTCCGGCGCGGGACATTCAGAGTGCGAGGCGACATTATTGAAGTCTTTCCGACGTACGACGAGAGCGCCTATCGCATCGAGCTCTTCGGCGACGAGATTGAATCGCTCTCGCAAATCGACCCGCTCTTTGGCACCGTCAAGCAGAAGTACGCGCGTCTGCCCATCTATCCCAAGAGCCACTATGTCGTGCAGCCGGAGCAAAAATCCCAGGCAATTGCCTCGATTGTCGGCGAGCTGAATGCGTGGATTCCGGAGCTTGAGGCGCAGGGACGTATGGTCGAGGCGCAGCGCGTCAACCAGCGCACGCGGTTCGATCTCGAAATGATCAAGTCGATGGGCTACTGCCATGGCATCGAGAACTACTCGCGCCACTTCTCAGGCCGGTTGCCGGGCGAGGCCCCGCCGACACTTCTGGACTACTTCCCGCGCGATTTTCTGCTGTTTATCGACGAGAGCCACGCGACGATTCCGCAGGTGCACGGGATGTGGTGCGGCGACCGCAGCCGCAAGCAAAATCTTGTGGACTATGGCTTCCGCTTGCCCTCGGCCATGGACAACCGTCCGCTGAAATTCGAAGAGTTCGAGAACCGGATTCATCAAACGATCTATGTCTCGGCCACTCCCGGCCCCTATGAGCTCACGCGTTCGGCGGGAGTCGTCGTAGAGCAGGTCATTCGGCCGACCGGGTTGGTTGATCCAGAAGTTGAGATTCGCCCAGTGAAGGGTCAGATCGATGACCTGCTTGCCGAGATTCGCGATCGAGCCCAGCGCGGCGAGCGGGTGCTGGTGACCACACTGACCAAACGTATGGCCGAAGATCTCGCCGGCTATTACACCGAAGTCGGCGTGCGCTGCCGCTATATGCATTCCGAGATCGAGACGCTGGAGCGCGTGAAGCTGCTGGCCGGGCTGCGCCATGGCGAGTTCGATGTGCTGATCGGGATTAATTTATTGAGGGAAGGCCTCGATTTGCCGGAGGTCTCGCTCGTGGCGATTTTGGACGCCGATAAGGAGGGCTTTCTGCGTTCGGCCGGTTCGCTGATCCAGACCATGGGCCGTGCCGCGCGGCATCTTGAGGGCAAGGCGATCCTTTACGCCGACCGGATGACCGACTCGATGAAACGTGCGATCGGCGAGACCGACCGTCGGCGCGCGGTGCAGAAGGCCTATAACGAAGAGCACGGCATCACGCCGCAATCAATCGTCAACACAATGGATATGGGGCTGGCGCAGATTCTCAAGGCCGAGTATGGCGATGTGGAAGTGGAAGCGGCTGCTGATCTGCCTGACTTCGCCACGCAGATCGAACTGGACGCCTATATCGCCAAACTGGAAACCGAGATGCGCGAAGCGGCCAAGAAGTTTGAATTTGAGCGAGCCGCCAAACTGCGCGATAGCATCAAGGAGCTGCGCGACAAGGAGTTCTTGTTCGGCTGAGGCCGCTGCCTACGCGCTTATCCCCCTACGGGCTCATCTAGCCCGAAGCAACGCATTCTCTTCGCCGGTCCTGAAGAAGCTTACCTGTTGGTTTAGTTGGCGCGCGAGTCTGACCAATTCGTCGGCTGTCCGGGCGCTTTCCTCGCCACCTTCAGTCGAAGAGGAGATGCTCGTCGAGATCTCATTCATCGACCGGCCGACCAGGGTCGAGGCCTGCGATTGCTCTTCGGTTGCCTGGGCAATCTGTGCGATCAGTTGTTGCACCTGGGCAGTGCCGGAGCCTAGCGTGCTCAGCGACCGTGCCGCGCTATCGGCTGATTCAACGCTCTTTTCGACACGCGCGGAGCTGTCTTTGATGTTATTGACGGCCTCCTGTGTGCCCTGCTGAATCTCATGCACTGCGTTGACGATCTCCTTGGTGGCGGAACTGGTGCGCTCGGCCAGCCGCCGGACCTCTCCGGCCACGACCGCGAATCCACGGCCATGTTCTCCAGCGCGCGCCGATTCAATGGCGGCATTGAGCGCGAGCAGGTTGGTCTGTCCGGCGATCTCCTGAATCAATTGAACAACGGTGCCGATCTGGCTGGAGCTCTCGCCAAGCCCTTGAACAGTCCTCGCATTGCGCTGCGCCTCACTGGCCATATCGCGGACATCCCTGGCGACCGACTCGACCGACTGACAGCTATTTGCCGCCAAACTGCCAGTCTCGACAGCATTCCGTGTCGCCTCCTGACAGCGGTTGGCCACTTCGCGCACGCTCGCGATCATCTCCTCCAGCGCGGCTGCCACTTGCGAGGCTTGGCTTCTCTGCTCGGATGATGCCGCAGCGATCTGGACCGAGGAACTCGAAACAGTTTCAGCGCTCGTCGACAGAGAGCCGGCCACGGATTGAATCTCCCCAACCATCTTTCGCAACTGATCGCGCATATGTGCCATGGCCTCGACCAGGGCTCCTAACTCATCGACGCGTCCCAACTCGGGAGCGATGACGGTCAAATCGCCGCTGGAAATCTGGCGCACAAAAGAGACGCAGTTCTCCATGCGAAGTCCCAGAGATCGCGTGAAGACGACGCTCCACGCGCCCAGCGCAAGCCAGAGCAGAGCCAGAATCACAATGGTCGCGTTTTGCTCGTCGCGCAGATGCCGGGCTTCCTCGGCTGGAGCCGACGAGGCGAGCAGCGTCAGCCTGTTGACGACCTGGTCGAGCTGGTCGGTGGGCGGCCGGTCTTTGCCCTTCACGGCGTCGTCGGCAGAGGCGAAGTCGCGACTGGAGCGATAGTCCGCCAAGGCTGCCTCATATTGGTTGTCGAGCAACTGCTGCTGATCGATAAAGCTGGCCAGCCCGCTGCGGGCCTGTTCGTCGCGGATCAGACCACTCAACGACGCGCTCTCAGTCTGGACCTGAGCCGCAAGGGCGTGGAACTCCGCGTCATATTTTGATAATGCCGCGTCGTCCTTGCCTCGCAGCAAGATGTCCTTCCAGGCCTGAACCTCTTTTTTAAAGTTGACCTGGACTACCCTAACTTGTTGTGCTTGAGCGATCTCCCCTTGAATGATTGCGGTATAGTTGGCGTTGACACCGGCGCAGCGAAGCAGCAAATAGGCAGACGAGGCGCCTCCCGCAAGCAGGGCGAGTCCGAGGATCATGTAGACGGTTTGAGAGATACGCAAGGAACCCATACGCGACATATCGGCCGCGTAGCTCGGGGGATTACTCGGAAGCGGAGTGCGAAGTGAGTGTTGTGCGACGAAGGACCTAATTCAAGAACAGGTTGCCGATGCGAATTTGCCTATCCAATCTCAACCAATCGAGTGAGCTAGATCACACGCCAACGAATTATGATGGATGGTGTGACCCCTGGCTTGGAGCAAGCTCTGGCTCACGGTGGTGTGCGAAAATCGTCCTTGATTTGATTGCGGAGTATTGATGGCATCGTTTGGCAGTTTTGCACTTCTCATCGCACTGGCTCTGGCCGCGTACAATCTGCTGGCTGGCACGGTGGCGTTGCGGCTGATCGCCACTGGGCAACCATCGCCGATCTCCCCGGAGCGGCTGGCCGACACGGCGCGGCGGGCCGGCATCGCTGTTTTTGTGGCAGTCACCGCTGCCGCCTTTGCGCTGATTTGGTCGGTCTTTACCAACGATTTTTCAATCACCTACATCCTGGAGCACTCGAACCGAGCCTTGCCGGGAGCGTACAAGTTTTCAGCGCTCTGGAGCGGCCAGGAGGGTTCGCTGCTGCTTTGGGCTTGGCTGCTGGCGGCATATGGATTTGTCCTCCGCCTGACGCACAAAACCGATGTGAAGCTCTATGCCTACGCCGGTGCGATTCTGGCGGGAATTCAAGTCTTCTTCCTGCTGGTGCTGAACTTCGCTGCGCCACCGTTTGCCCTGCTTCGCGGCGCAGTTCCGGAGGATGGCAACGGCCTCAATCCGCTACTCCAGTACCCGGAGATGGTGATTCACCCGCCGATGCTCTATCTCGGCTATGTGGGCTTTTCGGTGCCCTTTGCTTTTGCGCTGGGCGCGCTGATGATGCGCTATCCGGGCGAGAAGTGGATCAAAATCACCCGCATATGGACAATGGTGACCTGGCTGTTTCTGACCTGCGGCATTTTTCTTGGAATGCACTGGGCCTATGCAGTGCTGGGCTGGGGCGGCTACTGGGGCTGGGACCCTGTCGAGAATGCCAGCTTCATGCCATGGCTCACCGGTACCGCCTTTCTGCACTCCGTGATGATGCAGGAGAAGAAGGGCATGATGAAAAGCTGGAATGTCTGGCTGATCTTCACCACATTCCTGCTGACGATGCTGGGCACGCTGCTGACGCGCGCCGGCCTTGTCAGCTCTGTTCATGCCTTCGCGCAGTCGTCGATCGGCACTTGGTTTATCGTCTTCATGGGTATAGTGCTGGCCGTCTGCCTCTTCACCTACATCTTGCAGCGCGATCATTTGAAGAGCGAGCACCAGATCGAATCATTGGTCAGCCGCGAGTCGAGCTTTCTATTCAACAATCTGGTCCTGCTGGCGGCCTGCTTTGTGATTCTTTGGGGAACCCTCTTCCCGATCCTGAGTGAATACGTCGTTGGCAACAAGGTGACCGTTGGCGCACCCTGGTATAACACTGTCGCCGTTCCAATCGGGATCTTCCTGCTTTTTTTGACAGGCGTTGGCCCGCTGTTGCCTTGGAGGGCGACTTCGCTCAGGAGCATCCGGCGCAACTTTGTGCTGCCGGTTGCCGCACTTTGGACTACGGTGATCGTCTGCTTCGCCGTGGGCGTGAACCCCTGGAAGGATGGCGCGTTCGATCAAGGTAGCTTTTATGCGATGGTGGCCTTTGCCATGTCGGCTGCGGTGCTGACGGCTATCAGCTCGGAGTTTCTGCGCGGGGCCGGGGTGATCGCGCGCCAGACCGGTCGAAACCACTTTGCAGCCATGGTTCTGCTGGTTCGGCGCAACACGCGGCGCTATGGCGGCTATTTCATTCACATTGGCGTGGTAATTGTGGTGATCGGGCTTGCTGGGTCCGCATTCAACCGCAATGTAGAGAGTGAGATGGCCCTGCACGACAAGATGAAAATCGGCCCTTATACCTTGGAATGTGTCGGGGCATCGCAGGATTCCAACGCGAACTACGACTCGAATTTCGCTCTGCTCGATGTGTACAAGAACGGCAAGGTGCAGTTCCAAATGACGCCCGAGAAGCGCGTTTATCATGCCAGTGAACAGCCGCAGACCATGGTGGCGATTCACTCCGTTCCCGGCTGGGACTTGTATGTGGTGTACGAGGGTGTGAATCCCGACACGCAACAGCCGATCATAAAGGCATTTCTGAATCCGCTGGTGGGCTGGATCTGGGCTGGCGTAGCCCTGATCGCGTGCGGAACACTTATTGCACTCGTGCCGAGCCTCACTCCGGCGACCGCCGCTCTGCGCGTGCCGGCGACGCGAGCCGTCCCTGTTGAGCCCGTGCTCGGGGGAGGGGACTGATGGGTACTCCCGCACGTTTAACTTCTTGGATGAGAATCTTGCAAGCGTCCGCGTTGGCCGTGGCCGTCTGCTTCTCGCTTGGCGCAACGGATGCAGGTACGCGCTACACGACCCTGAATCACCGCTTGATGTGTACCTGCGGATGCGCTGAGATCCTGGGCGAATGTAACCACGTGGGTTGCACGAACTCGACCGCTGAACTCAACGAACTGCGCACAGGCATTGCCGACGGCAAGAGCGACCAGGAGATTCTGTCGGGCTTTGTCGCCAAGTACGGCGCGGTTGTGCTGGCTGCGCCGACGACACAGGGATTTGACCTCGTGGCTTGGATCGCGCCATTTGCGGTTTTCGCCGCCGCGTTGCTGGGAACCATTTTGCTGGTGCGGCGGTGGACCGCCGGCAAGCAGCCGGTGGAAGCTCTGGCGACCGACCCGGCCACCAATGCGCTGAGGGAACGGATTCGCCGCGAAACCGATCCCGGCAGCGAAGGAGATAATTAAGCGATGACGCCAACTGAGGGACTGATTGCCGGGGCGCTGCTGCTGTTTGCGCTGTTCATCTATACCTTTTGGCCGGAGAATGTCTTTGCCAGCCAGCGCCAGAAGACCCGGCTGGATTATTTGCTGGAGCGCAAAGAACAACTTTACGAAAATCTTCGCGACCTGAACTTTGAGTACCGCGCGGGCAAGTATCCTGAAGAGGACTTCGCCGTTCAGCGGTCGCATCTTGAAAATGAGGCAGCGCAGTTGCTAGCTGAAATCGAGCTTTTGCAGCAAATTTAAAAGGTCTGTTTTGAAACGGCACGGCTTTAGCCGTGCCGTTGGGAAGACGAAAAAAGATGCGGCTTTAGCCGCCGAGGGAACATTGGTTGCGGACTACGCCATTCCACAGGGGCTAAAGCCGTGCTTTTTCAAAGCGGGAATTACCGGCTTGTCTGAAACAAAATCACGCTTCGCGCTTACAATTTGCGACAGCTCACAAGAGGTTTCTTCTAGGACCATGAGATCGATCAAGTTCGTCTTCCCCACCATCGCCTTGAGCCTGCTCTGCTGGGGCGCAATGGCGCAAGCTGCAACCATTACCGGTACAGTGACCAACAAGACGACGGGCAAGCCCGCCGCGGGCGACCACGTCGTGCTGGTCGATGTGCAGGCAGGTATGAGCGAAACGGCCCAGGCAACCACCGATGCGCGTGGGCGCTATTCGCTGAATAAGCCCGGCAACGGCCCAGCACTGGTGCGCGTAACCCATCAGGGAGCGCCCTACTTCATCGCCGCGCCCGAGGATGGTGGGCCCGGCGACATTCCAGTCTATGACGTCGCACAGCAGGTCGCTGGCGTCAACCTCGAAGAGGATGTAACGGCGATTGTCGATGCTACGAACGGCCAGCTTCAAGTGGTCGAACGCTATCTGGTGCATAATGCCAGCTCGCCTCCCCGCACGCAGTGGAGTCCGCGTTCCTTTTCGATTGTTTTGCCTGCCGACGCTGTAGTGGGCGGCGCCTCCGCGCAGCGCCCGACCGGCCTACCGACCTCGCTCAAGATGGATCCCGACGGCCCCAAGGGCCATTACGCCTTCAACTTTCCCATCCAGCCGGATGCCGCCGACAAGGGCACGCTCTTCCAAATCGAATACACGCTGCCCTATAGTAGCGGCAAACTCACATTCCATCCGCAACTGACGATGCCAGCAAGAACCGTGTGGGTAGTCCTGCCCAAGAGTATGACCTTTACTGCTGGCTCGGGATCGGTCTTCCAGTCATCGCCGCAAGACCCGGGCTTTCAGACCTTCCTGTCAAAGAATGTAACTCCGGGTAGCGCGCTTGAATTCACCATCTCGGGAACCGGCGCTCTGCCCCGCGAAGATCAAGGGGCACAGAGCGGCCAGCAAGCCGCGGGACAAGGAAGCGGCGCTCAAGACACTAGCACTCCAGGCACAGGGCCGGGCGGCGGCATTGGCCCCCCTATCGACGCACCTGATCCGTTGTTTAAGTACAAGGGTTGGATTCTAGGTGGGTTGGCGCTGGTTATGGTTGTCACGGCTGCCTTCCTGCTGCGCAGGCCTGCCGCAGCGGTGGGTGTTGGTGGCGCTGGGACTGTGCAGACTCCTGCTTCGGTTGCGACTCCGTCCTCGGTAGTCCATGCGGGTCCGGCTCCGACTGGAAACGCCGCTCTATTGAACGCGCTCAAGGAGGAACTGTTCACGCTAGAGAGCGACAAAATCGCCGGAAAGGTTACACCGGACGAGTACGCTGAAGTGAAGGGAGCGCTGGAGACGGTGCTGAAGCGGGCGCTGAAACGCAGTTGAAGGCGAAACGCTGAGAGCTTGATCTTTTCGAGCCGGAAGGGCGGGTTAGTATGGATGCAGGCGGAATAATCCGTAATTCCGATCTTTCCGATCCGGTAACCAGCGAGAGAGTACGATGAAAAACCTCAAGATTGTCCTGCTTCCAGGCGCACTCGTCCTTCTTCTAGTTCTGGCAGCGAGTTATTTGAATGGCGATCCGGCCGGTATCCCTAGCCAACTCCTCAACGCCAAAGGGTTGATTCTGATTACGCTCACAATGCTGATTGCTGTGACCGCTACGCTGCTGTTGAGCAGGATCCTTTTCAGGCCTTCGGAACGCCGCGTCCTCAACGGCAGCACCGTTGATTTCTCCTCTCGAAATGCCGGCGGAAACATGGCCTCGACCACCGAAGCGACGGTGCTTCCCGCAGGACTGCCTTCCGCAGGACCAGGAACGATCGGAAATAACCAACTGGCAGACCTGCTGAAGAGTCAATTGTCCGCCTTCGAGGGTCATTTTCCCGCCCAAGCGGAGCTGTTGAAACAAAGGATTGCCGCCCTCGAAGCCGCTCCTGATGGCCTACATTCTATCTCGACCTCGACGCAAACCACTGTCAGTTCGACGGCAAACGCCAGCGTTAACGCAGCGTTGGCGGCCTATCTCAAGAACAGAATGCCTTCGATGCAGGTGAATGCGGTACCCGCGCAGAGCCCGTCTTCATCCGTGGCCAATGATGCTCAAAGCGGGGATACGGCAAAGCTTTTCGATCAGGTCTTCTCCGCCTTCGAAAGCGCAAATCTTCCCAGCGTCTCCCGCACAGTCTCCATCAAAGAGAACACGAATCTAACCCCGGAGCAGCAGGCTAAAATATCGAGCGCAATGCAGGTTCTTTTAGAACAAACTCTGAACAAACCGAAATGCCAGAACTTATAGTGAAACTGCTCCCTTGTATCCCTGCTGCCATGAGGACACTCTTCCGCACCGTGCTTTATCTCGCGCTCATCGCATGGCTGGGCGCCGAGATCTTCTTTCCTATCGTTGCCGCCATCACGTTCCAGACGCTGCGGCCCGACACCCACGCGGCCGGCACGATCGTCGGGCATCTGCTGCGCATTCTGCACGTAATGGGGCTGGTTTCGGGGATCGTCGCGCTGGCATTGGTCGCGGTGGCTCCGGTCTGGAAGATCTACAAGCCGCGCGCCGTAGTTGCGCCTATGGTTTTTTTGGTCGTGATGATCGGCCTTACACTTTACTCGCAGTTTGGCATCATTCCGGCGATGGAGCGGGACCGCATCGCCGCCGGTGGCGCGATCAATGCGGTGGACGTGGCCAATTCAAACCGGATGGACTTTGAAAAGCTGCACCGCCGCAGCGTGAATGTTGAAGGAGCCGTTCTGTTGCTTGGACTGGCGACAGTGGTGTTCGTTGCTCATGCGGAGACAGGGAAGAGCAGGGAATAGGGAACAGGGAAGGGTTCCCGTCAGGGTTCATGGTATCCCACATCTGGCGCGATGTGGCCGCGCCAGATATGGGGCACCCGGGGTTCTGGTTTCTCGGGCCGAGACGTCGCAGCCTTGAGTAATAGCGCCACCTACGCTGACAAGACCGCTAGTGACTAGGGTTGCAGTTATCAGGCAACTGAATATATTCCCGAAGCGTTTTCTTTAGTCCTGTTCCTGCTTGAATGTCTGAATGCCGTATGCCATCCTCGTATCCATGGTCGCTGCACGTCCTACTGCCGTCCTCGTCGTTGTCTTCGCCGCTTCTCTCACCGCACAAAGCGCATCAACAGGCCAGGTTGCCATTACGATCGTGGATCAGATGGGTGAAAGGATTGCGGGTGCGAGTATTGAGATTTACTCAATGCCGAGTGCAACCCCAGACAACAACGAATGGCTCGATGCTCTTCATAAGCCAGTTCGAGCATCGACTCACGCCGATCGTAGCGGAGAAACAACCATTGCTCTCGCGATAGGTTACTATGCCGCTTATATCGTCGCGAAGGGATTCGAAGGCCGCTTCGAGAGAATAGAGATTCGAGATGCTTCGACTCTGTCCCTTAAGCCTGCGCTTTCTATTGATCAGTCTTGGTCTGGCTATAGCGGCCCCGTCGACTATTACTCTAGTAGCAGATTTCCAACTGAATCCTACACTATTGACGTCCTCCTCCCTCTCGAACCATTGCAGACGATCTCCGTGCACGCAAGAAAGGCTCATCGGCGGTGGTGGTGAGATCACTCGCTATTTGCGCCCAACTTCAAGTGAACGCGTCCTGTATCATTGAAGAGGCACTCGCGCGCTTATCTCACCCTATTGACCACACTGGCCGAGAGCCCCTTAGGAAATCAATGAAGACTGGCATCATCGGCCTGCCGCAGGTGGGCAAGACATCTCTGTTCAAGATTCTTACCAAAGCCAAGCTCGACGAACGCGGCCATTCGCGCCAGGAGCACATCGGCGTGGCGCGCGTGCCCGACGAGCGTCTGGACAAGCTCTCAGCCCTTTATTCGCCGAAGAAGACGACCTATGCTTCGGTTGATTTTGTCGATGTTGCTGCCATTGGGCAAGAGGCGCTGAAGGAGACCGCGTTCCTGACAAGCCTGCGCCAGGTCGACGCGTTGATTCACGTGCTGCGCGCCTTTGAGGAAGATTCGATTCCCCATGTCGGCCCCATCGACCCTCTCCGCGACATCAAGAATGTCGAGTTCGACCTGATGATCAGCGACCTGACACAGGTGGAAAAACGTCTGGAGCGGCTGGAGAAGGACTTGAAGAAGGGGCGCACCAGTGACCTCGAGCGCGAACAGGCGCTGCTGCTGCGTTCAAAAGAAGCGTTAGAGAAGGAACAGCCGCTGCGCGAGTTGGAGATGACCGCCGAGGAAAAGAAGCTCATTCGCGGCTTCATGTTCCTCTCGCAAAAGCCAATCTTGTATGCGCTGAACATCGGCGAAAGCATGACCCTCGGCGACGATCTGGAGGCTGCTGTCAGCCGCTTCAAGCTGGACGAAGTTGCGCAGCGGCCCAATGCTGGAGCGACGGCGATCTGCGGCAAGGTCGAAGCTGAACTGGCGGAGATGGACGATGAAGAGGCTGCGGAGTTTTTGTCGAGCTACGGCCTGCACGAGAGCGGGCTGGTGCGGCTGATTCGCAAGAGCTACGAGTTGCAAGGGCTGATCAGCTTCTTCACCGCCGGTGAGGATGAGTGCCGCGCGTGGACGATTCCTGTTGGCTCGAAGGCTCCGCAGGGTGCGGGCGCGATTCACTCCGATCTCGAACACCACTTCATTCGCGCGGAGACAATTCGCTGGGATGCGCTGCTGGAGGCCGGCTCAGAGGCTGCCGCGCGGGCCAAAGGCATCCTGCGCCTGGAAGGCAAGGAATATGTTGTGAAGGATGGCGATGTGATGCACATCCGGCATAGCGGGTAAACGCCGATGCTAAAGCTCTCCCTCATTCTCGGAACCATTGCTGCGTTGGCCGATGTTGCCGGTGGGCTGGTGCTGGTGCGGGCCAAAGGCGTCGAGCGCTACCTGCGCTATTTTGTCGCTCTGGGCGCTGGGTTCCTGATGGCCACGGCTGTGCTCGAGATGGTGCCCGAGGGGCTGAAGCTTAATCCAGATTCGGCGCTCGGTCCGGTGCTCATCATGGCGGGCTACTGCGTGGTGCACCTGCTGGAGCACACCATCAACGCCCACTTCCACTTCGGCGAAGAGACGCACCACGGCGAATTCGTCTCGCAGCATACGGGCAACTCGGTGCTGGTCGGGCTGAGCCTTCATGCGCTCTTTGACGGCGTGGCTATCGGCTCGGGCTTTTTGGTCTCGGGCGGGCTGGGGTGGCTGATCTTTCTGGCGATTCTGTTGCACAAGGCGCCGGAGGGCTTCACGATGGCCTCGGTGATGCTGGCCAGCGGGCGCAGTCGTGCTACCGCGCTCTACTCGGCGATTGCCCTGGCCGCGGCAACGCTGGCCGGAGTTCTGGTCATCGAGCTGATTCCGAGTTGGCTGCCGTATGGGTTGCCGATCTCGGCCGGCGTGGCTCTTTACGTGGGCGCAAGCGATCTGGTGCCCGAGGTCAATCGCGAGCCAGGCATCCGCATGGCGCTGGTGTTTTTTGCTGGGGTGGGTGCGTTTCTGCTTCTCCGAATGATGCTGCCAGCTCTCTAATGAATCTTTGAGTAAGTTACGATTTGCGATCTATCGTTGCCTCAGGGGCGAAAGCCCGCCCTGATTATGCGGTATTTACGGCACGACTAAAGTGGTGCCCTTTCAAAGCATTAATCGGGGCCAGATCTCAGCTTCGGCGTCCGCGCAAGCTGAATCGGTCGGCGTAAAGCCTTGCCAGCAGCTTGGCGTAATCCCAACCCACTTTGAAGTTTGCTTTGCTCGCGCCTTGCACGCGCAAGCCGAAGCTGAGCGGCAGTTCTTTGATCGAGTGAAGCCGGGCGCGCACCAGTATCTCAAGCAGAAGCTTGAAGCCCGCGGGCTGGAACTCGATGCCATCCATGCATTCGCGGCGTACCAGGAAGAAGCCAGTCATGGGGTCTTTAGCGCGCAATCCGGCGCGCTGGATGGGCCATGTGGCCCAGATGGCGGCGACGGAGAGAAACTTTCTTACGGGATTCCAGTTGCCTAGTTGGCCGCCGTCGATATACCGGCTGCCAATGGCCAGATCGTTACCGGCCAAGATCGCGGAAAACAACTCGGGAAGCAGTTCCGGAGGATGCTGTAAATCGGCGTCCATTACGCCGAGAATTGGCACGTCGGTGTGTCGCCAGCCGTAGAGGACAGCTCCGGCCAGGCCGCGTTCGCCTTTGCGCACCAGGAGTCGCACGCGCGGGTCTTCGAGAGCGACGGCAGAGACGATTGCCCCAGTATTGTCGCGGCTATCGTCGTCGACGACCAGAATCTCGTAGTTAATTCCCGTTGGATCGAGAACCGCTCGCACGTCGCCGAGTAATCGATGAATATTCGCCGCTTCGTTCAGTGTGGGTATGATCAAAGCCATCTTTTCGCGGTTGCCGGCGTTGGGCTTCGCTGCCCCCGGCGCGAGTGAAGCACGCTTTGCCGCGCCGACTGACGGCGTGTACGATGAATCTGAAGCTTCAGGCGACATTGTGAGCTAAAGTATATGGGGTCTTCCCGTTGAGACGCAATCTATCGGTCAACGCTCTGTTGACTTTAGTTTTCTCGGTTCTCGGCTTTGCCGTGATGGGCTATCATCCCGGCGCGGAAGATGACGGCCTCTACCTATCGGCAATCAAGTCGAGGCTGAATCCTGCTCTTTATCCCCATGACGCGGCGTTCTTTCAGTTGCAACTGCGCACCAGCGTCTTCGATACCTGGATGGCGCGCTTTGTTCAGGGAACCGGAATGCCGGTCGCGTGGGCGGCGCTGCTGTGGCAAAGCATTTCAATCGTTTTTTTCGTCTTGGCCTGCTACGGGATTGTCTCTCTGCTCTTCAAGGAGGCATCCGCGCGATGGGCGGGAGTCGCTATGGCGTCGGCCATGTTCACGCTACCGGTGGCGGGAACGGCGCTCTACATTCTCGACCAGCACCTGCACCCGCGTAACCCAGCGACGGCGATGATCGCGCTGGGCATCTGGCGGATCCTGGCGAGAAAACGCTGGCAGGCTCTGCCGCTGCTTGCCGTAGCCTTCCTCGTGCACCCGCTGATGGGAGCGCTGGGCATTTATTATTGCATCGTCCTGGCGCTGACACTCGATGACGGGGTTCATGTTCGGCTGCGCACTTTTCTTGAGCGCCTTCGACAGAATTCGCCGGTGAATCTGGCCGCGTTCATTCCCTTTGGGTGGGTCTTCTCCCATCCCTCGCGCGAGTGGATCGATGCAGAGCGAACGGGGCACATCTATCATCAGTACCAGCTCTACCAGTGGAACTGGTACGAATGGCTGGGCATCATCGGGCCGCTGGCGATCCTATGGGCCGTGGCGCGGATTGGGGGCAAGCGCGGTGAAATTACACTGTCACGATTCTGTTGGGCTACTGTCATCTATGGCGTCTCAGTGCAATTGCTGTCGATGGTGATCCTCATGCCTGCCTCGCCGGCCGGCCTCACTACGCTTGAACCGATGCGCTACCTGCAACTGGTCTACATCGTGCTGGTTCTTGTCGGTGGCGCTTATCTCGGCAAGTACTTGCTCAAGGCGTACGTCTGGCGCTGGGCCATCTTCCTGCTGGCGGCGAATGGCGGCATGTTCATCGCGCAGCGACAGATCTTCGCCTCTTCTGCGCATATCGAACTTCCTTCGGCAGCCAGCGCCAACGCGTGGCTTCAGGCCTTCGACTGGATCCGGCAGAACACTCCCCAGAATGCATATTTTGCGCTCGACCCTAACTATCTTTCTTCGCCGGGCGAGGATTACCACGGCTTCCGCGCTCTTGCCGAGCGGAGCGCTCTGGCCGACATCATCAAAGACACTGCCTCGGTCACTAAATCTCCTGAACTGGGACCGGAGTGGGCGCGCGAGGTCAGGGCCGAGGGCTGCGAGCTCGGTTCGCGAAGATGCCCAGGAGGATGGAGCCGCTTTCAACTCGCCGATTTTGAACGGCTGAAGGCGGAGTTTGGCGCCAATTGGGTGCTTGTCTCGTATCCCCCACCGGCAGGGCTGTCTTGCCGTTGGCACAATGATGCCTTGAGCGTCTGTCAAGTGCCGTAAGGACGGGGAACAGCGAGAAGGGAAGTGGGCATCAGCTCAGAAACTCTATTGGCCCGCGCGAGACGGCACAGGATTTGATCGGTAGACAGAAGCTACAATTGATCTACTGATTCATGTTAGTTTTGAGAAGATAACAGTCTGCGGTTAGCGATGGGTAGCCAGGATGCGGTAATTCCATCTCCCTGATCCCTAACCCCTGTTGCCTGCTTCTTCGCTTTTCCGGCCCGGAGACCGGTTCATGCTCAACCTCTCTCAGCGATTGATTCTTGGCTGCGTGGCGCTGCTGGGCCTTATGGCGGGGCTGGTTTTTGTCACGCACGGAGCCCTCGCGGCAGCGGGGCAGTTGAGGCTCGCGTATATTCTCCTTGCATCCGCAGCATTGATCGCTGTCGTGACTGCTTTCTTTGTGCTGCGGCCCATTCGCCTGCTGGCGCGCGATGCGCACAGAATCGCCCAAGGGAACCTCGAGCATCGCGTGGAGTGGAGCAGCCGCGACAGCCTCGGCGTGATCGCCAGTGAGCTGAACCGCATCGCGGTCCGTCTGCGCGAGCTGCGCGATTCCGAGGCCGGACGCCGCCAGATGGAATTCCAGCTCTCCGATGCCGTGCTGCAATCGATCTTTGAACCCATCATCGTAACCGACGGCAAAGGGCACTTGCTGAAGGTGAACCAGGCCGCGGCGGAGCTGCTGGGAGAAGCCTCCGCCGACCGAATGGCCTTGGCCAATACCCCGGGCGGCGACAAGATCCTGAACGCCATCCGCGATGCCGTCTCGATGCAGAAGGCAGTAGCCACCGAGGGCGAAGCGTCGCTGCTGCCCATGCGAATCGGCAAGCAGGAGCGCAGCTATCGCCTCCGCACCATGCCCATGCGCGACTCTGAGGGGCGACTGCTGGGCACAGTAACCACCCTGGAAGATGTAACCAGCCTGCAAGACTCAGACCGCTTCAAAACGCAGTTCATCAACGTGGCCAGCCGCAAGTTGCGCGATCCTCTGCTGCAACTGCGGCGCGGCCTCTACGCTCTGGAACAAGGCTTTGGGGGAGCGCTGCTCCCCTTGCAGTCAGAGCTGGTCTCGGCGGCTAGCAAGGAAAGTGAAAAGCTCGACGATCTGATGAGCGACCTGATCGACGTTGCCGAGTTGGACGCCGGCAAGCGCGAATTCAAGCTGGAAGGAATCCGCCCGCTTCAGGCGCTCAGCGAGGCCGCCGACCGCTTTTGCGATCAGGCCTCTGAAAAGCGCATTCGTATTGAAGTCAGGGCCTACGCCGATCTTGCTCTGGTGCAGGCCGACCGGCGGGCGGTCCGATCAATCCTCGAGAACTTGCTCTCCAATGCCATTCGCTATACGCCGCCCGAGGGCGAGATTTTGCTGGCTGCTGAAGAGATCAAGGACTTTGTCCAGTTCACAGTGCGCGATACCGGTCGAGGCATCGAGGCCGAGCGGCTGAGCACGATCTTCGATCGATTCAGCACTTTCTCTGAACGGGGCTCTGGGCTTGGACTGGCATTGGGCCGGCGGTTGGTCGAGTCTCTGGGTGGCCAGATCGCCGTCGAGAGCCGGCTTGGCCACGGCACCACCTTCCGCTTCACGCTTCCTGTGGCGGTTGTAACCGCAGTGCGTCATCCCGTCGAGGTGGGCTGAGCCATGGCCGAGATAGTTCTCGAACGTAAGCAGGAAGAAGCCAAGCTTCGGGTTTACCTTGGGGCGGCGCCGGGTGTGGGCAAGACCTACCACATGCTCAACGACGCCTACCTGATGAAACATCAGCAAGACGTTGACGTGGTCATTGGCCTCGTGGAAACGCACGGGCGCAAAGACACCGAGGCGCGCATTCGCGATCTTGAAGTTGTGCCGCAGCGCGTGATTCCGTATCGCGGCGTCAACCTCAAAGAGATGGACGTGGACGCCATTCTGGCGCGTCACCCGCAGGTTGTTGTCGTGGACGAGCTGGCCCACACCAACGTTCCCGGCAGCAAGAATCGCAAGCGCTACGAAGATGTGATGGAACTGCTCGACGCCGGCATCAACGTCATGACGGCAGTCAACATTCAGCACCTTGAAACTCTCAACGACGCGGTCTACCGCTCGGCCAACGCCATCGTTCGCGAGACGATTCCCGATAACTTCCTCAAGCGCGCCAATGAAGTGGTTAACGTGGATCTGACGGTCGATGAACTGCGCTCCCGGCTGCGCCAGGGAAAGATCTACGCCGCCGAGAAGGTCGAGCAGTCGCTGGCCAACTTTTTCCGCAAGGGGAACCTGAACATGCTGCGCGAGCTGGCCTTGCGCATCACCGCCGAGCAGGTGGGCAACCAAGCCTCGGCCTATCGGCGCACCCAGGGATTGGAACAGGCGCCCATTCCCGACAAGGTGATGGTCTGCCTCAGTACGCGGCCTGGCACCGAGCGCCTTTTGCGCATCGGGGCCCGCATCGCCGGACGCCTGGCCACCAACTGGTACGCCGTTTACGTCACCCGCCCCGACGACGACAAGGGTCACGGCGATCCCGAGGCCTTCCATCGCCTTGAGGAGTATCAGCGCATGGCACGCGATCTGGGTGCGCAGGTGGTGTCGCTCTCCGGCCGCAACGTGTCGGATGTGCTGATTCGATTTGCCCAGCAAGAGAGCATCTCCCACGTGATCTTTGGCCAGTCGATCCGCTCGCGCTGGGACATCATCTTGCACGGCTCGGTCATCAATCGCTTCCTCTCCGAGGTGCGCGATGTGACGGTCCAGGTGGTCCCCATGCAAAAACCGCTGCACAGGGCGTAAGGCGGAAAGCTACTCAGGGACTCCCCAGAAGATTATTGAGCCACGCGGTAGTTGGTCGACTGGTCCGGACGAGGTTGCTTTGGATCTCTGAGCAGATAGAACACACAGATGCTCGCGCCGATGTCCTTGAGTGCCCATTACGAAGGGGAGCCGCCTGCCCCACGCGGCTCCCCTCTTCATCGATAACAAGACGATCAGCACCACTAAATGCCGTTCTGTGCCCGGACATAAAATCGGCGAGCTCGTTGAGTGCGGTATCGTCAAACGCTCTGCGTGGATCAACGCAGTCTGGATGCCGCTCGCGGACCTAGCGAGGCAGCGTGTCAGATCGCGGCGTGCGAACTGGAGCTTGTGAGGATAAAAGCAGCGTTGCAGACGAGGAGCTGAGTGATGACGCTGCCGCTGCTACGAGGCGACTCTCTGAATTCGGACAGCGGTGAGGGCTCGTCAATTACACCTGCGAACCGGTCGATGAGTGCCAGTTACGGCATTTTCCCAATACGAAAAAGTGTTCGTTGTGGTAGGGGTAGGCCCAACATATGGTATATGTCACGCGAATTTACCGCGCCAAATCGAAGATGAAACCGAACCACAGTATTGTCAATTATCTTGTCACAATTTCTCACTTTAGCTCACATAGATAAGACATGGCTTTGAATTTATGCATTTAGGGCGGAACGGCAATATGGGAGATGGGCGAGATTCTGCGTATTCATGCTGGCGAGAAGTGTCATTCAGTCCCCAGAATGCCGTGACTGAGGGCGCATCCCCAACACCTGTGAGACAGTTATGAACTTCTTTGTTTTATGAGTCGCAAACGCCTCTTACGCGTGTGAATGGCGTTTGTATCGAGTCTGATTTTGCCGCCACTTGCGGGTAGATTGCGCAATGCGGTTCAGAGTGGAAAGCATCTTTACCAGGAAAGGGAAATTGAAAATGAGGATCAAACAAATCGAGCGCACGGTGAAGGCTTTCGGTACTACCGCCCTGCTGACAGCCTTGACGGGTGTCGCTCTGGGCCAAACTCCCACATTGAGCGTAGTTGCCTCACCATCATTCATGACTGTTGCTCCAGGCGGTGGCGGTACAGTTACGCTCGCTGCAACTGTTTCAGGCGGTTTTAACTCAGCGGTTGCCTGCACAGTGAGCGGCCTGCCAACAGCCGTGGGTGAAGTATTCTTCAGTCCGGTGTCCATTGCAGCGCCCGGTTCCGGCACTGCTACAGTGAGCTTGGTCGTATATGACAATGCAGCGGCTGGAATCTATCCGATCACGATCACCTGCACTGGCGGCGGGCTATCGCAAACAGCAGCGGTAACGCTCTCTGTGCCGTCAAATTACTTCACGCTCTCTTCCTCTCCAGCGTCTGTCACAGTTCCTCCGAACAGCACCGGTACATCGGCGATTACAACCGCCGTCGTAGGTGCCTTTAACTCAGCAGTGAAATTGAGCGCAAGTGCCTTGCCCGCGGGAGTCACCGTGAGCTTCAGCCCAACGTCCATGGCAGCGCCGGGTTCCGGCACATCCACGATGACTTTTGTTGCGGCCTCAACTGCGGCGACGGGCACCTATCCAATCACGGTAACGGCTAGCGGCAACGGATTTGCGACGACCACACCCGTATCGCTCATTGTGGGCACGCCTAGCTTGACGCTTTCTGGCTCGCCCGTGACCATTGTGGCGGGCGGCAACGGCTCAAACAACGGCACGAGCATGATTACGAGCACCGTCGGAGGCGGCTTTAACTCCGCAGTATCTCTGGACGGGGGGATTGTTCTAAACGGTAACTTTTATGTCGAGTTTCTTGGTCAATCGTCCTTTCCTGCACCGGGTTCCGGCAGCGCTGCAGCGACTATTTACGTGTCCTCAACCACGGCGCCAGGTACCTATCAAGTTCCGATCACGGCCACCGGCGGCGGAATCGCTCAAACGGTAACTGTACCGGTCACTGTCGAAGGTTTGACGCTGACCGCTTCGCAGACTTCCGTCATCATTGAGCCAGGCAACAACTATACATCTACGATCAGCACCAGCAGCAACGCCTACGGTTTTAACTCGGTGGTTGTCCTGACCGTGAGCGGTCTGCCGACAGGTGTCATCGCTGAATTTTATCCACCGGATATCGGGGCACCCGGCTCTGGCAATTCCGCGATGAATTTAGCTGTGGCCTCGACTACCCTTGCGGGTACCTACCCGATTACTGTGAAGGCCACCGGCGGCGGCTTCACGGCAACGACGATTTTATTGCTTACGGTTCCGCAGGTGATCACCTTCGGCAATCCGGGAATTCAAACGATTGGGAAACCTGTGCCGGCGCTCGTGGCGTGGGACAACGCTGGACTGCCAGTCACTTTTTCCTCGGCCACGCCCAGCGTATGTACCGCCTCCGGCACATACGGCACGGCAGTTACGTTGGTCGCAAGCGGCACCTGCACAATCAACGCAAATCAGTATGGTAACTCCCAATACTTAGCAGCCCAGCAGGTCCAGCAGAGTTTCACGGTGAACGGCGAGCCGCAGACGATCAGCTTCACCAATCCTGGAACACAAACAATTGGGACAGCGGTTCCAGCGCTTGCGGGGACGGCCACCTCCGGCCTGACGGTCAGCTTCACCTCGGCCACGCTCAACGTATGTACCGTCTCCGGCACATACGGCACGGCTGTTACCCTGGTCGCGAGCGGCACCTGCACAATCCAAGCCACGCAGACTGGCAACAGCACCTACGCTGCCGCTCCGCCGGTCTCGCAGACCTTCACCGTCGACCCCGGATACTATACCCTTGGAGGCACGGTCGCCGGGCTCGTTGGGTCCGGACTGGTGTTGCAAGATAATGGCGCCAACAATCTGGCGGTGAGCGTTAACGGTGCGTTTACCTTCAGCACCAAGATTTTAACTGGGAGCGCTTACAGCGTCACGGTGCTGTCTCAGCCTGGTACTCCAACGCAGACTTGCGCGGTGACCAGCGGCAGCGGCACAGTGGCTGGTGCCAATGTTACCAGTGTGCAGGTTGCCTGCACTCCGACTTACTATTCCATCGGCGGTACGGTTACCGGCCTCGCGGGCAGCTCTCTGCAACTTGTCGATTTATACGGTGGCAGCGGTCCGAAAAGTCTCGGAAGTAGCGATAATCTGACCGTAACTGGAAATGGAGCGTTTACTTTCAGTATCGCCATCTCCAGTGGAACGACCTACTCGGTTTTAGCCGGTTCGCCAAGTTCTCCGCCGCAACAATGTTTAGTCACCAATGGCAGCGGAACAGCGACTGCCAATGTTACAAACATTCAGGTTGTCTGCAGTGGTGAATACACCCTTGGCGGCACGGTTTCCGGACCCGCCGGAAGCGGTGGAGTCAATCTGAGGAATTTGCTAAGCGGTGCCACGTCACCGGTGATAAACGCCGGCCAAAGTTTTGCATTTGATCAACTACCCAACGGAACGGCCTACGACGTCGCACTAGTTGCCCAGCCTAACGCAGGATTTTGCACGGTGAACAACGGGACCGGAACGATCAATAGCGCCAATGTCACCAACATTCTGGTCTCCTGCACTCCTCGCACGCCTCAAACCATCACCTTCAACAATCCCGGCACGCAATCCGTAGGCACGCCGCTGAATCTGTCGGCCACAGCCAGCTCCGGTTTGCCCGTGAGCTTTACCTCCTGGTCAACTTTATACTGCACTGTCTCTGGCACGACGGTCACATTCCTAGAAGGTGGAACCTGCGTCATTACTGCGAATCAGGCTGGCAACGGCACCTATGCTGTCGCGCCGGTGGTTGAGCAATACTTTACGGTAAGTGCGACACCACTCACAGGACAAACCATCACCTTCAACGATCCCGGCGCGCAATATGTGGGCAGATCGCTGACGCTGACGGCCACAGCCAGTTCCGGTTTGACGGTCAGTTTTGCTTCCACGACGACCTCGATCTGCACCGTCTCCGGGACGACGGCCGAGTTTGTCGCCGCCGGAACCTGCACGATTCAGGCCACGCAGGCTGGCAATACCACATACGCCGCCGCCACCTCTGTCACGCAGAGCTTCACGGTCGGTGGCGATGTTTACGTGGCAGGTTATACAACCAGTACTACAACCGGAAATACCGTAGCCACCTACTGGAAGAATGGCGTTCCCACTTACCTCACCGATGGAACCTACGCATCAGGCGCCAATTCAATCGCGGTTGATAGCAAAGGCAATGTATTCGTGGCAGGTTATGTAATGTACACTCCGGGTTATAGTACGACCACCATCACCCTTTGGACAAACGGTGTGCCCACTATACTCGGCATTTCAGGCGAACTTGCATATTCCCCTTTCGTCGTTAGCGTCGCTGTTGACAGCAACGATAATGTTTACGTTACCGGTACAACTAATAATACCGCTATTAGTCATATCGCTACCGTTTGGGTAAACGGCAATCAAGCCTACTATTCCGATCCATTTTACGTTGATGGAAACTTTCCTACACTCTCAGATGGGGGAGCAATTGCAATTGACAGTAGCAACAACATCTACGTAGGGGGCGATCTTTCAGCTTCCAACGCCAACCAGGCCGCAGGCATCTGGAAAAACGGTGTAGCGAGCATGCTTCAAGGAACTCCGTCAGACAATTACCAGTATATGGTAACTGCAATAGCGGTCGCCCCGAATGGCAGTGTTTTAGCATCTGGGTATGAGGTGGTTTGGACTTTCAGCGGTAACACTGTCACCGGATTGGCATCACAATACGCATTGTGGATCAATGGAGCGAGTGAAACATTAACTCTGCCGAGTCCAGGCTGGGTTATTCGAGGGGTGAATGGAGTTGCTTTCGACAGCGAAAACAATAGCTATGTTGGTGGAGCTGGAATTCAATCTGGGAATAGCAAAACTATCATTTGTGTTTGGAAGAACGGTGTTCCCACGCTACTCACCGATGATGCAAAGGCAGACTGGGCGAATGGGGTGGCAGTCGACCAGAGTGGGGATGTCTACGTAGTGGGATCCACAGAGCCGCTCGGAAGCAATAATTCCATAGCCGCCTACTGGGAGAACGGTGTAGTCACCAACCTTACCGATGGATCCACGGATGCTGGCGCGACGGCGATCTTCCTTAGCAACCAATAGCACTCCAACCGGTCGCGGTAGGGATGTCGAACTGCTCATCCAACTCGGCCAGCGTCTTTTCACCCTTGATCGCGGCCAAGGCCACCTTCGCCTTGAACGCCGCTGTGTGGTTCCTGCGGGGACGTCTGCTCATCCGTTCTCCTCTTCTCAGCCATCTTAAGGCTGCAGGCGAGCAGAACTTCCACTTAAACCCTTGTCCGAATTTGCGGTACCGGCTCTAAGGGCAAGAAGTTCGAGAGCCTGGAAGAGGCGCAGGCATATCTCGATCACTGGGAAGAGCGCTGGGCCGACAAGCGCATCCATGGCCGGACCAAGCGGCAGGTGGCGGCGATGTTCGCCGAGGAAAAGCCTCTGCTGCAGCCGTTGTCGCTGGAGCCGTTTCGCTACTACCAGCACGGCGAACGCACTGTGCATCTGGATGGCTGCGTCGAGGTTGAAGCGGCTTACTACGGGGCGCCGCCTGGATGGATCGGCCGTCAGGTCCATGTGCAGTGGGACGCGATGTATGTGCGGCTGCTCAATCCGCGCACCGGCGAACTGTTGCGCGAGCATCTGGGCCAGAAGCGCGGCGGACATCGCATCCGCGATGCTGACCGTCCCCGCCAACTAGCAAACTCGCTCACCCTGGATCTAACCGCTATGGACAACCACTGTGAACTCAGACCAAAAATCTTATTCTTCCGAACTCAGCTCTAGCGCAAGGCCATTCGACCGTTCTGAGTGCATCCGACAGATTCCTTGACACTTGGCGAACTTTCGGGGAATAATCTCCGTTTTGTCGATCTTTCAGGCAACACCGAGTTTATCTAAAACGGGAAATTACCCCGAGTCCTTGATTGCTCGGTATAAGGCTTGGGCAGCCTTGAGGTCTATCCATCTCGCACAAAAATATTCTCATGTAGCGGTAGGTCGCAATTCGTAGTGTCGCAAGTGGTCTACTCCATCACTGTATTAGTTAACGCTGAAGGTCGAATAGTCCTCTGCTGTAACGGTTCCGGTGGCTGCGTCTACCGCCTTAAAAGTGACGGTGTAGAGATCAGCCGTCGTGCCTGAAGTGCCGCTACCGCTACTGCTCCCGCTTCCAGTGCTACTGTTGCTGGCACCTGATCCACCTCCGCCGCAAGCGGTGATCCAGGTAATTACGAGGCAGAGCGTGATCACTCCCAGCAAAAAATGGCGGCGCATACGCCGTGCCGGGATTCCCAGCAGTAACAAAGTTGCTAGAGCCGTGCCGTCGACCGCATGCCAAGCGATGCCCTTGGGATAGCGGAACATGCTCGTGGTGGGCGCTGTGGTTTTTATAGTCAGTGTGGTCAACGCGCCATTGCTGTTTGTTATATTCACCTGCGCCGGGTTGAAACTGCAGGTGGGAAGATATTGATCGCTGCTGTTCCTTCCCGTCACCGAGCAGGTCATATTTACGGCGCCGGTAAATCCAGTGGTGGAAGAGATATCGACTACAAAAGAGAGCGACCCGCCAGCGGAACCGAGTCCCGTAGAAGGGTTCATCTGGCCGAAGGACAGGCCGATCGATTGCCCGGCGGCATTCGGGCAGTTCGATGTGCAAGTCACTGTGACCGCAGGAGAGGGGCCAGAAGCGAGGAAATTGTTGTCCCCTGAGTAGTTTGCCACGATATTGTTGGCGCCCATGGTCAGTTGCGAAACTCCCACCCCGATCGGGAAAGAAAAGCAGAGCGTCTTCGAGCCAGAGCATTGGGAACTGGAAACCGCGGTGCCGAGAACCGTGTTGTTTGTCGTATCGGTAAAAGTTACGCTTCCATTGGGCTGATATAAATTGATGGGAATATTGGCCGCAATCTGCGCCGTCAGAGTGAGGTCGCTGTTCATGGCGATGGAACTGACGCTGGAGGTCATAGAAATCGTTGTGGGAGCTTGCGCAACCGTGAAATTGACCGTGGAGGAACTACTCGAATTATAACTCAGATCGCCGTTATAATAAGCGATGATAGAGTGCGGACCGGCCGGTTCCCATGAGTTGACGATTACGGAGTTGCCGGTGGCATCCAGAGTCGCTTGTCCGGGCGATGGGCCCAGTTCATCGTCAATACTGATAAAGCCTGTCGCATTGGTTACCGGGTTAGAGTTTCCGAGCTGCGAGTTACCGATCACCTGCGCACTTAGCTGAAAAACTGTTCCCAGCGGAACGGTTGTGCCGGCAACATTGGTGAGTTGAGAGTTCGAGCCCACTGCATTGACGGAGAGTTGCAACGTGCTGTTCTCCGGGTTGACGGTCACCTGCACAGGTTGCGAGACGCTGCCTTGGTAAGTCGAATCGCCCGCATAACTGGCATAGACGTTATAGGTTCCGCCGGGAAGCTGGCCATAACTCATCGTGGCCGATCCGTCGCTCAGCGTAAGCCGGGTCGGCGCCGCGCTGGTGGTGGCTAGAGTTTGCGACGCATAGTTGTTCTCAATTGCCACCGCGCCCGTGGCAGCCGAGGGATTGACACCTACACCGATGTTGACCGGAGTGCCGTGAGTGAAGGTGGTCTTATCCAGGCTTAGCGTGGTGCTTGTCGCGGTCAATGAACTCTCGGACCAGTTATTGACCAGACTGGAGATGTCGACGCTGCCCAATCCGGTAGCCAGATTGTAGCCAGAGCCAGCATTGTATCCGGTGAGAAAGCTGTTCGACCCGCAGTCGGCGGTTCCACCGGTACAGTAGACGGAATTATTTCCAGTGACGATCGAGTGAAATGCGCTAGGGTGTGTTTGTGCCAATTGGTAGAGAACCCAGTTGGCCTGCCCCAGGCGGGTTGAGGCTCCGACCTTCTGATTGATCATTGCAAGGATGCCCGCAAAAGCCGGCGCCGCGGCTGAGGTTCCCCCCACGCCGCTTATGGTTCCATTCGAGCCAGGGCATTCGTTTTCGACGCAGATGGCCCACAGTACACCATACTGGCCATTGGCAGCGAGCAAGGATACGTCGGGCAGATCGCGTACAGAGTCCGAGTCGCTGAGTGGATATTGCTGCTGCCAGAGCGGCTTCGCGTAGCCGCTTGCTCCGCCGTCGCCGAGACTGCTCGCGCCGCCTCCGCCAGCAACAATACTCGTATTCCCGGAACTGTTTTTGTAAACGCTATTGGCGGCCAAAAAGCCGTTCGCGGCGGTGGAGTTGTTCCAGGGCTCTTCCGGAATGTAACTCAGCGCGGAGGTGTAATTCGAACTGTTGGTGGAACTGACATACTTGGAGAAATTATTGCCCAGCACATCGAAATCCGTGCCGCCAACCGCAATATTGTATGGCGTGGAGGCGAGCCCGTTGACTGCCAGTCCCTGTGTGGCAACGGTTTCGGTATTCATGTCGTCGCATCCTGCCGATCCAGAGTCACCGCTGGAAACCGTGACTGTAATGCCTTGTGCGGCGGCTTGCTCCCAGGCATTAAGTATCTCCAGGTTGCCTGCCGCACCCAGTGACGCTTCGCATTCCCCATAACTAAGACTAAGAATATTGACTTTGTTATCGTCGAGGGCGCGGTCGATGGCGAGAAAGATGCCGGGCTGAAAGGTCGTGTCTCCTGCTGCGTAAAGAATAATATCGGCGCCGGGAGCCAGAGCGCCAGCCACTTCGCTGTCAAGCAGCGCTTCGGTTTGATCCTGGTCCTGGTTCAGATTGTTTTCATTGCCGTCGAAGATGATTGTATATTGGTTGGAAAGGTTGTTGAGCGGAATGCCGAATAGCGTTCGATAATTTGTGACATCATCGGAATTCACCCAGGAATCACCGATTACGCCGATGGTGATGCCGGTCCCATCGTATTGAGTCTGGCTGGATGAAAGATGAGTATTGAGAGAATTTGGCGCGTTATAGATGGTTGCGGCATCACCTGGACTCACAAAAAGATACTCGCTGTTGCCGCTGGCAACAGTTAGCTCCGGACTGAACCGATGCGACGCGGGATTCCATTTGCCCGCCGGTCCCTTGATTAGATGCGCACGGGGCTTGAAGTCATTGAGATTGGCGACTCCGGCAATCAGCGGCGAAAGCGCTGTCGGAATCTGCGGGTCGGTGGCGTTTGCCAGATGCTCGACTCCTCCGGCAAGATAGTGATGAATGGTGGTATGAAAGGCCTGCTGAAGCTGGCCGACATTCCCGGAAAACTCAATGGCGGTACGCCCCTTGTTGATCTTATTGATCACAAAACCCTTTTGCTGAAGCCATGCCTGCACCGTGCCCAGATCCGCGTCGGAGAGACCAAACCTTTCTCCGAACTCCTCTGGAGTCAGAAACTTCCTATAAGCCGAAGAACCTGGAACCTGAACCGCCTGGAGAAAAGACTGCAAGCTGGATTCCCGTGCCGGACTGCGCTTTAACAGAAGCCTCAAGCGCACCGCCGGCAGATCGGTAGCGGCGGCGCCGCGATCGAACCGATCTTGTACCAAGGGATGAGTATTGCCCCGAAGCGTGACCAGCGAAGTCTCGTCGACGGTTCGCGGAGCAAGGGCGTGTAGCACAGACTGCGATTGGCCAAGGGCGATGACCGGAGCAAAGGTCACCCCCACAAAAAGCACGAAAAACGTTAAAGCAGTACGGATGGGGCAAATCCGCTGGCTAATCATGGCGCTCCTTGCTAGAAGTCAGTACATCGCCGATTCCAAAACTCAATTTGGGAGAAATTCAAAGGAAATATTCTGTGAACAGTCGAGTATAAAGTACAGGACAATTTTGGTCCAGAGCAATAGTTCTGGCCATTTATAACCAATCTCGTGGCTTAATGTTCAAATTCTCGACTGCTCTTATTTTGGAGTATTTCAGTAGGCAGGATTGGTATTGGTAACAGGCTTGTCGCCACGATTACATTTGGGTTTAAGCAAGATCCCCATCGCGCGTTTCTACCGTCGGAGGCAGCCCCGTGGGTGAGATCGGTACCCTGAAAATCCGCAGGGTTGAGGGTTCCAAACGGTTATTGTAAGCTCTGTGTTGCAAATCGAACTGACACCGAATGATCGTCGATCGTCTTCGATCACGGTTCGAGGTTGTTTGAGTTCGGTTCGAAGCAGATGGTCAGTAAAGGCACTCCTAAGCCGTCAGGCTTAGGGATGGTGTCTATTTGCGACTTGATGCTGTTTGGATGATTGTTCAACACAGGAGGACTGTGAGCTGAACCTGCGGTTCCGTCCGCAGTAGCCTATCGGCATCGGCGCGGCTGGTAACGGCCGGGTCGAACAGCTGCCGAGACAACATACCTCTCTCGATGTGACAAGGATAACTCCGCGAGGAGTTATCCGCCACTACCAGCGTCAACGCGGTGGGAGGGTCAGGCTGAGTGATATGCCCAACACACGTGAACTGCCGTAGGCACCGTTAAATCCCGTAGAGCCAAAGACGCTGACAGGCTCTGGCCAAAAGGCGCGCAGCCGGTTGCTCCACCTAAAACTTGGAGCACACGGATATAAGGGCTGCCGGTGTATGGGGCAGGGGCTACGTCACTCGTGTCATTCAAGCGGAACAGGGTAAGCCCGATGTCTCGCCCCTTCGCGGGCAGACGCTGCCGTGAGGCACGCTGTTGGGGCAGCGGGTAGCGGATGCTGGAGGAAGCGAATGCCGCTCTGTAATGGAGCGGATAGGGGTTGCGACATTACTCCGCTGCGAAAGCAGGCAGACTTCCAGCTGGTCGTGGTTGACGAAAGAACTTACAGAATCTTCGCAGGAGGAAATCGCAAATGAACGTGGAACCATCCGCGTGTGCATCTTCCGGCCCGGCGGCGCAATGGGAACAGATCGACTGGTCTCAGTGTGAACTCAAGGTCAGGAGACTGCAAGCGCGTATCGTCAAGGCAACACAGGAAGGCCGCCATGGCAAGGTGAAAGCCCTGCAATGGCTGCTGACCCACTCGTTCTATGGCCGCGCTCTGGCCGTAAAGCGAGTGACGCACAACAGGGGCAAGAATACGCCCGGAGTGGACGGAGCCATCTGGAGCACTCCGGCGTCCAGATACAGGGCCATCGGCACACTGCGACGGCGCGGCTATCAACCGCAACCGCTGCGGCGTGTCTACATCCCGAAGGCCAACGGAAAGCTGAGACCGCTGGGCATCCCCACGATGAAGGACCGCGCCATGCAAGCCTTATATTTGCTAGCGCTGCTCCCGGTCGCGGAGACCACTGCCGATCCCAACTCCTACGGCTTTCGTCCGGAACGCTCGACCGCCGACGCCATCAATCAGTGCTTCCGTGCGCTGGCCCAAAAGACTAGCGCTGAGTGGATTTTGAAGGCGACATTCGCGGCTGTTTCGACAACATCAGTCACGCATGGATGCTCGACCATATTCCCACGGACAAGGAAGTGTTGAGCAAATGGCTGAAGGCGGGCTTCATGGAAAATCGAACGCTGTTTCCCACAAAGGGAGGCACACCGCAGGGCGGGATTGTTTCACCTGCCCTCGCCAACCTGACGCTGGATGGATTGGAGCGGCTTCTCAAGGAGACCTTCCGCAAGAAGGTAATCCGAGGACAGTGCTACAGGCCGAAAGTGAACTTCGTACGCTATGCCGATGACTTCATCATCACTGGCTGCTCGAAAGAGCTACTGGAGGATGA
>JBEKCA010000036.1:0-40544 GCA_050015115.1 Occallatibacter sp.
CTTAACTTGCTCAAACAAGAACAATCGCTCAAACGCGGAGTCAAAGGAAAACGCCTCAAAGCCGCATGGAACCACGCCTACCTGCTGAAACTACTGGGCGTTTGATATGCGTCGGCCCTGCCCTATCCCCCGATTACCACTGCGAACAGGTTGCTCTGAACTTGGCGAAGATCGGGGAGTTATAGCCTGGATTCTTCTCGTCCGATCAGAATCACTGGAATCGCATTGCTTATGAGGTAGATTGCAAGGCCAAGAGCATCGTCGCCAAAAACACCAACGTTCAGGTAATTAGATCAAAAAGGAAATGATGGCTTAGATTGTGTGGAGTCTACGGGCAGATTCGGAAGTGTCATCACCAGCCCCACCGGAAACAAATAAACAACTGTCATAGGAAACCGCATTTTGGCGATGCAACAATTGCATCGCCAAGAAAACGAAGAGAGACGAAATGAGGTTAAGCATCACTAAGAGTTGCTTACTTTCTCTTCTCATCAAAGCAAGTGAAATGTCGAGCAGGATAGACCTTGTTTGAGTAAAAGTACGTAAAAGTTGCTAACTACATCCGCTGGTTGAGCCGCAGCTCATGCAGCGGTAGCAACTGCCATTGCGGACCATGATCGCGCCGCAGACCGAGCAACTGGGTGCGTCGCCCATCTCGAACATGTCTTTCATGGCGTCCGCAGCGTGGTAGATGCCGCGATCGGTGAGGCTGGGCTCCTGTGTGGCGCTGCCATGAATCGACAGGCCGGCCTCCGAGTCGGGAGCAACGCCCCCACCTGCGCCCGCCGGATTACCGAAGCCGCCGGCCTGGCTGCCCACCTGATTGAGCCGCCGGGCCACCTCCTCGGCGAGTTTGGCCAGATGACCGTGCGAAACGGTGTCGGTCTCGTCTTGCTCGTGGTCCGGGATCATGGTTGGAGGAGCGGGCAACGACGCAGCATGTGGAGCAAAGCTCGAGAAGAGCGACAACTGCGTGCCGGAGAGGAAGCGCAGATTGAGCCAGCGGAAGATGTAGTCCATCAGGCTCTTGGCGTAGCCGATCTGCTCGTTGCCGGTCCAGCCCGAGGGCTCGAAGCGGGTGTGAGCGAATTTTTCGCAGAGCACCCTGAGGGGCACGCCGTGCTGAAGAGCGATCGAGATCGAAGTCGCGATGGAGTCCATCAGGCCGGAGACTGTCGAGCCCTCTTTAGCCATCTTGATGAAGATCTCGCCCGGCTGGCCGTTGGGGTAGAGACCGACGGTGATGTAACCCTCGTGGCCGGCGATGGAGAACTTGTGGGTGATGGAGGCGCGCTCCTCTTGCAGGCGATGGCGAACGGCGCGAGGCGGCCCGTTGGGATCCTGCGCAGCGGGGTTGCCATTGTCTTGCGAGCTGATTGCAGGCACGGATTGAAGCAGAGGCACGGCGACGGCCTTGGCGATTTCATCGAGAGCGCGCTGGAAGGCCCCTGCGGCCAGCAGCACTGGCTTAGCGGTGATCTCGATCTTCTCGCCCGTGTTGGCTTCCAGAATCTTGAGATCAGAGGCGGCGGCGGGCTGTCCGACGGCAATCTGAGTGAGCACGCGGCTGGCGGCGGCGTCGAGCTGCGAGGGCTCGCGCTTGGAGTCCATGCTCGTGTTGAGAGGCTGGGTGCCCTTGGAGCCGTCGCGATAGATGGCTACTGCCTTAATACCCCTGCGCCAGCTCTCGGCGTAGGCCTCGGCGATCTCTTCGACGGTGGCCTCTTCGGGCAAGTTCACGGTTTTCGAGATTGCGCCGGAGAGGAAGGGTTGCGTGGCGGCCATCATCTTGATGTGACCGAGATAATGGATGGTCCGGTTGCCCTTGTGAGGTTTAAAGCTGCAATCGAAGACCGACAAGTGCTCGGGCTTCACGCCAGGTGCGCCTTCGATGGTGCCGGTTGCGTCGATGTAGCTGACGATGGCGTCGACCTGGTCGCCCGTATAACCCAGTTTGAATAGCGCGGCAGGCACCGTGTTGTTGACGATCTTGATGTTGCCGCCGCCTACGAGTTTCTTGAACTTGACCAGGGCCAAGTCGGGCTCGATGCCCGTGGTGTCGCAGTCCATCATGAAGCCGATGGTGCCGGTGGGAGCCAGAACCGTGGTCTGCGAGTTGCGATAGCCATGCTTTTCGCCGTAGACCAGTGCCATATCCCAGCACTCGCGGCTGGCGTCGATGAGCGCGTCGAGCTGAGGCACATTGAAGGGCTCGCCGCTCTGTCGCGAGGTGCCGATGTTGTTGACCTCGGCGCGGTGCATGCGAATTACATCGAGGAAGGGCTCGCGGTTGACGTAGAAGCCTGGGCAAGCGCCGCCCTGGTGTTCGACGCGGGCAGTCAGCGGCGTGGCCGAGGCGATCGGCGGGCAGTTAGCCGCGATGATGGCCGATTGCAGATACGCCTGGCCAGTCATGATCGCGGTGAAGGCGGCAGCCAGGCTGCGGCCGGCGGCCGAGTCGTAGGGCAGGCCAAAGGCCATCAGCAGCGCGCCCAGGTTGGCATAGCCGAGGCCCAGCGGACGATAGTCGTGGGAGTTTTTCGCAATCGCCTCGGTCGGATAGCCGGAGTTATCGACCAGGATCTCCATCGCGGTGATCAGCACGGAAATGGAGTGCCGATAGGCGGGAATGTCGAAGCCGCCCGACGGGGTGACGTATTTCATCAGGTTGAAGCTGGCCAGATTGCAGGCCGAGTTGTCGAGGAACATGTATTCCGAGCAGGGATTCGACGCATTAATGCGCGCCGAATTCTTCGACGTGTGCCACTTGTTGATGGTGGTGTCGAACTGCATGCCGGGGTCGCCGCAGTGCCAGGTGGCATCGGCGATCTTACGCATGATCTCGCGCGCCTTATATGTCTGGACAGGCTCGTGGTCTCTGACGGTGTGTGTAGTGACGTGGCCGTCCGTCTCGTAGGCGCGCATGAACTCGTCGCTGACGCGCACGGAGTTGTTGGCATTCTGGAAGAAGATCGACGAGAAGGCTTCGGAATCCGGACCCGAGCCGTCGTAGCCGGCCTTGATCAGCGTGTGGGCTTTCTGCTCTTCCTTTGACTTGCACTCGATGAAGTCGATGATGTCGGGATGCTCGGCATTGAGAATCGCCATCTTGGCCGCGCGGCGCGTCTTGCCGCCCGACTTGATGACCCCTGCAAAGGCATCCAGGCCGCGCATGAAGCTCAAGGGGCCGCTGGCTGTGCCGCCGCCCGAGACGGACTCCTTGCTCGAACGCAGCGAGCTGAAGTTCGTGCCCGTGCCTGAGCCGAACTTGAAGAGCATGGCTTCGGTACGCGCCAGATCCATGATGCCGCTCATCGAGTCCTCGACCGAGTTGATGAAGCAGGCCGAGCACTGCGGATTGTGGTAGCCGGTGGCAGCAAAGCGCACGCCGCCGGTTGCTGGGTCCCAGTGCCAGTTCTGGCCCTCCGCGTCGGGCTCCAGGCGGTCGCAACCCACGTTGAACCACACCGGCGAGTTGAAGGCCGCTTTCTGGGTCAGCAGCATATTCGCCAGTTCGTCATGGAAGATGACGGCGTCTTCAAATGTGGCGAAGTATCCGCCGGCCATCCCCCAGTCCCGGATGGTTTCGGCCACACGGGTCACCAACTGCCGGACGCCGGTCTCGCGCTCCGGTGAGCCCAGCTTGCCGTGAAGGTACTTTGAGGCCACGATGTTGGTCGCGGTCATCGACCAGTCGACCGGAACCTCCACATTCTTCTGTTCGAAGATGGTGTTGCCCTTCTGGTCGGTAATGGACGCGGTACGACTCTCCCACTTGATTTCGTCGTAGGGCGAGACGCCCTCAGTGGTGAAACGGCGCGTAAAGATCAGTCCCCGCTGGGTCGAAGTTTGGGCGGCCGTGGAACTCTGGTGCTGGACCTCGTTCATGGAATCCTCTCAATCTAAATTCGGGAAATCTCTTCCTCTCCCCGGCGCAAGGCAGCCAGGAGCGGGGCAGGGTCAAACTCTTGCAAAGAACGGGAAACAGGGGGCGGAATGAGCCGCGAGTTCTCTTCTCTTTCGAGCGGCGTGCCGTGAATCGTTCACAGCGGGTTTCGTTACAATCCGTTTACAGCCGCAGATGAAAAAATACCGCTGTCTGTGGTGCGTGTCAACAAAAAACCACAACATCTAGTATTTTCTTTGCATTCCCCGCATCTACTTCCCAAACACAGGCATTTGCCTGTGGAAAGCTCCCGGCGACCCCGTCGGCAGCGGATTCGGGTCCTCAAACCCTGCCCTTCTCTGCCCTTAATTAGATGCAATTGGGGTTCTGCCGGACTTCGGGTTGCAGCTTTCAGCCTAGCCCTCGCGTGGTTCGGGGACAAGGCTCAAAAGCGGTGCAGTTCGGGGATGATTTTGTGCAGATGTGGACAAAGCGGACCCCACGCAGGCGGCGTTTTCTGCGGGGTACCGATTTCAAAAGGGTTAGCCGGACGAGACACGGAATCTTCACTATTCAAAACGGGATTGCTCTGGAATCATTTGTTGATGCAGAACGCGCACTATGCGAATTCCACCGGGCTTCAGCCGGTAAAACACGACGTGCTTCCCATGCTCATGCCTATGCAGCCCTGAACTGATCACATCGCACGGGCGGCCCGCCATGGGATTCTCCGCAAGAATTTGGAAGCAATTTCGCACTCCCTGGACGTAGTGGCGAGCCTGTTCCGCACCCCACTGCTGAAATGTGTACCGAGTAATCGATTGAAGGTCAGACAGAGCTGGTCTAGCGACACTGTACTTTAGCAATGCCGTCTTCCTTCCCTGCGGCGAGTTCGTCGATATAGGCTTCAAGCCTCTCGAAAACGCCATCCTCGGCATCTTCGCTGGCATCCCCCTCGGCGATCGCAGCCCGGAGCGCGGCCATCTTCTCCTCATACTCCCGCTCATCGCGCTCCAGCAGGCGCAGGGCCGTGCGCATCACCTCGCTGGCGTTGGCGTAGTCTCCCGACTCGACCTTGGCAGTGATGAACTTGTCCAGCTTTTCGGGAAGATTGACATTGCGAGTCGGCATGTGGGCACCTCAGCCCGAGTATAGGACGAATTGGCCAACTTTGCCATGGCGCCTGCGGTGCGGCCAGACGCTCGCTGTTCGCTCGCGGGGAGCATTCTTTGCGGAGGCTGTCAGCCCTTGGTGATGCGCGAGTGCCCCAAACGCCAAGCGGCCCCACGCTTGTCGCGTGAGGCCGCTGGAGTTGTCCGCCAGTCCGGAGCGGATTGGGTTAAAGGGCAGGAATCAGTTGCCTCCCTTGGTTTCGATCCTCATGCCATAGAACGATCTGTGCACGAAGAACATCGAGACCAGGAAGAACGCCACGGTCAGCACGTGGACCAGCATCGCGTTGCCGGCAGTCATCTTGACGGCCAGCTCGACAGCCAGCAATCCGAACAGCGTAGTGAACTTGATGATCGGGTTCATGGCCACCGACGAGGTGTCCTTGAACGGATCGCCGACGGTGTCTCCGATCACGGTTGCATCATGCAGAGGCGTGCCCTTCATCTTCAGATCAACCTCGACAACCTTCTTCGCGTTGTCCCATGCGCCGCCGGCATTGGCCATGAAAATCGCCTGGTAGAGGCCGAAGATGGCGATCGAGAACAGGTAGCCGACAAAGAGGAACGGCTCCATGAACGCAAACGAGAGGGTGGCGAAGAAGACGGCCAGGAAGATATTGAACATACCCTTCTGGGCGTACTTGGTGCAGATCTCGACCACCTTCTTGCTGTCGGTGACCGATGCCTTCTCCACGCCCTCCAGCTTGATGTTCTTCTTGATGAACTCGACCGCGCGGTATGCGCCGGTGGTGACGGCCTGCATGGAAGCGCCGGCAAACCAGAAGATCACCGCGCCGCCGCAGATCAGCCCGAGCATGAAGGGCGCGTGCAGCAGAGAGAGCTTATTGACGTCTTGGGTCAGTCCGTGGGTCAAGGCCATGATGATCGAGAAGGTCATGGTGGTGGCGCCGACCACGGCTGTGCCGATCAACACGGGCTTGGCCGTAGCCTTGAAGGTGTTGCCGGCTCCATCGTTCGCTTCGAGCAGGTACTTGGCGCGCTCGAACTTGGCATCGACGCCGAAGTCCTTCTTCAACTCGGCTTCGATACCGGGAATGGTTTCAATCAGCGACAGCTCATAGACGGATTGCGCATTGTCAGTCACTGGGCCGTAAGAATCGACGGCAATCGTCACCGGTCCCATGCCCAGGAAGCCGAATGCGACCAGGCCAAAGGCAAAGACGGCGGGAGCGAGCATGATGAGATCCATCGACCCGCCGATCATGCTGAAGTAGTAGCCCAGTCCCATCAGGGCGACCATGCTCAATCCCAGCCAGTAGGCCGAGAAATTGCCGGCCACGAGGCCCGAAAGGATTCCCAGGGAAGCGCCGCCTTCTTTTGCGGAAGTGACGACTTCCTGCACGTGAGCTGAGTTGGTGGAGGTGAAGACCTTGACCAGCTCGGGGATCAGCGCGCCTGCCAGGGTTCCGCAAGAAATGATGGAAGCCAGCTTCCACCACAGAGTTGGGTCACCGGCGAGGTTGGGGATCATCAGGTAGGAGACAATGTAGGTCAGGGCGATGGAAACGATGGAAGTGATCCAGACCAGCGAGGTCAAGGGCGCCTCGAAGTCCATCTCGTCGGAGTTGCCGTATTTCATCTTGGCGATAATGCCATTGAGGAAGTAGGCGCCGGAACTGGACAGCAGCATGGCCACGCGCATGACGAAGATCCAGATCAGCAGTTCCGCCTGCGTCAAAGGGCTTTTGACGGCCAGCAGAATGAAGGTGATCAGGGCCACGCCGGTGACGCCGTAGGTTTCGAAGCCGTCGGCGGAAGGTCCAACCGAATCGCCCGCGTTGTCGCCCGTGCAGTCGGCGATGACGCCAGGGTTACGCGCATCGTCTTCCTTGATCTTGAAAACGATCTTCATTAGATCGGAGCCGATATCGGCAATCTTGGTGAAGATGCCGCCGGCAATACGCAGAGCCGCTGCACCCAGGGATTCGCCAATCGCGAAGCCGATGAAGCAGGGGCCCGCGTAATTGGCCGGGACGAACAGCAGGATGAAGAGCATGATGAGCAACTCAACCGAGATCAGCATCATGCCGACGCTCATGCCGGCCTTCAGCGGAATCGCAAAGAGCGGATAGGGTTTGCCCTTCAATCCGGCGAATGCCACTCGGGAGTTCGCAAAGGTGTTGACGCGGATGCCGAACCAGGCCACGCCATAGCTGCCCGCGATGCCGACCAGGCTGAACAACAGAATGATGGGCAGGGTCACTGCTACATTTCCCACCGGCGCCAGCCAGCCGAAGTACAGCGAGATAATGACCGCGATGAAGATCCAAAGCAGCATGATGAACTTGCCCTGCGTGATCAGATAGGTTTTGCAGGTCTCATAGATCAGCTCGGACATTTCGCGCATCGAGCGATGAACCGGCATGTTTTTCAACTGCACAAGGATCCCCAGGCCGAAGATCAGGCCGAGAACGCAGAATGCCAACCCGATCATCAACAGAGCGGGTCCGCTCAAGCCGAAATGATTCACGACCGAAAGATCCGGCAGCTTCAGGCTGGCCTCGCCGGCCTGTTCCTGCGCGCCGGCTAATGTGGGAACGAGCAGGCCCAGGAGAGCCGCCGCGACCCTGTAATGGCGCTTCAGAAATGTTCTAGCGCGTGAGGCCACGAGCAGTGAAAGCGCGCTCACGGCCACTAAGAAATACACCCCATACTGTGCAGTCACAAATCCTCCCAAGCTGGTTTCTAGCTGAATTGCTGATGGCTTTCCGCGAACGGAAATCGGAAAAACACGAGAACTCTCCGCAAAAATAGTCATCCGAAGGCTACCATCCGGACGTAGCACTGTCGAGTGATTGCAATCACACCGATTTCGGTGCTTTCCGCGAGTGAGTTGATGCACCCAAAATGGGCCTAGAATCGATTTCCCTACTGAAGCGGGATCTCGATTTTGTCGTCGGGGAGCGGAACTTGCAGATTCTGATCGCCTTGATCGCGCTCCTGTCCGCTCGGAAGCGGGTGCAGCTTGAAGAGCACCAGGAGGTTGCGCTCCGGATCGTCGAAGGCGCGGTAGCTGGCCACCTGCTCGAGCGAGAAATGCTGGTGGATGTCGGCCAGCGCGCCGGGGTCGAGATCGTTCCAGGCGGCGAACCAGCCGGGCCGGTAACTGGCCATTTTCGCTGGCAGATCCTGCGTGCCGAAGTCGTCGCACAGCGTTGGCATATGGGTTGCCAAGGTGATCTGGTCGCCGCTGATCGAAAGCAGCAGCCGGTTTCCGTTGGGATGTTCATCTATATATTGGGTTAGCCGCCGGGCCGCGTCGACAAAAGTGTATTCAGGGTGTGCGGCGTAGTTCGCGGTCTGGATGCCGTTGAAGGCCGCAGTGAGACCGGCAAGGGCGATTACGGACCAGCCGAACAGCCGTTTCGGCGATGGGCGCAGGCCGTTTTCATTGGCCAGGGCAGCTTGGCCTAACAACGCCCCAGCGCCCTGCGCCACGATAAGAAAGCAAAAAATGGCCACCACGGCGAAGTAGCGGGGCTGCGGGTGGTTCTGGTAGGTCATGAAGAGGATGTAACCTGCAACGGAGAGGATCGAGGCTCCGAAGACGGGATCAAGCAGCAGGCGGCGAGCCCACGCACCGCGCGGCGCGGAAGCCGGGCTCGATTGAGTTGATCCGTGAATCGCAGCCAAGATCGCAACCACCGTTACCAGGCCCGCCAGTGGAATCAGAATGCGGCCCACCCAGAGTCCGCCGTGGAAGGACCACCACAAGCTGACAAGCGGCCAGGTCAACGCGGTCGGCTTGGCATATTTGTTGACGAAGAAAAGGTACTGGTAGTCGGCGTAGAGGCCCAGGTGGACGATCAGCGCGATCCACGCGCAAAATGTGATGGCAAAGCTTCCGCAGGCGGCCAGGGCGCAGCGCGCGAACCTTTTGCGATTTCCCCAGAGGGGCAGCAACATTGCCCAACCCAGCGCAGGCAAGAGAAAGACTGCTGTGGTCTTGGTGAGCATCATCAGCGTGAATAGAACGCCGATGGCGATCGAGGCGGCCACCGGCATGCGCGACCGGGGCAGGCGTACCGCGAGGTTGAGGGCGGCAAGGGTGAGCGCGATCAGCATCGGTTCCAGAATGGCTAGGCGGCTGAAACAGTAGAGAAATGGGCTGGTGACGATCAGCGTCAGTGCAAGCAGCCCAACCCAGCGCGGCGCTGTCGTTCGCAGCAACAGATAGCTCAGCAGCAGGTTACAGAAGAAGAATGCAACCGCCAACCCACGCGCGGCCTCCAAGGTAACCCCGGTGAAAAAGAAGAGCACCCACTCAAGAAAGGGCCACAAAGGCACGGCTGGGGCCGGATTGAAGTCGCCCGCAAGATACCAGTTGCCAAAGAGATGAGCGCGAATGGCGGCATTGCCGTACCACCCTTCGTCGGTGTACTTGGCCCAATCCATATACCATGGCGTGTGATTGGGAAAGTCAGCGCTGAGATGGAAGGTGTGGAGAAGAGCGAAAGAGAGGATGAGGAGCAGCCAGAGTGCGGTAAGCCAGCGCTTTTGCGAGATCGTCAACCTCATTACCTCACCTAACACCACAATCGCAGGATGGTTTCGGCGAGGCGGCTCCAGACGGTTTCCCCATGCAACGCAGGCGCACATCCGCGAGGGCCGGAAACGAAACGCCTCAAAGGGGATATCCAAGTATATCGCGGCGAGAGCGCGGTGCGCGTTTGCGCTTCTCTACTGCCCAGCGAGGCCTATAGCAGCCCGCCGCGACCGGCCAGGCGGCGCGAGAGCAACCACGATGCAAGCGAGACGCCCAGCGCCAAGGCAACCCAACCGACCGGCTCCGCGTACTGCAAATGCGCCACCGTGAGATCGGGAACGGTGAGCGTGAGGGAGCGCAGCATGGGAACACCAGCGCGAATCAACTCCACCGCACCCCACCCGAAGACACCCGAGGCGAGCACAATGCCGGGAATGAATCGCTTCCACGGAAACTGGATCGGCGCGGGCACGGCGGCCTCCTGCTCAACGCGCTCCATCACCGAGGCCATGAAACCCGAAGATGGGAACAACTCCTCTTCGGTCGCCAGAATGCGATCGATCTCAGCGTCGATGCGCTGTTCCGCGGCGTGATCTTGTTCTGTGTGAGCTGTTTTGACGGGCCTCAATTTATGACCTCCTTTCCAGTCTCGTGGTCGACCTCTGCGTCACTGGTCTGCCCCATCCACCGCGCATTTTGCGATGGGTGGGAGACAGCCTCGCCTTCGAGTTGCGGGAAGCGTCTTCGCAGCAGATCCCGCGCTCTTGAGAGCCGGGCTTTGACGGTTCCCTCGGGCAGGTCGAGGTTGCGGGCGGCCACGGCCACATCCTGCTCATGAAAGTAATACAAAATTACCGGCTCGCGATAGCGTGGCGGCAGAGCCAAAACCGCGCGCCGGAGCGATTCCTGCCGTCCTCGTTCTTCGAGTTCGCGCTGCTGAGTTGCAGGACCCGATGGTTCGGGCGCATCCTCGAGAGGCAGTGTCTCGGTGGGGAAACGCTTCAACTCTGTTCGATAGACATTGGCCGCGAGTGCAAAGAGCCAGGTCGAAAAGCTGGACTCGCGCCTCCACTGGGCCAAGCTGCGCCAAGCGCGGATGAAGGCCTCCTGGGCCATCTCTTCGGCGCGGCCGCGGTCGCGGCAGTAGCGCCATGCCATATTGACCAGCGGCCCCTGCCAGCGGCGAACGATCCCCTCAAAGGCTTGTATATCTCCTGCCAGCACACGCACGACGTCGGCCAGGTCGTCCGCTGCTTTCTTTTGCGCCGCGCTCGTGGTTGCTTCGGTCAATACGAAGATTCTCCGCCCGGTAAGACAAGAAAGCTAAGAACCCGGTTGCATTTTGTTGCAGTCGAAATACGTCAGAAGAAAATGCAACCGTAATGAGCGCTCGCCGGTCCCACCGGATGTAAGGGCAAAAGCCCGCGCAGGTAAATAAGGAGGATAGTATGGCGCATCTGGTATTGGGAATCTTCGATAACCCCGTGAATGGCTTATGGGTGTTTCTCTCCATCGGCGCGGTGGCGCTTTTCGTCGTGTTCATTCCGACTGTGACTTGGATCGACAAGCAGCACAAGGAACGTGAGGCCTTCTATAAGGCCGAGACGATCCGCCGCGTGGCCGAGGCCTCCGGCGAGGGCGCCAGGGCAGCCATCCAACTGATGCACGAAGAGGTTCGGATCAAAGCGCTCAAGACACGTGAAGGATTGAAGATTGGCGGGCTGATCAATCTGGGCGTGGGCATCGCACTCCTGATCTTTCTTCATGCTCTCGTGTCCGGCGAGCCTGTCTATCTGACCGGCTTGGTTCCCGGCTTTATCGGCGTGGCAATGCTGGTCTACGTCTACGTGCTGGCCGCGCCGGTCGAGTAAGGCTGAGAATCTGAGTCAGCAGAAGGTTTCTTGCATCCAAATAATAGTTGTTTGAACGAGTATTTCTTGGGCCCGGCAAATCGGGCTGGGATGTATGGAGGATCAGATGGTGCCCGCAACACCGCAACGCCAGCCGGCAATTTTTCTTCCCCACGGCGGAGGGCCCTGCTTTTTTATGGATTGGACCTGGGGCCCCGCCGATACCTGGAACCGCACGCAGCGATTTCTTGAGGGGCTGGCGGCGACGCTGCCCGCGCGGCTCAAAGCGATTCTGGTCGTCAGCGGTCACTGGGAGGAGCGGGCTTTCACGGCCAGCGCAGCGGCCATGCCGGAGTTGATCTTCGACTACTCCGGCTTCCCTGAGCACACCTACCGGCTCACCTGGCCCGCGCCCGGTTCGCCGGAACTGGCCAAGCGAGCCGTGGATCTGCTGAAGGATGCTGGATTGCCGTCGGCTGTGAGTGAAGGCAGTGGCTTTGACCACGGCGTCTTTGTGCCGCTCAAGGTCGCCTTTCCCGAGGCGCGGATTCCAGTTGTCTCCCTCTCGTTGGCGGCTTCGCTCGATCCGGCATTGCACCTCGCTGCGGGACGGGCACTCGCTCCACTGCGCGAAGATGGTGTGCTGATCGTCGGCAGCGGGATGAGCTTTCACAACCTGCGCGGCTACCTCCGTCCCGAAACCCCGGAGCGCGCCCGCGCCTTCGATACCTGGTTAACCCACGCCGTCGAGTCGCCCGCTGCTGAGCGTGTCGGCCTGTTGGCCCGCTGGCGCGAAGCTCCATTTGCCGCTTACGCGCATCCGCGCGAAGAGCACTTGATTCCGCTAATGGTGGCAGCGGGGGCGGGCAGCGAAGCGCCGGGAACGTGCACTTTTAGCGATGAGCCGATGGGTGCGGCGATCAGCGCTTACCGCTTCGATTGAGAATTGCCTTATAGGCGGGGCTGATTGGGGTTCGCGGTTTCCCACATCTTGCGCGATAAAGCCGCGCAAGATATGGGGCACCCGGCACCCGGGGTCTATGGTTTCCCACCCATTCGCCAGAAAGAAGGCGAATGGATGGGGCACGGAGACTTAAACAGCAGTCCCGACTTAAGCAAGTCCGTGCAAAAGAATGCCAAGCGTCGCGCCGCCGAGGATGAGCCAGGTGGCGTTGACGCGGTAGCGGAGCAAAAGAGCCACGCTTACGAGTCCCAAAGACCCGGTCCAGCCATCATGAATGGTCGCGCGGCCCAGTGAAATAGCCACGGAGGCCATCAGAGCCACGGCGGCTGCATTCACGCCATCGAGGAAGGCCGCGGCCAGCTTCGATTTGCGAATGCGACCCGCCAGCGCTCCAACCACGCCCGCCATCAAGAACGAAGGCAGAAAAATCGCCAGAGTCGCAACAGCGGCTCCAGACCATCCACACAACAGGTAGCCCAAGAATGTAGCTGTGGCGAAGACCGGCCCCGGAGTCACCTGGCCCGCCGTGATGGCGCCGAGCAACTGCGGCTGGGTGACCCAGTGCAGCCGATCCACCAGATCGGCCTGGAGAAAGACAACCAGCACATAGCCCGATCCGAAGACCACCACTCCCAATTTGAGAAAGACCAGAAAAAGCGGGGCCAGTCCCGTTGCGCAGAACGCGCCTCCACTGATTGCGGGCAGAACGGCGAAGCTCATTGCCGCGTTCCGGCGCGAACGCCACCACGCCGTCATGAACGCAACGCCGCCGGAGGCGAGCAGCACGGCAATCGGAGCCACGCCAGCCAGGGCAGCCGCAAAGCAGGCCAGCCCAGCCAACGCCAATGGCCAGCGGCGAAAGGCCGTTTTGCCCAAGTTCCACACGGCCTGGACAATGATTGCGACCATGACGGGCTTGGCTCCGTAGAGCAGTCCCTGCACCTGAGGAAGCCCGCCGAAGCGCACGTAAGCCCAGGCCAGCGCTAAGGTGGCTAGCGAGGCAGGCAGAATGAAGCACACGCCTGCAACGACGAGGCCGGCCCAGCTTCGGCGGCTGTAACCCAGCGCCATGGCCACCTGCGTTGAACCGGGGCCGGGTAGCAGATTGCAGGTGCCCACAAGGTCGAGAAAGCCGTCGCGGCTCATCCATTGGCGGCGCTCGACGGCCTCGCGTTCCATAAGGACAATATGCGCAGCCGGCCCGCCAAAGGCGGTCAGCCCAAGGCGCAGAAAGAGCTTGAAGATTTCACGGAGGGATGATTTGGCGGGGGCGGCCATGCACTTCTGACCAGCCTATTCGATGAAATCGGCCGGGAGCTTGCGACTCCTCAAGAAGATGGCGCGGTTTCGGCTTGGGCGAGGCTAAACGTTGGAGCAGCTTTGTGGAAAGCTAACCTCGGCTCTGGTACCAGCGCCTCTTGCGGCCCATGTTGACGCCGGAATCGATGGCGATGGCCAGCAGGCCGAAGATCATGCACAGGTCGAGTCGCGCCTCGTGGAAGAAGGTCAGCCATCCGTAGTTGTTGAGCTTTTCGAGCGAAAACGGTCCTAGTGGCCTGCCCAGCATGATGGGGATCTTGGTGGTGACCAGAGCTGTGAAAATGACCACGAGCAGAAAGATCGCGGCATCGCCGGCGAAAAAGTCCAGCAGGATCGCGGCTCCGCAGCCGATCTCGATGCTACCCACGATCGGCGCCAGCAGATGAGGCAAGGGCAGACCAATCGCGGCAAAGCGACCCATCCCCAATGTGCCGGGCTCAAGAAACTTGAGCGCACCCTCAAGCAGGAAGATCAGTCCCACGATTGTGCGGATCAGCATCATGGGAAGATTCTGGCGCACCGCTGCCTCCGTTGGCCGGGTCTTCGGAAGAGGCCCGATCGGATAGCGCCTCAGGGCCGGGTCGCAGACCGGACTAAAAGAGGATACCGCACGGATCTGAAGATAAAGGGAGAAAAGGCGGAGTCGGTCAAGGTATTTCAGGAAGACAGTGCAATTCAGGGAAGATTGAGGGCGCGGGGAAAACTATTTGGCGTTGAGCAGCTCTTCGACTGCGGCAGCCAGGGCTTTAGGCTGGGTCGTGGGAGCGTAGCGGCGAACGACGCTGCCCTGCCGGTCGATCAGAAACTTGGTGAAGTTCCATTTGATGCGCTGGCTGCCGAAGATTCCCGGTTTTGCTTTCTTGAGGAATTGATAGAGCGGGTGGGCGCCTGGCCCGTTGACTTCGATCTTTTGAAAGAGAGAAAAGCTGACGCCATAGTTCCGCTCGCAGAACGATGCGATCTCGGTCGCCGAGCCAGGTTCCTGGCCGCCAAACTGATTGCACGGAAAGCCCAGCACTCGAAGGCCGCGCTCCTTATATGTACGGTAGAGCTGCTCCAGGCCGGCATATTGCGGGGTATTGCCGCAGCGGCTGGCGGTATTCACGATAACGAGCACCTGGCCGCGGAACTGGTCGAGGCCGACAGGAGGACCGCCATTCAACGGGGGAGCCGAGAAATCGTAGACCGTTCGCTGCACATCGCTCATTGATCAACAATCTTCGCACAGCCGGGATGTCCTGCGCACGCGTCCGGCGTCTAAAAAGGATGCCGCCCTTGCCTTCATTGGATCGAACCTCCGCCCAACCCGGCTGCGTCCGGTAGACTGAGGACTGGGTCTCAATGCGTCCCGGTGATGGTGACCGGGTCATGCGAGGTCTGGCCCGGGTCCGAGGGCGGCAAGCGCGGCAGGGAAGTTCTGTGGAGAGATGTTGTTTCGTGGCCAATTGGCCGCCCGGCGGTTTGGGTGAGGCAGCCACGGTCCAATATAATGAATCTTTCCTTGATGCAGGATCAGATTTTTTGAGCAATGAGGGTGGCGATATTCTTCCCGTGAAGCCGAACCTGATGGCGAACTATGGACCGCGCAAGAACGTGTGCTCTTGGCAGGGCTCAGGCCCGGTGAAGGTCAAGCACGACTCCGTTACCCGCACGTTGCGGAGCACCAGCCGCCTGGCGCGCATCATGCTTGCGCTGGCGTTGATGCTGGCTGCGGGCGCAGCACTGGCCCAGCAGCCGGATACCATCGATTCGATTCGGGTCATCGGCAACCGGCGTATTCCCAAAGAGACCGTGCTGGCGCGGCTCTTTACACACGTTGGCGACACCTACGACCCGGTCTCTGTCGAGCGTGACCTCAATTCGCTGTGGAACACGGCGTACTTCGACGATGTGCGCATCGAACGCGAAGACTCGGAGAAGGGCATTATCCTGAATGTTTTTGTCCGGGAGAAGCCCACGATCCGCGAGATCAATTACAAGGGCCTCAACGTGGTCTCCGTGTCCGATGTGCTGGATCGCTTCAAAAAAGAAAAGGTCGGCCTTTCCGTTGAGAGCCAGTATGACCCGACCCGGATCAAGCGGGCCGAGACGATACTCAAGGACATCCTCGCCGAGCACGGTCACCAGTTTGCCACGATCAAGACCGAGGTCAAGACGATCCCTCCAGCTTCGGTGCAAGTGAACTTCAACATCAAGGAAGGCCCCACGGTGAAGGTGGGCCAGATCAAGTTCACCGGCAACGAACACCTGAGTGGCCTGCTGCTGCGCCGCTCGATGAAGAACCTGAAGCCGATCGGCATTCCGTATTCAATAATTTTTGAAAATATCTTTGCGCGGACCTTCGATGCCTCAAAGCTTGAGGAAGACACGGAGCGAGTGCGCCAGGCCTATCGCGATCGGGGCTACTACAACACCGCAATCGAGGAACCCAAGACGCACATCCGCGATCAGGGTGGCCTCAACTTTTTCACCTTCCGGCCCAATAAGGGCAAACGCATCGATATTCTGATGCCCATCGAGGAGGGCGCGCGCTACCGGTTGGGAACCATTACCTTCACCGGCAACAAGGCCGTGAGCAATGTGAAGGCGCTGCGCGGCACCTTCGCCGTCAAGGATGGCGACTGGTTCAACGCCACGCAGATCGGCAAGGGCCTGGAGAATCTCAAGAAGGCATACGGGCAGTTGGGTTACATCAACTTCGGCGCCATCCCCAAGCCAGTCTTCGACGATCAGAAAAAGACCGTCTCGCTGATGATCGACATCGACGAGGGCAAGCCTTTCTACGTCTCCCGCATCGAGGTCCAGGGCAACACAATCACGCGTGACAAGGTCATTCGCCGCGAGCTGATGCTGGAAGAAGGGCAGGTCTACAACTCGCAACTGTGGGAGTACAGCCTGCTCCGGCTCAACCAGCTTGAGTACTTTGAACCGCTCAAGGTGGATCAGGACTCGGAGGCCCATCAGGATGCCGAAGCGGGCACGGTGGAACTGCTGCTGAAGGTCAAAGAAAAAGGCAAGAACTCCATCGGACTGAATGGCGGCCTCAGCGGCCAGTCGGGCGCATTTCTGGGCGTGAACTATCAGACGAACAACTTTCTCGGTCTGGGCGAGACCCTCAGCCTGCAGGGCAACCTTGGAAGCGTCAGCCGCACCTTTACCTTCGGCTTTTCGCAACCTTACTTCCGCAACCACCCGATCAATCTGGGCTTTCAGCTTTACAACAACAAGCAGGACTACAACCCGGCCAAGAGCATCACGACCACAGGGCTTTCGGCCAACCTGACCCAGGCGCAGCAGTCACTGACGCAGAACTACAACCAGGCATCCTACGGCACGAACATCTCGGTCAGCTATCCGCTCAAGCGTCATGCCTTTCAGCGCGTCGGCTTCACTTATGCGTGGAGCAGATCGTCGATTACCGCCTTCTCCACCGCCTCGCAGACCTTCTTCCAGACCATCAGCTTCCGATCGGGCATTCAGGGCTCGAACGCGCTGAGCGGCATCATCAACAGCTACGCATCCTTCAGCTACACCTATAACACCATCAATAACCCGATGCGCCCGCGCAGCGGCAAAGAGTACACGGCGGTCTTCCAGGCCTCCGGCATCTGGGGCAACCTGCGTTATATCGCGCCGATGGTGGCCTACAAGCAGTTCAAGTCGATGCACTATCTGACGCCGTCGGCCTCCGGGCGCAACGTGCTGGGCCTGCGCGCGCAGTTGGGCTATGTGCAGGGCTATGGCGGCGCCGTGGCACCGCCCAACAACCGCTTCTACTCAGGCGGCGAGAACGAGTTGAGGGGCTTCGATATTCGCGGAGCCACACCTTACGGCTACGTCCCAAATCGCACCACCGTGCAGTTGACCAATCCCGACGGCAGTTGTGTTCCGCGCGAACCCAACAACCCGCAACTGGGCCAGTGCATCTTGGTTCCGCTGCCTATTTACGGAATCTCCTCGATCGGCGGCGACACTAGCCTCACCACCAATGCCGAATACAGGATTCCGATTGCCGGACCGGTGACTTTCTCGTTCTTCGACGACTTCGGGATCGATACAGCCCTCAACAAGGGTCAGTTGAAGCAGAGTCCGGAAGGCTTTGCCACGCTGACTGCCCCGCTCTACGGCTGCCCAGTCTTCAACAACGGCGCGTGCCAGGGAGGTATCCCGGGCTCCGAAGTAGGCTTCCAGAGGAACATACGGCCTGTTTCGGGCACCAACTTTGTGCCGCGCATGTCCACCGGCGCTGAATTGTCGGTCATCATGCCGATTATCAACGCGCCCTTCCGCTTCTTCTTTGCCTACAACCCGCTGAGACTCGACGAGAGTCCCTACTGCAACACCGTGATCCTGGGGGGCAACAAAGAGAGCTGTTCGGCGCAGTTGATCACGCGCGACCTCTTCCCACCGGGTGGCGCGGGCGACTACACCTACCAGGAGGCCATCCAGGCCTACGGGGCGCGAGACCAGTTCCGGGAGCCGCGCAAGACCTTCCGGTTGACGGTGTCGACTACCTTCTAAGGCACGCTTTCAACTGGCAGTCCTTGAGGGCCGCTCGCGCAGAGCGGCCCTTTTCAATCGCGGAGTTCCTGCACTCTTCTTCAGCGGCTCACTTGCACTGGATCATCTGGCAAAATTCGTCATCGGGAGTGCCCTGACACGCCTTGCATCCTTAACTGAATGGCGCAAACAAGCGAAGACATCCCGCAGCGCTTCAACAACACGCTGCGGCAAGCTTGTGGATACCTGGCCGCCCAGGCTCAGGCCCGGCTGCAGATTCCCATTATGCCTTCAGCGTGCTTTGGCTCATTTTGAGTTTGGTTGGGTTGGCAGGGTCCTAATGACGCGCCTGGGAATATAACCTCTCGACTGGATTCACCGAGTCAAGGCGTCGACATCGAGCGGGCAAGGCAATCGCATGAACACGAAAAGGGGGATTCGCACCGCCCCTCCGGGGCGGAGAACTCGACTCGGCTGCATTCCCAGGGCTGCGCTTCGCTTGCCCTAGGCTATTTTCGACACCTCCCTCCGGGAGGGGAGCGGTTGCTGATCTTCCAGGGCCATTTAAAAAACCATCTTCATCAACAAACTCGTTCATGCGATTGCCCTGATCGAGCGGGCGAGAAGCCTCAACGAATTTACCAATTGCCGGTTTGACGCTCCCACCCCCGGCTCCTATAATCCATCTAGTTCCTGCTGACGTCTCCGTCCGCGTCTTTTCCTGCCTCTGCCCCATTCGGAGCAGACCCCGATTGAAGACCGTGAGGTTTCTCAGGAGGCACAGCCTTGGCCTCGCGTAATTCGCGAACATGCCATCAGGAATTCCGAAGGAGCTTTACATTCACATGAAGCGTTCGCTTGCACTCGTCTTTACGCTGGCCTCGGGCATTGCCCTGAGTGCCGCCGCCCAAACATCGCCTGCTCCAGCCGCGGCGCCTGCCGGTCCAGCCAAGATCGCCGTCGTCGCCTTCCAGGTGGCAGTGGCTCAAACCAATGAGGGCCAGCGGAACTTTGCCGACCTGCAAAAGAAGTACGCGCCCAAGGAAGCCCAGCTCAAGGGTCTCAGCGAAGAGATCGACAAGCTGACCAAGCAGTTGCAAGCCCAGGGCGACTCGTTGAGCGATGCGGAACGCGCCAGCCGCGCGAAGACCATCGACGACAAGAAGAAGCAGGCCCAGCGTCAGCTCGAAGACGCGCAGAACGATATGAACTCCGAGATGCAGGAGATGTACAACGGCCTGGCCTCAAAGGTTTACGACGTTCTGGCCAGCTATGCGCGGGAACAGGGCTTCACGCTCGTGCTGGATGTGGCACAGCAGCAGAATCCCGTGCTCTACGCCAGCGATTCGACCAACATCACCAAGGCAATCATCGATGCCTACAATGTGAAGTCGGGCGTGCCCGCTCCTCCGCCGTCGGCGACCCCCACGACTGGATCGACAGCCCCCAAGGCGGCCCCCAAGGCTCCCGCAGCTCACTAAGCTGGCGACAGTGTTTTGTCGGCAAAGGCTCCGCAATGCGGAGCCTTTGCCGTTCGGCCAAAATGCCATCGACAAGGCATCTGACTTCTTGAACATTTGTGCGTTATGTTTTGTGGAAAAAATTGTGGATTTCTTCCGGGTGAGGGGTGAAGAAATTCAGAATTCTTCTCTTGCCAAGGGATGTTCTTTTCTGATAGACATCGTAACTTATTATTTATCAATGACTATCAAGATGGCGACCTATTCAGTCGGGCGGTAGTCGACAGCTCTGACGGCTTCAGGGGTTTGCGTGGGTTATCCACAAATTCGGATCAAAATAATGTGAATCAGGTCACCAAGCAGTTGGTTACTTCTGCGAATCTTCGCCTATGCGCAGAACTGCCAGAAAAGCTTCCTGAGGAATGTCGACTTTACCGATCCGCTTCATGCGCTTTTTGCCTTCCTTCTGCTTTTCCAATAACTTGCGCTTGCGGGATATGTCGCCGCCGTAGCACTTGGCCAGCACATTCTTGCGCAGTGGGCTCACGGTCTCGCGTGAGATGACCTTGGCGCCAATGGCGGCCTGAATCGCGACCTCGAACTGTTGCCGCGGTATTAACTCACGCATCTTGGAGACCAGCGCTTTGCCTCGTTCGTAGGCAAAGTCGCGGTGGACAACGATCGACAGCGCATCGACCGGTTCGCCCGAGACCAGAATATCGAGCTTGACCATCGGCGACTCCCACTCGCCGGCGAGTTGATAGTCCAGAGACGCGTAACCTCGGGAGATCGACTTGAGGCGGTCGTAGAAATCGAGCACAATCTCGTTCAGCGGCAATTCATACGTAAGCAAGACGCGGCTGGCGGTGACGTACTCGAAGTTGAGCTGCTTGCCGCGCTTCTCCTCGACGAGTTTGAAGATGCCGCCGACATATTCTTCATTGGTAAGAATCTTGGCCGTGATCACCGGCTCGCGAATGCTCTCGATATTGGTGGGATCGGGCCAGCGCGAGGGATTGTCCACCTCAAGCGCCGTGCCGTCGGTGAGCGTAATGTGATAGCGCACGCCGGGGGCGGTGGTGATCAGGTCCAGTTCGTACTCACGTTCCAGCCGCTCTTGAATGATCTCCATGTGCAGCAGTCCGAGAAAGCCGCAACGGAAGCCAAAGCCCAGCGCGGCTGAGCTCTCCGGCTCGAAGAAGAAGGATGAGTCGTTGAGGCGCAGCTTTTCGAGGGCGTCGCGCAGTAGCGTGTGCTCGTGCGAGTCCACGGTGTAGAGGCCGGCGAAGACCATCGGCTTGATGTCTTCAAAGCCGGGCAACTGCGCGGCTGCCGGGCGAGCCTCTTCGGTTACGGTGTCGCCGATCTTGGTATCGCTGACGGTCTTGATGGTGGCCGCGAAGAAGCCCACCTCGCCGGCTCTCAGTTCGCCGATCTCGACAGGCTTGGGCATCAGCACGCCCATCGACTCCACTTCGAAGGATTTTCCATTGGACATCAGGCGTATGCGCTGGCCCTTGCGCATCGTTCCCTGCATCACGCGCACAAGCACGATGACGCCGCGATAGGCGTCGAACCATGAGTCGAAGATCAGCGCTTGCAGCGGCGCATCGGGGTCGCCCGTAGGAGGCGGAAGGCGGTTGACGATGGCTTCCAGCACCTCGGCGACGCCCACACCGGTTTTTGCGCTCACCGGGATGGCGTCGGTTGCATCGAGGCCGACGGCTTTTTCAATCGCCTCCTGGGTGCGCACGATGTCGGCCGAGGGTAGATCGATTTTGTTAATGACGGGAATGATCTCGAGGCCGTGATTGATGGCCAGATACGCGTTGGCCAGCGTCTGCGCTTCCACACCTTGGCTGGCGTCGACCACCAGCAGCGCGCCTTCGCAGGAGGCCAGCGAACGCGAAACCTCGTAGCTGAAATCCACGTGCCCAGGAGTGTCGATGAGGTTGAGCTGGTAAGTATTGCCGTCCTGCGCTTTGTACATCATGCGCACCGCGTGGGCCTTGATGGTGATGCCGCGCTCGCGCTCCAGGTCCATGTCGTCGAGGATCTGCGCCTGCATCTCGCGGCCGGTCACCGAGCCGGTCAGTTCCAGCAGACGGTCGCTCAGCGTCGACTTGCCGTGGTCGATGTGGGCGATAATCGCAAAATTTCTGAGGAAGCGTGCGTCCATGAGGAGTCGATAGAAGAGACAATTCGCGCTGTCCGGCGCAGATCCCTCCATGGCATAGCTTATCATTCAGATAGCTTCCGCTGGGGGCAGATAGCTTCCTCCGAGGGCACACAGCGTCTTCTGAGGGCAAAGGGCCTTCCGCGGGCCAGTAACAGCGTCATTCATGCATATGGGTAAGATTCGGTATCGACTTCTCGGCTGCGCTGTGCTGGCTTTCTCGCTGGCGGCTTGTGTTCCAGCGAACTCCGCGCCTCCTTCAGGCAGCCCTGCTCCACAGGCTCCGTCCGCCGCTGAGCCAAAGGCAGCTCCCCTCCCTTTGGCGCCTCAGCCGCCGACCCTGGAGCAGCAAAGGGTGCGCCTGCTGGTACAACAGGTCGAGGATGCGTACGCTCTCGGCGAGGCAGACTATCACAAGGGAAAACTGCCCGAGGCCAAGCAGGAGTTTGACCGCGCCGTTGACCTGATGCTCTTGAGCGGCGTCGATATCAAAAACACTCCCGAGTTGCAGGAAGAGTTTGACCGCGTAGTGGATGGCGTGAACGCAATGGAGATGGAGGCGCTGAAGATCGGCAACGGCTTCGTCCCCAAGGAAGAGCCTACGCCGGCGGATGTCGCCGAGGAAGCGACCTTCGAGGTCGACCCCAACGTCGTGGCCAAGGCCAGGGCCGAACTCGCGACGACCAACTCCGATCTGCCGCTGGTGGTCAATGATTACGTGGCTGTCTTCATCAACTTCTTTGCAAATAGTAAAAAGGGACATAACACGCTGATGCACTCTTTTGAGCGCGCCGGGCGATACAAGGCGATGATTCAGAGAGTGATGGGCGAGGAGGGCGTGCCGCAGGATCTGATCTATCTGGCGGTGGCCGAGTCGGGCTTCAATCCCCGCGCGCTCAATGCGCGCTCTCACGCGGGCGGCATGTGGCAGTTCATGCCTCACGGCAATTATGGGCTGGCTCGCAGTGCTTATGTGGACGAGCGCTTCGACCCGGAAAAATCGACGCGCGCTTATGCCCGTTACATGAAGTTCATCTATGACCAACTGGGCGACTGGTATCTCTCCATGGCAGGCTACGACTGGGGCGCGGGCAACGTGCAGCGCGCAGTAGAGAAGACCGGGTACGCCGATTTCTGGGAACTCTACAAGCGCAACAACCTGCCCAAGGAGACGAAGAATTATGTCCCCGAGATTCTGGCGGCCATCATCATCGCCAACCATCCGACGCAATACGGCTTCGACGAGGTGACGCTCGACCCGCCGGTGCTAACCGACACGGCGACCGTTAATTATCAAGTGGACCTCAGGTTGGTTTCGGATCTTGTTGGCACGCCGGTCGATGAGCTGATCGCATTGAACCCCAGCCTGCTGCGGCTCGTTACGCCGCCCGATGCGTCTTTCGATCTGCATCTACCGCCCGGAACGGCCACCCTTTTTGAGCAGCGCATCGCGGCCATTCCGGAAGCGAAGCGCAATGCATGGCGCTACCATCGCGTTGCCGCCGGAGACACGCTGGCCTCGGTGGCCAAAGAGTTTCACGTGACCGAGACTGAGCTGGCCGCGGCCAATCAACTAAGTGCGGGCGACAGTCCTGAGGCACTTGCCGGAGTCGAGGGGCTGGTGGTTCCTTTAGCACAGGCGGCGACTGCGACTTCATCGCGTCCGCTGCTCTACACGGTGCGCAGGGGCGAGACACTGGTCACTATCGCCGATCGCTTTGGCGTCTCGCTGAGTCAGTTGCGCAGATGGAATTCGATCACCGGCGTCAAGGTCGAAGCGGGCCGCCGTCTGCATGTGGCCGACCCTTCCACCGCGCCGCGCAATGCCACTCGCAGTCATCGCCGCAGTGTTTCTCACGCGGATACAAAAACGCGAGAAGCCGCGCCAACAGCGAAGAAGACCACTACTCATGCTCCCCGTATCGGGGCCGGAGAGGCGAAGAAAAGCAGCACCGCAAGTCAAAAGAAAACTCCCGCGCGGCGGCGCAGTGCGAGTTCAAAGTCCCAAGCAACAAAATAAAAAGTGACGATGACCTAATCACTTACTCGTTATTTGCTGGTATTTGCATTCATCGTATTGCTACAATGGCTTGCGTGAGCGAAGAGCAATACTTCGCCGCACGAACAGGGGAACGTTACGAAGTGCAGCGGTAAGCCGCTGGAGGCAACGGATGGAAGAAGTGTTCAGGATGTACGCGATGAGCGACGGCGAAGCGACAGCCGAGCCGGCAGCGCTTGATTCGGTTCACGACGACTTTGAAGAGGACGAAGAGGTTGAGACCTCCAGCGTGCTCACCTCCTCGGACGACGACGACGTAGTCGCTGAAGAGGCGGTGATCGTGGTCGTGGAACAACCCGCATCGAAGCCGGCTCGTAAAAAGGCCGCGAAGAAAAAGTCTCCTGCAAAGAAGGCTGCGAAAAAGGCAGTGGTCAAGAAGGCAGCCGGGAAAAAGTTTGTGGCCAAAAAAGCCGCAAAGAAATCCGCCGCAAAGAAGAGCACGTCTGGCGTGAAGGGCGGAAAGGCCAAAGCCAAGAAGGCTGTGGCTAAGAAGAGCGCCAGCAAAACCACCAAACGAGGTAACAAGTTGGCAGTTAAGAAGGCAGCAAAGAAGGCGCCAGCCAAGAAGGCAGCAAAGAAGGCAGTTGCCAAGAAGGCTCCGGCGAAGAAGGCAGTTGCGAAGAAAGCACCTGCGAAGAAGGCAGCAAAGAAAGCTACTGCGAAAAAGGCAACCAAGTAGCAGCGGCAATCTGAAATCAAAGGCAAGCAAAAAAGCCCGGCTCACGCCGGGCTTTTTTGCGTCTGCACTCAGGCGGTCTGCCTACAGCGCGACCGGGGTAGTGAGTTGCGTGAGATGCCAGCGCTGATGGCGGAAGTAATCCTCGACCACAAAGCGCAGCGTGACCGGTTCATTCTCACCGATCTTGCAAATCGCATCGAACCGCTCTTCGGGAATGCGATCCACTGCGGCCGCAAGGATAGCGTGCTCCACTTCCCACCAATGCAGAAGCGTCTCCCAAGGCTGGCCGGCATAACCGTGCGCCGCTACCCATCCATCCTGTGCGTAATCCGGCCCGACGAAGCTGCCGTGGATCGAGGCGCGCACAAAACGCTGCCGGTTGTTGGCCGCCGAATCCAGCATATGTCCGACGATTTGTTTGCGCGTCCATCCTCCCTCGCGCCAGGGTATGTCGGCAAGCTCCGGCGAAAGGGCAAGCAAGGCTGCATGAACCGAGTCGATTTCCGAGCGAAAGTGCAGGGCAGTCTGTGTGGTCACAAGTTCTCTCCGTTGGCGATGGAATATTCCCCTTCATCCTACGACTCACCGGAATGGGGGGTTGCGAACCGCGTGAGCCGCTTCAGTCGAACTAACGCAACGAAAGCCCCGCGGGGCGAGGCTTTCGTTGCTCAATCTGCGCTGCTCACGGTCTCGGCAAGCGGGCCTTACGCGTTGTTTGGCGGCTTGACGGGCATCTCTTCATTGTTCGGCGGCTTAACGGATTTGCTCATAGCTGCTCCTTTTTTCAAGGTGAGGTTACGGGTTTGATGGGCAAGTTCATTGCAGTTGGCTTGGAGGAGAGTTGCATCGCGGTGATGGCGGATAGCACTTCGGTCGAGTGAACTGATGGATCGACCTTCGTCCAGACCTTCGCGACTTTGCCCTGGGGATCGATGAGGAAGGTGTTACGGCTGGCGATCGTCATGGGCCCGAAGTGACCCAGCGATCCGTAGGCATCAACGACCTTGTGCTGCGGATCGGCGAGCAGGTGGAAGGTTAGACCTTCCTTGGTACAGAACTGCTTGTGGCTATCGGCCGTGTCGACACTTACGCCCAGAATCACTGCATTGGCAGCGTCGTATTTAGCCTGGTCGCGCTGGAAGTTATGAGCTTCGAGGGTGCAGCCCGAGGTCATGTCTTTGGGATAGAAATAGAGCACGACCCACTTGCCGCGGTAGCTATCCAACGAAATTGGAGAGCCATCCTGCGAAGGCAGCGTAAAGGTGGGCGCGGCCTGCCCCACGGTGGGCAGGATCTGCTCGGCATCTTTGGCGGCGTATACCGTGAAGATCGAAGCCGCGAGTAAAACTACCGCGGCGGAGATCAAGAGAATCCTCTTTCTCACGTGAGACCTCCTGGTTGTCATACAAGACACGGGGAACAGCAGGAGCGTGACGGGGAAATCCTGCTGACAGTCAGTATCTACGCGGAGTGGCCACGATGGCAATACCTTTGTGGTTTGCGCGCTCAATCACTTGCTTCCGGTCAAAGAGCAGCGTGCGACCGGCCTCGATCGACAGACAACTCGCCCCGGCGCGAATCATCGCCTCGATTGTGGCGACGCCGATCACCGGCACGTCGAAGCGCATATCCTGATTTGGCTTGGCCACCTTCACTACGGTCAGGCGGCGTTCGAGCGTCGTCGCGGAATCTGCTGCATCGTCTTCGAGCGAATTCATTAACCGCCCAGCACGTTCGATGGCAGCGTCGGTGCCTTCCATTGCCTCGACGGCTACGCAGGCCTGCGCGGCCACAACCACCGTCTGCCCGATGTCGAATCCAGCTACGGCGCGGACCACGCCCAGCCCGTACTCGATATTCTTGCGCTCGTCTTCATCCGGAGCGCGCTCTGTCAGTACGCCCTCCTCGGCCAGCAGCGGCTCAAGAAATGCGGTCGAGCTGATCAATTCGATGCCCTCGTCGCCCAGCACCTTGGCCACCGCGCCAAGCAACATGTCGGTGTTCCGCGTGCGCAGGTTCAAGAGCAGCTTGGCCAGCCGCCAGTCGGGGCGAATACTGGAGAAGATTTGCTTGTGCTTCACTTGCCCGGCCATTACCGCCTTGGAGACGCCTTCCTTCTGGAAGACCTCAATCAGCCGCGACAACTCACCCAGCGAGAGCCAGTAGACGGTAATGCGGTTATCACCCGCCGCTCTGTGACTGATCTCCGGGTCGGTCTCTTCGCGGATGGCTGCGACGACGACAGACAGTCCCTGCGCCCGCGCCGCATCCAGCAGCAGAAACGGGAAGCGCCCGTTGCCGGCGATCAGGCCGAGTTTCATGCTACTTGATCACCCCGCGTTCGCTGCGTTCGATGAAGGCGGCAAGCAGAGCTGCGTCGTCGCCCTCCAGCGCCTTTATCTTCTCGACGGCCTGCGTGGTGTTCAGCTTGGCTGCCAGCAGCAGCCGGAAAGCCTTTTGCAACACTTGCAGCCGCTCGGGCGTGAAACCGCGGCGTGCGAGGCCGACCTTGTTCATGCCGAAGGCCTTGTTCTCTCGCCGAGATGAGGTCAGCGAAAACGGCAGGACATCTTGCGTCACGATCGTCCCGCCGCCGATGAAGGCGTACTTGCCGACGACGCAGTGCTGATGCACCGGGCAAAACGCCCCCACCGTCGCGAAGTCTTCAATGACCACATGACCGGCCAGCGTGGCGCAGTTGGCCAGGATGCAGTGGCTGCCCACCCGGCTGTCATGGCCGATATGCACGCCGGTCATCAATAGACAACCAGACCCAAGCCGCGTCACTCCGCCGCCGCCAGTGGTGCCGCGGCTGATGGTGACCCCCTCGCGAATGGTGTTGCCGTCGCCGATCTCGAGCGCTGTTGGCTCGCCCTTGTACTTCAGATCCTGCGGCGAAACGCCCACCGCGCAGAAAGGATGAAAGGTGTTGCGCGCGCCAATACGGGTGCGCCCGTCGAGCACAACATGGGAGATGAGATTGCAGTTCTCGCCCAGCACTACTTCCGGCCCGATAGTGCAAAATGGCCCGACCGTGCAGGACCCCGGCACGACGGCTCCGCTGGCGATGACCGCGCTTGGATGAACGCTCACTCCGCTTTCACCGCTTCCGTCGCAGGTTCGGACTCTTTCGCGCGCGGCACAATCGCGCAGCTCAGCGTGGCCTGGCAGGCCAGCTTGCCATCCACGGTGGCCCGGGCTTCCATGCGTCCCATGCGGCTCCTGAAGGCCAGCACGTCAACCTCGATGCGCAGTTGATCGCCTGGAGTCACCTGATTGCGGAACTTGGCCTTTTCAATGCCGGTAAAGACCGCCAGCTTCTTTTCCCGGTCGGGAATCTCGCTCATCATGATGATGGCCCCGGCCTGCGCCATTGCCTCGATCACCAGCACGCCGGGCATGATGGGAACGTTGGGAAAATGACCCTGAAAAAAGGGCTCGTTGAAGGTCACGTTTTTGATCGCGACCAGGCGCTTGCCGCGCTCGAACTCAACAACTCTGTCAATCAACAGAAACGGGTAGCGGTGGGGGAGTAAACCCAGGATCTCCTGGATGTCGAGTGTCATTCATCTCTCCGGTGCGCGGGTGGGTTAGCTGCTCAAGCGCTCCAAAGGATTATATCGAAATGGCCTTGTCACGAACCTGGATGCACGCTACTTTTTGATGCGCCGCTCGGCCGCGTCCACGCTCCAGAAATCGGCCGGCAACTCCTGGTTGTAGGTCACGTGGTCGATGAAGTACTGCCTGGTCATATCTTCGTTTTTGAAACGGGTAATGGTGAAGGGCGTCGGAATGCCGTCGAAGGTGTGGTAGTCGTCGTACTCCTCGGCGTCAAGGTTCTTGTCTTTATAGACCGGGTCGCGCCACTCGAATGTGCGCCGCAGCGGCAGGTGGGTTTGTGTGTCCATCAGGATGGTCACAGCCTCGTTTTCAGGGGAGATCAACGTCACCTGGTCGGCGAGGTGGCGCTCGGCCAGCCGCTGGCCCTCGTAGATCAGAATCGTCCTGGGATCTTTGAGCCATACCTTGACCGCGGTCTCGATGGAGTGGTCGCGGCGGCGCAGATAGTCGTCGACAATTTCCTGGGGCAGTGGCGCTCTGCCTCTGTAGGTCACTTCGGTGCCCGTGCGTCCGATGAAGAACTCCACCACGTCGCGATGCTTGGTAACCTCGATGCGGTCATGATCGGGCCAGACGTGGTACTCCCAGTCATCCGTGGTGGTGCCTGAGGGTTTGCCTTGGTAAAAGGCGGCGATGTGCCCGTGGCGCATCTGGTTTTTCATGTTGAGCCAGGCTGGGCCGCCCAGCGCCAACACCATGGCGTCGAGAGCCGCGCGTGCCTGATTTGCGTTCTTTTGGGCGGCGTCATCCCCCGCAACAGGGGTGGTCTGCGTCCGCGTAGCTAGCGGCGCGGCAAGCATCGCAATGGCCAGGGCCACCGGCAGGAATCTGCGCATGGGACTTCTCCTCAAACGGTTTGACGCGCACGGGCGGCCAATGAATCGGCCCATGGTTCACGCTAACGCCTTACCAGAATGGACGTTGAGGGGGGCGGAAGGCAATCCGGCCCTGGGCGAAGGCCCGTGCCGGGGGATGGGTAGCTCGGTAGAGATGAGGTCAAATCGTGCGGATGACTCGCGCCGGGAGGGTGATGAGTGCGCCCACCAGCTCCAGCACGCCGCCCACCGCGATTCCCACCACGCGGAATGGCAACAGAAGCAGCCACACCAGCGGATAGAGCACCAGGGCTGCCAGCGCCAACGGCCAGCACAGAACAAAAAGGATGCAAAACAGAAGAAATTTGACCATAGTTTCACCCTCCCAAGAATACGTTGGCGCGGCCAAAGCAGTTCCCCGGGACCAGAAAGCGTCTGACGTATTAGCGGAGCATTCCGCGAGCGGAAGATGCCCCCTTTCGGCACGACTAAAAGTCGTGCCCTGACGCAAGGCGGATCCTTTGAAACACGATTTAAGGAAGCTCCGAATGAGGAAGTGCTTTGAAAGAGCACAGCTTCAGCCGTGCCGTAGTTGCCGCATAATCAATGCGGGCTTTTAGTCCATGAGGGAGAGATGGGTCGCGATCATAATTCATTCAGATCTTCACTAACGCAGATAAAGAGCCAGGCCGGGCAAGACGAAGACCCTCCGGCCGCAGGCGCTGCGGGCTCGCCGCGCCTTTTTCGAGCAAGAGCAGGGAGCAGCGGCTGGCGGAGCGATCGCTGTAGCGCCAACGGCCGCCGGTGCGGATGTGGCGGGCGAACTCTGCCTCTGCGCCGCTTTGGGCGCAATTGCAACGGGAGCAGGAGCCGCGCCTTTGCCTTTGACAAAGACCGTGAAGACGCCGGGGTGGTCCTCGACCGTGACCATGCCACATCGATTGGGCGCGCTGAGTCCGTCGCGGCGCATCAACTCCACGGAGAAGCTCGCAATGCGCGGATTACCCTGACAGAGCGACTTTTTGTCCACCCAGACCTGGAGCCAGGGGAGATTTGCCATCTGGTTCGAGAGCCGCACCTGGCCGTGGGCGTCGGTCTGCGCATCCTCATGGAAGAGTTCCTTGCGCATGTCGGTCCGGTCGTAGCCGGCAATTAAAATCAGGTGCAACCGGCCCAGCGGCCGGCCATCTTTGCCGCCGAGAACTTGTATCGTAATCGGATCGCGGTGGACCTCGGGAAAGGTTTCATCCGCTCCACTCGCGGCAGCGGAGACAAAGGCAAGTCCAGCGACCAAAGAGACGGCGATGGGTCGAATCACGAGATGCACCTGAAAGCGGTATCGGCGTGACGAAGGCTTTCTGGAGTTTTCTAATGATCTTCAGCCGGTTGAGTCCTTCCCAGGCTCACCAGCCTCTATCCCCCAGCAGCCTTTTTCGTTCGCGGACAATCCTGGCGCGCTGTTTTTCCGGCAGGGCCAGGACACCCTTGGTGCTCCCGGGCAGCTTTTCGTAAATCAGTCCATGGGCAAGGATCGTTTCTTCTTCGATCTCGCGCGGCCGTAACGAATCCCACCGCTCCAGGGCAACCCAGCTGTGGTTGAACATGTAGGGCGCGCGGCAGATGCCTTCATGCTCAAGCAGTTCGTGGAAGCGCTCTGCACCGCAATGGAATGAGAAGACGCCTGTCCGAGCGCCGTCGACATCGGTCATGGCAAACATCTTGCCGCCGGCCTCGCGGTCGCCGATCCAATAGGCCAGGTAGTGCTTCCATTTGATGGCCTCGACGACGTGCGGCAGGCTCAGGCAGAGATTTCGGATTCGCTCGCTGTCCATCTTGTGAGTTTAGGACGGGGGCAAGCCCTGAAAAGACGAGATGTCCGTGCGGGAGTGTGGGTGGCTTTGGTTACCGAGGGGTTTCGCCGTCAGGAGCCGGAGTTCTCACTTCTTCGCTTCTTTGGCCTTGGCCCGCGCTGCCAGCGTCTTCTTGCGCTCGCGAATCAGCTTCGCGCGCTCCTTCTCCGGCATGGCCAGGAGGGTCTTGGTGCGCTTGGGCAGCTTCTCGTAAATCAGCGCATGAGCGCAAGCCAACTCTTCCTCGATCTCGCGGGGCTTGAGTACATCCCATCGCTCGAGCGTGACCCAATATGCCCTGGCCAGGTAGGGTGATGCGAAAACGCCTTCCCTCTCCAGCAGTTCATGGAAACGCTCGGCCCCGCAGTGAAACCAAAGAACCCCGGCGCCCGTGCCATCCAGATCGGTCATCGCGAACATCTTGCCGCCGATCTCGCGGTCGCCGACAAAATATACAAGATGATGACCCCAGTTAAGCACCTCCGCAACGTGCGGCAGGCCCATGCAGATCGCGCGTATGCGCTCGTTGTCCATTGACATGAGTCTAGGGCGCAAAGCAGGGCGATGGGAAGACGAAATCGGTCAACTCAACATGCTTTTGATGCCCGATATCCCAGAGATCAGAACTTCGCCTCAAATGCACGGAAGCACCGTTCCAACTCCCACTGCGCGGCGGCCTTTTCGCTGGCTTCGAGAAAGCTCTTGCAAGCTGCGACCGGCTTATCAGCGCCCAGGGCCTGGCCCTTGCACGCGGGAGCTGGAATGGTGAAGACGTCAGGTGCGGCCCACAGGCTCGCGCCGGGCAGGAAATTGTGCTCCATCCCAGTTCGGACCAGTTGCTTCAGATCCTCGTAGCCCAGACGGTAGTCGAGCGCGGCACGCACATACTCGCCGGTAATCTCGATGCGGCTCACTCCCTCATCGTCGGTCGAGAGCGCCACCGGGACGTGCGCCGCGCGGTAGACCGGAAATGGATGAGCCGCGCCCTTCACTCCCAGAATTCCCTCGTTCGAACTCAAGTTGATCTCTACCATCACATGCTTCCCGGCCATCTCCTTCAGCAGCCCGCGGGCGTCTTCCTCATTCATCACGTCGACGCCGTGACCGATGCGCTCCGCATGGCCCAGCTCGACGGCCTGCCGGATGTGGAAACGAAGCCCCTCGGGCGGCACCAGTCCCGGCGCAAGTTCGCCCGCGTGCAGGCTGATGTGAACCCTGGGATAGACCGAGTGCAGGTAATTTAGCATCTTCATCTGCAATGTGTAGTCGCGCATGGAGAGGAAGCCATCCTCCGGCTGAACAAAGTTGACGCCAACCCAGCTCGATTCGTGCGCATCCATGCTCGCCTGCACGGTTTCAAAGCCCAGCAGCGCCTGCGCGAAGACCTGCTGCGGCGCGTTGCCACGCAGCACCTGGTAGATGTATCGGACTATCACTGCGCAGGCAGGCGCGGCTTGCGGCGTGCCGCACTGCTCGATGTCGCGTCGATGCGCCTCGGCCGCGCGCACAGCTTCGCGGTCCACGAGGATCTCGTCGCGCAGGTTGAGCGCCAGCAGTGTGTCGCGGTACTTGGCAAAGTCAGTGTTCAGTGGGTTATCTTTGGCAATCTGCTTGGCGTGGGTGAAGGTCGGCGTCTCCATCAGCTCGACGTACTGTTGATTCTGCGCTGCGGCTCGGCTGGCCACCTCATCCACCCACTCGCCGATATGCTTCTTGCTCAACCCGCCGAAGCGGTCAAAGGTCGCAAAGAACTGGTCGTGGCCGCTGAATCCGGCACTCGGCACGAAGCTGCGCATCGAGAAGGAGTCGATCAACCGGTCATAGAGAGCCTGATCCGCGGTTACCTCGGCGGCCGGCGTCAGTGGCGGGGTGCAGGGGGGCTTGGCAAAGCTTAGGGCTGCCGGGTCCACGCACAGCCCGTCCTCGCCTGCGTCGCGGATAAAAGTCTCGGCGTAGACCGCACCGGAAAGGTGGATGTGCAGGTCGGCTCCCTTGGGAAACTGGTCGAGAAAGCCGCGCAGGGCCGGCGGACCGTCCTTCACGGCGGTGTCGTAGGCACGGGCGGCTCGGCTCTCCGGCGTGCCTGCCTGGGCGTACACCGGAAGTTGGACAGCGGCAAAAAGACTGGCGATGGCGAGATAGGAAGCAACGCGAGCAAGGCAGCGCATAATGCCTTCCAGTGTAGTGCAGCGAAGACGCAATTTGGCGCTGGAAGTAGGGAGTTGATATACTGTCACAGTTGTTGCAGCCGACTGTACGTGGACGCCCACCCTCTCCGGCCCAACCGGAACCCGCGCGGGAAATTGCAACGCGAAGTTTGCACTGAGGCCAGATAGCTCAGTGGTAGAGCGCGGCCCTGAAAAGGCCGGCGTCGGCGGTTCAATCCCGTCTCTGGCCACCACTTATTGGATTCTCGAATGATATCCAACCGCGCGAGTCTCTCGGAGCGTCAGCGCGGATGTCAAGTTCTCCCTTTCTAATTTCGTGCCGATCGTCGGCTCTCGTGGTATCCTCCCGGTCATGAAGGGTTTGGCTTTTGCCGGATTCAATCTGGGCGTTGGCTGCGCCCGTGCGCAGGCTCAGCCGCCTACCGCCCGAACCCATCCTGTCGGGTCAAGCCACGCCCGCGCGCACGTCCTGATTCAGTTTTGCCAAAAGCACGTTGATCGAGGAAAGAACAATGACTCTGGATCGTCGAGATTTTCTAGCCGTTTGTAGTCGTGCGGGAATTACCTCCGCGCTGCTGCCCGGGATTTTGTATACGCTGGCCGCGCAGGCCCAGGATTCCGCGCCGGAAGCGCTTCCTGTGAATCCGCCAGCCAAGCCCGCCGAGTTGCCGAAGATCACCCCGGAGATGATCGATCAGGCCGCTGAACTGGCAGGCGTAGGCCCCTTCACCGCCGAGCAGAAGACGATGATGCTCGATGGCCTCAATGACCAGCGGGGGGCCTACGAGCCGATCCGCGCGCTGAAGATCGCCAACTCGGTCCCGCCAGCCTATGTTTTTCATCCCGCCCCACCTGAGATTCAGAGAAACGATCATGGCGGCTTTGAGGATATCAACTGCTCGACGGAGACCGTCATTATCCCTGCTGACAACGTCGCCACTGAGCCGCCTGAGATGCTGCCTTCGGCGCATATCGAAAGTCTGGCTTTTGCCACGGTGGCAGAACTCGGCGCGTTGCTCCGGGCTGGCAAGATGACCTCAGTTGCACTGACGAATATGTATTTGGCACGGCTCAAGCGCTACGACCCTAGACTGCACTTTGTCATCACCCTCACTGAAGAGCGAGCGCTGGCGCAGGCCCGGGCCGCCGATGTCGAAATTGCCGCCGGACGTGATCGCGGCCCGCTGCATGGCATTCCCTGGGGTGCAAAGGATCTGCTTGCGGTCAAAGGCCATCCGACCACATGGGGAGCGGGCGGCTTCGAGCATCAATCTTTCGACGAGGACGCCACTGTAGTGCAGCGGCTCGACGCTGCCGGAGCCGTGCTGGTGGCCAAGTTCTCGCTCGGCGCGCTCGCGTTGGGCGACAAGTGGTTCGGCGGCCGCACGCGCAATCCGTGGAATCCAGAACAGGGTTCGAGCGGCTCATCCGCCGGATCGGCCAGTGCGGTCGCCGCGGGCTGTGTGGCATTCGCCATTGGCTCAGAGACGCTGGGCTCAATCTCTTCTCCGTCGACCCGCTGCGGAACCACCGGCCTGCGCCCCACATTCGGCTTTGTCCCGCGCACCGGGGCCATGGCGCTGAGCTGGACGATGGATAAGCTCGGCCCCATCACGCGTTCGGCTGAGGACTGCGCGCTGGTATTGGCAGCGATTTACGGGCCGGACGGCCAGGATACCTCGGTCCATCCGGCGCACTTCGCCTGGCAACCGAAGTCGGATCTGCGCGGCTTGCGCATCGGCTACTTGAAGAGCGAATTCGACCCGCTGCCGCCGCTCATTCCTGCGGAGGCCAAGCCGGACGAGACGCCCGACGAGCAGCAGAAGCGCGAGCAAAAGAGCCTCCAGATGAAAGAGGCTCGCGCCAGGCGGGATTATGACCGGCGCTTTGAGGCTGCCGCGCTGGCCAAGTTCAAAGCGATGGGCATTACGCTGACTCCCGTGGAGCTGCCCAAGTTACCTTGGGACGCGATGGCCAATCTGCTCACCGCCGAAGCTGCCGCTGCCTTCGACGATCTGACCATGAGTGGGCGGGACAAGTTGCTAACCGAGCAGGGCGTTGAGGACTGGCCCAACGCCTTTCGCATCGCGCGCCTCTACCCTGCGGTCGAGTACATCCAGGCCAACCGCGCGCGGAGCCTCGGGATTCAATCCGTCAATGCACTCTTCGATCAGGTGGACATCATCGTCACGCCCTCGACCAATACCCAACTGACGGCGACCAACCTCACCGGCCATCCGGCGCTGATCGTGCCCAACGGGTTGCGGGGCCACGACGCGCCTCCGCCGCCGAAGATCGACGACGGCGACAGCGACGACATCGGCGGACCGGGAACGCCTGTCTCGCTTACTTTCCTTGCGGGCCATTATCAGGACTCGAAGCTGGCCGCCTTTGGCTGGGCCTATCAGCGGGCAACGGGTTTCCACAAGCTGCACCCCAAGCTGGACTGATCCGCCTAACGTGGGCCAGATTACGTCGTGGAAGGTCAAGCGACAAACCAACCAAAATTGAGAGACCATGGTTGTTAGTCTGTGTGGGGGTCCGATTGGGAGACGGCACCTTTCCATTTTTGACAGGGGAAATAGTTGCCCGTTCAGTGGCCTCTTCGAGCGCGGACAGCCGCGGCTAGCTCTTTTAGCAGCGCGTGGGTTTCTGGCCAGTCGATGCACGGGTCGGTGATGCTTTGGCCGTAGACGAGCGGCTGGCCGGGGACCAGTTTCTGGGCTCCGGCGACCAGGTTGCTCTCGATCATCACGCCCATGATGCGCTTGTCGCCAGGCTTGCCGCTCTGGCCAGCGATCTGGGCGGCTACGTCGTGGCAGACTACGGCTTGGCGGCGGTAGTCCTTGCTTGAGTTGGCGTGGCTGAAGTCGATCATGATGCGCGGAGCGAGGCCATTCTTTTCCATCTGAGCCGCAGTTTCGGCGACGCTCTCGGCGGTGTAATTGACCGTGCCACGGCCGCCACGCAGGATCATGTGGCAGTCGGAGTTCCCTGTAGTCATGAGGATGGCCGACTGGCCGTGCTTGGTGTGACCGAGAAATGCGTGCGAGTGGGCCGCGGACATGATGGCGTCGATGGCGATCTGTACGTTGCCGGAGGTGCCGTTTTTGAAGCCGACCGGGCACGAGATGCCGCTGACGAGCTGGCGATGAACCTGGCTCTCGGTGGTGCGCGCGCCGATGGCTCCCCAGGAGACGAGCCCGGCAAGATACTGCGGTGAGATCATGTCGAGAAACTCTGTTCCGGTAGGCACGCCCATCTCGGCCAAGTCCATCAGCAGGTGGCGGGCCAGGCGCAGGCCGTCGTTAATCTTGTAGGACTGATCGAGATAGGGGTCGTTGATAAGGCCCTTCCATCCGATAGTGGTGCGGGGCTTCTCAAAGTAGACGCGCATGACGATGCGCAGGTCGGCGAAGAACTCCTGGATGGCGGATTTGAGCAGGGTGGCGTATTCGCGAGCGGCCTTGGGATCGTGAATGGAGCAGGGACCGGCGAGGACCAGCAGGCGCGAGTCCTGCCCGTTGAGGATCGAAGTGATCTCGCCGCGGGCGTTGAAGATGGTGGCCGAGGCGGCCTCGGTGATGGGGCGCTCTTCCTCAAGAAAGACCGGAGGAAGAACGACCCGGGTCCATTGGATGCGTAGATCTTCTGTCGAGTGAAACATGGCTGGTTCCTGGTCGCTCGTTGGGGTTCGTGGTTTCTCCACCCTAGAGTCGCCCCAACAACGAAGAGTTGTCGTTGGGGACCCCGACGCCGCAAAAACAAAAGCTCGGCGAGGTGGGGCACCCGAGTGGCGATTTGAGTCACACAATCCTATTTAGAATCTACCAGCTTGTGGCTCGTGGGGACGACTGAGTCCGGAGAGCACAGCGAGCCGGGTTCGGGGCTCGGCAAGCGAATTCTTGCTGGGCTGCGTCATTTGAAGGATGGAAGTCGAGCGCATGGGTGCGGAAGGGTGCGAGCGGGACAGGATGCGCGCCCAGGCGATACCCTGTCAACAGGTCTTCGAAGATAGCGTGGCCTGAGTGCGGCGCAAGGGGAGCGGCAATGAAGATTGGGAGTTGGACACGGTTGTTGCTGGCGGCTGCGCCGCTCGTGGCTTGTTTCATGACGGGTTGCGGAGATTTCTGGGAATGCCCCTCTTGCGGCACAAACACCAGCTTCGCTCTTTCAGCTTCACCCGCAAGCCTCACAGTGGCCCCTGGCGCGACCACTGGCAACACCTCGACAATTTCCGTAACGCCGTCGAATTCCTTCACGGGAACTGTTGCATTAACCTGCGCGGTGACCAGCACTCTTTCGAATCCTACCCTTCCGGGGTGCAGCCTTTCTCCGACATCGGTTTCGATCACCGGCACGACGGCTGAAACGTCGTTACTGACGGTGACGACCGCGGCGGGCACGACTCTCGGAGCTTACACGATTACAATTACCGGCACTTCTGGCAGTGTCGCGGCCAATGCAACCGTCTGCGCGGAAGTATCGACTTCCTCCGCTACCTGCGCTGCCTCCGCCACCACGAGCGGCGACTTTTACATTCTGAATGGCGGGACGACCGGTTCGATCACTGGGTATTTCGTCAATTCCAGCGGGCTGAACAAGATCGGCAGCTCTGTGCTGTTGACTGGAGTAACACCTGTAGCAATGGCCATCGCTCCAAACGGCAATTTCCTTATTGTGAGCACATCCTCTTCCGGCGTTTTTGCATACCCCATAACGAACGGCGCGGTGGGAAGCACCGGCGTGCAGGTCACCGAGGATCCGGCTTCCTCCGTCCAGATCGACACAACCAGTTCCTGGCTGCTTGAGGCCGTCCCTTTAGTCGGAAGCTCCGTTGGAGTAACGCTGAATGCCGTTCCCATTAGTTCCACAACCGGCGCGTACACTAAAGCGAGCATTTACTCGCTCTCGCTCGCAGTCCCGAACGCATCCCTGCCGAACGGACAAATGGCCATTTCGGGGGATGACAAGAATGTCTTTGTAGCTCTTGAGACAGGCGGCACAGCCGTCGTCCCGTTCGACACCGCGAATGCGGATCCCCTTCCGGCGGCCGCGACAAGCGCCATTGTGATTGGAGTGGCACATACGGGTGGTTCTGCCCTCTCGGTGGCCGTAGACCCCGGGGCCACGCCAGGCCTCTTCTACATTGGTGAAACGCTCGCCAACTCCGGAACCGCGGGCGGACTGCGTGCCTTCACCTACGCGTCCCTGAGCACCCCGACCGCACTGGTCCAGGCCAGCGGTTCCCCCATCGCCAGCGGCGAACTGGCACCCACACAGATCCTGCCTATTACCTCGAGCGACAGCGGTTACATCTACGTCGCCGATGAAGCCGGAAGCATCACCGGGTTCGAGATCACTTCGAGCGGTTCAACCTACACGATATCGACGGGCAGCACGGTTTCGGCTGGTGATCAACCGCTTGGCATGGCCGTGGATTCGACAGGTTCCTTCGTCTTTGAGGTGGGATCCTCGGGGAGTCCTTACTTCGATGCCTACGCCCTCAACGCTACGACCGGCCAGTTGACCTCGCAGGTTACCTCTACCAGCCCTGCTGCCTCTGTTGCCATCGTCGCAATGCCAGCCACGCAATAGCAGCGGCTGGAGATCGCGAGTTGGCGTTTCCCCCTCAATGAGCGATGGCAGTGTTGTCCAGCAAGATTCGCACTGCGCGGAGTTCGTTTCCCAATCTCTGCGCAGTGCTATCCTCAAGGTGATCGCCACTGGCTGTGCTCACGCATCCCTCCATCCGATTCGTCTCTTTGCAAAGGCGCTTGAGCGCCTCGGCACTCTCGCTGCTACTCCTCAATTTACTTGTGTGTATTTCTGCTTGCGGGCGCTTCCACGTGGAGCACCACGACACGGTGTATGTCTGGGCGCGGCAGATGGCCCTGCATGATCGCGTGGCCCCCGTCTCAAACCGCGTGGCCGAGGTGACGAATGGCCAGCCGCTAGAAGTGCTCGAACATGGCCGCCGCTTCCTCAAGGTTCAGACCGCAAAGAACGAGATCGGGTGGATTGAAGAGCGCGCTGTGATCGATGCGAAGACCTTTGAGGCATTTGACCAACTAGGGATTCAACACAAAAGCGATCCGGTAGTGGCCACCGGCACCGTGCGCGACGACGTTTATCTGCATCTGACGCCGGGGCGGGAGACAGAGCGATTCTATCTGCTGGCCGCCAATGCAAAAATTCAGATGCTGGCGCGAGTCTCGATTGCGAAGACGGCGCCTGGCGCGGCGCAGGCTCCCAAGCCTGCCACGGCGAAAGCTGCGACGGCGAATCCAACGCTAGCGGCGAAAGCTCCAGTGCCAGGCGCGGCAGCTAAACCGGTTGCGAAGCCTGCTGCTCCGGCGAAGGCCGTTGGTGCTACGCCCGCTGCCGGACAGCCTGAGACAGAGCCGCCACCGATGGAAGACTGGTGGCTGGTGCGCGACGGCCAGGGTCATGTGGGATGGCTGCTGGCGGGACGCATGGATGTGGATGTGCCCGACGAGATTGGAACGTATGCCGAGGGGCAGCGGTATGTGGGCGTCTATGTGCTGAACAAAGTCTTTGATTCGGAGTCGACCGTGCCGGACCACGAGGTTCCGCAGTATGTGACCGTGCTGTCGCCGCCGAAATCGGGGTTGCCATTCGACTTCGATCAGGTGCGCATCTATACCTGGAGCACAAAGCGCCATCGCTATGAGACGGCCTATCGGCTGCATCCCATCAAGGGCTATCTGCCGGTGCGGCTATTGCCGCCCGCGAGCAACGGCGCACCGGTATTCAGCTTTGAGATCGCCAACGGCGACAACGTGTCCACCGATCCGCAGACGGGCGTCACGCGGCCTGCCTCCCTGCGAACGATTACCTACATGATGGTCGACACGCAGGTCCGGCGAACGGGCTCGGATATGGGGCCGATTCCAGTGGGGCATCTTGAAAGCGATAAGGAAAAGGCTGCCAAGGCGAAGAAGAAGGGCAAGTAGACTGTGGTTGACCCAGTGGAGCGGGCGGCCTGTAAATATCGATTGGAGCATTTTCACTGTTGCTGTAGTGCGAGCTTCGTGGTATCCCACCCTAGCCGCAAAAACAAGAACGCGGCGAGGATGGGGCACCCACTTTGGAAGATGCGGGGACCCACTTTGGGAGATGCAGGGCACCCATTGCGGTTGATGCGGTTTGACTGATGAGCGAGAACCGGTCGATTGATCTACACAACTGCACGGTCGCCGAGGCGATCAGGGAGTTCGTGCGCTTTTACAACTCCTGCGTGAGGAGCGGCTATCGGGGACGGCTGGAGATCATCCACGGCTACGGTTCATCGGGAAGCGGTGGGGCGATCCGTGAGGAGTTGCGCGGCTATCTGAAGGCTCATGCGGAGACCTTTGGGGAGTATCTTGCCGGAGAGAGCCTGCGCAACCCCGGAGTGACGATTCTCTATCCCAGGGAAACGCTGGCGGCCATGCCGCTGGGGCCGGGAGCAAGCTTCTCCTCTATGCGGCACGAAAGCATGCGGAACAAGAGGC
>JBEKCA010000037.1:0-40264 GCA_050015115.1 Occallatibacter sp.
TCATTGCGCAGCGTCGTCGTTCGCTCCTGCTCGGCCAAGACAATGTGCGCAGAGCTCGATGCCACATCTCCAGCCTCTGAAGCAGCACGCACCCGCGCAGCCAATGGCGCCGGATCGAAGACGATCGGCACATCCGAGCGCCTCGCCTGCTGCGCCGCCTCATGCACGATGCGCCGCCAGCGTTCGGCGCGCTTCTCAGCCGCTTGCGCCAGATGCTTCTCGGTCCGGCGCGCAATCACCGGCGCAATCGCGGCAGCTCCCAGCTCGGTCGCCTTCTCGATAGCCCACTCCATGTGATCGAACTTGTAGACGGCCATCACCAGCGTAACGGGAAGCGCAGGATCGGCTTCGAGTTCCGCGATCAGGTTGAATCGGACCTCGTCTGCCGTGACCGCGGCCACCTGCGCATGAAAAACATGTCCCCCCGCCACCACGTCGGCCTCCATGCCCGGCTGCGCGCGCAAGACGCGCGTCATGTGTTCGGCCTGGGCACCCACCAGCGTCGCGGTGGCTTCGTCCCAATGTTCGGCAATCCAGCGGCGGCGTGTCACGACTCTCTCCTTTTACTCATCGCGTCTACAGTGTAGTCCACTTCGCCCAATGAATTCAGCCCCCAAACACACATCAGGGGAACGCTTGATGCGTTCCCCTGATGTGTTGCCTTTTGGTTGGAGGGACCGCTACTTCTTCTTTGCGGCCTTCTTTGCCGCCTTCTTCGCGGGTGCCTTCTTGGCTGCTTTCTTAGTTGCCATTTGCCTATTCTCCCTTTCGACGATTTTTGTTTCGTCCCTGCATACGATAATGCAGTTGAAGAATGTATAGATTTATGTAATGCAAGTGTCAAGAAAAAAACGCATCAGTGGTGGAAAAATAGTCAACAATTTTTTTGAGAGCGACGAATTGAGCTTCGATCGTATCCATTCAGATCGTGTGATTCGACCTCAGCGCGAGCCGCGATACAGAAAATCAGACCGCGCCAACGATGCGGCGCGCCCGCGAACAGACTGCGCCGATGCTGCATCAGCGATCCGAGTTGCACAGCAAAGACAGTGAGTAAGGCCATCGAGAGCTCTCAATCGTACGAATCATTGATGCAGGTCTACGCGCAACCCCGCTCCGCTGTGGCACTCTAGTACTTTGAAGGAGTTTGTCCATCATGCCCACTCAGAATTCTGGCGCCGTAGCTGCAACAGAAGAACTTCACGCATGGGAGGCAGGTGGAGCTGCTTCTCCCGAGGTGCTCTCTGCCTGGGTTGGCGCACGTCTTGCGGCGCATGAGGCAGCGCTGGCCGCTCTGCTCGCCGTCGAAGAGCCGCGCACGCCGGAGAATTCGCTGCGACTTTACGATGCGGCCATCGAGCAACTCAATCTCGCCGGGGCGCAGGCCGGCGTGCTCAACTCCGTTGCCGCCGACAAAGCTGTTCGCGATCAGGCGCAGCAGGAGGCGCAGCGCGTGGCGCAGGCGGGCAGCGCGCTCAGTTTGAACCGCGCAGTCTATGAGGCTCTGGCCGCCATCGATCTCGACACCGCAAGTCCGGCCACCAAGCACTTCGTCGAGCGCACGCTGCTTAGCTATCGCCTGGCAGGCGTCGACAAGGACCAAGCTACACGTGACCTGTTGCAATCGCTCCAGGAGAAAGCCACGCACCTCTCGCTGGAGTTCGCTCGCAACATACAAGAGGGCGGCAAGACCATCGAGGCCACGGCTGCCGAACTCGAAGGCTTGCCTGCCGACTACATCGCACGTCATCAATTGGCGCCTGGCGGCCGCATCACGCTTACCACAGATCCGCCCGATATGCAGCCGGTGATGACCTTTGCTTCGAATGCCGCTCTGCGCGAGCGGATGTTCCTGGCCTACAACACCCGCGCCTTTCCAGCCAATCAATCGATCCTTGAGCAACTGCTGGCGACGCGGCAACGGATTGCAAGCGTCCTCGGCTTTCGCAGTTGGGCAGATCTGGCCACCGCCGATCAGATGATGGGCTCGGCGGCCAACGTGCGCACCTTCATCGCGAAACTCAATGAGGCCAGCCTTGACGGCGCCCGCCGTGAGCTGGATTTGATTCTCGACTTCGCACGCAAGCGCCAGCCCGGTCTTGCTGCCATCGACATCACCAGCCGCGCTTACTGGTACGAGCAGTTTCGCCGCTCGGCCTTCGACTTCGATTCGCAATCCGTGCGTCCTTACTTTCCCTATGCGCAGGTCGAGAGGGGTGTGCTTGAAACGGCTGCGCGTCTCTTCAAGATCGAATTCCGTCCTTCGGTTGCGCTTGCATGGCATCCGGACGTCTCGGTCTTCGACGTATTTGACGGCGGCCGGCGCGCGGGACGCTTCTATCTCGACATGCACCCACGCGAGGGCAAGGATAAGTGGTTCTCCGCCGCGCCTATCGTCACCGGCGTTCTTGGGCGCGCTCTGCCTGAGGCTGCGCTTATCTGCAACTTCCCGCAGGGTGATGAGAAAGACCCCGGCCTGCTGCAATACAGCGACGTCGTCACATACTTCCACGAATTCGGCCACCTCATGCACGCCATTCTCGGCGGGCAGACCGAGTGGGCCGGTCTCTCAGGCTTCGCCACCGAGGGCGACTTCATCGAGGTGCCCTCGCAGATGCTCGAGGAGTTCTTCCGTGACGAAAAGCTGCTCCAGGCCTTCGCCACGCACTATCAGACTGGCGAGCTGCTTCCCTCCGAGACGATCAAGAAGATGAAACTTGCCGGGTCCTTTGGCCGGGCTGACTGGGTGCGTTCGCAGCTCTACTACACAACGTTGTCGCTCGACCTGCACGACCAGAACCCGGCCGGCCTCGATCTCGACGGCACGACCAAGCGGCTCTACGAGAGCCTGCAACCGTGGACCTGGCTGGAAGGCAACCGCATGTATGCGAGCTTCGGTCACCTCACCGGCTACTCCTCCAACTACTACACTTACGCCTTTGACAAAGTTATCGCTCTCGATTTCTTCGCTCAGTTCGATTCCAGCGATCTGCTAGGCTGCGATGCCGGAGGCCGCTACCGCAAGACAGTGCTCGAACAAGGCGGGTCAAAGCCAGGGCGGCAGATGGTGCGCGACTTCCTCGGCCGCGACGAAGAGTTTGCGGCATTCGCCCAGTGGCTCAATGAAGAGTTCGAAGAGCAGGCAGACGGCTCGCGCTCGTAGCTTGCGGTGCGCCGCCGGTTTCAGAATGGAGAGATGCGAAAGACGATTAAACCATTTTCACTGTTTGCGCAGTGAGGGGATCGAGGTCTCCCACCCTAGACCATCCCAACGACGAAGACCTGTCGTTGGGAACCCCGAAGCCGCAAGAATAAAGACGCGGCGCGGGTGGGGCACCCAGGCCTCACAGCATCGTTGAAAACGCTATAGAAAGGATGAACTCCAAATGGAATTCATGACCTGGACAAGCGAACTTAGCGTCGGCGTCGCAGTTCTCGACGGCGACCATAAGAAGTTGATCGGCATTATCAACCAGTTGCACTTTGGCATCTCGGCGGGCCATGACAAGGCGATCCTTGAGGTTGTCCTCGACGAACTGGTGGACTACACCAGGTTCCATTTCACCAGGGAAGAGGAGTTGTTGATCAAGGCAGGCTACCAGGCCACCTCCGCGCACTTCACTGAGCACGATAAATTCATTCGCGAAATCCTGGATGTGCAGGCGCGGCTTAAATCCACGTCGGTCGCCATGCTCGACTTCGAGTTGATGGACTTTCTGCGTGACTGGCTCTTCTCGCACATCCTTGTCTCAGACAAGAAGTACGGTCCGTTCCTCAACGCCTCCGGATTTCACTAAGTCTCCTGGATCTTCATCACCATACAGGTAACCGTGTGGTCGCCGGCGACCAGCATCTGATGCGGCAGGCCGGCCGGAACATGCGCCACATCGCCCGCACTCAATTCCTGCCGTGCGCCGCCCTCCACCGAAGTGCCGCGAATCTCTCCTGGACCAATGCAGACCGCGCCTGCCACTGTGCCGCCCGTTACCAGCGTTGCGCGCCCATCGAGAACGCAAAAGAGATCGGCGAAGTTCTCATGCACCTCGGCGCCGCCGTCCCGGCTGCGAAACAGGAGCATTGCGCAGTGCCGCGGAAACTCCTTCAACGTCTCGCTCTCCGCCCCGTTGCCATTCTTGGCCAACTTGCGCAGATACGCTGCTCGCTCCAGCAGGACGGCATTGGACCAGTGATCGGATTGCAATACGGCTTTTTTCTGCCTGGTCCGCGAGGTTGCCTCAATCGCGCCGGCATCGGGCGCGGCCGGGAGCAGTTTCTCGAGGATTTTGCCTGAGAATGAGTCCATAACGTTCTTAGTTTACGTCCAGACGCGGTTGAACGTCAGCCTTCTACATTCAGTTCCCGCTGAGAACTCTCATTCAAGGCTGTAAAGGTCAAACTTTGCTGCAAAGAGGGATTTTCGAATTAATTAACCACAAGGTTTTGAAAATATAAATAGGGGGGTGGGGGGTACTCACAGTGATCGGTGGACAGTGATCAGTGGATAGTATGAAGGCTCGTTTCTCTGGTCAATGTTCATCCCATTATTGTGCACCGGCGAGGGATAATTTTCTGCAAATCTCCGCACTCATCGTTTCTTGGTCGGTGTGGCGAACAGGTTCCGATCCATGCCCACCGGAACCCCTACAGTGCGTTCAACCTCTTCTGTCGCATCAATTGCGCTCTGGATTCCGAAGGTCATCGCAATATCGTCGATCTTCTGGGAGTATTGAAGGCGAAGATGTTTAACTTCGGCGCGCAGTTCTTTGCGGCGTTCCATATCCTTGCCAGTCGATGCTTCCCACCGGGAAGTGAGAATGATCGAGTAGCGTAAAAAGGCCAGTTCGTTCTTACTGGCTGCAATGAGGTTTTCCCGTTTTGCAAGTGCGTGCGGCAAAGCTGAGCCGACCGAGACTGTGTCGAGCAGATGGACAGACATGACGTTTCACCCCCGTGGGCTTTCCCTATGGGACCGATTTCAGCAGACCGGATGGGAAAACGTCAGCACCTGAAACGCCAGCACAGATCCGGATGAATCACATTCTTCCGGTGAATTCTTGCTGTAGTTTGAAGGGGGCATGCGTTAGGGCGCTGTGATTTGGATCACTCCAGACGGATTCTTTCATCGGGCAATCAAGAGTGTTGCATCCTGAACAAGCGCCGAGGTCAAATCAATGCTTCGCATGGCTCTTCGGTGCTGATTGAGATTGAGGGCTCTGTCCAGATTGCCGGTCGCTTCAGACGCGATCTGAAATGGCGCGTAACACGATAAACTTGCGTGTGTCATGAGACTGCTAACCGGGACCGGCTCAAAATCGAACGTGCTAGGGAGAAGAGCCCTTGGCTCACTGATGCTATCCTGTTTTCTTTTGCAGGGTTGGGCATCTGCTGCAACCGAAAAGCTTGCAACCGCGGGGGAGTATCACCGCTATATCGATCCCTTGCTTGGAGTGACAGACTTCGAGGCACATTACTACGAAGATGGCGCTGCCGATGCAACAGTTCTATTTCCCGAGGGTACTCAGCCTCCTAAAACTCACTTGAGACCTCCAGAGCCTGTTGTTGAACTCGTCAGGCTCCGGGACAGAAGCCTGCCTCTCCTAATTGATTGTCTCGATGACGGGCGGGTCACGACCATGCGCTTTGAGGGCAACAAGATCACGCAGCCTATGAATGTGCCTCTTGGCTATGTGTGCCTGGATATCCTAATGAATTTGGTCACCGGCAAACCGGTTTCCGATTCAGAGTGTGCCAGCGATGGATTGGGCGCGTGCATGAATCTTGGCTTCTACTTCAGGCCCGACGATTACTATGAATGCTCAGATCGAGACTGCTTCTTGAGGCCATGGGTTCATGTGGTCCGACGAAAATGGAAGCAGGAATATCTCGCCCACCGCCTTAGATTCCACAATCCATACGATACTCTGCCTTTTGAGGAATACAAGGAATTCTGGACCTCACGCAAAAATCCGATGCAATAAATTCGTGCGGATCCGTTCATCACGGGCGGATCGCGGCGGAATTAGTCCCTATTCCCTGTTCCCTCGCACTTCTCACATCTTGTCCAAATGCCGAAAGCCGCCCGAGGAGATCAGCGCGGTCGAGAAGAGGATGAAGTTATAGCAGGCGTGGACCAATGTGCTGGCGGCCAGCGAGCGGGTCTTGAGGCGTACCGCGCAGAGAATCAGGCTGACCGAGATCAGCAGGACAAACGGGCCCGGAGACCAGCCCGTCTGTTCGGCGTGCATGAGAGCGAAGGGCAGGCTGGTCGCAATCGAGGCGGTCACCATGGCGGCGATAGACCATTGCGGATGGCCGTTGTCATCGATCGGGCGTGCAGCCGCGCCTGTACGCTTTTCTGCGAGCCAGTCCCATGCCGTTGCCAGAGCGGGCAGCAAGAAACCGCGAAATGCAATCTCCTCAAAGAAGGGCGCGAAGCTGATGCCGAAGCCGAACATCATCCACGCCGCGCCGGGAGTGCGAAACATCTCGTCGATGGGCGCGTTCTTGGGCCCGGGCAGTAATTGATCGTCGATGATGGCAAGGACGATGCAGCCGACGGCAACAGCAATCAACCGCCAGCGGAGCAGCCGAGCCGTCGCGCCGCGCCAGTGAATGCCTGCGAAGAAGCTCTTCTGCCAAAGCAGTGGAAAGATCGGGATGCTGAGGCCAAGTGTGACGAGATAGAGTATCGCCTCGCTGCCAAGAATGAAATGAACATTGGTCTTGATGCCATCCAGACTCATGACGCCATCTAGATGGAAGTGCACGGCGATAAAAACCGACGCCGTCATGCACACGAACCCAATCATCAGGAAGCCTGCGAGCAGCGCGAGATGGCCCAGGTGCGGAATGCGCGCGGGCGGAACGATCTCGGGTTGCCACCAGGACTGAAACAGCTCGGCCGGCGCCTCCGAATCCGGTTCGTGCGGCGCGAACGTCGGCTGAGGTTTGTCGTCTCCCACCCATTCCGCGGAAAGATGCGGAATGGATGGGGCACCCGAGGTCTCTTGCTCGGCTTTTTCTATGGAGGGTTCAGGTTCGTCGACTCCCGACCTTTCGCCAGAAAGAAAGTGGAAGGGTGGGGCACCCAGCTCGTGATCCGGCTCGTGCGGCGTGTATTCGAGGTCGCTCATGGCAACACCGTCTTCTTTCTGCGGGTGTATTTTCTTTTAGCGGACTTCTTTTGGGCTGTGCCTTTGCCGACAGCGGGGCCGTTCGATCTCGATTTTGCCGATGCCGGTTTGGGTTTGTCGTCTCCCACCCATTCCGCAGAAAGCTGCGGAATGGATGGGGCACCTATAAGCTCAGCAGTGCCGGCTTCATCTTCTAGATCGATAGCCGCCAAATGGCCGTTGGTCGAGGTGTAGTAGCGCTTGAGGAATTCGCCGGTATACGAGCCGGGAGTCGCGGCGATCTTTGCAGGGCGGCCTTCGCCGACGATGCGGCCTCCGTCTTCGCCGCCTTCGGGGCCAAGATCGAGAATCCAGTCGGCGTTGCGGATCACGTCCATGTTGTGTTCGATGATGATGATGGTGTTGCCGAGATCGGTGAGCCGATGCAGCACCTCAAGCAGCTTGCGCACATCGTCGAAGTGCAAGCCGGTCGTCGGCTCGTCAAGCAGATAAAGCGTGCGTCCCGTCTGGCGTTTCGACAGTTCGCGCGCCAGCTTCATGCGCTGCGCCTCGCCGCCTGAGAGCGTGGTCGCGCTCTGGCCAAGGTGCACGTAGCCGAGGCCCACATCGACAAGCGTTTGCAGCTTCTGCCGCACCTGCGGCACATCGGCCAGCACGGTGAGCGCATCTTCGATGGTCAGGTCGAGAATGTCGGCAATCGAGTGGCCGTGAAATTTAACGGCCAGCGTCTCCTGGTTATAGCGGCGTCCGTTGCAGACCTCGCATTGCACGTAGACGTCGGGCATGAAGTTCATTTCGATGCGCCGCTGCCCGTCGCCCTGGCAGGTTTCGCATCGTCCGCCTGTCACGTTGAAGCTGAAACGGCCCGCCTTGTAGCCGCGTTCGCGAGCCTCGGGCAGCATCGAAAAGAGATCGCGGACTGGCGCAAAAACCTGCGTGTAAGTCGCCGGATTGGAGCGCGGCGTGCGGCCGATGGGCGACTGATCGATGCGCACAACCTTGTCGATCTGCTCGGCGCCGGTGAGCGACTCGTGCGCGCCTGGGTCTTCGCGCGAGCCATAGATTGTCTGCGCCAGCGAGCGGTAGAGGATGTCGTTAATCAGCGTGCTTTTGCCCGAGCCGCTGACGCCGGTCACCACGGTCATTACGCCCAGCGGAATGCGGATGTCGATGTCCTGCAAGTTGTGTTCTCTTGCACCGGTGACGGTGAGCCACTTGCCGGTGAGCGGCCTCGGACGGGCGCGCTGCAGCATCTCAGAAGCTCCCGACAGATAGCGACCGGTGAGAGACTGCGGGGTGGCCATAATCTCTGCGGGGGTGCCTTGTGCGACGACTTCGCCTCCGAGCCGCCCCGCGCCGGGACCGAGATCGAGAACGTAGTCGGCGTGGCGGATTGTCTCTTCGTCGTGTTCGACAACCAGCACTGTATTGCCGAGATCGCGCAGCTTTTCCAGCGCCTCGATGAGACGGTTGTTGTCGCGCTGATGGAGGCCGATGGAAGGCTCGTCGAGCACATAAAGCACTCCGCGCAGCCTGGAGCCGATCTGCGTAGCGAGCCGGATGCGCTGACCTTCGCCACCCGAGAGCGTGGCGGCGTTGCGGTTGAGCGAGAGATAGGTGAGGCCGACGGCGCAGAGGAACTCCAGGCGCTCGGCAATCTCGCGGCGAATGCGCTCGGCCACCAGCGACTCACGCGCCGTGAACTTGAGGTTGATCGCCGCCGACAGAGCGCGGTTCAGGGGCAGAGCAGTGAAGTCGGCGATCGACAAGCCGCCGATCTTCACCGCCAGCGACTCGGGGCGAAGCCGTTTGCCGCGACAGACCGCGCATGGCGTGGCCGACATGTAGGCCATCATCGATTCGCGATAGGAGTCGCTGCGAGCCTCTTCAATGCTGTCGCGCAGGAACGACAAAATCCCATGAAAGCCGGTACGCGGAGCTTCGCCCTTCGGAGGTCCATAGACCAGCAGATGCTGCTGGCGTGGAGGCAGTTCCTCGAACGGCGTTTTGAGGTCGATTTTGTAGCGCACGGCGGCGACATTAATCAGCTTGAGCAGATATTGCGAGGCGGAACCGGGGCCGAGGCCGTCCAGCAGCGGCTTTGACCAGTCTGTGATGACTTTGGCGGGGTCGAGGTCATAGAGCGAGCCGAGGCCGTGGCACTCCGGGCAAGCGCCGAAGGCCGAGTTGAAGCTGAAACTGCGCGGCTCAAGCTTGGGCACGTCGAGGCCGCAGTCGGGGCAGGCCATCGAGCTCGAGAACAACTGCTCCTCGCTCCCGGCTATGGCTACCAGCACCAGGCCATTGGCCAATTGCAGAGCCTTGGAGACGGCGGCTTCGAGACGCTTTTCAAGCGATGGTTTTCCGGCCGCCGGTGGCGGGGCGTCGGCGGCAGGGATCTTCAGCAGGATGCGGTCGATGACGGCTTCGATGGTGTGGTTCTTGCGCCGGTCGAGGTTAGTCGGCTCGGACAAATCCATCAACTCGCCGTCGATGCGCGCTCGGAAACCCTGCCGGTCGAGCCCGTCCAGGAGTTCTTTGAATTCGCCCTTGCGTCCGCGAACCACAGGCGCCATCACGGTGACGCGCTCGCCAGACCCTAGTTCGAGAATGCGCTGTACGATCTGGTCCGCGCTCTGGCGCGAGATCGGCCTCCCGCAGTTGGGACAGTGGGGCGTGCCTACCGAGGCATAGAGCAGGCGCAGATAGTCGTAGATCTCGGTAATCGTGCCCACCGTGGATCGTGGGCTGCGGCTGGTGGTCTTTTGCTCGATGGAGATGGCCGGGCTAAGTCCCTCGATCGAATCCACATCGGGCCGTTCGATCTGGTCGAGAAATTGCCGCGCGTAGGCCGAGAGGGTTTCAACATAGCGCCGCTGGCCCTCGGCGTAAATCGTGTCGAATGCAAGCGAACTTTTGCCCGAGCCCGAGAGGCCCGTGACCACCGTGAGCGTGTTGCGGGGAATGCGCACATTGATGTTGCGCAGATTGTGCTGGCGCGCCCCGCGCACCGAAATGTGAGTGATGGGCATGAGTTGGGAAGCGGGAAAAGTATCCGGGGTACGAGGCAGTGTGAGGCAGATCACGGCATCGCACACCCTGAAGGTATTCTATTGGTCAATAGAAACAAGGGTCAACGCGACGCTTCTTCTGCGACAATTGCAGAGAGCGATTCTCGTCTCACCGGCCGGTCATTTGATGGCCTGCGAGCGGCAAGGCGGCCCGTTCAGTCCCCCCTTATAGGAGCGTAGGCAGCAGCGATGGCGGATGCATTGAATTTGGTGTTATTGATCTCGGTGTCGGTTGGCTCGTTGGCCTTCGGGATCTTGGCGGCGTATGGAACTCTTCGCGTAGCATTTGCGCTGATGCGCCCACAGCCCCGCAGAGTGGCAGTGAAACCCCAGGAAGTTGCACGTGTGGTGTAAGACTGGGGTCAGAGGTCAGGTGTCAGAGATCAGGCTAAAAGTCCCGATCTTCCGTTCAACCTCTCGAAACATTGCCGTCCCCTGCGTCAAAACTAATTCTTGCAAGTGAGCCGGTTGCAAAATTATCTTCAGGCAATAGATAGTGTCAGGGCACGATTTCAATCGTGCCGCAGATGGTTAATCTAGATTCCGGCTTTAGCCGCTGCGGCATTGCAAATAACTGAAAACATAAATCGCAGGGGCTGAAGCCCATCATTGTTTTGTTGCGTTTGCGGCACGACTGAAGTCGTGCCCTGATACTTGTGAGCGTTCCGAATGAGTTTTTCCGCATCCTGTAAAGCCCAATATGAATTTATTGCTCTTTCAGCACCCTTCGACTGCGCTCAGGGCAGGCTTTGAAGCCGTGCCCCGACGCATCTTTGCAGTCTCGATTGAATTCTGCAAGTGGCTCAAGTTATTGGTGTATCGCCGATTGCACCAACCGGCTGATCTCTGACCCCTGATCTCTGTTCCCTCTCATTGTTGTGGTGGTGCCGACTGCGGACGCATCGGCTGCGGACTACGCTGTCCGCCTGGCCCGAAGGGTGGCCGCGCAGGTGGCTGCTGAGGCGGCTGTTGAGGCTGTTCGTCCGAGTCTTGATCATCTTCGGCCTTCGGGGGCGGATTGCCCGCCATAGTTGTGCCGTCGGCCGCATGACGTGTACTGAGCACGATCTCGCGCGGGGTTCCCTCGCCCTGGTCTCCGATCATCAGCACGTTGTAGCTGGTACCTAGCAAAAGCTGGGAGAGGACTTCGTGAGCTTTCCCGGGGCCGTAGTTGCCGAAGATGCGCTCGTCGGCAACCAATCCTTCCACCGTTGCGCCGGTCACAGTAGCCACTTCCGTCAATATCTGGCGCAGGCTGGAGTTGGTTGCGCTGATGTACAAGCCCTGACTGTCCCATATTACCGAGGCAGCCGTGGGTTTCTCATTGGCCGGCCAGAGAGGCAATTCAGGCACCGGCGTTATCGGAAGTATCGCTGCCGAGGACGTCGATTGCTGGGCCGGGGTCGCCGATGCGCGTTTGTGCCGATGAGTCGTCTTGTGGGCAGCGGCTGGCGGGGTCGAGGTGGCAGGTGCCTGTGCGGGCAGCATCTGCATCCAATAAAGAGACGCAGCGAGAAGCGCCAGTGGGGCGAGCAGACGCGGGCTTGGGATTCCAAATGAGAACGGCGAGTTGAGCCCGATGATCGTGCGCATGAGAATCAGTTCCTGTTCCCGGTGGCGGTCTTTCTGCAAAGGCGGCATATCGCCCTCTGGATGCGGCATTCGGTTGCCGCTCTACTGTACTAGACTAACAGTGGTTCGCAGACGCTCATATCCAAAGATTCCGCGAGCCGGGATGCTTTAGGAAAGGAAACGCGAGATGCGCTTCTCTTTGAAAGCTTTTGCCGCAGCAGTTCTTCTGCTGGCATTGTTGGCTTGGTCGGCGTCGGCGAGCGCCACAAGTTGCACCACGCAGGCCGAGTTGCTCACCCAGGATCGCGATGCGCTTGCGGCTGCCGGAGGCCGGCTGGCCGCGGCCGTGGCCACGCAAGACTTGCCCACACTCAAGGCCGCTCTGCTGCCCGCTGTTGCCCAGCAATGGGAAGGCATCAGCGGAGTGGTGCAGGATGCCTCGGCGCTGATGAAAGGCGGGCAGGTTCAACTGCGGAATCTCTACCTGCTCGATGCAACCACCCTGACCGCTCCCGCCGACACGCAGTTTTTCTGCTCGAATTCCAGCGGCTCGTTGACCGTGACCCTGACCATGCGCGCTCTGCCGCCGGGCCGCTATGCCGTGGTGCTGGCCGATGCCGCCGGAGCCCCCAACGCAGGCCAGTTGGCATTCATCCTGGCCTGGGACGTCGCAGCCAGCGGTTGGAAGTTGGGCGGCCTCACCGTGCGCCCCGGCGCACTCGACGGCCATGAAGGCGTCTGGTGGTGGACCCACGCCCGCGAACTGACCAAAGCCGACCCGGCCAACTCGTGGCCCGCGTGGTACTCCTACGAAATCGCGCGGATGCTGCTCGTGCCGGTGGATTTCCTCTCGTCTCCGAACCTAGATAAACTCGGCAGCGAGCAGTCGCAGCTCAAGAACTCTCCACAGGACGCCTTCCCTTTGACGCTCCCCGATGGCCCGCGCATCTGGAAGATCGAAACCGTGTACCTTGACCCGACGCTGCTGCATGCCGACCTCGGCGTGGTCTACGAGTCGACCGGAATCACCGATCCAGCTGCTCAGCGCACTGAGGCCATTGCCGTTCTGACCGCGCTGCTCAAGGCGCAGCCGGGCCTGCGCGCGAGCTTCCATGGCCTCTGGGCCTACGCTGTCAAAGACGGCAAGCGCTCCCCGGTGCTGGAACTGCCCATGGCGCAGATACCGTAAAGGCAGGGAATTGGGACTAGGTAATAGGGAATAGGGAACAGTGCATCTGGAAGGTCGGAGCCTGTTGCGAGATAGGTGCTCTGTATCAGGGCACGACTTTAGTCGTGCCGCAAACGCAACAAAAAATGACGGGCTTCAGCCCCTGAGGGAGCACACCTTATTCGCTTGCCATCTTCGAGAGACGCCCTCGTCTCTGGAAATATTCGATTCGGAGAACAGCCAATGCCAGCCATCATCGACCTTCGTTCCGACACAGTTACCCGCCCCACACCCGAGATGCGCGCGGCCATGGCCGCGGCCGAGGTCGGCGACGACGTCTATGGCGAAGACCCCACTGTCAACCTCCTGGAGACTCGCGCAGCAGCTACCTTCGGTCATGAAGCCGCGCTCTTCGTTCCTACCGGCACTATGGGCAATCAAATCGGCATTCGCCTCCACACACAGCCCGGCCAGGAGGTCATCGCCGAGTCGCGCGCCCACATCCTCGATTGGGAGATGGCCACCACGGCGGTCTTCTCCGGCTGTCTCGTGCGCGCCGTCCCCGCTGAGCGCGGCATTCTTACCTGGCAGCACATTGCCCCGGCCATCTATGAGCGTGGAGCCTTTCGCGCCGCAACCGGATTGATCGAGATTGAAAACACAGCCAACCTCGCCGGGGGCACCGTAACGCCGCTGCCGGTTCTCGAAGAGATCTGGGCCAACGCAAAAGAGCGCAAGCTGCCCACTCATCTTGACGGCGCACGCATCTTCAACGCGGCCGTGGCGCTGGGCGTGGATGTAAAGGCGCTGACCCACGGTTTCGATACGGTGATGTTTTGTCTTTCTAAAGGACTGGGCGCGCCGGTGGGTTCGATGCTGGTTGGTTCGGCAGAGCTGATGGCGCGGGCGAGGCTCTTTCGCAAGGCGCTCGGCGGCGGAATGCGTCAGGCCGGCGTACTTGCCGCGGCGGGATTGATCGCATTGGAACATGGGCCAGCACGCCTTCATGAGGACCACGCCAACGCGCGCCTGCTAGCCGAGGCGCTCGCCAACATCGAGCGCGTGGAGATCGACCTCGATGCGGTCGAGACCAACATCATCATCTTCCGGCTCACCGGCGGCATCAGCGCGGCAGATGTGGTGGCGCGGCTCAAATCGCACGGCATCCTCGTCAGCGCCTTTGCGCTGGATGCGATTCGGCTCGTAACGCATCTCGACGTGGATCGCGCGGCCTGTGTCACTGTTGCCGAGGCGCTGGCACAGGAGATCGGGGCGGCCTGAGCGCGGCTTTTCTGCGACCAGGATCAATCCTTGTTCATCAGCGCAGGCATTTGCAGGAAGTCGGCGTACATGAATCCATCGCGATCCACGACTTCCCCAGCCTCCAGATTCAGCCGGTTCGCGAACATCGGTCCGTCGTAGACGCAAGTATGAAATTCGCCTCGTTCTCCGCAGGGGTCAATTTCTGGCGGCAGATCGTTCAGCAGCGCCGCATCGAACTCGCGGCCTGCAAAGGCGCCTGGCAGTTGCTTTGTATCCACGCACGTCAGCTTGGCGCGAAGGCCGCCTGCAATCATCGTGCGCGCCAATTCGGCGGTTGGCAATTCCCACAAGGGAAAGAGCGGTTCAAGTCCCGTGGCCTTCAATTGCGTCTCGCGATAGGCGCGAACATCCGGCAAGAACAAATCTCCGAATGCGATGGCGTTCACTTTTTCGCGGATGGCGCGTCCGCAGGCCTCGCTCATGCGCTGCTCGTATACCTCGTTTGAACAAGGCCAGGGCAGCGGCACGATCCATAACGGCAATCGAGCGGTCTCAGCCTGGGCTTCGAGCACAGAGAGGCGCGTTCCATGCATGGCAACTCGCTGGAATTCAGCATTCAACGTGGTCAACAGACCCACTACTTCGATGTCGGCTTGCCGCCGCAGCAGATGGAGCGCCCACGCACTATCCTTGCCGCTGCTCCAGGACAATAAAACTCGCTTCATGCGTCCATCATAACTGCCAGCGAGAAAGGATGACCGTGGCCGGTTCCGTCGGCACAGTTTGATCAATCCTATACATCGAATACGGAACCAGGGAGAGTAGAAAGGATGTGGGTGCGGCGTGCAGTCCCTCGCGCAACTATTTGCGCCGCGCAACGTTGAAACATTCAACGATCCGGAACACTCAAAAGCTCTGGAGAGACACAAGTCCTGGAGGATTCGGTTTATGGTGAAGAAGATTGCATTGGCGCTATTGTTTGCTCTCACTCTCTGCCCTGCGGCGTCGTTTGCGCAGGTTTCGATTCGCATCGGTCCGCCGCCGCCGGTGGTTGAGCGCCGGGGCGAGCCGCCCGAGCGTGGATTCGTATGGATCGACGGCTATCACCGCTATGAGGGAGACCACTATGTGTGGACTCCTGGCCGCTGGGAGCGTCCGCCCCATCCCGGCGCTCACTGGGTCGCCCACAAGTGGGTCCATCGCCATGGCGAATGGGTGCTGGTCGAAGGTCACTGGCGGTAAATAGTAATCTCGCAAAGATAAAAGCGGGGCGCAAGCCCCGCTTTTATCTTTGGATCGCCTGAGTTTCCTCGATCTCCGATGCCGCGCTTTTTTCTGGCGCGGCCGTGCCGAAGGCGGTTGGCTCCACCGCAGGTGGCTAGCTGATTTCGATTACATCAGTTGCAGCAGCGGCGGCAGCCTCGGCGCGCTCCATCAGCTTTTCTGCCACGCCATAGAACTCCGCAGCCTGCGGGCTCTTCGGCCCGGCCAGCGCAACCGGTAGCCCACGGTCGCCGCCTTCGCGAATGGCGGGCACTAATTCAATCGACCCAAGAAATGGCACGTTGAACTGCGCTGCCGTGCGCTCTGCGCCGCCCTTTGAAAAAATGTCGATCTCCTTGTGGCAGTGCGGGCAGGTGAAGTGGCTCATGTTTTCGACGATACCCAGCACCTCGACGTTGACCTGAGCGAACATCTCCAGAGCCTTGCGCGCGTCTTGCAGGCTGACGTCGCTCGGCGTCGAGACTACGACGGCCCCGGTCAAAGGCACAGTCTGTACCAGCGAAATCACCACATCGCCCGTTCCCGGCGGCAGATCGACGACGAGGTAATCGAGTTCGCCCCAGTCGACTTGTTGAAGGAACTGGCGAATGATCTGATGCAGCATTGGCCCGCGCATCACCAGCGGCTTATCGCCAGGGGAGATGTAGCCGATGGATATGGTCTTCACGCCGTGGGTCAAGTTAGGCTGGATCGTATTGCCCTCGCCGACCTTCGGCTGCTGCGTCGAGCCCATCATCAGCGGAACATTAGGCCCGTAGATGTCGGCGTCGATCAGGCCCACGCGCTGCCCTAGCTTCGAGAGTGCAATAGCAAGATTGACGGCGACCGTGGTTTTCCCCACGCCGCCCTTTCCGGATCCGATGGCGATAATTTTTGATACGCCCGGCAAGGCGACAGGTGCGGGCATGGAGGGTGAATGACCCATGGTCTTTGATTGCTCCTTTAGTAATCTTTACTGCTTGAGCCTCTTGCAAAATCCCTTCAGGCTGTCGATTGTGTCAGGGCACGACTTCAGTCGTGCCGCAAATGGCCAATTCAGATTCTGGCTTTAGCCGCTGCAAAATTGCAAATAGCTGAAAACAAAAAACTCAGGAGCTAAAGCCCAACATGATTTTATTGTTCTTTCGGTACGATTGAAGTCGTGCCCTGACACATTTCGCACTCTCAATGGAATTTTGCAAGCATCTCTCTTGTTTGATGCTCTTATCTCAAGTATGGTTCCTGGCTAGCCGAACCTGCGTGAGCCGCTTTCTCCTGTTTGCGGCGGGCAGCTTCAGCCTCGCGATGCCGGCGGCGCAACAGCGCATCGGCATAGTGGCGTTTTTCCGCGGCTGTCTCTGGGATCACCTCGGGCACGCGCACTCGCCGGCCCTCCCGGTCGATGGCCACAAAGATCAGAAAAGCGCTGGCCACATGCTCAACCTTGCCCGTCTGCGTGTCCTCGGCCCATACCTTCACGCCGACTTCCATCGATGTAGTAAACGCGCGGTTAACGCTGGATTTGAGCGTGATCAGATTACCCAAATGCACGGGCCGGATAAAGTCGATGTGGTCCATCGCGGCTGTCACAATGTAGGTGCGGGAGTGCCGGTAGGCGGCCATCGCGCCGGTCATGTCGATGAAGTGCATCAGCCGCCCGCCAAGCAGATTTCCCAAGGTGTTGGTGTCGTTCGGCAACACAAGCTCGGTCATCTCCGACTGTGTGCTGGCCACGGTGCGGGCCGCGGGGTTGTTGCTAACCCTGTCTCCGGAGTTGATCTCGGTCGTACTCATTTTGGGTCTCCTCCATTCCGATCTGCGCCGCTCAACCTGACCCGTCGCCAGATAGAATCAAGCTGACGGCTGCATCTCCGCATGGGCGCACACCTCCAGTGTCGGCAATCGCAGCCATTTACGCAAATCCCATCATGCCGGATCTGAACCAGACGCGGCAGCATACGAGCAAAATGGACAAGATCGCTGGCCTCAAAGAGATTCTGGAACTGGACGCGAAGAACAGCTTTGCCCGCTACGGGCTGGCCATGGAACTGGCCGGCAGCGGCGCGACGGCCGAGGCCTTAGCCCAGTTCGACACACTGCTCGCCAACGACCCAGGCTACACGGCTGGATATTTCATGGCCGCGCAGACATTGGCCGCGTCAGGCCGCACGCAGGAGGCCATCGCTCGCCTCAAGACCGGCATCGAGAGCGCTATGCAAAGCGGTAACAGCCACGCCGCCAGCGAGATGCAGGCCATGCTCGACGAGCTGGATCGCTAGGCGCCTCTGCCCCCGCATCGCAGATACTCACTCGCGCAGGCACTCTACGCGGTGTGGTTCCGCTTCGCATTCATCCTGGCCGCGTCTATACTATTACTATGCCGACGTATTCAATCGTTGTTCCTTTTCATAATGAAGAGGAGAATGTCACTGTCTTATACGCGCGCCTCAAGCATGTGATGGAGCAGGTGGGCGAGAGTTTTGAGCTTGTCTTTGTGGACGATGGCTCCAATGACCGCACCTACAAGCTGATGGAAGAGATCGCCGCGGTCGATAGCCGCGTGCTCATCATCAAGCTGCGCCGCAACTTTGGCCAGACCTCGGCCCTGGCCGCGGGCTTTGACCACGCTGGGGGCGAGTTCATCCTGGCCATGGACGGCGATTTGCAGCACGACCCCAACGAGATTCCCAACTTCATCGAGAAGCTCAAAGAGGGTTACGACGTAGTCTCAGGCTGGCGCAAGGAGCGCATCGACAACTTCATCATGCGCCGCATTCCCTCGCGCTGCGCCAACTGGCTCATGGCCAAGCTCTCCGGCGTAGACATCCACGACTTCGGCACCACATACAAGGCCTACCGCCACGAAGTGATCAAGAATATTCCGCTCTATGGCGAGATGCATCGCTTTATTCCCGCGCTGGCCGCATGGTATGGCGCCACGATCTGTGAGATTCCCATCAAGAACGTGCATCGCGAGCGCGGCAAGAGCCATTATGGCATCGGACGTACCTTCCGCGTCTTCTTTGACCTGCTGACGATTCGCTTCCTGCTCAAGTACATGGGCCGTCCGCTGCACTTCTTCGGCGGCTTCGGAGCCCTGGGCATCCTCTCAGGCAGCGCTATTGGAGCCTCGATGCTGGTGCTCAAGATCCTTCACCCTCAACAGAACGTGATGGATGTGCACGGGCCGTTGTTTGTCTTGGGCGGAGTGCTAATCGTCTCCGGCATTCAGTTGCTGGCCATCGGCCTGCTCGGTGAGCTTCAGGTGCGCCACTACTTCACCAGCCAGCACCCCACGCCCTACACCATCGACCGCATGGTGCGCCTGCGCGCGCCGAAAGAGCCAAGCATCCTGCCGGAAAGATAAGAGGGCAGGGAACTGAGAGCAGGGACTAAGGAACAGAGAACGGAAAAACATCAAGCCCCGCCTGGACAATCTCCAAGCGGGGCTTGATGTATGTTGACTTGGGATGAACAGGAATCCGCGCGGCATTCGCCTGTTTCGACTTGCAGAGTGGTTCCACTATTGATACCATAATTGAGTGGCGCCTATTGCGAAGATTATCGAGAAGATGCGCAGCGCCCCAACCCAGGTTCGCTTCCCAGATTTGTACAAGGTCTGCGTGGCTTACTTTGGTGAGCCACGTCAGAGCGGCTCCAGCCATGCCGTCTTCAAGACCCCTTGGCCGGGAGATCCGCGTGTGAATATTCAGAACGCCAAGGGCAAAGCGAAGCCTTATCAGGTTCGGCAAGTCTTGATAGCCCTGGAAAGATTGCAAAAGAACGACAGAACTGACGGAAAAGAAACAGCGGAGACACCCCAATGACCCACAATAGCCTTGACCATTACACCTACCGCGTCACCTGGTCGCCCGAGGACGAAGAGTATCTCGCCCTCTGCGTGGAGTTTCCTTCATTGAGCTGGTTGTCCTCTTCTCCCTCATCTGCGCTGGCTGGCATCCGCAAGGTGGTCGCCGAGTCCGTTGCCGATATGATCGCAAACGGCGAAGTTCCGCCGGTCCCGCTTGCGGAGAAGCGCTACAGCGGCGAGTTCCGCGTGCGCATCCCTCCGCAGGTGCATCGGGCGCTCGCTTTGGAGGCTGCCGAGCAGGGCATAAGCCTGAATCGGCTGGCAAGTGCAAAGCTCACGGGGTAACTCAACTTCCTTGCGCCCGCACCCCCTCAAGGTTCATGCTGAACGTGAGATGAAAGCCATTCAGATTTCCGAGACGGGCGGGCCGGTTGTTTTGAAGCTGGCCGAGTTGCCCATTCCCCAACCGGGGCAGGGGCAAGTGTTGATCCGCGTGGAAGCTGTCGGCGTCAACTTCATCGAGATCTACTTTCGCAAGGGAATCTACAAGGCCGCACTGCCGTTTACCCCCGGGAGCGAAGCGGCGGGCACAGTCGAGACGGTTGGCCCCGGAGTCACGGGATTTGCCGAGGGCGATGCCGTGGCTTCGGTCGCGCTACTGGGCAGCTATGCAGAGTACGCGCTCGTGCCTGCGGCGCAACTGGTCAAGGTTCCCACCGGGCTTGAGCCCGAGAAGGCCGCTGCGGCCATGCTGCAAGGCATGACGGCGCACTATTTGGCTCACTCTACCTATCCTCTAAAGCCTGGCGACACGGCGCTGGTTCACGCAGGAGCCGGAGGGGTGGGCCTCCTGCTCACCCAAATAGCGGTGCGCATGGGGGCGAGAGTCATTTCCACGGTCTCCACCCCGGCGAAGGCAGAACTCGCACGTGAGGCCGGAGCTTCCGATACGATTCTCTACACCGAGCAGGACTTCGTTGCCGAGGTCAAGCGGCTCACCGGCGGCAAGGGCGTCGACGTGGTTTATGACTCGGTAGGCAAGACCACCTTTGAAGGCAGCCTCAACTGCCTGCGTCCGCGCGGTCTGCTCGCCCTCTTCGGCGCATCCAGCGGTCCCGTGCCGCCCTTCGATCTGATTCAACTCAGCAGCAAAGGATCGCTCTTCGTCACCCGTCCCACGCTCTGGCATTACGTTGCCACGCGGGCAGAGCTGGAGTGGCGCTCCGGCGATGTGCTGGGATGGGCCGCCAGCGGCCAACTCAAACTGCGCACCGAGCACATGTATCCGCTCGCCGAAGCAGCCCAGGCGCAGACCGACCTCGAAGACCGCAAGACGACGGGCAAGATTCTGCTGGAACCGTAATAAAGCAGGGAATAGGGAACAGGGAATAGACGCCCCGTGCCCCATCCATTCGCCTTCTTTCTGGCGAATGGGTGGGAAACCTCAAAACCCCTTCCGCGTATCATGAGAGACCATGGCAACGATCTTCATCGCCCCTGAAGACTATGTCTTCGTCCTCACCGGCGCAGGCATCAGCGCCGAGAGCGGCCTGCCCACATTTCGCGGCTCTGACGGCCTCTGGGCAGGCCATCGCGTCACCGACGTCTGCACGCCCGATGCTTGGCAGCGCAATCCCGCGCTGGTCTGGGAGTTCTACTCTGGCCGCCGCGCCGCCGGTGAAAAGGTCGAGCCCAATCTGGGCCACATCGCCATTGCCGAGTTGGAGGCGCAGCTAGGCGACCGCTTCTTCCTCTGCACGCAAAATGTCGACGACCTGCACGAGCGTGCCGGTTCCAAGCGCCTACTGCACATGCATGGCGAACTCAACAAGGCCCGCTGCGAAGACGAGTGCGGCCTGCCGCCGGTCGACGATCGCAAGATCTATCGCAGCCTCGACGAGGTCGGCCGTTGCCCTTGTGGCGCGCGCTTGCGTCCTCATATCGTGTTTTTCGGCGAGATTCCGCTCGAAATGGGGCGCATTCAGCACGAAATCGAAAAAGCTACGCTGATGCTCGTCGTCGGCACATCAGGCTCGGTTTATCCCGCGGCCAACTTCGTCCACTGGGCGCGAGAGCAGGGCGGCCGCACCGTCTACGTGGGGCCAGAGAAGCCGCTCAACGCCGAGGCCTTCACCCACATCGTCCAGGGCAACGCGGGAGAGGTACTGCCGGGGCTCTTCTCCGTTTAGGATTCCTTCCCGCCCGCTCACGATCTGGAAGGGTCAGGTATTCGCTCAGGTATCATGGTCTCTTGCGTACTCTCATCGAAATCAAAAGAGGAAACAGCCGTGTCCGATTTGAATCTCTCCGCGCATCTCAGTGAGCTTTCAGCCGCAAACACAAACCTGCAGCGCCCGTTGCGCATCGCTCTCTTCGGCTTTGGCACGGTGGCCAGTTCGGTGGCGCGGATTCTGGTGGATTCCAAGCCCGAGGGCCTGCAACTGACACACGTCTATGCCCGCAGCTTGGCGCGAAGGCGTGTCGATTGGGTTCCGTCGAGCGTGGTCTGGACCGAGGATCCCGATGAGTTGCTTGCCTCTGAAGATGTCGATGTCATCGTTGAACTGGCCGGCGGGCTTGAGCCGGCGGGCGGCTGGGTGCGTCACGCGCTCCGCGAAGGCAAGAGCGTCGTCACTGCCAACAAGAAGCTCATCGCTGCTCATGGCGCAGAGCTCGAGCGGTTGGCCGCGTCCTCCGGCGGGCATCTGAAATACGGTGCTGCGGTGGCCGGTGGAGTTCCCGTGATTCCCGGCCTTGAGCAGGGTCTGGCAGGCGACCGCATCGAGCGCATTGAAGGCATTCTCAACGGCACATGCAACTTCATCTTGAGCAAGATGCAGGAGGGCGCAGAATATGCACCGGTGCTCGCCGATGCGCAGGCCAAGGGCTACGCCGAGGCCGACCCCACAGAAGATGTAGGCGGCTTTGATGCACGCGCCAAGCTGGCGATTCTCATGCGTCTAGCTCTGCGCGTTGTGGTCGACCCGGCCGAGATCGAACCTCAGCCGATCACCGAAATTGCCGCCGTCGACTTCAGCTATGCGCGTGACCTCAACTGCACGATTCGCCAGATTGCGCGGGCCGACTACGCTGAGGGCAAGGTTGCAGCAACCGTGGGGCCGATGCTGGTGGACCTGCATTCGCCTCTGGCATGGTCGCGCGGCACTGAGAACATGGTGATCTTCAGCGGCAAGTATGGCGGCGACGTGGTCTTCTCCGGCCATGGAGCCGGTGGCCATCCCACGGCGGTGGCAGTTGTCAGCGACCTGCTGGCCCTTGCGCACGGCTCGCGGAGAGTTAAAGTTCCGGCAACCCAGGCGCGGCTCAGTGCTGAGTTCGAGGTTCCGCATTACATCCGCTTCATGGTCAACGACAAGCCGGGCATCATCGCCGACATTACTGTCGCGCTGGCCAGCGAGGGTATCAATATTCGCGCCATCGTGCAGAAGCCTGGCTTCCCGGCAAAGGCGCTGCCTTTCGTCATGACGGTAGAACCCTGCAAATCCTCAGCGCTGAAGCGTGCATTGGAAGTTCTCCGCGGCAAAGACTACCTGCTCGAAGATCCGCTTGACCTGCAAATGCTGGAGTAGTGCGGCAAAGAACAAGGACACCCGTATAAGAAAACCGAGCTGTCCCCGAACTTGCGTGTTCGGGGACGCAGCATCAGCCCTCCGATTATTCATAGATAGAAGCCATCAGACCTCGAGCATTCCCAAGCTATCGACTTGTTCTGAACTTGTATAATTCCTGCAGCTTCCATCCAAGATATTGAAAGGCCGCCAAATGTCCAGGTCAAGATCCCTGCCTTCTGGTCTAAGCACCAGCACGCCTACAAGCTTTTTTGTTATCACCATGTTCGCCTTTCTCGGCCTCTCCGGTTGTGGCAGCAGCCCCAGTACCAGCGTTCCAGTCTCCATCGTTGTCACCGTGACAGTGCCGTCAGCGACGGTGGATGGGAACGATACGGTCGCATTGACGGCGACGGTGACGAATGACAGCAGCAATGCGGGAGTGACATGGACCGCGCCCTCGCTGGGCTCTCTATCCAGCACTACGTCGGCCACTCCCACCTACACCGCGCCTGCCGCTACCAGCTCGGCTCAAACGGTGACCCTGACGGCGGGCTCGGTAGCTGACAAGACTAAGTCCAACTCCGTGACGCTGACGATCCCCGCCGCGCCCGCGATCACCACCGCCTCGCTGCCTGCTGCAACAGCTGGAGCGGCTTATTCGACGACGCTGACCGGATCGGGTGGCATCGCTCCTTACACCTGGAGTCTGAAGAGCGGCACACTGCCGACCGGCGTAAGCCTGAATGCGACCACCGGTGTGCTGTCGGCTGCCGCTGGTGCCACTACGGCCACTTCCGCCACTCCGCTTATCTTCCAGATGACCGACTCCGGCTCGCCCACCGCTCTGACTGCGACTGCTACGCTCAGCCTCACTATCAATGCGGTACAGTACGCACCGGTTGTCGGCAACGTCCTGTTCAACAGTCCCTGCGGATCTGTCGTTGGACCTACGGTCTCAGTCTCCATCAACACGACTCCAGTCCAAACAACAACCACTGACAGCAACGGTAACTTTACCTTCGCGTCCATTCCCCAAGGGACGCCTTATACGATCACACCGTCCCTTGTTGGAACCAATGCTCTCTTCTCTCCCGTCACACAAAGCGTTACCGCGGCCAAGGGCGGGGCAATCATCAACTTCAATGCTGTTGTCGGCTATTCAGTTTCCGGCACGGTGAGTTATAGCGGACAGGCGACTGGGCCCATTAATCTGGTTTTGCAGGATCAATGCCCCAATGGCTCCGTCGTAAGTGCCCAAGTCACAAGTATCCCATCGCCGGGGTCTTTCACTATTAATGGCGCCGCACCCGGTTCCTACATGGTGAAGGCGTGGTTGGATGCGCTGAATAACGGCTCGTACAATGCCTCGGATCCTGCAAGCTACGCTACAGCCGGTACTATCGCATCAGCCAATCTTACTGGCGTTTCGGTTCCTCTTACCGATCCTGGGGCGGTTTCTTTCCATAACGCTGCTACTTTCCTTTTGTTTGCGTTTCCTTTCGATCAAGGCGCCTTGCTTAAAGCAAGCGAAATCATCCCTAACACTGGTATTAGTGAAGAACTGCCAACTTCCTACACTGTCCAGTGGAGCACCGATTCGACTTTTAATACGATCACTGGCAGCAAAAGCTTCCCGGCGGATGGAATTCTCGAAAAGACATGGGTTGTGAGCGGACTTCAAGATGGCCAAGCCCTAAATTTCCGATATCAAGGCGTAGCGGGAAGCGCCACCAGCTCTTGGTCAAATGTCGCCGGTCCCGTGACAATTGGAGGGCCGACCGGTTCTATTCAGGTAACAGGTAATGTTATTTTTTCTAACCCGGCCACCGGTCCTCTTTATATTCAGATTGCGCCTTTGGCCCAAACGCCGCTCATTAATAGCCCTAACCAAGTCATATCCATCGCCAACCCGGTGAGTCCGCAGCATTACTCATTCCCGGTGCCTGCGGATGGCAAATACATTATTAGCGCGTTCATCGATCAGAATAATGACAATGCTTGGGACGATGGAGACATGTTCGAAGCACCTTATTCAGCGAGTGGTTACCACATAGCCGTCACAGGCGGCTCGGCCACGCAGGACATAACCATGGTGGGTGGCGGCAGTCGCTTCATCTCATCTCACATTGTGAATCAACAATATGCAAATTATTATGGCAGGACATCGCAATCTTATTACTTGGTTTTCTCAGCAGCGAACGGAAGCAAACAATTAGAGGGAGTCAAGCTGATTTCGGGACCGAATTTGATCGTTCCTCTGGATATTGGCCCATGCAGCAATCGGACCTCTTATTCTTTCTGCGGCTCTGTACAACTCGACGGTAATGCGCCAAACGTTGGCGATGCATACAACCTCCAAATCACCTATAGCGATGGCAGTCAGGAAACCGTGACCGAAACGGTCGCCAGTGTTCCTGGAAGCTTTGGTGCAAATCCTACTCCATCTGGTATCGGCACAAATCTGACGCCGAACTTTTCCTGGACAGATCCTGCCAATGCCAGCAGCTACCAATATAGCTTTGAGTTTGATGGAAATACGGAATGGTACATACCAAACTTCTCCAGTTCCATCGACTCTGTCACCTGGGGCGTCGATCCCACAGGGGCCGGTTACGCACCATATCCAGCGGTCTCGAGTCTGACAAACGGGAACAATTATGATTGGTTAGTAGCAGCTTATGACAGTTCCAGCAACGAATCGTCTATAGAAGTTGGTTATTATCCGGGCTACAATTACGTATATCTTCCCTCGACCAACCCAAGCACTTTGGGAGCCGCAACTGTGGGTCAAAACTATACCGGAACGATAGTCGCTTCGAGCGGAGTCTCTCCCTATGATTTTACGGTCGTTGGTCTCTGTGATGGACTCACTTACTCCAGCAATGGAGGAACGCTGACGATCACCGGAACTCCGATAGCGGCTGGCGTTATCTCCTTCCAGGTTATCGTGCAAGATAGCACCTTCTGGACATGGGGTCCAGTCACCTACACCATCAACGTTGGCAATTAGCAGAAGTTCCGTGCGGGCAGCCAAGATCCCAGGTCGCAATTCCGTGACCTGGGATCGGAACGCCCTACCTCGTTGGCGAGTCCGCCAGCGGGTTCACGACCTGAACCGCGCCATACCGCTGTCCCGTCGCCAGGTGCTCGGAGTAGAGGATAGATGCTCCGCAGCGTTCGGCGGCCTCCAAGATCAGCGCGTCCCAGAAGTAGACCCGGTGGCGCATCATGATCTCCAGCGCTTCCATCACCGACGCCGGGGTGTTGGGAACCACCTCCCAGGCTGAATAGTCCCGAATCAGCAGGCGCACCTCTTCTGCCGAAATAGGATTGACGGCGTTGCGGCAGAGTTGAATGCATAATTCGTGCAGAACCTGCGTGCTCAACGCGCCCCAGCCGGAGGCCCAAAGCTGCTCCAAAAGCATCTGAGCCCGCATGTGCTTGATTCCAGCGGATCGGTCGTGGGCATAAACAAGAATGTCGGTATCGACGAAACACTTACCGCTCATGCTGTTCACCCCGTGTGTGGCTCGGAGTCCAGCGCAGGTCAAAACCAGACCGCAGCCGGGCCAAGGCGCTGCGGCGCGCCTGGTTATATCCCTTGCGCTCGCGCACAGCCTCTTCCAGCCGTGTCGACAGCAAGGCGCTGATGGAAGAGCCCTCTCCCGCGGCCAAAACTCTAGCCTCTTGAAGCAGATCCGCTTCAATCTTCAACGTAACATTAGTCTTCATAATGGCACTTGTTTCCGTGTAGCACTAGGTTACGTGCTTTCCCCTGTGGAATTCAAGAAAGAAATCATTTGGGTCGCTTTTCAGGCAACAGCGCATCTTTAGCCCCATTTGGGTGAAGCATCTTTTATTCTTAGTCGGGGCTCTTGGTGCCCAGTTCTTAGAGCGGGAGACATTTTCGCATCCCGGCGGGGATCGGCCAGCATTTGGAAAAGGGGCGATTTTCCTGCTGTATACACTTGATTTTGCTCTTGCTGTAACCTCCTATTCACATTCGCCCGGTAGCCTGATTGAGGTGATAGCCAAGGTGCCAGAGATCCGCATCTCCCAAGCGCAATTTCAGCCCGGGCCCGGTGCTCCAGCGGAGCAGCGGCCTGCGGAGGCTCCTCCGCGCGAGGTCTCTGCGATTCGATCCTACCTGCTGGCGCGAGGCAACTCGGCAGTCGCGGACCGGGGCTTCCACTGGTTGATGGTGCTCTGCGCTCTAAGCATCTTCGGCATCGTTGTGTTGATTGCCGCCGAGCTGGTGATTCGCTCAAAGATGGCCTGGGGCCAGTTTGGCCTGGACTTCTTCTACAAGGCCTACATCGACGCCTACACCAAACAGACGATCTACTGGGACCCGGTCAACGGCCACTTCAGCGCCTTGCCGTTCCTGTATGGCACGCTTGTTTCGTCGTTTCTCGCGCTGCTCATGGCGGTTCCGCTGGCTATCGGAGTCGCTGTATTCCTCACCGAGATGTGCCCAGGCTGGTTGCGCGCGCCGTTGGCCTTCATCACTGAGTTGCTGGCAGCCATTCCCAGCGTGATCTACGGTCTCTGGGCGGTCTTTGTCCTCGTCCCGCTCCTCCGTGAGCATGTGAATCCCTGGCTCATCAAGCTGCTGGGCTGGACGGGCTTCTTCGCCGACGACAATCCCACAGGCCTGGGCTTTCTAACGGCCGGTGTGATCTTGGCCATCATGATTCTGCCCATTGTCTCTTCGCTTACGCGCGAGGTCATGACCGCGGTACCGCACTCGCAGCGCGAGGCCGTGCTGGCACTCGGAGCCACGCGGTGGGAGATGATCCGCATGGGCGTATTGCGCAATGCTCGCATCGGCATCGTGGGCGCGGTAATCCTTGGGCTCGGCCGCGCGCTGGGCGAGACCATGGCCGTCACCATGGTCATCGGCAACAGTCTCGACATCCAACGCTCGTTGCTTTCCAACGGAAATACGATGGCCTCGGCCATAGCCAACCAGTTTGCCGAGGCCTCCGGCGATCTGCATCTCAGCGCGCTGATGGAGTTGGGTCTGGCGCTGTTTATCGTCACCATCATTGTCAACGCCTTTGCCCAGTTGCTGGTCTGGGCGGTAACGCGCGGAACGCCGTCTTCGGCGCATTGAAGTACAGCTTAAAGACTTTAGCTCTTAGCCTCTAGCTAACAGCTAAAAGCTAAAGGCTAAAAGCTTGCACTCGGGAGAAGAGAAACTGAGTACCGAACACAAACTGAAGGCGCGGCTGAGAACGGTGACCGATGTCGCTGCCACCGGATTGGCTGTGCTCTCCACCGTTCTGGTGGTCACGCCGTTGGTGGCCGTCTTCGTGTACCTCGTCTACCGTGGCGCAAGCTCGCTGAGCTTGGACTTCTTTACCCAGATTCCCAAGCCGGTCGGCGTGGCGGGCGGCGGCATGGCCAACGCCATCGCCGGCTCGGCGATTCTCTTAGGCCTAGGCAGCCTTATCGGAGTTCCGATGGGCATCGCCGGCGGCATCTTTCTCGCCGAGTTTGGACGCGGCACCAAGTTGGCCAACGCCGTGCGCTTTACTGCGGATGTACTGAATGGCGTGCCTTCGATCGTGATGGGCATTGCCATTTACTCGCTGATTGTGGTGCCGCAAGGGCACTTCTCGGCCTTCTCTGGCGGCGTGGCGCTGGGCATCATGATGATCCCCACGGTCTGTCGCACCACGGAAGAAATGTTGTTGATGGTTCCCAACTCGGTGCGCGAGGCGGCTCTAGCGCTGGGCGTGCCTAACTGGCGTTCGGTGCTATCGATCACGGTCAAGACGGCCTCGCCGGGCATCATCACCGGTTGCATGCTAGCCTTCGCACGCGTTGCAGGCGAGACCGCGCCATTGATCTTTACCGCCTTCGGCAATGTCGATTGGAGCGAGCGCCTCAACGAACCCATCGCTGCATTGCCCTTGCAGATTTATGTCTATGCCCTCTCGCCCTATGACGAGTGGCATCGGCTGGCATGGGCGGGAGCGCTGGTGTTGATTGTGCTGATCGTGACTGCGGTTTCGCTGGTGCGCTATGTAACCAGCCGCGGCGTTTTGAAGGGAGCAAGTTAAGTGGGCGTCGGCATCGAGGTAAGCAATCTGAACGCGTGGTACGGGACCAACCACAGTCTGCAGGACATCAATCTGAACATGCCTGGCAACCACGCGACGGCACTGATCGGTCCCTCAGGCTGCGGCAAGAGCACTTTTGTTCGCTGCCTCAATCGGATGCATGAGACCAATCCCATTGCGCGCGTAACCGGCTCGGTGCTCGTCGGCGGACTCGACATCTATGCCGACGCCAAGCCGGTCGAGGTTCGCCGTCGCATCGGCATGGTCTTCCAGCGCCCCAATCCCTTTCCCACCATGTCCATCTACGACAACGTCGCTGCGGGACTTAAGCTGAACGGCTACACCAATCGCCGCGTGCTCGACGAGATCGTCGAAAAGTCTCTGAAAAACTCCGCGCTCTGGGACGAAGTCAAAGACGACTTGAAGAAGAAATCCGGCGCCAGCCTTTCCGGTGGCCAACAGCAGCGCCTGTGCATCGCGCGCGCTCTGGCTGTGGACCCCGAGGTGTTGCTGATGGACGAGCCGGCCTCGGCCCTCGATCCCGTTTCAACTTCCAAGATCGAGGACCTGATCTTCCAGCTAAAAACGCAGTACACTATTGTGATTGTGACCCACAACATGCAGCAGGCAGCCCGCGTCGCGGAGAAGACCGGCTTCTTCCTCAACGGCCGCATGGTCGAGTTCGACTCGACCCACAAGATCTTTACCAACCCCAGCGACAAGCGCACTGAGGATTACATCACGGGCAGGTTCGGATGACGCGCATACGTTTTCAACAAAGCCTTGAGGATCTCAAGGAGCAGTTGCTGGTCATGGCGGGCCTCGCCGAACAGGCCATTCAGCGCGCTATCGAGGCCTATCGTGTGCGCGACCTGTCGATCTGCGATCTGGTCAACCGCAGCGAAGTCGCCATCAATCGTCTCGAACGCGAGATCGACCAGGCCGCCCTCGATCTGCTGGCGATGGAGCAGCCCATGGCCATTGACCTCCGCTTCATCCTGAGCGTCATCAAGATCAACGCCGATCTGGAGCGCGTCGGCGACGGTGCCAAGGCCATCAGCGACCGTGTGCGAGCCATGGAACAGATGGCTCAGGTCGAACTGCCCGTCGATATTCCGCGCATGGCCGCTCTGGCTGCCGAGATGGTGCGCAAGAGCCTGCAATCGTTCATCGAGGCCGACGCCGATCTGGCGCGCACCGTTCTCACCATGGACGACGCTGTGGATGGAATGAACCGCGCGGCCTACAAATCGCTCACCAAAGTGATGACTGAAGAGAGCCACCTGGCCCCACAGGCTCTGAATGCGCTGATGATCGCGCGCGCGCTTGAACGCGTGGCCGACCACGCCACCAACATCGCGGAAGACGTAATTTTTTGGGTGCAAGGCGACGACGTCCGCCACTTCAAAGCCCTAAAGACCGTCCCCGACCCCCATGCGATGGAATAAGCACCTGCGGTGCGGCCAACCGCTCGCTCTCCGCTCGCTTGAGGTTCGTGACTTTTCACCTCACAAGCAAAATAAAAAATCCCGAAGATTGCACCATTCGACAAAGCCGCATAGTCCGGGCGACTCGTATCCCAAAGAGCGCCCTAGTGGCAGGCGGCCTGATCCTGAAACTCGTGACTATCTGTCATGGATGCAAAGCCCTGTGCACAGGTCTGAATCTGATCTTCAAGTGCGCTGTTGCCAAAGCTCTCCGGCGAGATGAACTTGCTCTGATTTCGGAAAGCTAGATAGAGATCACTCAGCTTTTGCATGTTGTTGTATTCAGCCGAGAGCAGCGGGTACGCACTACGGTCCTCATCGGTGCTGGCTGCTGCAGAAGCGAGAGCAAGATTCTTGTCCGCCAGCCTGTGGCGTTGCGCGATCCAATCCTCCTCCAGCGGAACATTGGTTTGTACCGCGTTGACGATCGCGCTGCGCCATTCCCGGATCACACTCAATTCTTCAACGCTCGTCTGGATAAATGCTCTTGATAGCACCGGCTTTTGAGGCGCCTGCGGTTCTGGAGTTGCGGCGTTAAGCGTAAGAATGGTCTGATTGGGCTTAAATGACAGAGTACCTTTGGTCAACAGCGCCAGCGCCTCAACCTCGACGTACGACTTTCCGTTGATCTCGACAAGCTGCGCTTCGCCTGGGTGTCCTGCGATGATGAGTGTAGAGCCTTTCTTAAGCGTTTGTGCGCTTCCATTTGCCGGCAGCATCGGAAGCGCAGTCAGGATGGTCGCAATCAAGGCGATTGTCAGTTTCATGGGATGCACCCCGCATTCCCCTCAGTTTCCCATTCGCCGCTTCTGCACACTGTTCAATTCAATACGCCTCAAGTCAGCGCACAATGCACGCGTCACCTCTGCCGGAGGGTTTACTGCCCCAGCGCCAGCACGCCCAGCAGCAGCAGCCAGGCAAGGCTCATGGCGTGCCAATACCATGCGGTAACGTCCACGGCGATCTGGCGGAACTCAACGCGCTTGAGCCAGCCCAGCGCGCACAAACACACAACCAGCGCCGCAACGCCCAGCAGCAGGTGGGCGGCATGAAGGCCGGTAATGAGATAGAAGAAATAACTGGCCGGAGTCGAGAACCGGTCAAAGGCAAAGCCCTGCGCCGTCAACTGTCTCCAGGCCATCCACTGCCCGCCGAGAAACAGCGCGCCGAGCGCAAGCGTCGCACCCATCCAAGGCAGGGCACGATGAAGCGCCGGCCGGCCCAGGCCCAGCCACTCCTCCAGCGCATCGATTTCACGAAAGATATTGCGCCGGGCAAGCTCCATCGTGAGGCTGCTCAATAGCAGCACTGCGGTGTTCATGTAGAGAATGGGCGGCAGCTTCACCGGATGCCAGTCACCAATCGGTTCATGGCTTCGCGGGTCAAGGTGCGAGGCTCCGTGGCTGGCAAAAAAGACCGCCACCACGACGGCAAAAAAGAGCATGTCCGCCCCTAGCGCGGAAAAGACAAAGAACCGGATGCGCAGCAGCAACTCACGCGGACCCCCGCGCTCATTCCTCCAATTGCCGCCTCCACCGTCGCCGCCCTCGCCATCGCCGCCGGTGGGCCGCCGTACGACCGGCGGTCTGCCGCCCGAGCCCGGATCTCTCCGCTTCTTCTTCGCCGGTCTATGGGTAAAAGTCGCGGGCATTCGGACCCCTGTGAGCTAGAGATTACTCCCACTTTGAATTGGACGCATCCAGATTTTGAAGGAAACAATAAATCTGCCGAATAGGCGATTCCCAAGCTATTGTCTGGCAGCCAAAACGGCCTCGACGAAGAGCCGGTGCACCCGCCGGTCGTCTGAGAGTTCAGGATGAAAGGTGGCTGCAAGGATGATGCCCTGGCGAACAAGCGCCGGGAAACCCTCACGCTCAGCCAGCACTTCGACGCCGGGGCCGGTCTCGACAATCCTTGGGGCGCGAATAAAAACCATCTCCAGCGGCCCTCCGGGCAGGGAAGTCTCGGCGGTCACGATGGCCGAGTCAATCTGGCGGCCATAGGCATTGCGCTCAACGACAGCATCGAGCACCCCCAGACTGCGTTGTGCCGGGTTCAAGACCTCCCGCGCAAGCAGGATCGCCCCGGCGCAGGTGCCAAAGATTGGCTTTGTGCCGCAGAACCCCTGCAAGGCCTCAAAGAAGCGGTGTTTCTCAAGGAAGCGCAGCATCGTGGTCGATTCGCCGCCCGGCAGTACGAGGCCATCGAGGCCGGCCAGTTGATCCGGCTTGCGGATCTCGACCGCCTGCCCCCCGGCTTCAGTGAGAGCCTGCGCGTGGCTGGCGAAGTTGCCCTGGATCGCCAAGACCCCAATGCGCGGGCGAACTTCGGCCAAAGAAACTCCATGGATGGGCCGCGCTTGCTTCACTGTCTTCGTCAACTGAATTATCCGCCTTTGGCCGCAGAGATCTCGCACCGGTCACATGCGCAAACTACGTGGCTTATTCATGTGCAAGCCACACTGCTCGCTCATGCGCAACCCGCACACTTACTCATGTGCAAGTCATTTTGCGTGTGTTTCAAAAAAGCTGCTTTGTATCAGGGCACGACTTTAAGTCGTGCCGAAACGACCGCGAAAAAACTGGGGCTTTAGCCCCTGAGGGACTGTCACTAGAAGCTTCAGGGCTGTTTTAAAACACACTCTAAGGCAATTTTATCCTCTCGGTCGCGAGCGCCCTACTCTGTGCAATCCAGGCCGCCAGTCGGGCAAAGGACGCGAGCGTGTCTTGGCTTTTCCATCGGCTTCGGCTGGTTGGCCGCCGGAACCAGAGCCGGAGCTGTCGCCGGCGAGTTGACGCCTGCCAGGTTCTCTTCCTCAAGGATCAACGGGCGCTGCAGTACCATCTCCACCTGCGTTCCGTTCTCGATGTTGACATCGGCGCCGCGGGTAAACAGCGTGGAGAGCCCCATTGCGGCAACTCCGGCCCCGATCCCGATCACGCCTCCTTCGACGGGATGGCCCGCGCCGAGTCCTCCTATAGACCCCACGCTGCCGCCAGTTGGAATCGCGACCTCAGCTACCTTGCCGGCGTTGCGGCTGCGGTCCGCGTCCTGCTCGATAGTGCCTTCGCCGTCATCTTTTACCGACTGCTTTCTCGCGCCAGGCAGGCTGTTGACCAGCCCCGGCATCTCCACCACCGTGCCGTTGGGAAAGATGATCGACGTGAAATGCATGTCGAGCTCAGATTTGCCCCTCCCGCGCCCTGCGCGCACCACGCGATCCACCACGCCCTGCACGTAGACCCCGGCGGGAATCATCACACGGTTGCCGACAACCACCGGAAAGGTCGAGGACAGGTAGACGCCATCGCCCGGCTTGGCGCTCTTCGTGTTGACGGCGCTGCGCAACTGTAACAGCACCTTGGTGCCTGCCGGAACGATATAGGTCTTTTTCGCCACGGTAGGACACGGCATCTTTTCGTCCATCGCCTCGTAACTCTGGCCAGCAGGGCGGCAAGGCGTCCCCAACGGATTTGTCAATGCGGGTGGAACGGTCGACGCTGCTGGCTCAACGATTGTCGTGCCCGTCGCCGAAGGAGAAGCGGCGGAAGTCTGCGAAGCCGAGCTCAGAGCAATGTTTGGAGCAGCTGCCGGAGCCTGGGCCAACGCACCCCCTGCCACCGCGAACACAAGCCCAAGTACGATTGCACTCATCAATGATCCTTGAGCCAGACGCATCATTTCCTCCCGGGTACTCCGCTGAAAGATAGACTAGCCAACCGCCTCCAAGGATAGCCCGATCATTTGCCGGAAGACAAAGATGTTATTGCGCCGGGTGCCCCAGGTCCGAATTTTTGGACCTGGGAAACCATGAACCAGATCGCTGCCGTTTATGCTGTTACATTTCAATTCGTCCCCATCAGTAGTACGATCCAATCGAACGATGAATTCTGAACATAATACGTCCACCGACGCACAGAACCGCTTTGCTGCCGCCTATCGCATACTCAACGAGGCCATCGCCGCACACGCCTTTCCCGGCTGTACCTTCGGGGTGCTTGCCGGAGGCAATGCCGTTCTCGCGGACGCCCTGGGCCGCTTCACCTATGACGAAGCCTCCCCTGCCGTAGCGCCAGAGACCGTTTACGACATCGCCAGCATCACAAAGGTCGCGTCCACGACAGCCGTAGCCATGCTGCTCTACCAGCGTGGCCTCCTCGACCTTCAAACGCCACTCGGCGATCTGCTTCCCGGCTTCGTAGCCACTCGCCCAGCGGACGATCCGGCCCGCCGCGTGACATTGCGTCACCTTCTGGCCCACAACTCCGGCTTGCCCGGCTATGTCGAATTCTTCCGCACCGCAACCACGCCCGAGGAACTCCAGCTAGCCTGCCTCAATTTGCCCCTCGAAGCGGAGCCTGGCTCTCGCGCCGAGTACTCCGATCCCGGCTTCATCCTACTGGGTAAGGCGCTCGAAGCATTGACCGGCGAAGCTCTCGCCGCCTGGGTGCCACGCGAGATCTTTCAGCCGCTCGGCCTTGCAGCCACATACTTCTCTCCCTTGCCCAGCGCGCAGGGCTCGATTCCGCCAACCGAGCAAGACACGACCTTGCGCCACCGCCGCATTCAAGGCGAGGTCCAGGATGAAAACGCCTGGCTGCTCGGCGGCGCTGCCGGCCACGCCGGGCTCTTCTCCAACGTGCCGGACCTGCTGCGCTTCGCCCGTGAAATCATTGCAGCCGCTGCCAACACCGGCGAGGCTCGCCTCTTCAATGCGGCGACGGTCGCGATGTTTGCCCAGCGGCAGGAGCCCGAGGGTAGCTCCCGAGCGCTCGGCTGGGATACGCCCTCTCAGAATTCCTCCTCCGGCCGGCACTTCTCGCAGCGATCAATCGGGCATCTTGGGTTCAGCGGCTGTTCGCTGTGGATTGATCTGGAAGCCGCAATCGCCATCGTGCTGCTGACAAACCGGACCTGGCCCGACAGAGGACTCGACCAGGGGTTCGACCGCCAGAGCCAACTGATTCGCACCGTAAGGCCAGCCTTTCACGACGCCATTCGAGAGGCGCTTTAGCATTCCTGTGACCTGCGCCCCCTCCAGATCACATTCGTTGGTCGAATTCCAAGCTGATTTGACCGATTTGAAGATACAATAAAAACTCGGGGACAGACGCGATGCTAACCAGCTCGACGACGCAGGAACCGGCAACCGCCCAGAACAATGGCGGTAATCACCATCAGGCCCCCCTGCTGCAGGAACTGACAACCGAGAGCCAGAACGAGGCCTCTCAAGGCTTTGACACTAAATCCGCACTCGAGATCGCTCGCATCATCAATCATGAGGATGCGAAGGTCGCAGCTGCGGTAAAAAAAGCGATTCCAGAGATTTCGCTGGTCATTGACCAGGTTGCCCGTTGCCTTCGCGACGGCGGCCGCCTGATCTACATTGGCGCTGGCTCCAGCGGTCGCATTGCTGCCCTGGATGCCTCGGAATGCCCGCCGACCTACTCAACCGCCCCCGGACAAGTGCAGTACATCATGGCCGGCGGACCAAAGGCTCTGGCCTCGGCAGTCGAGGTCAATGAAGACTCTGAAGAGTTGGGTCAGCGCGACATCGCCCGCCGCCGCCCCACGCGCAAGGACATTGTCGTGGGTATCTCCGCCTCGGGTCGCACGCCGTATGTGGTGGCTGCCGTGGCCTATGCCCGCGCCCGCGGCGCTCACACCGCAGCAGTGACCTGCAACCACGAAACTCCCATCGCCGGGGCAGCGGAGATCGTCATCATCGCAGACGTCGGCCCTGAGGTTATCTCAGGCTCTACGCGCCTGAAGGCCGGCACAGCCCAGAAGATGATCCTCAATATGATCACTACTGGCGCCATGACCCGGCTCGGTTATGTATACGAGAACCTGATGGTCAACGTGCACATGCAGAACTCAAAGCTGGTCGAGCGTGGCATCCGCATCCTGATGAGCGCCTGCAAGATCGACCGCGCCACCGCCGTCGAAACCATCAAGAGCGCCGGACGCAGTGTCCCGGTGGCCCTGGTGATGCTCAAGGCCAAGGTCGACAAGCCCGAAGCCGTCCGCCGCCTGGCAAAGTCCGACGGCAATGTCCGCCTCGCTATCGAGGACAATGTGTTGGAGCTTTAAACCACCTAGGCAGAGTGTCGATTTACCCTTGAAGAACATCAGGCAGGCCCGGAGTCAGGCCTGCCTGTTTTGTTTTAAATGATGCAGTTCTCGATCCGTGCGGTACCGACTCTAAATCCCGGCTCCATTCCTATTGCGGAGACTCAGGCAGCACTTCAATCGCATCGACGATAGGGTAGTTCACTACCGGAGTGAAGTAGAGCTCTATCTTCCCTTGCGCCGTTGCCTGGACATGATCAAATGTCTTGATCACTGGGTCGGTGTTAGCCTCCTGCAGAATGTCGAAGTGGTGAAGTAGGGGGATGCCATTGCACCAAACGTCGAATATGCGGCTGCTTGCCCCCCCTGTGCCACCGTTCTGCTTGCCAAACCATGGCTCCTGAAAATAGAGCCGCACACGGTACCTTTCAGACGGAATCACGGGAAGAATATACCGGAAGTGGCCGACGCGGTGTGAGCCGTATAGCCCGCCCTCCTCAGCTTGGGCGTTCGCGGGAAGCTGGCCGCGCCGCCCTCCAATGTAGTAGTGATCGGCGAGCCAGAGGTGGCCCTCAGGATCTTTGTACGAAGAGGTAGCGCCGCCGAGAATTCGAATGGGAAGCAGTGCTTCGGAGCTGGCCGGCAGGATCTCCACGGCTTTCAGCGCCGAGGCCTCGCTGACAAAGTCGATGTGAATCGCTCCGTCGTTTTCTGGTCGGACTCCACTGTATACCTTCGTCGTCGCAATGTAGTTTCCACCCGCATCGTCCACAACGTCCAGGGTGTTGCCGTCGCTTCCGTTCAAGAAGATCACAGCACGGGTAGTTGCCTCCTGCAGGTCCGAGTCCTCCGAGAATAAAAGATGGACTTCGTAGATCCCCGGATCGACAGGGAAGATGCAGTGCGAATTGCCGCGAATTCCAGCCAGGAAGATCGTCGGGTCTTCGGTACCGGCGATCTCGTGAACAGGCTCCGAGACGCTGCTTCCGCCTGCACAGAAGTTCCCCGGAGTCCACGTAAATCCTGAGCGATCCAGATAGGGCTGACGTCCGTCGCCGAGCAGGGCGCGGACAGCGTGTCCCATGACCACGGTGCCGCCCGCGCCATTGGTAGCCGAGGAGATGGGCCGGTGCTTCCGGAGATGATTCTCCAGTTGTAAGGTTCCCCAAATGAGGGCCGCCGAGGCCAGCACAGTTCCCAGGATCAGCCACCACCTGAGTGGCGCTCGGGCTGGGGTGATCGGTAGCTCTGATTCTGCAACTGGAACTTCCTCGATAGCGGGCGTCGAAATCCCTGCCGCTATCTCTGTCGAAATCCCTTCCGGTATCTCTTCCATCGTCTCGTCTTCGAGGGCCTCTTCCGTTGCCTGGTCGTGACGGACAAAGGAGGGGGCGTACTGTCCGAGGGGGATCAAGATATGAACTGGCCGGCCAGCTCCCTCGCCTTCATAGACCTCCTGAAGACGCTTTCTTAGCTGGTGAGCTGTCACCCGGACGATCGTATCCGATTGAGGGTTGAAGTCACTGCGGCGGCCCAGAGCTTCCACAGCCACTGCATACTCGGTAATCTGACTTGCTTGGCCCTGGAAGTGCTTATCGCAGATGAATTTAAGCATATGTACAAGGTTTTGGGATCGCCCCAGGACGCCGGATCCAAGCAGCCATTCCAGCTCCTTGAGTTCCACATCCAACCCGTTTAGAATCTTTGACATTGATCACCGAACTCCAAAGTTCCGCGCGTACTCTCGACTGGTCGATCAAGCGATCCGGACCCCCATAACCTTCACTTGCGTTCGGGAGCAGCCGTTAGCCTATTGTAAAAAGAGTATTAACAGCGCTGGTTAACAAATTTAACACAGTTCTTGAACCCTTGGCACGGAGGCTCTATTCCTTAAAGCTTTCGAGGACAGCCAATCGGCGTCATTTGCTCACATAGACTCCCGCGCATCTTTCACCTCGAAATTCACTAGACAATAACCACGAGCCGCTGTTAGTCTGCATGTGTTAAATCAGCGATCTGTGTCTACCGTCGTTCTGACCAGCTGGTAAAGCTGTGCAGGAATGATCACTGATGTAGAAAGCGGCGGCGGACCGATGAAAACCTCGGATGTTCGAACGCGGGCCATCCCGGAACACTTTGGGGATGACCGCAGATCAAAAAGGAATAAGGAGAAACACATGAAGTCAATTTTTCGGAGGCAGTTCCTTCACTTGGCAGGTTTTGCACTGCTGCTAGTGCTGGCATTGCTACCTGCTAGTGCGCAGCAAACTACCGGTTCCATTGCTGGTACCGTGAAGGATCAACGGGACGCAGTGGTCAACACCGCCACGATCAAGGCAACCAATGTAGATACAGGGCTCTCCCGCTCGGCAAAGGTAAACGGAATTGGCGAGTTCCGTATCGATAACCTTCCCGTCGGCAAGTACACCGTTCAGGCAGACGCCGCCACCTTTGAGCGTTTTCTGCAAGAGAACCTCGCCCTCGACGTCAACCAGACACTGACGCTTGACATCAAGCTGGTGGTAGGCGCGCCAGATATTACCATCACGGTCTCTGAGGCTCCCCCGCAGGTCAATACAAGCGACGCGGTATTGGGCCGGACCATTGAGCAGGCCGAGATCATCGGGTTGCCGCTCGTCAACCGCAACGCCTACGCCGAGCTCTCGCTCACACCGGGCATCATGGCCAATTCCGCCGGCCCCACCTCGAGCACCGCTGCTACACCCGATTTCACGGTTGGACTGCCGTCCACACAAGTCCAGGTCAACGGCGGACTCGACTCCGGCAACGGAACCGTCGGCTTCTATCTGGATGGCGGCAACAACATTACCGGTATGCGTAATTATGGCAACCCGGCTCCCAACCCAGACGCAATCGAAGAGTTCCGCGTCGATACCAACGCATTCCAGGCGCAATACGGCCAATTCTCCGGCGCCGTGGTCTCGGTGATCACAAAGTCGGGAACAAACAAATATCATGGCTCGTTGTTTGAGTTCAACCGCAACACCGACTTCAATGCATATCAGTGGAGTATCCCAGCACCTACCGCCAAGGCTCCTTTCCATCGCAACAACTTCGGCGGAACCTTCGGCGGTCCCATTAAGCACGACAAAGCCTTCTACTTCTTCAGCTATGCCGGCCTGCGCCAGATTCAAGGCACAACAGTCACAGGCGCTACGGTGCCAACGGCTGCCGAGCGCCTGGGCGACTTCTCCGCGGACAAGGCTGCCGGCCTCACCCCCATTTGGATGCCGGGCACCTACAATTCGACAACCAAAACAGGTACTCCAGTAAGTGGGACAAACGCTGGCCCCGGTTGCGGGCCCGGCAACACTAATACCGGGTATTGCATCCCGCAAGCCAGCCTGGACACGACCGCTCTGAACCTCACGAATGTAACGAACGGCCTCGTTAACATTCCGTTGGCCGCGCCCAGCGCCGCCATCACAAAAACCGGCGGCCAATCATACGGCACCATCTACAACACGCCTACGGACTCAAACGAGTACCTGGGAAAGTTTGACGATTCGTACGGCAACGACCATTTGGGAGTGACCTACTTCTATATCAACACCAAGTCAACTCCCAGCGGTGGCGGCAACGTCAATTGGACCGGAGTTCAGTCCGCTGCTACTCAGATGAATATCAACCTCAGCGACGTTCACACCTTCACAGCCAACGTGGCCAATCAGGCCTGGCTAACGCTCACGCGGGCCATGGGCGGACGCGTCATGATCCCTGTGGCCGGCCCAGCCAACCAAACCCTCGCCAGCTTCGGCTCGAA
>JBEKCA010000038.1:0-66431 GCA_050015115.1 Occallatibacter sp.
GCCTTGCGGGCCTCAAGCCAGCGGGAGACGGGACCGCTCACGGCAAAGATCGATGCGGATACGAGCAGCAGCCAGGGAACGAGGTGCAGAAAGGTCCTCTGCGGTGTGTTGAGCAGGACCAGGGCTCCAACTGTCCCGCCGATGAGGCCGGCAAAGGCCATCAGCAGCGCAAGCCGCGGGTTCTTGCGGATGTCGTCGCGATAGGCGGCGACCGAGGTGAGCTGGCCGGGCCAGAGGGCTACCGTATTGGTGGCGTTGGCCTGCACCGGCAGGACTCCCATTCCCATCATTGCCGGAAACGAGAGAAACGACCCGCCCCCGGCTACGGCATTAAGCACCCCGGCCAGAAACGAGGCTACGATGAGCCAGAGCCAGTGCCAGTCGATCAAGTTGGGAAGGGCGGAGAGATGTGGCATCTGGCTCTATTGTAGAGGGATGTTTGTCGGCCGGGGGAAAAGGGAGTCCTGACCGCCGGAGCTCTTGGCGCCGGTTCGTCGCGCCCCGATGGGGCTCGGATCTCCATTGTCAAGCCTTCCCAGAACTGCGCTGCGCTTGTCCTGGGCCATTCTCCTTCGCTCCCTCCGGGAGTAGTTGGCCATAGTTAAGTCAAAGTATTGACCCATTGTTAAGTTAAAGTATTGAAAAGTATATAGATATAAAATCCATAAAATATTAGCGTAAATAACGCATATTTTATGAATATTATGTGCTATATTTTTATCAGATTTGTTGAGCGGCTTGTACTCATGTCTCAGGCCACGCAAATCTCAAAACATATCTGGAGGTAAACTCTCATGGCAATTTCTCGTTGGGATCCGTTCCGCGAAGTCGTAGCATTGCAGAACCGCGTCAACCATCTCTTCCGCGAGATGAACGAAGGAGATGACCCGTTGACGGCTGCCAGCTTTGTGCCGGCGGTCGATATTTATGAGGACCCGCAAAAGGTCGTTTTGAAGCTTGAAGTGCCGGGCGTGGATCAAAAGGACCTGGACGTCCGGGTCGAGAATCACACGTTGACCGTCAAGGGCGAGCGCAAGTTCGAGGCCGAGGAGAAGGAGCAGAACTTCCATCGCATCGAGCGGCGCTATGGCAGCTTCTATCGCGCCTTTACGCTGCCTTCGGCGGTTGACACAGAAAACGTGGCGGCCAGCTACAATGCAGGTGTGCTCAAACTGGAGCTCAAGAAGAAGGCTGAAGCCCAGCCGAAGCAGATTCAGATCAACGTAGCCGCGTAAAAGCCAGTGAACAGAACCAACCACCGGGAGAAGTGTGCTTCTCCCGGTGGCGGGAAGTGAGGCTTCGTGCAATATTTTTACAATTTCCTCATTGTTTTCCTCGCTTTATTGGTCTCGCATTTCGTTAAGCCCTTCGTCGGTTCATATGCAAATAAGAAGGGTGAGAACCTCGCCACCAAGGAAGACATCGCACAGCTAACAAAAATCGCAGAGGGAATCAGAGCCGAAATCTCAGATAAGGTATGGGACCGGCAAAAGCAATGGGAAATGAGACGCGATGTTGTATTTGAGGTTGTGCGGGCGCTTGGTGAAATGAATAACTCTCTACTAGAACTCGCTCATGCCTACTCGCTAACCGATCCAGAGCGTCTAGCCGTTCCAGGGCGTGAAGATTTGAGAACAAAAGTGCTGGGCATGCGGAAAGAAGCAAGAGAACGTTGGGATTCATGCAATACAAAGATAGACGGATCCAGATTCATAGCTGATATGGTTGTGGGAAAATCGCTTGGGACTGCATATTACGAATACGTCAATGAAATGCGCCAAGTGTCACTTGGAGTATTGGATGGAGATCACGAATGCTTCAAGAGCTCCCAATTGTCGCTTTCGCAAAAATACGGTGCGGTTCGTCAATCTGTACGCAATGAGCTTCAACTTCTAAATTCTGCGTAACTGAATATATGAATCGAACTGATCCCTGATCCCTGGAGGCAAAATGGCGATTCGCTGGGAAAAACTTACTGTCAAGTCGCAGCAGGCGATGGCGCAGGCGCAGGAGCGGGCAACCGAACTTGGAAACCCCGAGGTTTTGCCTGTGCACTTGCTGCTCGCGCTGGTCGAGGACCGCGAGGGCGTGATCCCCGCGGTGCTCGAAAAGATCGGCGTTCCTACGGAGCGGCTCGAGCATGAGCTGCACCAGATCGAGGAGAAACTGCCTCGTGTCGCAGGCGCACCGAGCCAGCCGGGCCTGAGCCAGTCGCTCAATAAGGTCTTCGATCAGGCCTTCCGCGAGGCGCAGAACTTCAAGGATGAATATGTCTCGACAGAGCATCTGCTCCTGGGCGTGGCGCACGCGAAGGGCGAGCCTGCGCGTGAGGTGCTGGTGTCTCTTGGCGCGACGCATGACGCGATTCTCAAGGCCCTGACTGCGGTGCGGGGGTCTCAGCGCGTAACCGATCAGAATCCCGAGGGCAAATTTCAGGCTCTCGAAAAATACGCAAAAGACCTGACAGAACTCGCCCGGCGCGGCAAGCTGGACCCAGTGATCGGGCGCGACGAAGAGATTCGTCGTGTAATCCAGGTGCTGAGCCGGCGCACAAAAAACAACCCAGTCCTGATTGGCGAGCCTGGAGTGGGCAAGACGGCCATTGTCGAAGGCCTAGCACGGCGCATCATCTCGGGCGACGTGCCGGAGAGCCTCAAGGACAAGCGCGTGATCTCGCTCGATCTCGGTTCGATGCTCGCTGGGGCCAAGTATCGCGGCGAATTCGAGGACAGACTAAAGGCTGTGCTGAAAGAGATAGAAGAATCGAACGGCGAGATTGTGCTTTTCATCGACGAACTGCACACGCTGGTTGGCGCTGGAGCGGCCGAAGGGGCCATCGATGCCAGCAACATGTTGAAGCCGGCGCTTGCCAGGGGCGAGTTGCGGGCCATCGGGGCGACTACGCTAAACGAATACCGCAAGTACATCGAGAAAGACGCGGCGCTGGAGCGGCGTTTTCAGATTGTGTATGTCGGCGAGCCCAACGTCGAGGACACGATTGCGATTTTGCGCGGCTTGAAGGAGCGCTACGAGGCGCACCATAACGTGCGCATCAAGGACTCAGCGATTGTGGCCGCGGCAACGCTCTCGCATCGCTACATCAGTGATCGATTCCTGCCGGATAAGGCCATCGACCTGGTGGATGAGGCCGCGGCATCGTTGGCGATTCAAATCGGTTCGGTGCCGACGGAGATCGATCAACTGGAGCGCGAAAAGACTTCGCTGGAAATTGAGAGCGCCGCTTTAAAGCGCGAGACCGATGCGAACAGCATTGGACGCCGGGCTGAAGTGGATCGTGAGGTGGCCACGCTGCGCGAGAAGATTACGGCCCTCCGCACGCGGTGGACCAAGGAACGCGATGCGATCAGCCACGTCAGCGAGCTGAAGAAGAAAATTGAGGCGCTGCGCTTCGAGACTGAGGAGCAGACACGCAAGGGCATGTTGGACCGCGCGGCGCAGATTCAATATGGTGAACTGCCAAAACTCGAAGCCGAGTTGAAGAAGTTGGATGCCGCGCAAGATGGAGCGCAGAAGGATGGTAAGACTGCGCGCCTGCTGAAGGAAGAGGTCGATGAGGAGGACATTGCCGGCATCGTCAGCAAATGGACGGGGATTCCCGTTTCGCGGATGCTTGAGGGTGAGGTGAAGAAGCTTGTGCAGATGGAGACGCGGCTGCGCGAGCGCGTGATTGGGCAGGATGCGGCACTGACCATCGTGGCCAATGCAATTCGGCGTTCGCGTGCCGGGCTGAGCGATCCTAAGCGGCCGATTGGAAGCTTTATCTTCTTGGGTCCGACGGGTGTTGGAAAGACTGAAACGGCGAGGGCGCTGGCTGAGTTCATGTTTGATGACGACCAGGCGATGGTGCGCATCGACATGAGCGAGTATATGGAGAAGCACGCGGTGGCGAGGCTGATCGGCGCCCCTCCGGGCTATGTGGGCTACGACGAAGGTGGACAGCTCACGGAAGCGATAAGGAGAAGGCCCTACGCAGTCATTCTCTTCGACGAAATCGAGAAGGCGCACCCGGATGTCTTCAACATTCTGCTGCAGGTGATGGACGATGGACGGCTCACCGACGCCAAGGGCCGTACAGTCGATTTCAAGAACACGGTGTTGATTATGACGTCGAATCTGGGCGCGGCGATGCTTGTCGGCGACACGCTCAGGACGGAACAGGACTTCGATCAGGCACGCGAGTCGGTGATGCGCGTCTTGCGCGAGCACTTCAGGCCGGAGTTTTTGAATCGAGTGGACGATATCGTGATCTTCCGTTCGCTGGGACAGGCGCAGATGAGCCAGATTCTGGATCTCAGGCTGGCCGAGGTGAGCAAGATGCTCGAGGACAGGCAGATTTCACTCGAACTCACCGAGCCTGCGCGGCAGCTGGTTTTGGCTGCGGGATCGGATGCGGCCTATGGCGCGCGTCCGTTGAAGAGAGCGCTGCAACGCATGGTTCAAGACCCGCTGGCGATCAAAATCCTGAATGGCGAGGTGCTGCACGGCGAGCACGTGCGTATTGGCGTGGACCGCGCGTCGAACCAGTTGCAGTTTGAGCCGATGAGACGAGAGGCGATGGCTTAAGCACTGATTCCGGTAGCGCCGGTTTCCAGACTGACTGTTCTGTGTGTCTTCAGACCCACAGCCTAAGCCTGGCGGCGTGGACGCCGCCAGTACAGCCGGTCTAGAGACCGGCGCTACAGGATATCCGTTCCAACAGCTTTTCTTCTTTGGCGGGAATCCTTCCCTGCGCGTGGCGAATCAAAGTGATGCATTCGAACTCGTTTGAAGGAGATGGTTTTGACTCTATCCGCAAGTGAAGTGCATAAGATGAAGAAGGCTCCTGCCGTCGATGGCGTGCTGCCGGTTGTGCTGGAGCGCTGGAGCGCGCGGTCGTTTGCCGGCCGGGATGTGAGTTCAGCCGACCTGAAGAAGGTTTTTGAGGCGGCGCGCTGGACTGCGTCGTCCTACAACGAACAGCCCTGGCGCTTCCTCATTGGCAAGCGTGACTCACCGACCTATAAGAAAATATTCTCTACCCTCATCCCGTTCAACCAGAGTTGGGCGGCGTCAGCGCCGGTCTTGATTTTGGGTGCGGCGAGCACCAAATTCGCTCATAACGGCGCCGATAACCGGGTTGCTCTTTACGATCTGGGCGCTGCCGCCTCGTATCTCACCTTGCAAGCAGCTGCGCTTGGCCTGACCACGCACCAGATGGCTGGCTTTGATCCGGAGGCTGCGCGCAAGGCATTTGAGATTCCCGAAAGCTACGTCATCGGCGCTGTGATCGCGCTGGGTTATCAGGGCGAGCCCTCCGCTCTGCGCGACGAGCAACTTGTTGAGCGAGAAATCGGCCCCCGCACGCGCAAGCCACTGAATGAGTTTGTCTTATCGGCGTGGGGAGAGCCGGCGGACCTGAGCTGATTTTTTGCTGATCCCAACCTGACCACAAAGCGAAGACGTCGCGAGAGTGGGCGCCTGATCACTCGAGATTCCTGGCGAGCGCGCTAAAGTGGAAGCTGGGAGTCACTTTGACCGGCAAGCGCCCTATCCGCAGAATGCCCGCTCACCGCATGGCCCGCCATTCACGGTCTCGGCGACGACGGCTGGGCTGGCGTAGCCGTCTAATTCTTGCCTCCGTTTTGCTGGTGCTTGGCCTATTCGGCTGGGCGGCTATCGCCAGGCTGGTTGCTCCCACCTCCAATACTTCACTCACGCGGTTTGACGCCATCATTGTGCTAGGCTTTCCGGCGGATAGCGACGGCAACCCAACGCCTGAGCAACTGTCACGGGTGAACGAGGGCGTACGTGAGTATGAGCGGGGTGTTGCGCCGCGGCTGATCCTGACCGGAGGAGCCGTGCGCAACCAATTTATTGAGGCGCGAGTGATGGCACGGGCCGCGGAGGCGGAGGGTATTCCGCGATCGGCAATCATCATCGAGCCGGAGGCCTTGGACACGATTCAGAATGCGTGCTTCGCGGTGCGGATCATGAAGGCGCACGGCTGGCGTTCGGCCGAGGTGGTTTCCAGAGCCAGTCACCTGTCCCGTGCGGCGATGATCTTCAGCAACCTGCCTGTGGAGTGGCGCATGCACGCCTCGCCACCATTAGGGCCGGAGACGGCGGCTTATGCCCGTGCTGCCGGATTTCTTGAAATTCTCAAAACTGTGCGCTACCTGATTTGGACGCGTTGGACTGAGCGCTGCGAGCCCTGACGGCAACAAATGCAGCCCGGTTCGCGTTGTCCCTTGTCGGCGTCGTCCTGTAAGCTGATTGGTGATGCACAAACATGTAAGGACCTCTTTTTCTCTTGTCGCCGTAGCCGTCCTGGCTTTCTTTTCCGGAAGCTGCGACCTTGCGCAGAGCACCGCCTCTCCGACGGCCGGCAACGGCACCTACGTTACCACTGACCCGCTGGCCAATGTGCGCTATGACAATCGCTACGACTTCTCTCTGGGCATGGCCTACGGCCACATCCACGCCGGGCCGGAGATCCTGCAAGGGGCCAATTTAGGCGGGCTGGATCTGGATGGCTCCTACTGGTTCAGCAAGCATTGGGCGGTCGAGGGCTCGGGGCGTGGCTACCTGGGCACGAGCGGCGTGGGAAGCGTGGAGGGGAATAGTATCCGAGGTCCCTTCGTGAGCCAGTATCTCTTCGTTGGCGGAGCCGAATGGCTGGGACCGCACAACAAGCACGGCGATCTGATCGCTCATGCCATGGTGGGCGGAGCGCACTTCGATTCGCACGATTTTCCGTCCTCGCCTCCAGGTGTGGGTTTCTACGATACTCAGTTCGCTCCTGCGGCCGTCTTCGGCGGCCACATGGATCTGAACCGCTCCGCGCATTGGGTCTTTCGTATAACGCCTGACGCGATGTTTACACGCTACGGCTATAGTTTCGCCGCAGTGCCTCCGACGACAAACCCACATAACAACTGGAACTTCGGTATTTCGGCCGGCGTGCAATACAAGTTCAGCAAGAAGCGGTAGAGAAGTAACGCTCGCAGACAGGCGATCTCAAACGGCAATCTTCCCAAAAGAGGAGTCTGTGTGAGGTGGCTCCTTATCGTTGGTCTCCTAAATCGCCCCGGGACAGGGTCGCATTATATAAATTGAAATGGGCGACCAGATTGCGCCGTGTATGGTATTCTCCATCGTTCGGCAGTACCTTTCCAAGCTGTCACTGGAGAGGGTAACCTGGCTCGACGGGTGGCGTTTTCGAGCGGTCATGGGAATTCAAACAATAGCATAGGCGAGGGCAGGGACCAATGGACATGAGGGACACGCTTGGCGTGCTTCTGGCGGGCGGCGCGGGAGAACGGCTCTTCCCACTGACGAGAGATCGTGCCAAACCGGCCGTTCCCTTTGGCGGGCACTATCGAATCATCGACGTCACCCTTTCCAATTGCATCAACTCAGGCCTGCGCAAGGTCTTCATTCTCACGCAGTACAAAGCCCTCTCGCTCAACCGGCACATCCGCGAAGGATGGACGGGGATTGTGGCCCAGGAACTAGGCGAGTTCTTTGAGCTGCTGCCGCCGATGCAGCGGACCGGCTCGAACTGGTACATGGGAACCGCCGACGCGGTCTACCAGAATATTTATTCGATTGGCAGCGAACAGCCGAAGTACATGATCATCTTGAGCGGCGACCACATTTACAAAATGGACTACAGCCGGATGCTGGAGTACCACAAGGAGAGCAAGGCGGAGATCACGCTGGCAACACTACCAATCCCGCCGGACGAAGTAAAGCAGTTTGGCGTGGTTGAGGTGGGCAAGGGAGGCGAGGTTCTGGGATTTCAGGAGAAGGTGCCGACGACCACCTTCCGGTCGCCCTTCAACCCGAATGCCGTGGATGCGTCCATGGGCGTTTACATCTTCAACACCGAGGTGCTGCTCAAAGCGCTGATCGCGGATGCCGAGGATCCCAACTCGAGGCACGATTTTGGCCATGACATTCTGCCCAATCTTCTGGGCAAGAAAAAGATGATGGCCTACAGCTTTGTCGATGAGAACAAGCAGCAGGCTCTCTACTGGCGCGACGTGGGCACGCTGGACGCCTACTACGATGCGAACATGGACCTCTGCTCTGTATCGCCGGTCTTCAATCTCTACGACAAGAACTGGCCCATTCGCACCCGCGCGCGGCAGTATCCGCCGGCAAAATTCGTCTTCGGCGATCCCGGGCGCTCGGGCATGGCGGTCAACTCGGTCATCACGGCCGGAGTGATCATCTCAGGCGCGTCCGTTGCGAATTGTGTGGTTTCGCAGGATGTGCGCGTCAACTCGTACTCGACGGTGGACGCAAGCATTATCTTCTCGCATGTGAATATCGGCCGCCATTGCCGCATCCGGCGCGCGATCATCGATCGCCATGTGCACATACCGGAAGGGACAGTCATCGGCTTCGATCCGGCCGAGGATAAGCGTCGCTACTTCGTGACGCCCTCAGGGCTGACCATCGTGACCCGCGACGCTTCGCTCTTTGAGAACCCCGTCGAGCCGGAATTCCAGCAGGGGTACTAGAAACTCTGCGGCAAAAGCGATTCGGGGACGGAACGGGGAAATGCATTGACGGCTCGTTCTTCGCGCATTTCGCGTCGGTGAACCGTGTGACCCCGTCGCGCTTTCCATCGTCTCTCCCCATCAAGACTCAAAGAGGACTTCGCCCGCGAAGCCGTGCGTCACGCACGCGCCCCCAAAGGAAAGAGCTCGTGGAGTCACGAGCTCTTTCACAGTACAAATTGAAACGGGTTAGTTGGCGTTGGCGATGGCGAAGGTGCCCTGGAAATTTACCACAGCCCAGGCGCTGTCGCCGCTCACGCCGTAGGACCCCAAACCATACGCCGCCTTCCAGGGACCGTTCACGAAATTGGGCGAGCCGCCCGAATTGAGGCTGACCGCGTTCACCCACTCACCGCTTGCAGTTTGGGCTGCCAGGCCGGCGCCGCCGCTGGCGATGTTTCCCAGGCTTGAAGTGTCGCCGGTGAGTTGAATGACGTAGGTGTCCGTCCTGGTGGGTGAGGAATTGGCGAGGGAGCCCATTCCCCACAGGGTCAGAATATCGCTGAGCGTAGCGCTGGTCTGCGTCTGCCAGCCGGTATTCACGGCCTTGGTTAGAAGGACGCCGTTGGCATCCGTCGTGGTGTTGCTATTAACTCCGGAAAGGATCTTAAGGCTGGTGCTGTTAGGGCTGCTGTCCTTCACGCTCGTATAAGCCCTGCCCGAGGCGATCAGGAACTGCTTACCGTTCAGGCCGTAGCCAAAAGTCTCCCGCTTGGTAAAGCTGGCGGAAGGATTCCTGCCGGGAAGTTGGGCCGAAGAGCCATTCAAAAGCAACGACTCTCCGGGATTCGATGCCGATAGAACGTAGGCAGGGCCTCCGTGAGCTCCAGTCGCAGTCGCAAAGAAAACTTGAACTGTGCATGCGTAATAATCCACCGTCACGTTTTCGCCGTTGACCGTCACGATGTAGTAGCCCACGTCGCGGGAGACAGGATCTGAGTTGGTGCTGGTGATCAGGTTGAGTTCCTGCGATAGAGGAATTCTGCGGCGAATGCCAAAGGCCGGAACGTCCCACGCATCGTCGTTGCTGGCGAATGCGTTGCTTCCGTGCGACTGGGGATTGCCGCCGCTCAGCGTGCCTTGCGGAATGTAGAATTTGGAGCTGTCGGAGGAGCAGAGAATCTGGGTCACGTAGTCGTTGCCGTTGGTGTCCAGGACGATCGAGCGATCGTACATGTGGTCATGGCCGTGCATGTACAGCTTCACATTGTTGCTATAAAGGCTGTCGATGAAGGCGTTGGTCCATGCTGGATTGTCGGCGGGACTTCCCGACGATTCGCTGAACAAGATATCGGAATGGTTGCAGGTGACCAGGCCCTTGTGCGCGAAGACGAAGGCGTGGTCGGTGGACTTATTGCCCAGGACGGTGCTGATCCAGTTCTGCTGAGCCGCAATCGACTTCGACATGTCGTATCCGCTTGGCCAGCCACCCACCGGCGTGAATTGGTCCAGCAAAACGAAGGTCGCGTTGTTGTAAGAGAAGGCGTAACTCAGGCCAGTCAAATTCCCAGAGAAAACGCTGGGGCTGCCGAGCGGGGTGCCCAGTTGGAATGCCGAACCGCTCTTGGCAGGCGTGCCCAGGTTGGCCGCGTCCGGGCTCGGAATCGCCATAGCCAGCACGTCGCTCGGGGTCTGGTTATGGATGCAGGACTGGGTCTGGGGATAGATGCGCACGATCTCCGACGCAACACTTGCGTTGTCGTCATGGTTGCCGCGTAGCGGATAAAAGCCGATTCCGGCGTTGTAGAGGCCCTGGGCGTACAGCGCACGCGCGTCTTCGCCGGGAATGTCGGGGGTTGTGTCGCAGAGATCGCCGACGTGGATGACGAACTGTACACCGGCGGCGATGAATTGCTGCTGAATCTGTACTGCAATTTCGATCGCGCTCGTATTCGGATCGTACCCGTCGTCGGCCAGATTCGCCCACTGGGTGTCAGCCATCACGCCGAAGCTCCAGGCGTTCGAGGACGGTGGAGAGGATTGGGCGAATCCCTTGAAGCTGGTGCTCATGACCAGGGCTCCAGCGCCCACGGTCGCGCCGGTCAGGAACTGTCTGCGGTTGATGCCCTTCTTGGCGGAATTCACATCAAGATCTTTCTTGGACATGCTATTTCTCCATTCAATGTGACAAATCGGTTGTTCAGGGTCTGGACAACTGGATTGCGCCACCGTCGGCACATTGTCGGCGTGCGGAGCTGTGGACGATGCAGGCGGAATCACTCAGGGCACTGGTGACGACGCCATTTGCTCTAAGCGCGACGGCGACGCAGCTTCAGCATGCCCGCCAGGCCGAGAAGACCTGAACCGAGTAAGGAAATGGTTCCGGGTTCAGGAGTGACGGTGGTGATGTCGGCAATGGCATATTGATTTACGTCATTTTGAGAGGAGCTGCTCGGGTTGCCATCGCTGTCCAAGCCTACGAAAGTCACGGAGGAGATGTCCGGAGAGCTTGCGAAGACCGACAGAGACTCGAAAGACCCACCCGCTAAATCCAATTGCAGTGTGCTGGAGCCGATCTGGGCTGCGCCATCATAAGCAATCAACTCAACCGAGGCGGCATTGGAATCAGGGTCCAGAACAGCAACTTCAGCGCTCACTCCAGACTCAGGCGTGCTGAAATTGATGGTTAAAGAATCGGCGGCGCCATAATTAAAAGCGTCCGCGTCTCCGGTGGAATAGTTGGAGGTTGCCGGATCGGCAACCCATCCCGAATTTAATCCAGCATATGGGTTGATCACGCCCCAGCCCGCGCTCCAGGTCCAACCCTGTTCAGGAGTGGTGAGGTAAGTGCCCATGGCGCTGCCGGCATTGACCTGAGCCGGCGCAGTGCCACTGTAGTTGAACGAGGTCGTATCCGCCGCTGCCACTTTGGAAAGAAGCAAGGCCATAGCTAGGAGAAACATGGCTTTTTTCATGACGACAAACATCTCCTTGGGGTGTTTCGCGGCAGATACATTCGCCGCGCTCTACACCTCGGTTAACTGGATTCGCCTGGAGGAACCGGCTCAAGTGAGGCCCGCGTCACGCTCAAGCGACGCAACGTCCCAGAGTTTAAGAATTTGCTTATCTCACGTGTAGCAGCCAACTATTTCAGTTCAATGAAATGTAAATGAGAGTTAGAAGAAAACGGGTTAGCGCATAGGCGGTCTCAATAGAGATGCCTGCAACCGTCCGTGGATATCGGCTGACTCAATTACTGAGAGACCGGCTCTTTTCGACGGGCTAGAGCGCAGGCTGCTATCAGGGCGGCAAGGAGTCCTGCCGTGGCACCCAACCCGATCGCCCAGCGGGGGCCGAAGTGATTGGCAACCCAGCCGACGATCGGAGCGCCGATCATCATTCCCCCAAGCCCAACGCCAACCCGGAGCGCCATCACCCGTCCTCGCATGGACGGTTCCGTCGAAAGCTGCATGATGCTGTTCGTGCCATTGGCAAAGATCAGCACGGCCGCACCACTGACCGCGAGAGCGGCTGCGAACCACCAATATCCGGGCGCGAGTGCACCGAGAGTGCATCCCAGGCCGAATACGCCGGCTCCGGCCAGAAGAGTCGATAAGCCCGGTCTCTTGCGGCCGGCGGCAAACAAGGCTCCTGAGACGGTGCCGACGGCCATGATGGAGGAGAGCAGGCCGAATGCGCGTGCGTCGGAGTGGAAGACATTCACGGCCATCGTGGAGATAAAGATCGGAAAGTTGAAGCCGAATGTGCCAATCAGAAACAACATGATCAGGATGGCCCTGAGATCCGGCTTCGCCCACACATAACGAAGCCCCTCCCGAAATCCAGATGCGCTGCGATGCGCCCTGGCGCTTGTACGGAGTTCCGAAAGTCGAAAGAATGACATCGAGATCAAAACCGCCGCGAAGGAGAGCCCATTCAGAAGAAAGGCCCATCCGAGGCCAACACTTGCGATGAGCAAACCGGCAACGGCGGGACCGATCATCTGCGCAGCATTGAACGAGGTTGAGTTCAAGGCCACGGCATTGGGGAGATCCTCGTCGCCGACCATTTCAGCCACGAAGGTCTGTCGCACAGGCGCATCCAGCGCTGCCGCAGAGCCGGAAAGGAAGGCGAGCACATATACGTGCCAAAGCTGGATGAATCCTGCGATCGTGAGAGCTCCCAGGATGAGCGCAAGCACGCCCATCGTTGCCTGGGTAAGCATCAGCAGCTTGCGCTGATTGAGACGGTCGGCGGCCGATCCAGTCCAGGGCAGCAGCAGGAGTTGCGGCGCGAACTGCAGGCCCATCACAAGTCCCAGCGCCGACGCATCGCGATGGGTTAGTTGCGTCAGCACAAGCCAGTCCTGAGCGACGCGCTGCATCCCCGTACCGGCGTTGGAAACCAAAGCGCCGGCCGTCCACAATAGGAAGTTGAAGCTTCTCAGGGAGCGAAATGTCCCGGTCACAGGGTTCTTCATGGGCGTGACGGCGCGTTTCCCCCGTGGAACTGACCGAAGTGACGCGCTGAAAAGATGCCGATGAGCAGCGCGCCCAGGCCGAACGCAACAATTTGGCTCGTCACCCGCGGATCAAAGACGCCGACGTGCGCCACAAGTAGGTATCCGACCACGGCGTTGAAGAATCCCCAGGCAACGTTGACCGTCGATGAGGAGAGCCCTTTGCCGGATGGTTTGGCGAATGGAGTCTGAAAGGGACGCCCCATCATTCCAGAGACAAAATGAGGAATGGCGTTGGCCGCAAAGGCCCCGCCAAAGAAGTACGACACAAGCCAAAGCCAATTCATGATGCGGAGCTCCTTTTTTGATTACAAAATGGACATGGGCAAAAAGAGGAACGCGGTGGGTTCAATCCTCAACCAGCCGCTTAAACAACTCGAGAGCCGCCCGAAGACTCTTCTGCTCTTGAACAGAAAGCTTCTCGGAGATGGTCGTGGCGAGCCAGTCCTGTCTTGCGGCCCTGCCCTCCTGAAGCAGCTTCAGGCATCGGGGCGTCAGAGACATCAGGGTTTGCCGCCCGTCGCTCGGGTCGGGTGCGCCACTGATCAGTCCGGACTCCTGCAACGGCGCGACGATAGCGCTCATGGACTGCGGGCGCATGCCTTCTGTTCGGGCCAGGCTTGAAACCGTGGCCGCACCCGCCTTTTCGAGTAGAAGAACAACTGAAGCCTGTGACGTCGTCAGATCGTTGCCAACCCCGTGCTCACGATAACGCACCTTGAGCTTGCGGTATACCGCACGGACCTCGGTGGCAAGCGTCTGAGCGAGTCCGGTTTGAGTAGCAGATTTTATGTCGTTCACAAGATCAATATCGCATATATACAGGCAAACTGTAAAGGTTGTCTGTATATATATATATATATGAGGCCGGGGATTGGGCTCTCACGCGTCTGGCCAGTCTGCGGCTGGCTCTTATAGACGCCGACAGAGCAGATTGTTTCGTAGGTTGCGAGACGAAAAGCAAGGGCGCAGCTTGTGGCTGCGCCCTTGGTGTTGAAGCAGTTCAAAAAGACTAGGCGTTGGTGTGGGCTGGTCCGGTCATCTTCTCTTCGATGGCCGCCTGCGCTGCCGCCAGCCTCGCCGTCAGCAGACGGAAGGGCGAGCAGGAAACGTAGGTGAGGCCGATCTTGTGGCAGAACTTGACGGACTCAGGATCGCCGCCATGCTCGCCGCAGATGCCCAGCTTGATGTTGGGACGGGTCTTGCGGCCCTTGGCTGCGGCCATCTCCACCAGTTGCCCGACGCCCGCCTGATCGAGGGTGGCGAAGGGATCCTGCTTGAAGATGCCCGCCTTCATATAGGCCGGCAAGAACTGGTTGATGTCGTCGCGGCTGATGCCGAAGGTGGTCTGAGTGAGGTCGTTGGTTCCGAAACTGAAGAACTCGGCCTCTTCGGCGATCTGGTCGGCAGTCAAAGCTGCGCGAGGCAGCTCGATCATGGTGCCGACCATGTATTCGACCTTGGATCCCTTCTCCTTGAAGACTTCCTCGGCCACGCGGCGGACAATGGCTGCCTGGTTGCGCATCTCCTCGATCGACCCGACGAGCGGAATCATGATCTCGGGATGCGGATTGCCGCCCTTGACCTTGACGGCGACAGCGGCCTCGATAATGGCGCGCGTTTGCATTTCGGTGATCTCGGGGAAGGCGATGCCGAGGCGGCAGCCGCGCAGTCCGAGCATGGGATTCTGCTCGTGCAGCTCTTCGACCCGCGCCAGCAGCGTGCGCAGTTCCTTGAGCTTGGGCGAGCGGGGCTTGGTGTCTGTCAGGTGCTGGATCTCGACCATCAGATCCTCGCGCTTGGGCAGGAACTCGTGCAGCGGCGGATCAATCATGCGGATGGTCACCGGCAGTGACTCCATGGCCTTGAAGAGACCAACAAAATCGGCGCGTTGCATGGGCAGCAGCTTCTTCAGCGCGGCGCGGCGGTCCTTTTCGTTGTCGGCCAGGATCATGGTGCGCATGTGTTCGATGCGGTCCTCAGCAAAGAACATGTGTTCGGTGCGGCAAAGGCCAATACCCTCTGCTCCAAACAGGCGCGCATTTTTGGCATCGCGGGGGATGTCGGCGTTGGCGCGGATCTTGAGCCGGCGAACCGGATCGACCCAGCTCATGAAGGTGACCAGATCGGGATCGTCGGGCTGCGCATCGAGAGTCTTGAGCTTGCCGTTGATGACGCGGCCGGTGGTGCCGTCGAGGGAGATCCAGTCGCCCTGCTTGAAGGTCTTGCCCTTGACACGGAGTTCCTTCTTGTCCTGGTCAACCAGACAGTCGCCGGCGCCGGCCACGCAGCACTTGCCCATGCCGCGGGTGACGACAGCGGCGTGAGAGGTCATGCCGCCACGCGAGGTGAGGATGCCGTCAGCCACTTCCATGCCTGCGATGTCCTCAGGTGTGGTCTCGCCGCGGACGAGAATGATGACCGGATATTTGCCGCTGGCGTGTTGCTTGACTGCCTCTTCGGCAGAGAAAACGATCTGGCCCACAGCCGCGCCGGGAGAGGCCGGCAGGCCGGTGGCGAGGACTTCAATCTTCTCGCCCTTCTCAATCAGGCGGGGGACCAGGAAGTCATACAACTGGTTGGGCTCGACGCGGTGAATGGCCTCTTCCTTCGTGATCAGCTTTTCATTGACCATGTCGATGGCCACGCGGACGGCGGCCAGGCCGGTGCGTTTGCCGTTGCGGGTCTGCAGCATATAGAGCTTGCCATCCTGGATGGTGAACTCGAAGTCCTGCATATCGCGGTAGTGCTTTTCCATGCGGCCGGTGATTTCCTTGAGCTGCTGGTAGCACTGAGGCATCACGCGCTCGAGCTCGCTGATGGGCAGCGGGGTGCGGACGCCGGAGACCACGTCTTCGCCCTGCGCGTTCATCAGATATTCGCCGAAGAATATCTTCTCGCCGGTGGCGGGATTGCGGGTAAAACCAACGCCGGTGCCGGAGGTCTCGCCCAGGTTGCCGAAGACCATGGCTTGCACGTTCACTGCTGTACCGAGCCAGTCATCGATGCGATTGATGCGGCGATAGGTCTTGGCGCGCTCGTTCATCCAGCTGCGGAAGACGGCATTGCGGGCGCCGACCAACTGCTCTTTGGGATCCTGCGGGAAGTCCTTGCCGGTCTCTTTCTTCACCAGCTTTTTATACTCGGCGATGATCTCTTTGAGGGCTTCGGGCTTGAGCTCGTAGTCGAACTTGACCTTCATCTTCTTTTTGACGCCGTCGAAGATGTGCTCGAAGTTCTTCTTGGGCACATCAAGAACCACGTCGCCATACATCTGGATCAGGCGGCGGTAGGAGTCATAGGCAAAACGGGGATTGTTGCTGAGCTTAGCCAGAGCTTCAACGGCCTTGTCGTTGAGGCCGAGGTTGAGAATCGTGTCCATCATGCCGGGCATGGAGAACTTTGCGCCGGAGCGAACTGAAACCAGCAGGGGATTTTCGCCCGCGCCCAGCTTTTGGCCTTGGAGCTTTTCGAGCCGCTCAAGGGCGGCGTACATCTCAACGTCAGTTTCAGCGCTGAGCGCGCCACGCATGAACTCGCGACAGGCCTCAGTCTGGATGGTGAATCCCGGAGGAACAGGCAATCCAACATTGGTCATTTCGGCCAGACCGGCGCCCTTGCCGCCCAGCACATCCTTCATCTTTCCGTTGCCTTCGGCCTTGCCGCCGCCAAAGAAATACACATGCTTGGTTGCCGTCGAGCCTGCCTTTTCAGCAGACGCCTGCTCCAGAACGCCCTGCGTCATGGGTGAAGCCTCCATATCTTGGATTCCGCGGTGCGGCACGAATGAGGGGGTGGCGGGACGAGGGCTCAGCACGACAACGGGAAAAGGTCGAAGCTTTCAGGCTGAGCACGTGCGGGTCATCCATGCATCGGACTGCACTGTGCGGGATTAGTTAGTCGTACTACGAATACCGTTCCAAGTATACGGTTGCCTGTGTTGAAGGTCACAACCGATTCGCGAGTTCGGCGAGGCGAGTACCATTCTGGGGTTTTGACTCCCGTAGTTTGGGACGACAGCCGGAGCTTAAATGACAAATTGAAGAACAAAGAGATCTTTCATGCCGCGGGGCGTTCGAGGCACGAGTCGGAATACGATTTATCAACCGTAATACGGGACATAAGAATCCTTTCAAGGCCGACCAAAGAGAGAATCTCGGCCACACGGGGCGTGGCATTCGCGACATTGAAACAATGGGCCGATTCGTAGGCGCTGGCGTGCAGCGAGATCAGCGCCGCAATGCCGGCCGCGTCGATGCGCTCAACCCGTCCCAGGTCGAGCGTCACGCTCTGCCGGCGGACGAGCGGCGTGACTCGCGCCAACAGGATTTGTTCGGTCCCGCGAACCAACTCGGTCAGGTCGGACAATCCGATCAGTCCAACCAATTCGCCGGTTGGGATGATGGCGGTGTCTATCGGGTTTGAAATTGTGCCGGTCATATGAAAAACCTCCTTTGGGAAGGGGATTGTGCGTCAGGCCATGCTGCTTTCACGGGAGGTTGCAGATTCTCTGCGCCAGCCCCACCCATTCTCTGAATGGCACGTCAGCGTCCAAAGCAGCAAGGAATAGAAATCTCTGACTTCACAGGGGATACGAGCAATTCCAAATTCCGTGCCGGGTAATGAAGTGCTCGTTTGCGCTTGCCGGTGTCCGCAATTGAACACGCTCAAGAAGCTATACGCAGGAGGGTGTGCTTCCGGTTCCATTTCTGGGGCGCCCTGTTTGAAGATCCGGACTCAGACAACCGGTCTCTGGTAGAGAATCGAGACGTGGACTCAAAATCGCCCCAGCCCGAAGCCGCAGTCCGTTCCGATGCCTGCCTGACCCGAGTGCTTGTGCGAGCACGGGCGGTGGAAGCCGGATTCAGCGAGGCCGGTCTGGTTGAGTTGCCCCATGCTAACCAAGAGCGTGACGCGGGTCGATTCGAGGAGTGGGTGCGAGCGGGGCGCGCAGGCACAATGCGCTATCTGGAGCGGAGCGAGACTCTGGCCCAGGCTGAGACCGCTGGCCAAGATGCAGGGCGGTTGCTAAGAGCGCGGGTGGGGATTCCATTTCCGTGGGCGCGCTCGGCGATCGTGTGTTGGGCCAGTTACAACGGCCCACAGCCGCGCTCGATTGATCTGGCAGCGGAAGGCGCGGCATGGATCGCGCGCTACGCCTGGTCGAGCAAAGTCGATGAGCACGGAGCGCGGCGACCGAGCGATTATCACAAGGTTCTGCTCAAGCGGATGAAGGCCGTGGAAGCGCGGCTGCATGAGGAGTTCGGGCCCTTCGAGGCGCGGGCCTTCGTGGACACCGGACCCCTGGTCGAGCGTGCGCTGGCTGAGGCGGCAGGGCTCGGCTGGACGGGCAAAAATACTTGCCTGATTAATCCAAAGTTCGGATCGTTTGGGTTTCTGGCAGTGCTGCTGACTTCGCTTGAGACCGGAGACAGGCCGCTGACGGTTCCCGACCGCTGCGGGAGTTGCCGACGATGCCTGGAGGCCTGTCCGACCGGTGCGCTGACCGCACCCTACCAGATGGATGCGAGGAAGTGCATCTCCTACCTGACGATTGAGCACAAAGGCCCTATCGCGCCGGATTTAATGGAAGACATGGGCCGGCAAGTCTTCGGCTGCGACATCTGCCAGGAGGTCTGCCCATGGAATCGCAAGGCCGTGATAGGACAAGACCCGGAGTTGGAGCCGCGCTGGGAGTTGGTGAACCCGGCTCTGGAGGCTCTGGCGGCGATGGACGAGGGGGAGTTCGAGCGGCAATTCAATGGCTCGCCGGTGCGCAGGGCCGGGTTTCTCGGGCTCAAACGCAATGTTGCCATCGCGATGGGGAATAGCGGACTGCGCGGGTTCGCGCCTCAGTTGGAACGGTGGACCGGATTTGCGGACGAAGGGTTACGATCGGCGGCGCTCTGGGCACTGGAAAAGCTAAAACTTCCCTTATAACAGCAGGTTGGGGTTTGTGGTTTCCTACCCATTCCGCAAAGAACGCGGAATGGATGAGGCACTCAGCATTCCAGCAAGCTCAACATCGTTTAACGGAAAGAGGCTATCCTTAAAGAAAAGGGCCCATCGTAGAGTTGCGCTGCGCGGATAGGAGTGTCCGCGGCGGCGCTTCGGCGTGAAAGAAGGAGCAGGACGTGGCAGAGGTCGAAGTTATAGCGAGACAGAGCGAGGCGACGGGTGAGGCGGTCAGAGCCGCCGATGTGGAGCAACCAGCGAAGCAATCCAAGTGGTATCGCTGGCGCAAGGACGGCACGGCGCTGGTGAGTTATCTACTGGATAGCGAGGTGCACACTTTTGCCTTCAGCGTCGCTGCCAATGCGATTCTGTCGTTCATTCCCTTCACCGTGCTGCTCTACACGCTCTGTTTTAATTCGACTGCGATGAAGTCCGTGGTCACCGACATGGTGAACTACTTTTTACCTTCTGTAGCGAGCAAAGACTGGGTGGCCCTCCATCTCGAAGCTACGGCTGCCGGTCAAGGAGTCCAGATTTTCTCTTTACTGATGATTCTGGTTGCATGTACTGGCATCTTTCTTCCGCTTGAGGTAGCTCTCAATCAGGCCTGGGGAGTGACCAAGAGCCGCAATTATCTAGCCAATCAGGTGGTAGCCTTTGGACTCGCGATCATCATGGTGATTCTGGGCATGGGGAGCATCCTGCTGAACGCGGTTGTGCGCGGTGTATTGAAGTTCTTTTTCGTTCATCAGACAAATATCAAAATCATCGATTTTGTACTTGACTTCACTTATCAGGGGACCAGCTTCATCTTGCTTACGGCAACCACTGGGATAGCCTCAATCGTTTTTTTCTTTTCAATTTATTGGCTGTTGCCAAACCGCAAAGTCCCCTGGAGGTCGGTGCTGCGCACCTCAGTTTATACAGGAGTTGTCTGGCTGGCGGCGAGATATCTCTTTGTGATCGTGCTTCCGCACCTTGACCTGAAAGCGCTCTACGGGCCATTCTTTATCTCGGTCGGGCTGCTCTTCTGGGCCTACGTCTCGGGGCTGATCCTCTTTGCCGGGGCGCAGTTTAGCGTGGCGCGAATGGCGAATGCAAGCAATGGAGTTACTCGAGCGCAAATTGCCAGTTCAAAGCTGAGTTAATAACTATTGCCGACTCTGTAGCGCTGCTTCCATTCATCAGCTCTTATTCGATATGGGCGGAGTGACGAGTATGGGCAAGAAAACAGACGCGGCCATGATGCTGGCAATCGTATGAAGTCCGCTCACGTACGATCCGCGTAACTGGCGCAGGTGAGCAACCAGTAGGGGTCCGAACGCGCTATCGCACCCCCACGCGGTCAGCATCAGGCCGTAGACGGGACCAACATTTTTGGCTCCAAAGTAATCGGCCGCAAAGGCCGGCATGGTGCCGAAGCCTCCTCCGTAATTCCTCCAAGGCAATGCTCACGAATGGAGCCGGTATTAGCTGCAACCTCAACACAGCTTGAGCTGGTTTCCGAAGGTCTCGAGAAATCGATTAATAAGAGCGATGCTTCTGCGCAGCTCTCTTCTGCGGAACTGGCCAAGAAGCGACAAAAGACCAGGTGGTTCGATAACTGGTTTGATTGTGCATCCGAAAGTCTCTCCAACAGCGAGCACAACGCTCGGAAGTATCTCAGGATTGATGGACCCGAGCATCTTGCCGAGGATGATTGCGTTGCGCATCGCACGCACGGATTCTTCGGATTTTGCTGCGTCAACCGCGGCTTCCATCAGCTTGTCGCTTGCGCTCAGGGCTCCGCGCAAGAACTGAAAAGCGCCGCGATCATGTAATTGCTGCAGTAACTCGTAAGACTCGAGAAGCGCTTGAGCATGCTCGATTGGAGCTTCCTCCAGCCGTTTGCGCAACTCCTGCCGGGCGTCGCGGGGAGGCCGTTCCAGAGAAATTGGTTGGGCCATCGAAATTCCCCTATCTCGTTCTTCAAGTTTGCGCCAATTTACAACTTTTTCATTTCTGCGGTGTGTCCAACCTTCCAGGACGAATAATTAGATGCGCATTTTAAATAGGCGGGGACACTGGCCATAGACGGCTACTTTTCGGGCAAGCAGCGAAACCCGTGGGAATACACTACGAAGCGGCGGCCGCGCAGGAAACCCACAAGGGTCAGTCCCAGTTCCCGGGCGAGCTTGACTGCGAGGCTCGAGGGCGCCGAAACCGAAGCAAGGATCGGGACCCCCATCGCCAGTGCTTTCTGAGCAATCTCGAAACCGCCCCTGCCGCTTACCAGCAATACATGCCGGGAGAGAGGCAAATGCCCTTGCAGGAGCGCCCAACCGGCGATCTTATCCACGGCGTTGTGCCGCCCGATGTCTTCCCGCAGTGCGATTAACTGACCCTTTTCATCAAAGAGAGCGGCTGCATGAAGGCCATCGGGATGGCTGAAGACCTCTTGCTCAGGGCGGAGAACCTCGGGCAGCCGGCAGAGGATCTCCGGATCAATTCGAAAATTGCGATCCGGCTGGCGCAGGCCGCGCACTCTGATCGCGTTGATAGAAGCCTTGCCGCAAACTCCGCAACTCGACGCGGCAAAGAAGTTCCGTTGCAGCTCTGTGCGGTCAAAGTCCGCATCCTGGAGTTCGATCTCTACCGTGTTGCACTTCGTGCCGTTATCGCGCATTGCGGAGCAGATGTTGGAGATCTGGGCCTGCGATTGGATGATCCCCTCGGTCAACAGGAAGCCCGCCGCCAGTTCGAGATCGTGCCCCGGGGTTCGCATTGTCACTGCCAGAGGGAAGCCACCGACCCGAATCTCCAACGGCTCCTCGGCCGCGAGAGAATCCTGAAGCGAGCGAACGCGCCCGTCTTCTCATTCCGTAACCTGCGTCAGCTCGATGCTTCGCTCTGGTGCTTTCATCCGGCTCCGTCGTGCCGCTCACTTCGACATTGACTGACTGGGAGCAATCTATCCAGGCAGGATACGCAGATGATCAGAAAATCGGCCGCTGCGGTCTATCAATCAACCCTTTGAGATCATCTTGCGAATTGACATTGCGGTAGAACTGCCGCTCATCTTCATTTTATTGGATAAATGCAAGCGATTTGTCGCTCCAGAAGATTTTCAACCAATGACTGTAAGGACAAGCGGCCAACCGCGAGCGCGCTCGCAGCAATCGATATAGCCGTCGCAGGATAAATTGCAGCCAGTGGCTCATAACATCCGCCATGTTGCGGGGTTACTCCAACGCTTGGGCGTGCAAGTTGCCAGAGCTCCGACAAATGCCCTGTCGTCATCTTTGGTAAATCAATAGCCAAAGCAAGAAGATGTGAGGATCGCATATGCCGTAACGCGGCCGTCATCCCACTCAGCGGCCCCGTGATGGCGGCATATCCGGCACAACCTCAATTTCTGCGGGGGCCCATACCGGCCGAACCCGCGCGGAAATCAGCAATTCGTCAGGACACAGGGACCGCAAAGCTTCTAGCTGCCTCATCTACAAGGGTCTCCCGTCGATCATCAGAGTTGCCTTGTCCGCGCCCATGCGCCGCGACTCTCCGCCTGCAAATAGAACGGCTGTCAATGTCTTCATCAAGCTTGACTCCCACGGTTCGAGCTTGGCTTAGAGCAAGAGTCGGCAAGATTGTTCATTGAATCATGTGATTGAGCAGCGGCGGTGTTCAGGTTATTAGGTGGTTGTGCAGGTCAATCCGCTGTCGACGAATGTGTGGCGTTTAACTCTCCGCGCGAAGAACCCCATCGGTGAGAATCCGCGCCCTCAGGCCGCCACGCCCTTGCAGTAGCTTTTCCGCGCCGGGCGCAATTGCAATATCCATCCAGTAACATGGGCTGCATTCAGCAACTCCCGCAAAGCGCACGCCTTGAAGATCGAATTCAGCGCCGACCAACAAATTCAAGTCCGCGTTTGCGGTAATCACATTCCGCCGGGTAACACCGGGAGACCTGCCTATAACTCCAAGATGGCCGCAAATCTCCGCGAAGACCTCGGAGGAGAAAAAAGTGATCTGGCCCTTATAGTTGTCCTTGTAGTCGAAGAAGCGGTCTCCTTCAATGCCAAGTCCAGCAATGCAAGAGATCTCCATCTTCTCAGCCAGGGGATATTCTCCCGGCGGTTGCTCATGGTGGCCAAAGAAATTATGGCCTGGCGAAATGAACAGTTGGCAGATTCTCATATGCGGTGCTCACTCGTGGTCAGATTGGCGCGGCGTCGGCACCCCGAACGTCAATATCAGAGTGCACTCTACAGAGTAACCTGGATCTCCCTCTGAAGAAAGACCACCTTTTGGCGTCGGGGGCGATCCGTTGTCAGCTCGCTCCCGACGGCTTCGAGATCGAGATGTCGGTAAGAAGAAGTCTGTGCGGCGCGTGACCGGGAACCTCACTGTGGCATTCGCAGCGTCCTAATGCAGTAGCAGGTATCGTCGCGCATCGTACTTACCTCAACCCGCGGTTCAAATGGCGGCGTCGCCCTCGATACGCTTATCAAGAAAAGTTGATGCTGTCCAGCATCGCTTCTCAATACTCAAGCAAAAAAGCGCAACTGTTCGATAGCATTTTTGAATGCGGCAATGATCGAGCCGCATCCAATACACAGGCTTGCAATGTGATCCCCTAGTGCCGCCGAGCCGCCGGTTGGTCATTTGGTGCGGTTGAGTGTACCCAATCCCGGCACCAACATGGGATGAGCTGCAGACGAAACTATAGCAAGAACCAGTTTACGAGTACTCGAAGGAGGCGCAAACAGACTATGGCTTTCCGGACAAACTTGCTGATTTTACTTTTTCCCCTTGGATGCGGATTGCTGAGTTGTGCAATCCTTGGAGAAGCCGCACCCATTGAGCCGGCGCGCGCACCGCGCCTGGCCACGGTTCAGGTGGACACAAATTATCCGGGCCCAGCTATCCCGTCAACGTTCATGGGCATTTCACATGAGTGGTATGACTCGCCCAGAATGATGGGTAGTTCTCAAACCGGAATCAATACAATCTATCGCCGGCTTTTGGCCAATCTAACTGCATTCGGCTCGGGACCGATCATCCTCAGAATTGGGGGGGACAGCACCGACAAAACAAAAGAGCCGACGCCTGCAACGGTGACTCCGTACGCAGAGGTAGCGCAAGCATTAGGAGCGCACTTTATACTTGGAGTAAATCTGGGCGGAGGCGACACAGGTTTAGCCTACAGGCAAACTCGTGCCTATCTGAGCCAAATGCCTCCCGGATCGGTGGATGGCATCGAGCTTGGTAACGAGCCTGATGAATATTATAAAAATGGAATGAGGCAGAGCGCTTATTCACTAGCTAACTACCTTGCTGAGTTTGATACATGGAAGACAATTATCTTGCCGATACTTCCTCCAAATACAGGCTTAGTTGGGCCAGCATGGGCATTTACGGGAACGATGAAGCAGAATATCCAGTACTTTGAGTCCCGAGAAGCCTCTGTGCTTTCAGTTTTCAGCCAGCACTATTACGCGACAAATCCGGGCGCTAAACCGCGAGCGGATTATTTCCTTACCCCGGGGGTAGCCTTGCAAGGGCCGTCAGAAGTTGCGTCGGCTGTTGCAATAACTCATCAATATGGTACTCGATTCCGGCTGGGCGAATTCAGCTCAATTTCTAACGCCGGAGTAAAAGGCGTTAGCGACGCATTTGGTGTAGCCTTGTGGGCCATCGACACGATGTTCGAGTATGCCCAGGTTGGGGTTGACGGTATAAATTGGGAATCCAGCTCAGGAAATTACGATAACCCTTTCTACTTCAGCATTGATACCTCGAAGGCTAAGACAACATATAGCCTGACCTCTGTCGCTCCTCTGTACTATGGCCTGTTATTCTTTCAAGCTGCAACCGGAAACAGTGCACGGTTACTTCCAGTCCATCTGGCCACTCAGGCAAACGTGAAGGCTTGGGCAACTATCGACTCATCGGGAACTCCGCATCTTGCTCTTATCAATAAGGACGAGGCATCCTCAGGCACGGTAGCGATTACCTTGCAGGGCTATAACCATGCCACAGTCTTGCGTCTGGCCGCTCCTTCCGTTTCTGCAACCTCAGGAGTTACAATCGGCGCCCAGACATTCGATGGAAGCGTGGACGGCACTTTGCAAGGCACACCCCGGATCGAACAAGTTGTTGGCACGAATGGGGTCTTTCAGATTCCGCTACCAGTCACGAGTGCTGCGCTCGTGACTTTTTTCAAATGACGTTTTCATTCTGAATGTCGATCCTGAATCGAGGTGCTGCCACAACATCAATATCTTGGGCTCTTCAGGCTTTTTAAAGCGCGAACCAGAACAGGGGGCGCGGTGTCTCTAAGAATCCGGCGAAAGAGCGACTCCTTGTCTTGAAAAATCTTCGGCGCATATAGTGAGTTATGCATCACAAGGTTTTTCCCAACAGTGTGGAAATACACCGCAAATGATCTGCGCGGAAACGCAAGCCCCTTAGCCACCGGCCGCACAGCGTGAAAATTCTTATCGCCGATCTCAAAAATAACAGTACGATTGAAGATGGGTTCAATTACTTTTTCACATCGTGTGCCGTCCATATTCCACAACTCAAGCTGCCCACCGAACTCGGGGCGCCAGGCTTTATTCAGATAGATTAGCATCACCAAACGGCGCTCTAACCCGGAATTGTGGTCTGCATTGCGATCCGCGTGCACGTCGAATTTTCCACCTTCCGGCACAATATGATATCCCGCCCCCGTAAGGTACGGATCTGGCAACAGGGCTCTGACTCCGGTTATCTCAGAAATGAAATATAGGAAGCCAGCCGAATGGAGGACAGAGGCAAAGTGAAAGGCGTGATCCCCAAGGTCCGTGGCTGAGCGCAGATTTGATTTGATTAGCTGTTCATGCCGTTCATGCACCCATTTGTCGCTTGAAAGCGGAGGTAGTTCATCGACCAATGAGTCCAACATCTCGCCGGGAAATAGATTGTCAAAGACATGGTGCGGAAACGGGACAGCAGATTTGTAACTTTGCAGAAGATCTTCCACTCTACCATCAAGCGAAAGGTGGATGCGCGAAAAGGACAGAACTTCCGATGTTCGATTGTATTTTGCCATGATCGCCTCCCAACCGGTAAGAGCCCCTCCGGCTTGCCGGCGGTTACTCCCTCTCCTACCTGGTACGCTGCAGCCAGCGCCAACCCGTTTCTTAGAATCATTCATAGGCCCTGAGCATCTAAGGGAAAGATTCTGATTTAATATCCTAAGCCGGAGCTTTTGCTAAACGCAAGAACATAAATCGGGTTTGAGACCGCGCTCTTTCATTCCCGATGTGAGTACCTTCTGGTTGAAATGCGTGTGGAGCACCTGATGCAATCTCTTATGCGTTTTTCCCCGCTATCAGGCCGATCTTCTCATCGGAAAGACAAAACCTCGTCATATAGCTCTTCTAGCTTTTGAGTTTGTTTGAAAAGGTCAAAGTGACGTTCAACCCAGGCACGGCCAAACGCCCCGTGCCGACTCGCAATCCCAGGATCCTTCAGATATCGAATGAGAGCATGCGCCAGTGCGCCGGAGTCACCCTCCGGAACCAGCAGTCCAGACTCGCCATTCTTGATCGCTTCCGGTATACCGCCATGGAGAGTGCTTACAACAGGGAGCTTACAGGACTGCGCCTCAAGAAACACCATGCCTAAGCCTTCGCTGTCACCATTGCAAGAGGTCTGACTAGGACCGCAAAAGACGCTCGCTTTCTGCATCCAAGAGTGGACCTCGCTCGCAGGTTGCGCCCCCAGAAAGTTGCAAGGAATCCGTGAAGCGGCTTCGATCAGAGCGGCACGCAATGGGCCGTCGCCGATCACAACCAACGACGCTCCAGGGACGGCCCGGCACACTTCATTCATCGCGCGCAAAAGAACTCCGCATCCCTTCTTCTCAACAAGTCTGCCAACAAACAGAATAAGTCCCGGAACTCTCGGAGATTCCGGAGGACAAAACTTCCGCAAATCAATCCCGATATGGTGAACACGCATCTTCTCTGAGGGAAAGCCGGCTTCAATTGCTCTGTTGCGAATAAACTCCGATACGCAGATAAACATGGACGCTCTCCGCCAAAGTTTTCTGTAGGCTGAGTAGAACTGCCGATGCTCTGTTACATCTGCCCCGTGCAGAGTGACAACTAGTGGAAGACGAAGCCTTTCAGAGACGCTTGATATTTGGAGACCGTCAGATGCAAAGTGCGCGTGAACCAGATCGGCATGAATGCCTTCAAGTCGGCGATGAAAAATTGGCGCCAAGGGAATACGTCTATACATACCTACACGCCATCTGGACCAGCGGCTTGGAGATCGGCTATTCAAATAGAGCGGCTCACCTTCAAATGAAAGACTTGGCTCCGCCTTCATCAAGGCAACATACTTGGGCGTAAACGATCGAAGCGCCCTGACTTGCTCCGCAATAAACGTCTCGGAGACAGCTAATAATTGCGCTTTATAAATGATCACCGTCTTCATCTAACCCTCATCATCCCAATTTAGAGTACACGAAACTTCGGTAGATGCATTTCAACAAGAAGACTCATCGAATGAGCCCCGGCGAACTAAGTAATGAGTTTCTCTCTCTTAAAATGAGGAATCTCAGTATGCCCCAATTGAGTGCTCCTAATAGCCCGTCGGTGGCAAGACTGGACCACGCAGCACCAAGCCAGCCAAAGTGGGGAATCAACCAAAGATTCACTCCGAAATTGAAAGCTGCGGCAATGAGCTGGGCACTGGTCCTGTACCTTTGCAGACCAGCGCCCAACAGCGCACTGCCTGTCATCTGATGCACACTGCGAAAAAGCGGAATCAGCGACAACCATCGCAATGCAGTCGCGCTTTCCGCGAAGCCATTGCCCAATATGAGAGGGATCAGCGAAGCGGAAAGAAAGATTCCCGCCCCAACAAGGACACTGAGCGGAAGCGCCCGCCTTAACATTTGATAAGAAAGCTCCGCTGTAGAGGCAATCCCCTCTCTGCCCCGCTTAAACAGTCGTGGCATAGCGGCATCCCTAATCGCAGTAATCGGAATAGTTGCGATATCGATTACGCGATAAGCCATCGTATAAACGCCCGTGGCCAAGTTCATGCCGTAATGGCTGAGCATTGTCTTGTCGATGTCGTTGTAGACAGAAGCCGTTGACGATGCGAACGAATAGCCGAAACCTTCAGGTCCAAAACGCCAAAACACTCTAAGCGCAAAACGAGGATTGCCGAAATGTTGTGTCACTAAGGCGATGGCCACTGTCGCAGATATTGCTGACACGACCATGGAAGCCAAAGCCCATTGCCAGGCGGTAGAATGATGCAGAAGCAGCAGCATTCCAACCGCAACTACGGTGCGCAGAACGTTTGTCAATAAATTCAGCGTTGCGGTCATCCGCATCTTTTCGAATGCCTGGAATACACGCCCGGTCTCTGTCGCGAGCTGTGCCGAGATGCAATTGGCGATTCCTGCAAAGATCACCAGGGACGCGCTGGCACGATTCAACACGTAGGGCGCAAGAATATGCAGCACGAGAACAAGTACAGCTCCAACTCCCAACGTAGCTAGCAAAATATTGCCCCAGTAAACGGCGAAGTTATTGCGGTCGCCCGAGACATATCTCAAAAGAACAGTCCCTGTACCGAGAGCGCTGTATTGTGCTGCAATATTGGTAAAAGCGAACGCACCCGCGAAGACTCCATATTGTACGGCCCCAAGCAATCGAGCCAGAACAATAAAATAGGCGGCTTGCAAAATGACTCCTGCCCCTTGTCCCACCATCATCCATCCGGCATTGCGCGCCAGACTGCTCTGCGTAAGACGCTGCCACTCCTCCATTACTAGCCTCATACTGTCCTCAGGCCGCGGACGCGACGCGCCTCATTGGATAGTCCAGCATATGCGATCACAAGCAGCAGCCATTCGATCGTATGGGGAAACATTATCTTTTCCCCATCTACCAATGCGAGAAGATTGAAGAAGATAATCAATATGTACCAGAGGATATATCGTGGCGCTCCATGCCGGAGGCAGGTCATCGCGTTCCTGGAAGCCTGAAATAGAGTCAATAGCACAATGCTCACCCCGACAAGTCCTAGCTCAAGCCATGTTTCCAACATTGCATTCTCCGAGTTGGTAAGTCCAGTAGCACCGACAGCGAGGGCCACATTCAAAGACTCTCCTTTCAAACCCAGCCAGAACGCCTTGTACCCATATCCGAGCAGAGGTCGCTTCGACGCAGCGACCGCAGCAGCGGCCCATATCTTTGTTCGACCCGTCAACGTTGGATCTTTTCCGAGCGTAACAGCTAGTTGTGCTGTAAACCCGATCGCAACAACAGTCAGGGCCAATAACAGCACCCCAATTAGCACCGTCAGTAGTAGACCTTCGCGGCCACCGAGGCTTTGAAATACCCTCAAAAGCAAATAACACAAAGCAGATGATATATAAAGTAACCACGCCGTTCTCGACTGCGACATAATTACAACAGTGGATGCCAGGAGCAAGAAGAGAATCAGGCCAATCCGCCGCAACGATCCCTTCGGGCTCGTAAACAGCGCGGCATATGCCAAAAGTACGGTAATTTCGCCACAAACGTTTTTTTGAATGAACATTCCACGCCAAGCGCCATGACCATCGCCTTGTGCGATACCCGCATTTGGAAATAGCAGAACCGCTACAAAACTTAGCCCAATAGACGCCCAGCCGACAAACATAAATAGATCAAGCTGCTGGTCCGGTGAAAACCTTTTGGAAAGATAGATTCCAAAGATCGTCAGAATGAGCGCGAAGATGCTAAAAGGAATTGTCTTCCGAGGACTCTCCGACCATGCCGTTGACAATAGAGCAAAAAGCGGGAGCATGAATATCATAAGATTATTGCGAATGATGCTTCCTAAGACGGGCAAAGACGGCACTATAACGGCAAGAACCACAACGTAGGCGAAGACTTGCTCAAACTGATAGTAAGTTGACCCCGACCTGGTGTCGGTCACCGGGTTTGCTTCTGAACTTGCGAGATTGCCCGACACTTGACGGTCAAAGGAGAACGTCCCTCTCGCGACGAAGAACAATAAAGGGAACAGCAGCACCCACGGTAATACCAGGGTGTAAAGTGGCTTGTTCAGAGTTTCATTCAATATCGCCTCCCAGTCCCGTCTGTCTCACTCCGGGCCAATTCGAAACCGCGCACACGAAGCCCTCTCGCGCTGTCCATTCATAACTTCAAGATCGGATAGGACGCCTACAGACTTTCCATAATGTTCTGATACTGTCTGCACACTCCAGTCCAGGTATACCTGCGACGAAATGATTTCAATCCATCTTCTGCAACCCTCGTCCTGTGTTCCTTGTTTTCTATAAGTTTCTGCAACGCGTTTGCGAGATCAACGGCCGACCCCGGATCAACTAGAACCACTCCCCCTCCCGATGCAATCTCCGAGATACCTCCCACCCGCGTCGCGACAACTGGAATCCCACTTGCCATTGCCTCGATGGTGACATTTCCAAAAGGCTCTTGCCATACTGACGGACAACATAAAATTGTCGCGGACCGATACTCTTCTGCGATATTCCGTCCGGATTTGCGACCTTCAAATCTGATACTAGGCGGACTGGCGTGCATCAACGAAGCTACATATGGCGTAATACTATCTCCGCCAAATAGAGCCGACCCGACTACTTTACAAGCGACCTTGATGTTTCTCTTCAGCAGTATTCTGATTGCATCGATTAGTACATGAACTCCCTTTTCTGGCTGAAGACGGCCAACATAAAGAACAGTGGGTGCAAACTCATCCGCCAGAATCCCTTCCGGCCTCGGATAGAACAGATTCTCATCCGCACCATTAGGCACAACGTGAATATTGCGTAAGGTCGGGGATACCTTCAACCATTGCTCCCTCAAATACTCACTCACAAAAATCGAAGCATCTGGCGTAAACGTTCGAATCGCAGACCGAGCTGCAAGTGTCGTGTGACCGTCGTGGAAATGCTGAACCAGCCTTGCCCCCTGAGCGTGAATACTTCGGCTCAATGCAGCAGAAAATACCAGTTGATTGTGACACCATACAACATCGCCTGTATCAAGCCGCGAGAGCAGAGGCTCGAAAATGCGGTGAAGCGTGGCTATGGTCGCCCAATACGGAAGAAATCTCTTGCCTCGGATTTTGCTGTAGATGCTCATCTTCGGAGTGACAAGTATGCGGTCCGCGCCCAAACCCCAAGTATCATCAGCTTCCGAACACACAACAATATGAAGTGAGTTCAGACGCATGATATTAGCGACGTCCCGGGCAAGCGCACCACCCCGAATTGCAGAGAATGGCTCCAATTCAGGCAGAAGGTGGTAGATCAACATGTCTTCTCCAAAGTAAAGGCAAAAGGTAATCGTTGGGTCACTAACTGGGCTCCTTTGCAGTTTCATCCCACGCGGCCACAACGTGTCGTGCTCTCATCCGCATGGCGACGGGCGTTGGCATTTCCCGGTCTTTGGTGACCGTACCCACGAATGCAGCAAGCCTTTCTTTAAATAGTGAAGAGTCGAAGACAGTTGCGAACTTCCGAATTTCGGCGGGCACAAACTTATGCTCAAGAGATTCAAAACGAAGAATTGCGTCTACAAGAGAATCCGTTGACTGATCCGGAAAAAATAGACCAGTGTCAGGTCGGCCACCAGGATCGTCGACCCGCACAGTTTCGAGCGAACCTCCATGCCCAAAGGCAATAACAGGTCTCCCGTAGGCTTGGGCTTCAACGGAGACGATTCCGAAATCCTCATCGGGAGCGAAAATGAACGCGCGACAGCGAGAGTACAGAGTCTCTAACTCAGACTTCGACACTCTGCCGAGAAACTCAATAGTGGGGCCCGCAATCGCCTTCAAAGCCTTTTCATCCCTACCTTCACCGGCAATAAGCAATCTTCGCTTAAGACGACTACAAGCGTGTATAAGCAAATCAATTCTCTTGTTCTTGATCAAACGACCCACCGAAAGATAGTAGTCATCGTGAGTTTCAGACAAAAAGGCATTCGCGACGTCCACCGGAGGGTAAATTACGGTTGAGTCGCGGCGATAGTACCTCCGAATGCGGCGTGCCACGTAATTGGAATTGGCGATGAAGCTGTCCACGCGCTGCGCCGCAACAAAGTCAGAGACACGTGCATTAGATGCCATTTCTGCGAAAAGCAGACGAGCAAACCAGGGCAATTTGGCGGTAAAGGCCGGCGCGTGATCCCAGATAAAACGTCCCGGTGTATGGCAGTAACTGATATGGACAGTATCAATTCCGGGAACTATACCCTTGATAGGCGGAGAATCGGAAGAAATGATCAAATCGTACTTGGAGAAGTCAAACGAGCCAATCGCCGCGGAATACAAAGGGAACAGCGCGCGGTTAATCCGATGAGAGAACGGGCATTTATCGAGCACGGAACATTGAAGCTGCTCGCGTGAAATTCCCCCTGGTAAGCGTTTAGAGTCCGCAAATAGGCAATAGATGTCCGCGCCGGGATACATTTGCGCTAAGGCTTCAATCACCTTTTCGCCTCCACCATCCGCTAGGAACCAATAGTGAACGATGGCTATTTTCATAAGCTCCCTCTCCTGTCGCAGACATTGTCCACTAACGTCTTCATCGCTGCGACAAAGGTTTCGGTGTCAAACTGCTTTGCATGACTGCGAATCGATTCTGGATCAAAATCGCATTCACTTGATTCGAACAGACGGAGTGCATCAACAAGTGATTCGACCGTCTGTTCAGGAAATGAAATACCAGTATTGGGACGGCCCTCCGGATCATTAAAACGCACCGTTTCCAGCGATCCGCCGCGTCCGTAAGCAATGACAGGCCTTCCGAATGACTGCGCTTCCACCGGCGCAATACCAAAGTCTTCGACTGCGGCAAACAAGAACGCCCTGCAATTCGCATACAGCGCGGGAATATGCTCGTCAGGCACATAGCCGCGAAAATCTATCGTAGGCCCAGCAATGGATCGAAGAAACCGTTCTTCCTTCCCTGTTCCAGCAATTACGAGCTTGCGTCCGAGTGCGTTGCAAGCGCGAATCAGGATATCTACCCGCTTTTGCTTTTCCAAGCGTCCGACTGTCAGATAGTAAGTCCCGCTTTGTGATGCTGGTTGAGACCCCATACTGACAGGCGGATAGATGATTGTGCTTTCCCGTCGAAAGTATTTGTGGACTCGATTGGCGACGAAACGCGAGTTGGTAACAACGTGGTCGACGCGCTGCATCGCGCAAAACTCCCATGTTCGAACCCACCCAGCAGCGATAACAAACAAGTGTCGCAGGAGCGCAGGCAACTGTAATTGGTGCTCAGAGTAGAGATCCCACCAGGAACGCTGCGGGGTATGGCAATAGCAGATATGTACGGCATCTTCACGAACGCTGCAGCCCATCATGACCGGCCCGCAGGAACTTATGACTAGGTCATAGGCGCTAAGGTCGAAACTTTCGACCGCCCACGGGTAGAATGGCAGTAACTGACGATGGAGTCGCGAAGAAAACGGAAAACGGTTTAGAAAGCTTGCTCGCACTCCACGAGCGCGCAATACGGACGAAAGCTTCTTAGTATCCGCAAAAAGACAGAAAACATCGGCCTCCGGAAAGATGCTCACTAAGACGTCTACTACCCTTTCTCCTCCGCCACGCATGAGGAACCACGGATGAAGAATAGCCACTTTCATGCGATCACCACCTGAGCTTTCAAGAGGTTGCTTCTTCTGCCCGGAGATCATTAGAAACAGTTTTCCGAGCGACAGACTTTTGTTAGCCACCCAATTGAAAGGCCAATAGACTAGAAGCGATATACAGCAGCATTCGCGGCAGTCGCGACAATGCCACTGGCTTCAACCGCGAAATTCCTCAGATAGCTGAACGGAACATAAATGATGTCATCAGGCTGGAGCGCAATATCCGCAGATTTGCCTTTTTCCATTGCACTGAGCGGGAGAGGAGTTTCACTAAATCCTGAACCCGTCTTTCGGATCAGTCGGGCATGTGAGGGCACAGCTGTAGGGAGCGTCCCTCCAGCTCGCGCCAGCAGTTGGAGTGCGCTAAGTTGCGCCGCATTATTCGTCATCGTGTACCCCCCGGGCGCTCTTACATCGCCAAGCATATAGACGATATGTGCCTTCGGTACGAGTATCGTGTCACCTGGATTGACTGTCACAGCGGTATCGAAAGCTGTGTTGGGATCGTTGGAGACTAAGTACGAGACTTTTTCGTCGCTTCTGCTTCGCTTGATAACGATCTGACGATTAGCCACGTCGGTTAGGCCCCCCGCCAGGCTCAATACATCCAGAATTGACCGCGAGGTTGATAATGTATAAGCTCCAGGAGCACGCACTTCGCCGAATACCGATACTTTTTGAGTCGCGAAATCGTCCACTATCACCTGCACTCTCGGATTGATCAGAATGTTGCGTTTAGTCAACGCATCCTCGACAGCACGGGCTGCAGCAACCGAAGAAAGACCGGCAACCTTCACCGATCCACCAACGAGAAGGGGCAATTCTCCTGCATCTGTAACTCTTAGATGCTGCTCCAGCTCCGGTGTGTCAAAGACGATTATATGTACAAGATCTCCGGGGCCGATTCGTAAACTTTCCGATGACTGGGCGCCGAGCACTGGAACCACCAATAATAGAAACACAATTCCGATCGTCGTTTTGTGCATCGTCATCTCCTCTTATCTCCGTTCTGACTGTTGATGGCCACAGTATACGGAGTAACCATCCTCTTCCGGATGGAGTCCATTGAGGACCGCATCCACAGCGCGTTTACTATTGCGCGCGAGTAGTTGATACGCACGGGTCAATTGCGACTTCTCGGTCAAGCCAGGACGCGAGACGAGCAGAGCAATATCGCTCAACGACGCTAACGCGAGAGACTCATTGGCTGGAAGAAGAGACGCGGAATCGAGAACGATGTAATCGTACTTTGCGCGTAACGTGGCCAGCCAATCCTCAAGTGTGCGACCTGAGGTGGATAACTCGGAATTGGCAAAAGAAAGAGATCCCGCCGATATAGCATCTGAGTTCAGTACAATATTCGGCGGACGAATCTCGGGCTGCCGAAGTTGGCCTGGCAGTAACTCACTTGGTCCTGAATGAGAGTTGAGATTCAATGGCTCGCTGATGTCGCGGTTCCCAGCGCTCGTATCAACCAGCAAGACCGCCTTCCCCGCCTCTGCCAGAAGAACAGCTAGATTGGAACTCAGAACAGTTTTTCCCTCTCCCGGTATAGAGCTCGTGATCAGAATAACCTTGGAATATTCCTCTCCCAATTTCAGAACTAATGCGTTGCGAAGCGCACGGATGGATTGGGCAAAAGAACATTGTGGTTCGCTCAGACTCGCCACGAAGTGACTTCCGTCCATATCGGAATAGGAGGCCGCATTCGAGCGGAAATAGGGTGTGACGCCCAGGATGTGATCTCCGACGATGCGCTCCAGATCCTCTACATTATGAAATGTCTTGTCCATCATGTCGACAATCAAGGCGAGAACGCAACCGAAAATGAAGCCGCCGCTAACCGCTGCACCCAGGTAGAGAGGGATGTTAGGTGTCTTAGGTTTGCTAGGGATGCGCCCCGGATCGACTACGGTAATGGTCGACCCCTTGAGGCCCTCCAGAACACCGGCTTCTTTGAACTTGCTGAGCAGATCTTCATAGAGCTTCCCATCCTGGTCGGCCTCTTGCTTCAGAGCCGCCAAGTCGATGGACTTATCATTGAGCGTGTCGGCCTGCGTCTTGATTCTGTTGTATTGAGCGCGAGTATCTGCCTCGGTGCGCTGCGCGACATCATAATCACTTTTGGCTCGTCCCTTTAGACGTTCAGTCTCCTGATTGATAGCAGTCTCAATGCCTCCAAGATTGGCTCGTAATTCAGCCAACTTCGGGTAGGACGATCCATACTTTGCTTCCGCCTGCTGCAGGGCTGCTTGCTGGACCGCCTCTTGCCCGCGAAGGTTCTGGATAAGTCCCAAAGTGTTATTAACAGTAGCTCCATTGGTTGTATTACCCGCCAAGTTGGAGAGCATTTCAGCATTGCCGTTGTCGGCTGCCCTGGCGATCGCTCCGCGCAGAATGCGATTCTGTTCCGCCTGCGTCATGGCAGTAGTAGCTTGCTGTAACTGCTCAAGCACACCGGAATACGATTGTTCGTGGCCGGTTGGATCAACGGTACCCAGGTTATAAACTCCGGATTGATTTTCCAATTGAGCAACTTGTCTACGCAAACGTTCAGTTTCCTGGCGCAAATCGCCCAGTTGGCTGCCTAGCCAGTTGGATGCTTGATTGGTCGCATCAAAACGGGTCTTGAATGAAAAGTCCATCAAAGACTGAGTTAGATCATTAACAACTGCGGCAGCTAACTTCGGATCCGAACTGAGATATGAGATATCCAGCAGCCGGCTTCCACTTTCGGGCTTTACAGAAAGGAACCGTCGAAAGACGAGCAAAACGTGATGTCTTCTTTTTGGGGAGTCTTCGAGACTGGCGTTGCGAGGATCAGGGGTGTCAGGCGTGGCAAACAATCCCAGAATCCAACCGACAGGGCTCCAACGCGGCACAAAATCGCGCGTGTTATCCAGATGAAGATCTTCAATCGTCTTCAGAGCCAACGTATCAGATTGGAGAATATTGGCCTGAGTCTGTATGTTCATATTCGCTGCTAGAGCCTCGGTTTCGTCGTCGGCCGCGCCTCCCGCGAGGGTCTCAAGACCGAGTCCATCCTGACTCTTCGGCTGCACCTGAATGACGCCCTTTGCTTCATAACGGCGCGTAGCGACAGCGCAATACAGCGTTGCCAAGACTCCCAAGATTGCCACGGCGCCATAGACGATTTTGCGTCTTCTCCGGAAAATGACTACCAAATCGCGCAAGGTTAGTTCTCTAGCTGGACTAGATTCCAAAATTCAGTCCTCACTTTCCAATTGACATGCTCAACCGCGCGAAGGCTTGCCCTTTGCGGGGTCTGTGCGGTTCTGCATCGGTAAATACTCTTGTGAACAGGTCAACATACAATTTCTTCCAACCGGGTCGCCAGACAGTTATGCGACAGATGTTTCGAAAGAATAAACCAATCGGTTAGAGAACCTTGGACGTTAGCAGCGGCAACCGACGGAAGTGGTGTTGTGCACCACTTCACTGAAGCTTGTCGTTCGCATGGATATCCCTCACCCTGCGACGCTATAGGACCGGAGACCGGTCATAGAGGTAACTGGGCTAAATCTTGCACCTAGTCAATCAACACAATTGAACGTGTAGCCCAGGGAATTAGGCCGAGTTCAGCATGAATTGGGTTGTGACTGCAATGTCTCGCACGGACTGCGTTAAAGGGGGAAGCCGTCAGCCGCGTGACCGTCCGAATTTTGGGAGATGAACAAACTCCCAAGAGAGACAAATTACTCGAATAAGTCTAAAACAGCTCATCCGGTTAGTCAATTGATTTTTTCCATCACCGCGCATCCGCTCGCGAGAATTCGCGGAATCGGTTCTGTAAGTTATTCACCATAAATACGTTGTTATGAAGTTGTGCACAAACGGCCTGTCTTCAATCTACGGTTCAAGACAGGCCGTTTTGGCGAGCTGAATGCGTGCCGGTGACTATGCTGCAGACAACCGGTCGCCCATTACTACTTTGTGAAAGTCACAAGGGCCGCACTTGTAACCGACATCGGCAGTTGAAAGAGTCCATCAGTCCCTTGAATCGTCTCAACTGTTCGATTTCCCTGCACAGTACCGTCCGCGCTTCCATCGAAGGTCTGTCCTCCAAAGGTCACGCCGGAAGTTGATGAATAGGAAGGCGCTGTCAAAAAAATAACCGAAGCACCTGTGTAGCCCGGCAGATTGATCGCAACATTACCCTCCTGGCTTTCGTCCTTGTTGATCACTACAAGCCGTGGAGTTCCTGATGCATCAAGGGTTGCCCAGGCTTTCAGATTGGCTGGCGTGCTCAAGGTGACGGGAAGAAGATGCGCCAGGTTCTGGGTCGCCTCCTGATAAAGCAACAAACCGTAATACAAGGGGGCAACCGAATTTAGAGTATAGGTAGTTATCCCGCTGAGTGTTGTGTTCCCGAAGGTGAAAGGCTCATCGTAATTTCCGTTGCTCGCCTCCCAATTCACACCGTCTACACCCACGTTCGCATACTCGAACATCGTGTCCATAGACCAGAGCGCAGATTCGAAAGCATTGCTGATGCCCGCCACGCCCGCGTCGGATATTGAACTGAGTTCGCCCATCCGGAATGGAAGTCCGTAGGAGTGGGTTGTTGCAACGGCCGATGCGACGGCCGACGGTCCCGCGGTCGCAGCTGATGGACTGAGCAAGAAATCCTGAGCAGGATTGTCGACTGGACTGGTTGCGTAGGCGTGCTGGCTGAATACGGCCAGCGAAGCAGCCTCTTGGGACTCGAAGGTCTGGACATTTGACAACATTCCTGCCGCGGACCATCCGGGTCCCATCAACTTGGTTCCGGAGGGCAAAACAGGAGTTATATTCGCATTCCACGTCCCAAACTCCGAGAAGTAGTCTTGAACAGTGTACGTCGGCGGCCGGATGCCTTCGGTCACATACAGATCAGGTTCGTTGCCGATCTCAATGGCCTCGACCGATCCTGCCGGCATCTGGCTCATATACGCCTGGGCCTGATTGGTGGCCAGCGTAACGTTGTCAGACCCAAGGTTCACTCCCAAGGTGAACCGTGCTCCCAAAGCGTTCGCCACCTCTGCAAAAGGCTCAGCTGTGGTGGCAGTCGGCTCTCCCGAGTTATCGGTGCTGTCCCCACCAACTCTAAGGTTGATCGGTCCCGACCCATAGGCAGTCAGGTTCTTCAGGAGTTGGCGATAGATCAAGTTGACACCCGTCGCCGTCGAACCCATCATGCACTGAGCTTCATTCCATTCATGCGAAAACCCCATGAACGTCGGAGAAATTGCTCTGCCAGGTGTCGCGCCAATGCTCAAATTCGCCATAAGAGACACCAGCAGCGATAGGTTTTGACTGCTCGAGTATTGGATTCCGCTAGTCGCGTCAGTAATCTGCACGGCGAGCTGAAGTGAATTGCTGCCTGTCTGAGCAGCGGTATTTGCCGAAAGGGTCAAAGTCCATACAACCGCGCCGGAGCCCGTGACTGTTGGCTGGCTAAAGGAGGCTGTAATGCTGCTTGGCAGTCCGGAAGTTACGGAAACGCTGGCACCGCTTGCGCCAGATGGCACCTTGATGCCATTTATCGGGGTGGCAGTTATGGACAGACTGGCGGTTCCCTGCGGTTCAATCGTCACGGCGGATTGCGATAATTGAACGCTTAGACCAACCAACGGTTCGATCTCGGCGGTATACAGCCAAGCGACGGAGAGCCCGTCGCCGGTAGCAGTGACCGTGAAGGTGTACCAATTGGCAGGAACCGCCGTGGTAGCCGAAAGCGTCAGCGTGGATGAGCCTGTATTCGAGTGCAGTCACTCCGCTGGGCAGACCGGAGATTGCCAAGCCAACTGTGCCGTGGAAGGAGCCTCCGGCAGTGAACGTAAAGACGTCGGTCGCCGACCCGCCCTGCACCACGGGAAGATGCGTCACGGCAGGAGAGAAATTGAGCGTGGGAGCGGTAAAGACTACCGTCAACGGCAGCCCCTGCGCTGCTGAGTAAACTGCGCCGCCAGAGGCATTTGTAATCTGAGCACTCACTCCGAGCGTGCTGCTCGAGGCCAGCGCCGTCGGACTTCCTTTCAAGGTCAGCGTCCACGTCACCGCGCCAGTTCCGGTCACCGTCGCCGCACTCCAGTTGGCGCTCATGCCGCTGGGAAGTCCGGTGGTGATCGTTGCACTGGCGCCTGCCGCAGCGGCTGGCACCGTTACGCCACCCTGCGGTGTCGCTGTCACTGTCACCGATGCCGTGCCCATCGACTGCATCGAAAGGCTGGCAATCGACAACTGCATTTGCACGCCCGGGGCCTGGCTCACCATGGCGGTATACAGCCAAGCGACGGAGAGCCCGTCGCCGGTAGCAGTGACCGTGAAGGTGTACCAATTGGCAGGAACCGCCGTGGTAGCCGAAAGCGTCAGCGTGGATGAGCCTGTATTCGAGTGGGCAGGCCCGAAATCGCAAGCCCAACGGTTCCTTGGAAGGAACCTCCGCCCGTAAACGTAAAGACGTCGGTCGCCGACCCGCCCTGCACCACGGGAAGATGCGTCACGGCAGGAGAGAAATTGAGCGTGGGAGTGGTAAGAGCGTGGGCGAATCTGGTGTTGCTGACCAGAAGCAGAAAAGCAACGGCCGCAAGTGCGGCAGGAATTCGACGAAAGAACATGATATCTCCAATGGATAACCGAGAAACAAATCCCTACGCGCAGAATGGTGCAATGAGTTGCATAGATCGCACTGGAGTGCCTTATCGGCGAAGGTTAAAAATCCTCTAGTGACTTATAAGAGGAGTTGCCAAGTTTTTATTCATGACAGAAGCAACATAATGAATCGCGACGCCTTGTTCACAGGACGACGCATTTTTAGCGTTTGCCGATGAATGTTCATACCCGAGAGAACGGCTTTCCTTCACCTATGACAATCGCAAAAGGAACAGATGCAAACGTCGTGGAGAACGCGACCGTTGATCAATCTTGGCAATCAAAGCCTTCATGACACAGATGCGATCTCGAACATTGCCAGCAACCTGGCACACTTCAAACCGTGGCGTGGAGAGATGCTTTTTTCCCGCATCCCCAGGTCCCGCGCAGCGGACGAGGTGCCTTCAATTTCCGGTTGGATAAGAACACCGGTAACCTGAAAGTTCCACTTACCCCCTGCAGGAGGACTCTTCAATTGTTGAGTCGTTGCTGGACCTAATCATGGGCCATAAGTCAAATCATTCTAGTGACGGGTGTCACAATCATTTTACCCGTCTGCCGCAGGCCCTATTTCTCTACAGTCAATTTTCCCAATGGACACCATAAGACCGCATTCATTCAACACTTTATCCGATGAAACCTCCGCAAGACAGTCGACAACCCGGAGGACATGGCGTTTGCATGGATATTCTTTGGGGATCGAATTCGTGTACCCCATTGCTGTGAATGTGAAGTGTGATGCCAACTCTGGCGCCATCTGGTTCAGGAAGGGAAAGAGCCTTTTGAAGTTGCGACCGGTCCCGCACACCGACCCAGCCCCCCTATATGATATTGCTTCTCTACAGGGATCTTTGCAGATTAATTCGATGCGGGGCTTCGCATTTTGAATTTCCGGGACGATCCGCAGCATCTACTCTACACGGGCTCGTGTCGAATCCTTGTAACTCAAATGTCATCTATCTCTGGAGGCGATTAAGTATGGAGTCATCGATCGGCGATTCGGTTGACTTAGTGTGGAACAAAGGAATTGCTGCCCTGTGCGACTGGAGAATACCGGATGAGTTTGTGAGTGGCCGATACAGCGAAGTCGCCAGCCAATCGGGCGCCTTGTTTACGCCGCAGTCTCCGGATGATTTGGTCGCAGATCCCGAGGTCTTTTCCGACATACAGGATGGCGACTTGGTTTGGGTAAGACTCGCTTGGTTGCGATCGTTTGTGAAACAAGTGCTACCGCTCATCAGCTCAGACTTTGTTCTGGTCACTGGGGATTCGGATACCTCCGTTCCCGCCGAAGTTGATCTAGCCAACGAAATCGTGAACCATTCCAAGGTGATTCACTGGCATACTCAGAATTTTGACGGCTCGGCGCATCGGGATCGTATCTCGCCAATTCCCATTGGAATCGACTTCCATACCCTAGGCGCCAGAGCCGCATGGGGAGAAAAACAAACACCGCCCATAGAACAAGAACAGGAAATCAAAGCAACTCTAAAAGACCTCCCTATCTTGAATGATAGAATCCCAAAACTGTACGCGGATTTTGGGTTTCAGCCACGGTGGGATGGCAGTCTGATGGACCGGAAGAGATTTCTCAAGAATATTCCTTCGAATTTGCTTATCAATCAGCGCGAAGTTTTTGAGCGTTCCGAGATGTGGCGTAGGCGCGGTGAATACGCATTTGTTCTCAGCCCGCACGGGTATGGTCTGGATTGTCATCGCACCTGGGAGGCCTTGGCTTTAGGTCATATTGTTGTGACCTCATCCTCGCCCCTCGATCCGTTATATACTGGCTTGCCAGTCATCACCATTCAGAACTGGAGCGAGGTTACCCGCGGTAATTTAGAGCGATGGTTGTCGCTTTACGGTAACCAGGACACATCGGCTCTTCCGCAACTGACGAGCAGATATTGGGCTGATGGAATGAGGTCATCTATTCGCGGAAACACTTTTCTAGATATCCACCAAAGTTATCCCATGCCTCGGAGGTTGGGGCATTCCCTTGAAGGCTTGTGGGCCCGATTTGTTCGCCGTGCCAAGGTAACGCTCGCTTCTCGGGGTCGCTGAATTCTGTGAAGCATCTTGTTGACTCATCAATGTCAGGATCTTTTGTTTCAGGGCGTAAGGAGTCGATTGGTTCAAATCGATCGTTTGAAGTTGATCTTGTCGAATAAGACGCCGGTGCGCCGGAGTCACATCCGGCGCATTGGCGGCAAAGTTGCGGGATCAGGAAGCGGAGAAATCACGGAGTGGCCGGCGTACCCGTTCCGATTTCGATACCGTTGATCTGGGGATTGTCCGCGGCGCCGGGGACGAACTGAATCGTAATGGTTCCAGTCGCGTCCGCGATTGCCACAAACGATTGGACGGTCGCAATAAACTCTCCTCCCGCTGAAGCGAACATATCGTAGTTCGTCAGAACCTGCTTGCCGTTAATCAGAACATTAAACAGACGCAATCCTGGACCTGTCCAATAGGTCTCGGCAAAGTGAAGATCTACGATATAGGTTGCGCCCGGAGCGAATCCGGGGATCGTATATGTGAAAGCCCCATAGCGGTTCGTCTGATAGACAGCCAGTGGAGCGGGATTAGAAACGTGAGAGGTGTTAATGGCCGATGATGTTGAGGTCGGCGTTCCACCGCTGAAATCCTCGTCGGCAACCCATTCTCCCACGGCTTCTCCGCCGGCGTTGATGTCCAAAACATCAGAGGTGATGACACCGCCGCTGGTGGGGGTCATCGCAGTCGCGTAGTTGGAAGTTGCCGAGCTTCCGCCACTATCAAATGCTTCCACGGCATAGTAATAGGTGGTCGAAGGATTGGCGTTGTTATCGGAGTAACTCGTGCTGGACAAGCCGGAAGCTATTTGATCGCCGCCAGTTGGCAAGATTCCCGGTTCCTGGCTGCGGAAGACGTTATAGGTGACTCCCGCCGTCGAGCTTGCCGTCCACGCAAGATTGACCTCATTGGGAGATACCGCCGCGGCAGTCAGCGCCATCGGTGCATTTGGCGCGACCGGGCAATCAGCCGTGCATGGGATCCCGATCTGGATTCCGTTGATCTGCGGATTGTCCGCGGCGCCCGGCACGAACTGAATTGTGATGGTTCCAGTATTGTCGGCGGTGACCGCGAACGATTGAACGGTGGCGACATCAATGGCGCCCGCGTAGGCCACAATGTCAAAGTTCTTCAGCACCTGGTCGCCATTAATCAGAACATTGAATTGACGCTGCCCCGGCATCGTCCAATAGCTCTCGGCAAAGTGAAGATCCACGATATAACTCGCGTTCGCCGTAAGTCCCGGGATCGTGTAAGTGAAGGCCCCATAGCGATTGGTCTGATAGACGGCCTGAGGCGCCGGGTTCGGAATCAGCGAAGCATTGATGGCCGCCCCGGTTGAGGCCTCCGTTCCGCCGGTGAAGAATTCGTCCGCAACCCAGCTTCCTGTGGCGCCACCGCCAGCATTGATGTCCAGGACATCCGTGCTAATCGGCCCGCCGCTGCTGGGAACCGCTGCACTGGCGACGTTGGATGGATCCGATGTGCCCTCATCGCTGACAGCCTCGACAGAGTAATAGTAGATTGCGGCGGGATTCACGCCCGTGTCAGTATAGCGGGTTTCTCTCAGGCCGGAATACAATTGATTTTGTGCCGATGGCGTAAAACCTGGATTCAGGCTGCGGAAGACGCTATAGCGAACCAGCGGATTCCATTCATGAACCCATTTAAGATCGACCTGATCCGGTGAGATATATGTTGCGGTCAGCCCCGTCGGAGCAGGCGGCGCAACCGGGCAATGTTGCTCGCATGGCACGCCCTGATAGAACGGCAAAAAGCTGGTCTGCGTGCCGTTTTGCACCGATCCGCCCGCATCGTCGACAACGTGCGTGGTTGAGCCGCTACCGGTAATAAAGACAGCAACAGCATGGGTTACAGTAACTCCTTCAGTGTTAGGCACGGTGATGTCGCTGTCTTCGACAATGTCTATACCCTGATCGAAGAAGGAGTAAACGCCGAGTCCGTACCCTGCGTGAGTCAAGACCGGATCGGACACGGAGTAAGACGAGTAGCCATTTGCAGTGCCATTCATCCATGCGCTCTGGCTGGGCACGTCATATGGCAACTCGCTTTGATAAAAGATTGTCATGCCATTTTCGCCGTTCCACACTACCTGGTTTTGTTCGTAGTGTTCGACAAACAATCCCAACGCCGTAACGTTGTCCCCGTTGACAACCAATCCATGATCAGCAACGTTTACCGTCCAGCCCACGCCGTTTCCGTGGTCCGCGCGCCAGGCCCAGATGTTATCCAGAATGACGTCGTTGCTGTCGATTTCAAGCGTGGTCGTTGCGGTTCCGGGGGTTGCGCCCGCGATACGAAAGAAAACATCACTCAGCGATGTCGGGTCCCACGCGTGTGAAGCCCGCCATCTGCCCGCATTACCAATCTGAAGCAACACAGGCGAGTTTACGGGGCCTGCATCAATCAAAAGCCCCGCGATCCGGACTCCATCCACGTCGGCTACATCAATCGCAGCTGTGCCGGCTTGCGGAACAAGCGTCGCATAGCCCATGCCAAGCACGATTGTGTCTGGGCGGGTAACTTCGATAGCGCCAGAGTATTGATAGATTCCGGGCGTAAGAATCAGGTTTTTCCCAAACGCCAGAGCCTTATTGATATCCGCCAGCGCCGTGGCTGGCTGCGCGATAAAGAAGTCGTCGATCGGAAGCGAGTAGCCTTCACCGAATCCGTGAGACCAACTTATGCCTGAGGAATTCTGCTTCTGTGTCGGCACAAACACTCGATAGTCGCCACCTTGATCTACATAAAGGAAAGGCTTTTCTCGGCTTATAGGGGTTGTTGGAAGCACCGTGTACGTGTTGCTCGGGTAGTTTGAAAATGGCGCACCCTCCACTCCGGCAAAGACCATATTCCAAACGCTGCCCGTCCAACTGCCGATTGTGCTGTTACGCGTGAACCACTGTTGCTGGGAGCAGGAGTCGACATTTCCGGTTACCTTAGAATCGGCAATAAAACCGCCGCTCGAGTAGTTACAACCGGAATCCGTCAGCTCGACAGGGTTATTGATCATCATGCGCCGGAGCGAAGTCCCCTGCGAAACTCCCCATTGCAACGTGCCCGATCCCGGCGTAGTCATTTCCAGGTTTTCCATCGAGCGCCAGAAGGTCTGTGTGTCATTCCCATCGATGGTCTCATTCGATTCAAGGTACCCTTGGCTGATGTTAACCGCACTGGGAGTCTCACCCAGGCCGGTGATCGACTCATAGTAGCCGACTTCGGCCTCGACGCCCGTATAAGTGCCGGGCTCGAAGAGCACGGCATATCGGCTAGTGCTGAACTGACTGTTGCCGGCTAGCGTAGTCAGCGTCGAGTTAATCGACGATGCGGAATCGCTCGGCGTGAAGACGTAGACGTTTGGGCCGAAGATCGAGCTGTTCTGTGCAACTGCCAATGGCCCCGCGGAGAAAAGCGCCACGAGCATCAATCCGATAAACGGTTCGCTCACTATCGTAATTCGAAACATGCGATCTTTCATTGAAAAGCCTCCTTCGATTCTGGTCGTGAACAGCTTGTGGTTCAGAGACTTATTCCGCACCGATTCGATCAGGGAAGTTGAAAATGCGTGCGGAATGGGCCCTGCGCAGAGAGTCAGCAAGGGTGGCACGCTGCCACCCTTTCGCAAGCAATAATTTGGGCCGGTGCTGCCCGAATAGGGTCGAACTAGATTGGGTCGAACAGTGTCAAACGAGCGGAATTGCGATCTGGCTGGAGAACAAACTATCGTCGTGCAGGGGTTGACCCCAGTCCTCGCCTTCGTGCCGCTGGCGTCAGCGTCTCGATTGAACTGTGGACAAGAACTGCTCATCGGCTGCGGTTTGACAGGACGCTGGTCGATCTGCCCGGGTTTCCGCCGATGACTTTACTGTGACAGCCTTCTCCTCCGGAAGGCATATTAATGCCAACTAAGGATTGTTTGCAAGTCAAAAATTCCTGGATAGCTTTTGACAAAGCATTGCGCCCTGCCGGCCGATTTCTCTTCTGCTTCAGCTGAAACATAGATAAATGCCATCTAACTCAGATTGGCAACCTCTCAGAACTGTACACCCTTATTCTTTAATCCCCCATTCACACTTCTTTCTCGCGTCTTTGATCTACGAGTGGGTGGAATGTGTAAATTTAGGGCTCGGAGGTACACACGTGAAAACATCCCCAGTCACAGCCACTCTCTTGCTTGCCGCCACGCTTGTCTTGCCGGCAGGACTGATAGCCCAAGATCACCATCTAGATGGCGATTCCCACCATTTTGATTTTCGGCTAGATACGCTCGTGCTCAGCCGCAGCGAATATGTCGGAACAGCCTCGACGATCACAATCGGCGAGGCGCTGCCGCTGGGATGCCTCGGAGGCTCGACCGGGTTAACAGTCGATGTGCCATTGACCGCTGGCGGCACGGTCGGCGTGGCGGTTCCTTGCGGAATCGCGACGGACGACGGCGAATATCCTAATATCGTCGATACCCACAACGTCTGGAACAACGCCAACTCCGATGGCAGTTTCGGCGTCACCTCGCCAATCTTCCTCGACTATCTGACGACCGATGGCTTCCCTCTTGGGACTCTCCCTATCCCCACCGATCAGATGGTCACCAGTTTCAGCTCAAAATCTGAGTTGGCACTGAATCGCTCGATCGATGGACGGTCAATTACGTTCATGGGGTATCGAGGCGGCGTGGGATGCGGTGGCACTGAGGTCTCACCCACGAGACCCGGCTTATTGGATGTATCGGCTTCCAATACGCCAGGCGTTTGCGATCCAACAAATCCAGTGATCACAACTTTTGAGAGCGATCCCGTCATCCCCGCGGCATACTACCGCGCGGTTGCTGAAGTCAACGAAGATGGCCGCATCAGATTCACGGATGGAAACGCCTACAGCGGAGACAACGGCCGCGCGGCCATCAAGGGCGGCAACAATTTGTACTACATGGTCGGCAATGACAACTCCGGCAACTTGTCGAAGAATCAGATGTCAACGACCTTTGATGGAATCGATCTCGCCAATGCAACGGGGGCCGAACTGCTCTTTCCTGGCCAGTTCCCGCCCGCCCCGCCGAATATCGACATGATTGGCCGTCTTCTGTTTTCAGGCGACAAGCCGGGCAAAGACACCAACTTTCGCGGCCTTACGATTTTCGACAATACACTTTACGTCAGCAAGGGGAGCGGCGGGAACGGAATCAATACCGTCTATCAGGTAGGCAGCACAGGCACGCTACCGACGGGCGCTGCCACTGAACTTGCGGCCGTGCCGATCACGATCCTGCCTGGATTTCCCAACACAACAGCAAGCACGTCCACTGCATTTCCTTTCGGAATCTGGTTCGCCGATGCCAATACCCTTTACGTTTGCGACGAGGGAGACGGAACGCTGGTGACGCCGCCAGTCAATGGAAACGTGGCTGATGCACAATCGCTGGCAACTGCCGGCTTGCAGAAGTGGCGTCTGATCAACGGCACATGGGTGCTTCAATATGTCCTGCAAGATGGGCTGAACATTGGCGTGCCGTACAGCATTCCGCTGTACCCAGCAGCGCTCAATCCAGCGACGGGCGGCTGCCGCAATATAGCTGGGCAGCACAACGATGATGGGACGGTCACCATCTTCGCGATCACTTCGACGATTAGCGCAAACGGCGATACCGGAGCCGACCCGAACAAACTGGTGAAGGTTACGGATCGCTTGAGCGACTCAGTCTTGCCGACGGGGGATGATCACATGGGTCATTTCACAACGATTCGAAGCGCCAAAGCTCGTGAGGTTTTCCGCGGAGTTGCGCTGGCTCCTGAGAATCGCACCGAGCGTTAAGAGGTGCGGGCGAAAAGAAGACGGCCGGAGCCGCGCATCGCAGCTCCGGCTTTGGTTGATTCGCCAGCGTCGACCCAATTGAGGGCGAAAGATCAGCAACAGAGAAATCAAGCCTGGACGAGGGAAATGCGAAAGTCCGGGGAGAAGTTGGAGGCGCGGGCCGGGATCGAACCGGCGCATAAAGGTTTTGCAGACCTTTGTCGAATTGGGCCAAGTCCCAGTGTTTATGCGGGTTCGGCTCTTCAGATGCCCAATTTGGTCCGACTTTTGTCCGACCCCCAGTGTCTGTGAGTCTGGCAGGCTAGACGACATCTTTTGTCCGAAATAGCTCTCTACTCTCTACTCTGCCGGACTGGTTTTGGATGCTGCGCAGGCCGCCAATCGCGATCCTTCATTTGTGTCGGCAGTATTGGAAAGCGTGAGACAGGCCTTGGCCAGAAAAGATGAAATGGGACAGGATTTGTTCCTTGGGTGGCATCGCCTCTTAACAAGATTTAATAGTTCATCGAAAGATGGAAATTCGGATGTCTACGGAATGGCGGAGAGGCGCAGTTTCATGGAATGTAAATCTTTCAGTGCGACCCAACAGTCAGTTTGGAGCAACCGACAGCTTGATTGCCTCTGCCAGTTCTTTCGGGTGAAAGCCGAATGGACCAGGCTTGCTCTTGTACAGGACTCGGCCGCCCTTCCCGATCAGGTAAAGCCGGTCAGGCCAGCCGGTAAATGCAGCCTCGGCCTGGTTATCGAAACCGTCAATCATCGCCGGAAATTTGATGCCCAGCTTGCGCACGCATGCGCCGGCAACAAAAGCCCGCTCAGTTTCGTCTTTCGGGCTGCGATAGAGAACACCTTCACGCACATTGGACTGCATCTGCCACACGTCTGTGGGATGCGCCTCAAGGATGTAAATGGCATAGAAGTCAATCTTGCCGCGGTACTGCTCGGCAAGTTTGTTCAGGGCGGGAACCTCCCGCCGAAAAGGCGGTCAGGTGTAGCTCCCGAAGACCAGAACGACCGGCCGGTCAGCCCAAAGGGATGCCAGATCGGTTGGAGTGTGATCTTCCAGCTTTTTAACTGTGAGGCCCGGTGCGGGATCACCAACGTTCAAATGCCCGCTGCGCGCCCGCATCCAGAGGGTCTCGAAGGGAAGCACGATGAAGGAGGCAGGCATGGGCATCTTTGCCATCACATGGCCGAAGACCTCCGGCGACTGGTGCATGGCCCAGTTCACGTAACCGACCAAGCCAAGCCAACAGGCAAAGCAGAGGGTCGCAATACTCATGACCCACCTGCGCGTGCGTTTGCTGATGGTGATTTTCACGACTCTCCTACTTCGTCAGTCCATTCATTTCAAGGTAACCCTGCGGAGCGATCCCGAATGCGTCTGCTACTCGATTGAAGAACGCGAACATTGCGGAGATATAGACGGCCTCGGCGATCTGCGGCTCGGTCCAGCCAAGATCCCGCAGCTTTTGCACATCGGCATTTGTGGTGCGATAAGCCGCTTCCGTCACCTTTGTCACGTAATCGAGCAGCGCACGTTCAGCAGGACTCAAGCCTGCTTCTTCCAGATTGCCATTCGCGATGGCCTTTACCGTTTCGTCTTCTGCTCCCTGAACACGCAGGAAGTATGCATGCGAGTCCAGTCAATAGGGGCAACGATTGAGCCACGATACCCAACTCGCGATCGCTTCCTTGGTTCTGCGGTTGAGATGACCTTCGGAAAAATGAACGACATCACTGAACTGCATGACCTGGCGCAGAAAGTCCGGGCGATGGCTGAAGCATTTCAATATGCCGGGCATCTGCTGGCGGCCTGATTTCGCGCGCCACTCGTCGTAGACCCGGGCCACTTCTCCCGTCGCGTCGCGATCTTCGATGAGCTTGATCTTGGTTTCGTTGTCAGGCATCCGCACCAGCCTCCTGCTCCGAATTTGTTGGCAATATATCACAAGCCTAAGCCGAGACGCATCCACCGGTGGAACTAGAGGACTAGGCGCTGATCACCCTGATTCCGGGTGATCCGTTGGCGGTCGAGATACTCAAGCAGCGGGATTGCATACTTTCTGGAGAGCCCCGTCAGCTCTTTGAAGCCCCCAACATCCATCAGGCTACCGCGAAGCGGAGCGATCTTCGCCGAGAGTTGGTCGAGTGCTTCGGAATGAATGTACAAGTTATCGTTGCCCATTCGCACGATGGTCTTGTTGCGTTGCAGCAGGGTGACCAAACGGCGCATTTCTGCTTCCTGGAGATTGAGTTTTCGAGCAAGTTCCAAGACCGAGGGAGCGGCTAGCCCAGCCTCCCGAAACGCATTTGCGACCGCTGCCAGGCGTTCGGCCTCCACATCCGACGAGGCGTCCTCAACACTGTGAATGGAGACCAATTCGTCGCAAAGCCGGAGCTTCTGCTCCCGTATTTGAGAATTCAAAACGAAGTCAAAGACTTCGGGGTTGAGATCTGTCTTGCTGCGCAGCTCAGAAGATTTCATTGGATGTCCGGCTTCCAGGGAAGTCGCGATGGCCTCGACCGCAGCGAGAAAACCTTCACGGCTGAGAAGCAAATCGCGGGAGACGGATAAGAGCTCTCCGCATTGAAGCGCAGGACTTATGCAACGACGGACCGCATCCCCGGTCAAACCTGTCTCGGCAGAGAGCTCATCAAGGGTGATGCCCATCGTCTTGCGGCGGACCACCCGCAAGGAAAGTTGTAGCGCTGGTGAGGCTGGCTTCAACTGCTCTAGCCATGCGACGGTGGAGGCCTTCCGCTGCCGAGCTTCCGGATAGGCGTCGAGAACACGGCCGCCTCCAATGGTGCCGACAGGCGACGGCTGCCTGAGCACGAAACGGTCGCCTGGGACCAGCACAATTGGCTCAACTAGCTTGATGCGCATCAGGCGAATTGTCCCAGGCTGAACTGCTTCATATCCATAGAGAGAGATGCGCGCCATGGTCTCCGAAGTGAAGGCATGGAAGTGAATGTTGGCTCGATGCTTCAATGCGGGTGCACTTTCAAGGAGCCTCGTCTCCACGTCGATCGTATCCGCGGGAAAAAGAGCTTTGGGAGAGATCAGCGTCTGACCCCGATGAATTTCAGTTGCGTCAACACCGGAGAGATTCACGGCAACCCGCGAGCCGGGCTGCGCCGATGATTCAAGATCGCCATGCGTCTGCAAGCCGCGTACTCGGACCGCGCGGCTCCCCGGCTCAAGCTGCAGCGCTTGGCCAATGTGGATTGTTCCGGACATCAGTGTTCCGGTGACGACGGTGCCAAACCCTTTCATGACAAAGGAGCGATCGAGCGGCATACGCAACAAGGCGTCAGAGCTTCCGCCGTGGATGCGCATAGCAAGTTTCAGCAATTCCGCGCGAACGGCTTCCAGACCCTTTCCGGTCGTCGCGCTCATGGGCAATACGGGGGCGTGTTTCTTGTTTAAAAATGTTCCTTGCAGAAATGCTTCGATGGACTCAGTCACATCAAGCAACTGGGAGGTGCTGACTGCGTCGGCTTTGGTGATGACGGTCAAGCCTTGCGAGATACCGAGGAGTTCACAGATGGCAAGATGTTCCACCGTCTGGGGCATGATGCCCTCATTGGCCGCAACGACGAGCATGACTGCAGGGACGCAACCGGCCCCAGCGAGCATGTTGCGAACGAAGAGGCTGTGACCGGGAACATCGACGAAGCTTACCCGGAGTGGCGATCCATCGGACGCCTGCATCTCGAAAGAAGCAAACCCCAGGTCGATGGTAATGCCGCGGCGCTTCTCTTCCGGAAGCCGATCTGTATCAATGCCAGTTAGGGCGCGAACCAGCCTTGTCTTGCCGTGATCGATATGACCGGCAGTCCCAATGACAACAGATCTTGGCAGGTTCGTCATTCGGAGGTGTCCTACATCAAGGCTGAATCCTAAACACTGCTCAACAGCGATGCGAGTTCGGCATCGAAATCTGGAGGAACTGTACGCAGATCCAATAACACCGTGTCGTCGGCAATGCGTCCAATGATTGGGGGATCGAGTTTACGAAGGGTCGCGAGGAGTTCCGCGGCTATAAGAGCGACGTGGCGTACCGATATAGCCCAGCTATCCAGTGATGCCTTGGGTGCTGTCCCTCCTCCGATGAGACTCGCGACCGGAACCACGTCGAGAATGAGATCAATTCCCGTAATCTGACCGACGATCTGGCGGCACCGGCGCATGAGTTCTTCGGGAAGGATGCCCAGCATTCGCTCGATGGGAATGGTCGTAGTGTCTTCTAATAAGTGTTCCATAAGCGTTGCCTCAAGCGCAGCATAGATCAGCTTGTCAACGCGGAAGGCCCTAAGGAGTGGATTTCTTCGAATGCGCTCAATGAGGTCCTTCCTACCAACAAGAATGCCGCATTGCGGTCCTCCGAGCAACTTGTCTCCGCTGCCGGCGATCAAGTCTACACCGCAAGCAAAGGACTGATGCACACTGGATTCGCCATTGATTCCGAATCGCTCAAGCGAGGAGACGAGACCGGTTCCTTGATCCTCGAACAGCGCAATGCCTGCACGCTTTGAAAGCGCAACCAGATCCTGCAACGACGTCCGCTCAAAGAATCCTTCAATACTGAAGTTCGATTGATGCACGCGGAGCAGGAGGCCAGTCGCTGGGCCGATTGCGTTCTCGTAGTCAGCGAGGCGGGTGCGGTTGGTGGTGCCGACCTCGCGCAACAATGCGCCGGACTTCTCCATGATTTCGGGAATGCGAAAACCTCCGCCAATCTCAACAAGTTCTCCACGCGAGACAATGACTTCGGACTTCTCGGCAAGCGAGTTTAGCGCAAGAAAAGTGGCGGCTGTGCAGTTATTCACAATGATGACGCCGTGCGGATTCCGATCTGAAGTATCGGCACTCGCTTCGCTAAGGACGCGCAGCACAAGGGATTCGACGTGCACGTCTCTCCGGCTGCGCATACCAGATTCAAGATCCAGTTCGAGGTTGCAGTAGCCCTGCGCAACTTCGACGAGATGACGAAGGGCCGCATCGCTCAACGGCGAGCGACCGAGATTGGTATGGAGAATCACGCCAGTCGCATTAATCACCGGGCGCAGCGAGTAGCGCCTTCCCAACGCGAGGCGATTGGCGACCAACTCGGGTAGCTGATTGATCATAGCTTGCAAGCTTTCTTCCGTATGTTGTCCAGAGACGACTCCAAGGCGCAATTCTGCAACAGCCTTGCGGGCTGAAGAGACCACCGCATTGTGCGGATGTGCACGGAGTAGTGACTGGCACTCCTGTGTCAATAGCAAATCGTTGACAGACGGTAGGAGTCTGAAGAGCCGGTGGCTCATATCGTCCTCGATCTGTGATTCCCGCTTTGTCATCGTTTGAAACTCTCGGTGCAGCTTTACGATGTCATCATCGCAGAATAATTGCTGGCCCGCCATCACCCGCGGCAAATGGGGCTGAGACGCGCCCGATCGCGGCCGCTGGAATGCCAGCAGCATGAAGGGAGACCAACAGCTCCGTGGCATCTTTAGAGGCGACCGAGATGAGCAATCCGCCCGAGGTTTGAGGATCGTAGAGCAGCGCTCGCAGTTCGTCCGGGATGCGGCTTTCAGGAGCATCCGCAACCAGGCACTCGGCAAATTCACGATTACTGACGAGACCTCCGGGAGTTGCGCCAACGCGAACAGCATCGAGTGCCCCGTCAATCAAGGGTACGTGGACGGTGTCGATTTCGAGCGTCACTCCACTCCCCAATGCCATCTCTCGGCCGTGGCCCATGAGACCGAAGCCAGTGATATCGGTCATCGCGTGGACGCCGGAGCAAGCAGTCGCAATGCCCGAGGCTGTGCTGTTCAGCGTAGTCATCGATTGGATAGCGCGGTCCACCCAGCCTGGTTCCGACTTTCCTTGCTTAAGCGCAGTGGTGATAACGCCTGTGCCGATCGGCTTTGTGAGTATGAGCGTGTCTCCGGGGACTGCTCCGGCATTCGTGTAGACACGCGCTGGATCGATAAGACCGGTGACAGCATATCCGAACTTCATCTCGGCGTCGCGAACCGAGTGACCCCCCACTACCGTACATTTTGCTTCGGCCATTTTCGCGAGGCCCCCGCGCATGATCTGCTCAAGGATCCCGAGATCGGCACCCTGGGGAAAACAGACAACCGCAAGGGCCGTGAGCGGTCGGCCTCCCATCGCATAGACATCGCTCAACGCGTTCGTAGCGGCGATCTGGCCGAATGTGAACGGGTCATCCACCGGCGGGGTGAAGAAGTCGATTGTCTGCACCAGGGCCTGTCCGGGACCGATCCGGAAGATGCCGGCGTCGTCGGAGGTCTCAAACCCGACCAAGAGATCAGGGTTGGTCTCCACCGGAAGGGCGGACAACACCTGCCGGAGAGAGCCGGCCGGAAGTTTACTTGCGCACCCGCCGGCCTTTACTTGTTGCGTCAAGCGAACAACTTGGGGATGGTCCAAGATCATTTCCTCATCTTCTGTAGCATTTTTGACGGGGCGTGTACCATGGGCGAAGTAGTTTTTGTTAAAGTGACGGGACGGAAGTGCTTAGGCTCCGGTGATCCTCCCGGTCTTCAAAACCGGCGGTCGTCCTTAACGGGCGACGGTGTGTTCGACTCACACGCGCTTCCGCCAGCTCTTTACGATCGCATAACTGCAAGAGAATCAAATCACAACTACCGAACTCGCGCTAACCAGACTCTCATCTCGCGAGCTGTCAACTCCATGCCCTCGACCCTCGCCCGAATGCCCCTGAAGCCGCAGTGGCCTAAAGCAGCGGCGTGGGACGGGGAATGCTGCCGATGGGTTCAGTCAAGATAGCCATGTCTGGGAGTGTAACGGGCGCGAAAGCCTCAGGCTATCCATCGAAAGGCTGACCCCAGAGATCTATCCCAAACGTCAAATGCGCGACACGGTCGGGAGAAAGTGGCCTGGGCCAGGAGATGTGCAGATTCCTCTGTGCACGAATCTCAACCAATCGGTGTACCTCAGCTTCAGCCCCCAGGTGGGGGCAGGCACAACAGGCATACTGCCATCATGTTCGTTGTGGCCGAAGTAAGAGTGTCGAACATCGATCATCTAATCTGCGCTTTGATCTGAATTTGTCTCATATGAATCAGGCGCCGGTCTCCCATCCAATGTCGTTAGCGGCACTTTTTGAGGCGAGCTATGAATCGGCGAGATTTCTTGCGAGCGAGTAGTTGCATCAGTGCGGGTTGGGCACTTTCCAGGGCGGTGCCGGTCCTGGCTCACACCCCCTCGGCAGGCGAATGGCGAACTTTCGAGGTCGTCACCAAGGTTGAGTTACTGAAGCCTAACGGTGTCAGCCACATCTGGCTACCGGCGCCGCTGATTCGCAACACGCCTTATCAAAACACAATTTCGGCTCGGTTCACAGCAGACGGTGGAACGGCCAAGCTGAGCAAGGATAAGCAAAGCGCTCAAGGGATCGTATCAGCGATATATGCTGCAAACGCGAAGCCGACGCTGAACCTGACCGCACGCGTCGCGCTGAAAAACTACGCCGTCGATTTGACTTCCCGAGGAACAGTTCCGCCCACTTCACACGCAGAACTCGACTACTTCCTTCAGCCCACCCGATATGTGCCGACAGACGGCATTGTCAAAGAGACTGCGCTGAAAGCGACCGCTGGCGCGACCACCGACATCGAGAAGGCGCGGGCGATTTATGAGTGGGTGGTGGAAAATACGTTCCGCGATCCGAAAGTCCGTGGATGTGGTCGTGGCGACGTTCGATTCATGCTGGAGTCAGGTGATATGGGCGGCAAATGTGCCGACTTGAACGCTCTGTATGTCGGACTAGCCCGCTCGGTGGGCTTGCCGGCTCGGCATGTCTATGGTTTGCGGATCGCAAAATCAGAGATGGGCTTCAAGAGCCTTGGACTGGCTACCGATATCGCAACGAAGGGACAGCACTGTCGCGCGGAAGTCTACCTGCGCGGGTATGGTTGGGTGCCTGTGGACCCGGCCGATGTCAGGAAGGTGGCTCTGGAAGAACCTCCTGGGAATCGTCCATTAAGCGACCAAATCGTGTCGCGTGCCCGCCATCATCTATTCGGTTCATGGGAGATGAATTGGATGGCATATAACTACGCTCATGACGTTTACCTACCCGGATCCGCCGGTAAGCAGCTGGCGTACTTCATGTATCCGCAGGCCGAAACCTCGGAAGGGCGGATCGATCCATTCGATCCGGATAACTTCAAGTATGAAATCACAGCGAGAGAAATCAGCTAGTCATTGCCAGGTTCGAAGTGCGAGAGATTGATCGACTGGATTCTCCGCAGCCGCTCCGGATACCTGGAACGGCCGCATATCTCCCCATTTGAGTTCGACGCAAGTCCTGTCTGCAACTGTCAAAAATAGAACTTTCCGGCAATTTGAATGGCCCGCCCGGGCTGCGGGTCGCCTCCGGCATTCACTGGCTGATCTACCGAGGTGATCTTACCGAAAACCGTTGGCCCTGCTCCGTAGTTTCCGCTCGGGTTTGCAAAGTTTGCATGGTTGAATGCGTTGTACGCCTCAAGCCGTAGCTGCACATAGCGTGAGCCTTCTGCTTTTCCGACAGGAACGTTCTTATACACTTCGAAGTTCGAATAGTTGAATCCGGGGCCGTGGAAGAAATTGCGTTTCACGTTTCCGAAAGTGCCGATTGGTTCTTGGGAAAAGGTTGCCGTGTTGAACCAGAAGTTACCCGAACTCCTTGGGTTCAACGTCTTGATATGGAAGGTGGAGGTAACTGGAACGTCAGGACAATTGACAAAGCTGAATTGGTCACAGTAAAGGGAGTTGAAAACTCCTCCGTCGTAAACCGTCACCGGAAAGCCGCTCTGCAGCGTGGTGATTCCTGACAGATGCCATCCGCCCAATAACGTGCGGGCATAGGCTTGATTTCGCATGTTCTGGGGCAGGGGAATTCCATAGTTATAAATTCCTACCAGCCGCTGGCGCGCATCGTATGCCGAGTTTCCGTAGCTGAGATGCTCGAACCCAGGGACATAGTTTGTTCCGTACCCATTCGCTACCGAGTCTTCAAGGCCTGATGCATTGTCCAAAGAATGGCTGTATGTGTACGCAAGGGAGAAGTACAATCCATGCGTGGACGACTTGGTCAGCGACGCCTGGACCGAGTTATAGCTCGAGGACCCGCTGGTGTGCATGCCGCCAATTGAAAGGTAGTAGGGCAGGCCGTTCGGAAAGACGCCCGGTATCTGCGATCCTGGGACGGCTCCCGGCTGCAGCAGTTTCTCGCCCGGAAAATAGAGCGACTGCGATCCAGCCAACTGCAGGCAAGAGAAGGTCTGGATACCCTGTCCGACATAGAGATTGATCGGTGAGCTCGAACCAGTGCCATTCAAGCAATCATCGTGTCCCTGTTGGGTTATCGGGTCGCCTTCTCTTGCGCGATCGAGTTTTCTTCCCAGCGAGCCCACGTAGCCAAGCGTCAGCACCATGTTACTGGGCAATGAGCGCTGTACATTCAGGTTGAAGTTATAGGTATAAGGAACATCGAACTCCGAGGTCAGATTGTCCATTTCCAGTGGATAAAGAGACATGAAGTTTACGTTCGCGCCGGGCTTCGGCACGGCATATGGAAATGGATTTGCCGTGTAGGAGGCGCCCGGTGTGCCGGCGATATCCTGGAAGGGATTGGCAAAGCCTGGACTGCCACCCAACGCTGCTGCGCCGACGCTGCTCTCGGAAAATGGCGGGTCGTTGGAGTTGACTTGCGCTCCTTCACCTTGCACGCGGTTCCAATAGACGCCGAATCCGCCGCGAATCGCGAAGGTATGTTGTCCCGACGCTCCCGTAAGTATTCCCAAACTACGATTTGGCGACCATGCAAATCCGACGCGGGGAGAGAGATGATCCCAATGCGTTGTTAGGCTTCCATTCTTATTGCAACCGGAATCACCGGGATAGAGCAGCCCCGGAGGCGCGCCGGGAAAAACCTGCGACTGCGCGTTGGTCGGCGTCCAGCACGTCACGCCAACACCGCCATACTGCAAATCCTCATACGGAGTCTCTACATCGTAGCCCACGCCATAAGCCAGGGTCACGGTGTTTGTGGCCTTCCAGTGGTCCTGGGCATACGCGTAAAATTGCGATGCCCTTACATCGACAAAGAATCCCGATCCCTGGCTATACGTCGCCGGAATTCCAAGGAGAAAATCGGCCGCAGGGTCGCCGGTGCTGTAGGTTGCCGAACTGTTGAAGAAAAACGAGCCGCTATTGTTGGAGTAGAACGGGTTACTGATTATAAATCGCTCTACGCTCGCGCCGAATTTCAAATCGTGATTGCCGGCAATTTTGCTGAAGTTATCGACGTAAGTATAGTTCTCATCTTTACGAGGCTGCGGTCCATTGGTGCTGAAGCCAAGGGCGAAATAACCATTCACGTTGATGAATGGCAACGCACCCGCGGCTGCATCCTGGGGAACGATATTGAATCCGAAAGAAGATGGTGCGGCCAGTGTGGAAGGTGCCGGTTCCAATTCGGCGAAGTTAAACCGGAAATAGCCTGCCCGCAATTCGTTCAACATCGTGCTGTTGAATACATGCGTCCATGACGCATTGAGAATCTTGGTGTGCGACGAATTGACCGCGGCAAATCCCGGCAGCGTAGCGCCCGTCCCTGTCGATTGAGTGGAAGGAAGCGGCAAAGTATTTGTGGCCGGGTTGGAGTCGAAGACCGTCGATGCCCACAGGGTATCTTTCGAGGTCAACTGATCGTCGATTCGGATAATGCCCTGATCGTCGCCGGACGTGTTTGGGGCGTTGAAATTGTCGTAGGCAATACCGGCACTCGAATAGTTCGTCGGCGGAACGTACTTCTTGAGCAGGTTGCCGGAAATCGGATCGAAGTCCGCCACCGGTATCTGCGCATCGGGAAAACAGCTGTTCCACGGTGTTCCTTGCGGGCAGAAACCGGAAGGGCCTTGAATCCCATTTGGAAATGGAATCGGCTTGCTTGAAAACTGTGCCACGTCAGCTGAGAAGTTACCTCCTCTTTGGTCACCGGAGAATACTGGCGTTAACGTCGTCAGCGCCGTACGGTTTCGCAAGCCTTGGTAGGCAACAAAAAAGAATGCGTGATTTTGACGGATCGGTCCGCCCAGAGTGCCACCGAAGACGTTCTGGTGAAATTGGGGCCGTGTGGTTGAAAAGAAATTGCCATTATTGAGAAAGGTGTCGCGATAAAATTCAAATCCATCGCCATGGTACCGATTCGTGCCGCTCTTCAGCGCTTCATCGACAATTGCGCCGGAGTTGCGGCTGAATTCGGGATCGATCGTGCTGGTGATGACATTCACTTCTGCCAACGCGTCGGGATTCACTACAATCCCGGGTTGGTTCAGTAGAAAGTCGTTGATGTCGGTTCCATCCAGCAGATAGGAATTCTCTTGTGTCTGGCTGCCGTTCGTCGAGAAGGTAGCTTCACGGTCCGAGGCTTCGACGGTTCCAGGGGCGGTCTTCTGAAGTTGTACGGCATCCCGGCCGAGCGTCGGGAGTTCCTCAAGCTCCTGAGCCGCCACAACATTTTTCAGTTGAACGTCCGACGACTCAACCTGCACGGCGGTCGCGTTCACTTCAACAGTTTGAGATAAAGCTCCGATCTGTAGCCGCGCATCTACCTCTCGAGCAGAACTGAGGTCGAGTACGATGCCGGTTGTAGTAAAACGCTGAAACCCCGGATCTTCAACCGTGATCGAATACGGACCGCCAATGTGCAGGTCGGGCAAGATGAAGTAACCCTTATTGTCCGTCTTCTGAGTACTCGAAATCCCTGTGCTCGTGTTGACGGCGGTTACGATAGCATTTGCGAGCACCGCCCCGTTTGGATCGGTAACTGTGCCGTGAATCGATGCCGTGGTCGCCTGCGCGAGAACGAGAAGAGGAAGAAGAGCCGCTGCCATCATTGCCGCGGCGATTCCAAAGCATTTATCACTGAGCTTCACGGTGCCTCCAGTAAATCAAATTTCGACCTCTATTGCGCTTCGCAATCGGGCGAATGAAGTGTACTTATCGCAGGAATTCGTGCAATAGCGCTTGCAATCCGTTCCAATGCGCCGCAGAATGCACGTCCCCCTTCGCGAGGTCGAGCTTGTTTTCTCGAATAACGCAAGAACCCGTATCAGCTTCCGGGCCCGGCATCAATCCTTAGAGAGAGCGCGAATGAAAGCGCCCTGGTTCAACTATGGGGAACGATGCCGCATCCATGATCGAAGAAACGAATGGCGTTGTCCTCAGCCATTTGTGGGGAAGTTTCATCAACCGGCAGTTGGGCTTCAGAAGCCATGAAGCGATAAAACCATTAGTATTCAGGCCCGTCAATCCATCGAACGATGGAGATGAAACTCAACCTTGGGCTGGTTGTAGAGAGAATGGCTGTCGGAGAAGATTACATGCGGCAACAAGTCTCGCCTTCCCTATCCAACTTCTAGAATCAGGTTGTACCCGGCAATGACGTCAGGCTCGTTTCGAATGCCGCATTCCCCAGGCTGATCGAGCGCATGGCGCAAGTGGACAACGAACGTCAACAGTCCGCAAGCGCCTGAGGCAGCAGGACAAATGATGGAGCAGACAGCCAATCAGAAGCTGGCCGATGAGAGCTCGATCCACTATCCCGGCTGGGGCGTGGCGGCGGCGGCATTTGTCGGCGTAATGACGAGCTTTGCACCCATCGTTCCCTACACGTTCAGCCTGTTCCTTACTCCATTGCACGCATCGTTGGGCTGGAACCGCGCATCGCTTGATGGAGCATTCGGCCTTGCGGCTATCACCGTCGCACTCGTTTCACCCTTCATCGGAATCCTCCTCGACCGTTTTCCGCCGAGGCGAATCATCCTTCCTTCCATTCTGATATTTGCATTCGCCCTCGCATCGCTCAGCTGGCTGGGTCTGAGCCTCGGCCGGTTCTATCTCACGTTTTTCGTGTTGGGACTGGTGGCCAACGGCGGTGCGCAGTTCGCCTACACGCGAACGATGCTTACATGGTTTCAAAGGCATCGCGGCTTCGCGCTCGCCCTCATTCTTACCGGAAGCGGAGTCGGATCGATATTGATTCCGCCTCTGACGCAATGGACCATCGGCAACTACGGCTGGCGCAATGCCTATCTGCTGCTGGGCGGAATTGCGCTTCTCGGCTTCCCGCTGACGGCGCTGCTGGTTCGCAATCGGCCCGCTCCCATCAAACGCGAAGAGTTTACGCCTCCGTCCGGGGCGACGGTCCGATCGGCATTATCGAGCACCGCTTTCTGGATTCTCGCCGGCATTACCATTCTCTCTGCCTTCAGCGAGAACGGCCTGGTGACAAACCTCGCGGCCATTCTCACTCAGCACGGCATCCCGGCGGGAAGCGCGGCACTTGTGCTTTCATTTCGCGGTGGCGCAGGTATTATTGGAAGGCTCTTTGTCGGTCTTCTCATTGACCGGTTTTCTCCTGAGCGCATCCAGACCTGCGTGCTTGTGATTGCGGCGGCGGGGTCTCTCGTCCTCGCGCTCGCCGGCTCGTCTGGCGTAGCGCTGATCGGCGGAGCCCTGCTCGGCATCGGCCTCGGTAGCGAAGCGGATGTCGGACCCTATCTACTGGCGCGATACTTCGGCCGCAAACACTTCTCAGTGTTATACGGGCTCATGTGGACCGCTTATGCCATCGGTGGTGGCACAGGTCCTGTCATGGTCGGCCGATTTTTCGATCGCGCCGGCCTATATCCACTTCAGGTGCTATTGGGGCTCGCCATTATTGCCTTCGCGGCGGCGGTCGTAAGTCTGCTTCTCAAAAACGGCCGCGGTTCACCGATTTTCGATGAGCTTCACGCTTCGGCAGGTTTGGCGAGGCACAGCCTGTGTTGCCGCTTGCTTCATTGAGGACTGTTGAGGGATTCGAGTGGAACTATACCTCTTTGAATCGCCGTTGTTGCCGCACGCGTCCGGTCCGGCACTCCAAGTTTGCCCAGTAGCTTGTTAACGTGCGTCTTGACCGTGGTCTGTGAGATTTCGAGTTCGGTCGCAATCTCCCTGTTGTTCCTGCCATGAACAATCTGCTCCAGCACCTCGAACTCTCTGGATGTCAGTTCCCTGGCGCCTATGCGATCTGCCAGTTTTCCGGCAATCGCCGGTGGAATGTACGAGTTGCCCGCATGAACCGTTCGGATCGTCGCGATCAATTCTTCGAAGGTCATACCTTTCAGCAGATAGGCGCGCGCTCCGGCCTGCAGAGCGCGATAGATGTCCTCGTCTCCGTTGTAGGTTGTGAGCACGATGAAGTGCGCTTGCGGAGTTTCCGTGCGGATTCGCTCGATGACCTCGACGCCGCTCAATCGCGGCAGGCGCAGGTCCACCAAAGTGATATCCGGCTGATGCTTGCGAAACTGCGCGATTGCTTCGATCCCGTCTGCGGCCTCGCCCACTACTTCAAAGCCGTTTGCCACATTGAGTAGGGCAACCAGCCCCTGGCGCACCACGTGGTGGTCTTCGACAACCAGCACTCGAATCGATTCCTTGCATAGCGGCACCGCGGATGAATCGATCATGGACAGCTCTTCATGATTTGAAAATGCGTATCGGTCAATTAACACTATCGATGAAGTGACATTAATTTACGACCGCCAAAGAGTTGAGGTTCATCTCCATCGCAAGTAGGCAATAATCATCAACACAAGGGATGAGTTATGTGGTACATCGCAGGTTGTAGGCGCATCTCCGTCTACGGGTTGTTGCGTCCAGGGTCCGCAGGTTTGATGCTCATTGACAGTCCAGTGAACATGCGATCTGCAAGTCTTTTAGCCCTCTTTGTGGTGGAAGCCAGTATTTATCAGGGCCCCAAACACAACTTGGCTCTTGCGGCACACTGTACGTTCTGGTGCCGCGAGTACGCTGATCACAATCCACCGTACGCGTTGTGTGTGTTCGCTGGCCTGTGGAGGCTGTTGGATGAGATTCATTGCAAAAGTCGCGACGATTTCCGCTTTGTTCGCTCTGATGCTGGTTTGCGGTTTTGCGCGCGAACCGACACAATGCCCCAAAGCGGATATTATCGTCACTGCCACGCCAGCCTATGAGCCCTTAGCGGCATTGCGCGGAGAAGAACGCTTTCCAAAAGGCGCGCAACTGCTCTCCGTTCATGTCGGCAAGGCCGAACCACTAATAACTGGCTTTGCCGCTACTGCGGACGCCAACGTATCCTTCGACGCTCAGACGGTATTTTTCGCTGGCAAGAAGACTGCGGACGACCCATGGCAGATATGGGAGCTGACGCTGGTAGACCATTCGCTGCGCAAGATTGTCGCGGATGCAAACGACGCCATTCGTCCGCTCTATCTGCCCGGCGGCCGCCTGGTCTATGCGCACCGCACTGACAAGGGCTATCGGCTCGAAGCAGCGCAATTGGACGGCTCCGCAGTTCAGCCACTCAGTTTTTTGCAGGCCAGCGCAATCCCTGAGTCAGTGCTGAAAGATGGGCGCATTCTCTTTGAAGCCGGCTTCCCCTTAGGCTCCGGATCAACGCCGGAGCTGTTTCTGGTTTACTCGGACGGAAGCGGAGTCGAGTCTTACCGCTGCGACCACGGCTCAGCTCGCTGGGGAGGAACACAGTTGGCCTCTGGCGATTTGGTGTTCACGCACGGCGCAACATTGGCGAGGTTCACGTCGCCTCTCGCAGCGGAGCAGCCCATCGTTGCGCCGCGCGCCGACTATGCGGGCGCGATTGCCGAGACAGCCAATGGCGCATGGCTAATGAGCGCGCGAGCCGGCGCTGGAACGCGCTACGCATTGAAGCTTTGGAAGCCGGGCGCTGCGGCGTTGCAAACATTACTGGCTCAGAGCGGCGAGGATATTGTCGAGCCGGTTCTCGTTGCAGCACGCACAACGTCCAAGCGTCACCCTTCCGGGCTGCATGACTGGAGCTACGCCAATCTGATGGCGTTGGATGCACGGCAGTCGCGCGAGGGCAATCTTCGCGTTGCGCCTGCATCGGTGCGGCTGGAGACGCAAGACGCTCAAGGCCACGCAGTTGTCACGGGCACCGCGCCAGTAGAGACAGATGGTTCCTTCTATGTGCAAACTCCTGCCGATAAGCCCATTCGCTTTGCGCTGCTTGATGAGAAGGGCGCAGTGCTGTTGCAGGAACACGGATGGTTCTGGATTCGCCGCGGAGAACAGCGCTACTGTACGGGTTGCCACGCGGGGCCGGAGCGCACGCCGGAGAATCGGTTGCCTGCTGTACTGCTGCTTACTACAACGCCTGCCGATCTAACAGGCTTGAGGGAGCCACGCGATGCGCAACACGCAAAGCCAGGAGGCAACTGAGATTAATCTCCGCAAATTTCTTCTGTTTTCCGCAATCTCCATTTCTACGGCGCATCTCAGTGTCGCCGCAGAGCCACCTGCTGTGCGGCAGACGCCACTTGCGCGGCCGAAGAATGTCGCACCGCAGAGTTCAACCGCGACAATGGCGTCTGTGATTCGCTTTGAAGACGCGAGCGACAAGGCCGGGATCAATTTTACGCATAGCTTCGGATCACGGCAGATGGGATCATTGCTCGAGGATACCGGCGCAGGCTGCGTGTGGTTCGACTACAACAACAGCGGCCTTGAGTCTCTCTACGTGATGAACGGGCGGCCGCTGGACGACTCGATGCATCCGTTTCCACTGAAGGTTAAGCCGAATCCGCTACCGCACAATCATCTCTATCGCAACAATGGCGACGGCACCTTCACTGATGTGACGGAGAGTGCCGGGCTTGACCCAGACATATATGGAATGGCCGTGACGGCTGCTGACTATGACAACGACGGTTTTGTCGATCTGCTTGTGACCGGATACGGCAAAACGATTCTCTATCACAACGATGGTAATGGACACTTTACTGATGTGACCGCAAAGGCTGGGATCAAGGTGGAAGGTTGGGCCATCAGTTCGACGTGGCTGGATTACGACAAGGACGGTTGCGTCGATCTGTTCGTGGGCCGTTACGTCAAATTCGATCCCACATATCGCGCCTTCTATGCACCGACCAACTATCCCGGACCGCTGGACTATGAGGGCGAGACAAACAAGCTCTTTCACAACAACTGTGACGGAACATTCACCGACGTTACCGAAAAATCGGGTATTGGCGCCTATGTGGGGCGAACGATGGGAGTCACGGCTGCGGACTTCGACAATGATGGGTGGGATGACATCTATGTCTCCAATGACCGCACGGAGAACTTCCTCTTCCACAACAAGCACGATGGAACCTTTGAAGAGGTTGGCAGCGATACGAACACGGCCTATGGTCAGAATGGCGAATCGACCTCGTCAATGGGGCCTGTTTTTGCCGATCTCGAAGGCACGGGATGGCTGGATCTGTGGGTGACCGACGGGCGCTACAACAGGCTGTTGCACAACACCGGAGCTCCTGCGGGCGGGTCTTTGTCAGTGGGGTCGAAGACGGGAAAGATGAGTTTTGAAGATCTTGGCGCGGAGAATGGGGTTTCACAGGCAAACGCGCAATACGCGAGCTGGGGCACGGGTATATACGACTTCGACAACGACGGCCAGCTCGACATTCTCGTATTTCATGGTGGTCTTGTTCACCTGATTCCGGAGGAGCACACGCTGTTTCGCGGGCTGGGCAGTGGCAAGTTTCAGGATGTCTCGCGCGAGGCCGGTCCGGTGCTGAGCGTACGCACCACAGCACGCGGCGCATGTTTTGCCGACTACGAAAACAACGGAAAAGTAGATGCTTTTGTGGTGAATCTTGGATCGAAGGGAACGCTTCTGCACAACGTTTCGACGAATACAGGTCATTGGCTAGCAATCAAATTGAAAGGCACAAAGAGCAATCGCGACGGGATTGGAGCAAAGGTGGAAGTCTTTGCGGCAGGCAAACGCCAAACAGCGGAACGCGTGGCTGAATCGGGCTATTTGTCACAGAACGAGGAACGCCTGCACTTCGGTTTGTGGCCAAGCGGGCGCGAACAGACTCTCGAACACATAGCAGTGGACCGCATACATACCGTGGAGGAGCCTAAATGAGCCGCCAAACACGAAATGGACTTCGGTATGGAGCATGCGCGGGATTTATCGCAATAGGTGTGGCGTTTCTTTCGGTCGCTTATTGGACCGGTGGGCCTGTTAACGCAGCCGCAAAGCCGGAGACAAGCACGTCAGAAGATTACGCGTCGCCACTTGAAGTATTGCTTTCGCCTGACGGCGCGCGGCTCTT